>NZ_JBNYYG010000020.1:0-84831 GCF_050565405.1 Paenibacillus macerans | reverse complement strand
TCGATGTAAACCTGTGAGATAGTGAGCATGTCTTTGAGAAAGATAAACTTGTAGGTCAGGACTCCGGATTTAAGGGGCCTAGCCGCAAATTCAAGAAAAGCAAAAACAAATTGAAATTACAGAAAATGAAGTGTTCTCTGAAATAGATGATCTAGATTCAATTTATTTTACAACAGGAACGAATATTCTGTTTGTAGATGGTAAATGGGAAAATCAATTTACAACTCGAGCGTCTTTTATAAAAGCATTAAAAAATAATCCTGATAGAGTGCAATATACTCCAATTGGCTATAATCATGGCAATAGATATAATTTTGATTTTAATGCAGCATACAATAAATTATCGGAGAATGATGAATATACTAAGCGAAAACAGGCTATAGAATCAAAATCTCTTAAAGCAATTAACAAATTACAAACAGAGTTTCGCGACTTAAGAAATGAAAAAGCAAAATTAGAAAGTAAAAAAACGAGAGAAATTATTAATAAAAATAACATTAATAAGATTTTTAGTAGTACATTTGAAAATGAAATTGGAGAAGAGATCTCCTATATTGATGTAAAAACAAATCCATATTTTAAGTTGATAAAGTTTTTAGTGAGGAATGGTCATATTGATGAGACGTACTCTGATTATATGACTTACTTTTATGAGTTTAGTCTTAGTAGAATTGATAAGATATTTCTCCGTAGTGTAACCGATGAAGATGCAAAGGAGTTTACTTATGAGTTAAAAGATCCTGCTCTAATTGTTACTCGTTTGAGGGATATAGATTTTGACAAAGTTGAGACTCTTAATTTTGATTTATTGGAATATCTACTAAAAACAATGCATAAAAAGATTTAAAAAGGTCGATTATCAAAGGGCGAATAATTCATTGTTCATGGCAGCCTATCAGGCAGATCTTTATGAAATTAATTTTTTTATGATTTCACTTATTTTAGAAAAAATATACGGTTTAGTGAATAACGAGGATTACAAACATAAAAATTATACAATCGTAGTTTCTAAGCCCCAAGAGCATTTAGTTAAGAATATAAAGCAAAATATTGATTGTTATATGGATATAATGTTAGACAATTGTGATGCAGTAATAACTGATAATGAAAATGTTGCACTTGAGATAATAAACAATTTAGATATTAGTAATGATCATAAAATTACTTATATTAATTATCTTAGAACACCTATTGATAAGATTGATAGTGTGGAAGACCATAAATTATGGTCTGAATTACTTAATCAGAAAATTATTCGTTATTCTGAAAATAACATTCTTAAATATTACTTCAATTCAGATTTAGATGGGACTCTTGTGAAATTTATTAATGAAAATGATGATGGACTAAGTTTTAATTATGAGGATATTAAAGAGAATTATGGATTAAATGAAACTGTAAAATTTTATAATGATATTATTTTGTGTGAAAATTTGCTAGACAAAAGATTTGAAGCTATTATTCAAAGTTACAATAGTTATTATGATGCATTTGATTATGAAGGACTTTCTGAGGCTAAAGTTGATATATTAATAAGACTTAAGAAAATATCTATGAATGAAGCAAATTTATTGTTTATGCGAGATAATTATCCTGATCAAGTTGTTAATTTTATCTGTACTAATATTGAACTGTACGTAGAAAATGTAACTACTATGAACAATTTTCTATACGCAGAGCTTATTAGTTTGTTAGATGAAAAATTCGATGATTCTTTCAAACTAGATTTATTGAAATTCACTTCTAAACCAATATCGGTAAAGGGAAAGAAGTATTCGGAAAACATTAATTTATATATTTTAAAGAATAACCTAGACACTAATGATATACCGAATTTAATAAGAAGTTATAACCAGGTGAGCTCAAGCCTAAGTGACAGTATATTATTAATTTGTATAGAGAATATGAACCAAATCGTTAGAGAGGAATACGAAATCCCGTATGAACTTCTAATTAAACTTGTGGGATTACATAATATTGACCAACAAAAGAAAAGTGAAATACTTCTTTTAAACCTCGGTGCTTTAAACGAAAAACAAGCTGTAAGTTGTTTGGAGCTTTTAGGTATGTCGGAGGTTATCAGTTTATTTTCAGGTAAATGGCCAAAGCTAGAAAAGAACAACTACAATATGAAACTACTGGAAATATTCGAAAAAAAAGGTTGGATATCTGGATTTGATGTCGACAAACATGAGAAGACATATTATCGTGCTAGAGGACGAAAATATTTTATTATATAACGTCGACAAAGCCAAATATCAGATGGATAACTGATGATTTTAACAAGTGATCCTTTTTTATTAATAACTATAAATACAGCACTTTATTGTAATCAACATCTAACGGTATTGCAGTAAATTGAGATTTAGAACAATACTTTATTGTAATTTTAGGTATTTCACATCGTTCAAATTCCCTTTATAAATAAGGGGTAGAAAACAATACTTTAATGTAATTTATCATATTACGCTAAAAAGCTTGACTACAAGCCGATGTGATTTCAGGTATATATTCTGAGATCACGCGGCTTTTTTCTTTTCTCGAATCGTTTTCCCGATTCTTTTCTTCATTAACCTCTTTTAGTTAACATGGTTTTAATCTCGGACTCAGCATCGCATACATTAGCGATAGGCAACAAAAAGGGTTAGCATTTCGATAAGGGCTTACAAAGATAATCCGTGTCGTGATGACCTAATATACATGGAGTGATGGGCCCCTCTTCGAAGCCTTACCCTTTACGCAGGAGAAGTGGCTTGGTTCGAAAAGAAAAACAAAAACTCTTTGTGAACAAAAAATGCCATACATAAAAATTACTCTGAATAGTAATAAGCAGTTGGAGCATGGGCGATGGATAGCGTATCGGCCTGCATCGAAACCGGAGTTGTTCAAGGCTATCATGCACAGCTCAAGTCGAAGGACAATATCGTGCGTACAGAAGCGGCTGCACTGACCCGCAGACTTCTTCAAGAATCGGGTCTTATTAATAACAAATAGAAGCGGCATGCATATGATATGTTCTCATATGCATGCCGCTTTCGGCTTCAAGTCCATTAATCCCGCAGCAATAAAGTCTTCGTCCCGGCGTGCCAGTCGACCGCGGTGCCCAACTGCTCCGCGATAAAGCGGACAGGGACATACAACAGGCCGGCATGAAGATACGGCGCGATGTCCATCTGCACCGCCGTTCCGGAGCCCGGACTTCCGCCGGAAACCTCGGAAGAGCCGGCCGTCAAGGTTACCGTCCCGCCAGGACCTGTCAACGCGACTTCTTCGCCCGTGAAGGACACCGTATATCCAAGCGTCTCCGCTACCTTGCGCACCGGCAACATGATCCGGCCGTCCCGCAGCTCGGGCGGTGCATCGAATACGATCTCCCGCTGATTATGGAGGACGCGAATCGCTCCGTTCGTTTTCCAACCGCTTGGCAGCTCGTAAACCTCGATCTTGCGAATCTTGTTATTGAATGTATCCGCGACGTACAGATTGCCGTCCTTATCGATGGAAACGTCCGACGGCCGGTACATCGCCGCTTCCTCGTCGATGCCGTTCGCGTTGCCGTATTCGCCGGCGTTGCCTACGATCGTCGTTACCTGTCCGTTCTTCAAATAGCGGATGACGTGGTTTAGGCTGTCGGCGATATAGAGGCCGCCTTCGGCATCGACGGCGAGTCCGCGGGGGCTATAAAACCGGGCGACGGCTGCAGGACCGTCGGCGTAAGTCCCATCGACGTACAGCTTCCCGTCTGCCAGGACTCCGCCGCCCGCGACCGTCGTAACGGTCCCCGCCTTGAGATCGATGTAACGGATGCGCTGATTGCCGGTATCGCTGACGTACAGGTTTCCTTTCGCGTCGAGCGCCAGTCCGGACGGTTCATTAAACAACGCCTTCGCGATCGGACCGTCCCGGTAATCGCCGGTTTCTTCCACAACGCCGCCATACACTTCGGCGACCCGCTCCGGCAAGGCGTTCAGTGTTGTGACGTTCCCGGCGGAGTCGACCTTACGAATCGTGTGGTTCAGCGTGTCCGCGACATAAACGTTGCCCGCGGCATCGACTGCGACGTCGGACGGGGCGTAGAAAGAAGCGTTGCTTCCTTTCCCGTCCGCGTTCCCCAACACGCCATGGCCGGCGATCGTCGAAACCATGCCGTCCGTCGATATTTTCCGTATCGCATGATTTCCCCGGTCGGCGACATACACGTTTCCCTTGGCGTCGGACGCGATGCCCATCGGGCTGGAGAAGAAGCTCAAGCCCGCCTTGCCATCGGAGTAAGCGCCAGCCGGAAGCTCGCCGTCTCCCGGCAGGATGTTGAACTCCGTCCCGGCGTATACCGTAACGCGGCCGTCTCGCAAGAGGCGAATCCGCTGACTGTCCGTATCCGAAGCCAGCACGGATCCGTCCGCGAGCGCCAGCACCGCGCCGGGATGGCGGAACGCCGCTTCCGCCGCCGTTCCGTTCCATTCCTCGTATTCCCCGCTTCCGGCCGCATCAAGCGTTTCGACCAGCGGCCTGCCTTCCGGCGAATAAACCGCCGCGTTGGCAAAGACAGCTCCTCCAAGAAACAACGTCGCTGCCAACCCACATATACCATAGGTTCGAATGATGTTCATAGGCTCTCCTTATCAATCATGGATTGGGTTCAATCAGTACGGACCTCGATCGCATTTCCGTCTCTATCGAAGAATCTCCACGCGATGACCGTGATTTCGCCGCTGGCCGAATCGCCAACGGTGAACGGAATGACGGCCAGGACTTCTTCGGTATCGAAGGTTGCTCCTCCTGTAATCGTTTCGAAATGATACTCCGTATAATTAACCTGCGCTCCATCGTGCTCCCCTTCGGTTACGTAAACCGCTTCCGTTACCGTTGACGGCTGGAATTTGCCGGCATTATAATACGTAATCCCATCGCCCTGCCGCGGCTCGACGCCGCGCGCGTGGACGAACTCAAATTCCGCGCGGTACAGCTCCGAATCCCCGGTAAACCGGTCAAGGGAAATGACCGCATTGAGTTGCGTTGGGGAAATCCGGTCGATCCGCAAATAAGCAAAGGCCGGAATCTCGTTCATATGCGATACGGGCAAATGGAGGGCTCCTTCGCTTCCGGAGAGCTTCTCCGTTCCGGCGAAAACCGCCTTATACGTGCGGGGAACGTCCGAAGCCGGCTCTTCGATCAATACGTCGAAGGTGACGGTGCCGTCCGAATTCAGCTCCTTGGAATCAAGCTCCTTATCGTTTTCGTACAGTTTTACGCTGCCGGCCGCAGGCGTGTGGCCGTGTTGCGGCGTTACGCTGACGGTAAACGGAACCGTCTCGCCGACAAATACCTCTCGATGCGGCGCCGAAATCGCCGTCGTCGTCTCATCCTGTTTGACCTTCAATGCCGCCGGGAAAGACGTGCTCATTTGCGTCGTCGGGGTTTCCGCGGTTTGCGCGTTTAAACTATAGTCCCCAACGCCGAATAGCGCGAGGCTTTCTTCGCTTGAAATACGGGCAGTGGCCGCGCCGTTCTGCGTTGTGCCTGTCGCGATCGCTTGAGTTCCCTTGCGGAAGGTCACGCTCGTCCCGTCCGAAACCGTTTGATTGGACTGGGAGATCGTCACGTTAGCGGTCAATACGAAAGGTTCACCCGCATAGATCGGGTTCGGTTCAACCCGAATCGACGTTGAAGTTGCGAGTCGGGACGGACCGGAAGAACCGCCGCCGGTAATTCCGCCGCCCGAGCTTCCGCCGATGGGCTGCTTCGTCGTGGGCTCTTGGGTTGAGGGATTTTTCGTTACCTGCTCTTGCTTCTTCTTCTCCTCTTCAAGCTGCTGAATGCGCTGCTCCAAACTTCTCCTTTGGGCATCGCTTAACTCGGACAGGAGCCTGTCTATCGCTTCCTGCTGTTTTTCTTGCCGCAGCTTCTCGTTTTGTAGCGATTGCTCTTGCATCCTCTGCGTAATTTGCTGGATCAGGGCCTGATTCGAATCGAGGATTCCCTGTTTCGCTTCCGATTTCGCGGCGACCTTCTGCTGCAGCTTCGCTTTCGCTTCCTCCTGTTGTTTTTGCTGCTGCAAATACCCCGGATCGTTTATAAAAGGATTCACCGGAGCTATGACCGGTCGGTTCGGCTCGTAAAAGGCGGCCGAGCCGTCCGGATTGGCACGGTCCAGAATCCCCCGGATCTCTTCCTGGGACAGCAAGCTGTTGGACTGATTGATGATCATCTGTATGGAATCTTTGTAGTAGCTGGAATTCATTGAATGGTTTTCTTCATCGATTTGGCCGGTCATTCCGATAAGGCCTGCCACGACCGCTTCCGAGGACAAGCCGATCAGTTTTTCGGGATCGATCGGATTGTAGGCCGGGGAGGACTGCGGTATCTGTTCGACTTGCTGCGCCGGACCCACGGTAATCCCGCTCATTCTACCCGTTCCGCTCAATCCGCCGGTTTGGCTCGTATCCGATGCCGTTGGGGTCACGGCCACCTTACCCGACAGCACGGCGGCATACGTCGAACCTAGAACCGGGTCGATCCCTACCAGGAAATGCGTCCCTTGCACGCCCATGGCGGACGTCGGCGTTTCTACCTGATAGGAGCCACCAGTGCCGGAAAGCTTCTGAACGCGGTTCATCATGGAACCCGACCAGGTATGTATGGCAGTCTCGGTTGCGCCGGATGCGTTCCCCCTCAGTTTGGACAACGTTCCGTTCCAATTCTCGCCGAGAACGATAGCGTCGTCCCGATCCGCAACCTTAAGCGTCAAGCTGCCCCCTTTCCCGACATGAATCAGATCCCCTTCCTCGAAGGCCATGCCGTCAAACACGCGAATTTCCTTCGTTCCTCCGGCTTTTGTCACATAGACGGTACCAACGACTTCGGTCGCCAAAGCATGGCGGTTTGAAGCGCTGAATGCGGTTCCGGTAAAAGCATCGGTCATCATCAAGCACATAACGAACGATAGGATTGCTAAGCTTTTTATTATCCTCAGGCCGATCATCTCCTACTTTTGATATAGTTAAAATATACCTATTAAATATTTTAAGGTTTTAGGGGATTGATGCGCAACGAAATATAGAAGAAATATAATAAATTCTATAATCTTAAAAAAGGGTAGTCCTGAATAAAATGTTAATTAACAGTACTTGTGTCTATCTCTTATAATTAATGAAACCGTTTGGGAGAGTTGCCTCTATGAAGATGAACTGGTATTATCGAACGATTCTTTCCTATGCTCCGATTCTCTTCATTATCATTTCCTCGATGATTTTTATCATTTTCCTGGTCTTGAATAATGCTTCCGAGAGGAAGTACATAGAGACCAATCAAGCGATACTGGATCGCATGGTCTTCAATACGGATGCGAATCTGATGCTGATCGAACGCAATGTGGTCAGTGAATTATTAATGGACAGCGAAATCCAGGATAACTTTTCGAATCGCTCCAAGGACGCCTTTGACGATTACCTGTTGCAGAAGAAGATGATCGAATTGAGTTCGACCCTGCCGTTTTCCAATACGATTTATTTGTACAATGTGGCCGAGCAGCAAATCATTTCGGATCTGGGGGCATATTCGCTGGGCTCTTTTGGAGATGCAGAATTCCTGATATCCAACTTTGGCAAGGGGGAATCCGAGGGCTGGCACAACCCGCGGCTATTCGGCTATTTGGCCCCGGAAGATAAGCAGAAGGCGGTTTCGCTTGTGAAGTTTGCCTACGCAGGAGATGAAATACGCGGCGCCCTTGTCGTCAACGTGTATCAATACTCTTTTATGGAATACCTTAACTCATTTGCTGAAAGCGGTTACAATTCAGTTCGTTTGTTAGACGGTCAGCTCGATCAAGGCGATATCCTATCGAATGCAGAGACCGGATCGGACACGATTATAGTTCAATCGGATTATACGGGCTGGAATTTTGTTTCTGACGGTGTGAATGATAAAGGCTATAATATGCTATCCCTCATTTCCAGCGTGTGGATGGTTATATTCGTCATCCTCATTGTACTGGCACTCCTCGGATTTACGATTATTACGCACATGCACTACAAGCCGATTCAATCGATTATGGAGAAGGTCGGACAGTTTTCCTATCGGAAGAGCGGGGAGCTGGGGATTAAAGGGGCGAATAATGAATTTACTTTTATAGAGATGGCGTTAGACCATTTGCTCAAGAGGTCACTCGATTATGATAATCTGCATAAGGAAGATAGTTTACTGCGACAGCAGCGTCTTTTTCACGATTTGTTGGCGGGGCATCTCACCTTGACCGATGAAGAATTCAAACAACAGCTTGCCGATTTAAATCTGCCTGATCCGTATGGCCGGCTAGGCGTGATCGTGGTGGAAATCGATCATTATGCAAGCTTTACCGAAAAATACAAGGTCAAAGACCAGCATTTACTTAAATTTATCATTGAGAGCGCCTTTCGTGATCTAGGGCAAAATCATCAATTATTTGTTTGGCATGCCTGGATGGAGCCGCATCGAATCGCTTTTGTTGTGCATGATACGGCAACCGATCAACTTAGCAACAAAGCGGTGGCGGTGTGTGCCGAGGAATTTCAAAAATGGATCCATCAGCATCTGGAGCTTACGATCACCATCGGGATCGGGGCGGATTCGGATTCCATTGAAACCATCGCGGATTCTTACCGCAATGCTCATGATAATGTGGAGCTTAAAATGATTTTTGGAACCCATACGTTAATCGATAACCGGAAAAGCGCCGGCCAATTAAGCCTGGATAATTACGCCTACCTGCAAGCTTTGGATCATGCCGCCCAATCCTTCAGAATGAACGAAAGTGATTGGAGAGAGAAACTGACCCAGATCTTCAGCGAACTGAGAAAAATGCGATTTAGGAAGCAAGACATGGCCGTGTTTGCCAACAGTTTCGTCAAGCAGATGGATAAGGCGGTGATGGCGCTCTCCTCCAACATTCAGGCGATTTGGAAAAAGGACTATCGGCTGCGGTTTACCCATTTGCATGAAACCGTCGAAACGCTGGATGAGCTGGAGGAACAGTTCATGAGCAGTTTGGTCATGTTCGAGGTTAGCGTCGATGAGGATCGCCAGGCCAGAAGGCATCACAGCATGGCGATGCAAGCCAAAAGTTATATCGATGCGCATTATGCCGATCCAGGGCTGTCGCTTTCCCGAGTCAGCGATTATCTCAGAATTCAACCCAGCGCTCTAAGTCTTTTATTTAAAGAAGAACTGGGCGAAAAGTTCGTTGATTACGTGATAAAAATCAGAATGCAGCATGCCAAGCAGCTTCTAATGGAGACCGAGGATTCAATTCAGTCGATTGCGGAACAAATCGGTTACCAGAATGTGAATTCATTTTATCGGGTGTTCAAGAAATTTCAAGACATCCCGCCGGGGGAGTATCGGATGACGTGTCGTACGCTATAGAGCGGCTCAACAAATCGAATAGGGGGGATCTTCCAGTGTCATTTCCGCGGTCTTTGTTTCTCATCGTGACGGTAATCATGATGTTATTCTTGGGGATTGGCTGCAGCATCTCATCGGGGGCGAATAAAACAGGCCGTGCCGATGGCTCGAATCGACTGGTTGACGCTTATGGATCCGCTTCGGATGATCATTGGACCACGTTAAGAATCGAACTGTTCGAACGGAATAATAAGCCCGTCGGAGCACCCGCGATTACGGATAATGATGTGACGCAGTATATTCAAGAGCACTTTGGAGATCCGGAGCGAATAAAAGTAGAATTTATCACGGTCCCGAGGTCGGAAGAGGTGGGGAGATTACAAGTGTTGATGGCTGCCAACCAAGCACCCGACATCATTTTTACGTATGACTTGCCTACGGTTTACAATTTTTTCAGCCAAGGTAAATTAACCGATCTTTCCCCCTGGTTGGAGCAGTATGGCCAAGATCTGAAAAAGGTCTTGGGGGACGAAATATTAAACTATGGGCGTTTGAACGAAATCCAATTTGCGATTCCGGCCAAAAGGGTGCTGACGGCCCGCAGCACGACCTTGATCCGTGAAGACTGGCTGAAGGAATCAGGATTATCCTTGCCTGAAACGACGGAGCAATTTTATCAGGCGTTAAAGGCGTTTAAGAAGACCAGGCTGGAGAAGTACGGGGAAACCATTTATCCCTATGGACAAATTGATTATTATCATACCGCGCCCCTGCAATACTCGTTTTGGGATTGGGACCGCATCACCGGGGAGGATTTATACGCCAACCCGGGATGGGTGATGCCGGGAAACAAAGCGGCATTTAGGTTCCTTAACCAACTGTACCATGAGGGGCTCATCGATCCCGATTTTCATCTGGACCGGTTTGCTCAGCAATTCCAAAGGGACTTGGTTAATGGACGCGTAGGAGCTGCCACGCCCAATACCAATGAGCCCGTGTATATGGGGTATTTGGCGGAACTGCAAAAAAATGATCCCAACGCGATGCTGACCCCCATTGACCCCTTCACAAACGCAAATGGTAAAAAGGCGAAACCTATACTGGAGCATACGGGCATGTACATTATGGTTCCCCAAACCAGCCCAAACGCCGAGGCTGCGATCAAGTATTTGAATTGGATGGCGCAGCCGGAAAATTATATCACCCTTCAGAATGGCATAGAGGGTGAAACGTACCGAATGGAGGACGGGTTACCGATTGCGATGGGGAACGAAGACGCGAATCGGATGCTATTTAATTATTTTGACTACTGCATCATTATCAATGGGAAATATGTGAGCAGCACCGATGAACGGTTGAATTTGAAAGCCAACGCTTCGAGTCCGGGCTATGAGCCCTTTACACTAAAAAGTGTGGAATACGGAATGAATGACGGCGTGGAAACCCCGCGGATCCAAACCATCCTCTCGTCCGAAATTAAATATTCCGCTGTCTTGAACGAAAAAAATAATGAGATCTTCGTTAAAATCATCACGGCGAGGCCTGAGGAATTCGATGCCGTGTACGATCAGGAAGTCGCGGAGTACATGATGATGGGCGGACAACAGGTTATGGAAGAAAAACATCGGGCCTACAAAGAGTACCGGTGAGCGATGTATGCAGAAGTGTCTTGGGGAACGGATAGGTACTCCCTTCGAGACGCTTCTTTTTTTGCGTGGATTTCCCCGGCCGATTCGCCATGGCAATAAATGATAGGCATATAAAAAAGGTGAAAGGACTGCAGGAAAAAGGGGAGAGGCCAAAAATAAATGAGAATTTCGCATCGAAAGTCCCTGTTGTATAGTAAGCTTCAAACCGAACCAAACCGAACCCCAGACTTAAGCAGAAAGGATGACGCCTATGCAAACGCAGGTAAAACGGGCTGGCCCCCCGCTAACCGCCAAACGACGAAATGGCATGGCCGCCATGAAACGGCAATGGCCCTTATATCTTCTGATGTTAGCGCCCATGACGTTTTTTATTGTTTTTAAGTACATTCCTATGGCCGGGGTCGTGGTTGCTTTTAAGGACTACAACATATTTAAAGGCATATGGGCAAGCGAATGGGTCGGACTTGACGTATTTAAGGAGATCTTCGCGATGCCGCAGTTTTATAAAGCGCTGCGCAATACCTTGATGCTCAATGTATTTTCTTTGCTGACGTTCCCGATTCCGATCATATTGGCGATCATGTTGAACGAGCTGCGGATCAATTGGTATAAACGCGTAAGCCAAACCCTGTTGTATTTGCCCCATTTTATATCTTGGGTCATCGTCGGCGGGATGGTCATTCAATTGCTGGCGACAAATACGGGCAGCGTCAATGAATTCGTGAAAAGTCTTGGCGGACAACCGATTCCGTTTCTCGAAGATACCGTCATGTGGATTGTTACTTATACGGGGGCCGGGGTGTGGCACTATGCCGGTTGGGGAACGATTCTTTATTTGGCGGCGCTTACAGGCATTAATAAGGAACTGTACGAAGCCGCTGAAGTGGACGGAGCCACCCGACTGAGAAAAATTTGGCACATCACGCTTCCCGGGATTAAGCCGACCATCGTCGTGTTGTTCATTATCCAAATCGGACATATGGCGGACATCAGCTTCGAACAACCTTATGCCTTGCAGAACGGTTACGTGATGGACGTCGCGCAAGTCATCAGCACTTATGTATACACGGTCGGAATTCAGTCGGCGCAATTTTCGCTTGCCGCTGCCGTCGGGTTATTCCAATCGGCCATCGGGTTGATCTTGCTGCTTACGGCTGAGCTTATTTCCAGAAAAATAAACAATCAAGGCATCTTTTAAAGGAGGGACATGCGTGATACGGAATCCGGTGGAAAAAGTGATCGATCTCTTCGTGATGGTGTTCATCGGCCTGTTTGCTATATTTTGCGTCTTGCCGATGATCCATATCTTCGCATTATCCTTCAGCGGCAACAGGGCCATTATGTCGGGAGAAGTGTTCCTATGGCCCGTAGACTGGAATTTCCATGCCTATTCCGCGGTATTCGGGGATCCGTCCATGATGCGTTCGCTTGTGATTACGATTCTCCTGGTCGTCGTATATACGGCGGTTGCTTTGGTGATGACCATCATGGCGGCCTATGCTTTAAGCCGCAGAAATTTTAGAGGCAGAAACATCATGTTTGGATTCATCGTAGTCACGATGTTTTTCAATCCCGGGATTATCCCCAATTACTTGCTTGTCAAGGAGCTGGGCTTGTTGGATTCGCCCTTGTCGCTGATCATGCCGCTCATGATCAACGCTTTTTTGTTGATTATTATGAGGACCTCCTTTTCCGGAGTCCCTAATGAGCTGGAGGACTCGGCCTGGATGGACGGATGCGGCCATTTTCGCTTTTTGCTCCGGATCGTCCTTCCGCTTCAACTGCCGATTCTGGCTACCATTGGACTGTATTCCGCCGTGGACCGATGGAATATGTTCCAGGATGCCTTGTTTTATATCAGCGATAAAGATATGTACCCGCTTCAGCTTAAGCTGTATCAAATGGTGATCAATAGCCAGGTTAACGATGCTACGGCGCAAGAAGGCTTTAATGCGGCCACCCCTATTCCGCAGGGCATCCAATCGGCAAGCATTATGTTTGCAACCGTGCCTATATTGCTGGTTTATCCCTGGCTGCAGAAGTATTTTATCTCCGGCATGCTGACCGGGGCGGTCAAAGGATAGTCGGCCGGAATTGCTTCGATAGCTGCTCTTCGGCAGAAGTCTTCTGACGACTGCGCCGAAGGTCACTATATACAAAAAGTGAAAAGGGAGGTAACAACATGCGCAAGCCATTTCGCTCATCCCTGTTTGCCATGCTTGCATTGGTCATGACCGTGACTTTGGCATTGGCAGGCTGCGGCAGCGGAGGAAACGAACAAGCAAACGGAGAAGGAGACGGAGGCGGGGATGCCGCTGCCACGAACAACTCCAAGGAATCGGAACCCAAGGGTGAACGGATTACGCTAAAAGTGGAATTGTTCGACAGAAACAATACGCCTGCCGGAGAACCGCCGATTACGGATAACTTTATGACCCAGTATATTCAGAAGAATTTCGGCGACCCCAACAACATCGACGTCGAATTCGTAACGGTCCCGCGTGCGGAAGAAGTGGATAAGTTGAATGTACTGATGGCATCGGGTTCCGCTCCGGACATTGTCTTCACGTATAACAAACCGACGGTGCAAAACTATGTGAAAAGCGGAGGCCTTTCCGATTTAGGACCGATTATTGAGGAACATGGGCCTAACCTGAAGAAAGTATTGGAGCCTTCGCTGCCCTACGGCGTTTTTGACGGGAAACAATATGTCATTCCGGCGCTGCGCGTGATTCAGTCCCAATCGACCACCTTTATCCGCAAGGACTGGCTGGATCAATTAAATCTGCCGTTGCCTCAAACCACGGAGGAATTCGTTAATGCGATGCGCGCCTTTAAAGAGAAAGATCCTGGAAAGACGGGGGGCAAAGTGATTCCTTACAGTTATATCGATGTGTTCCATATGATGCCTTTGGTGAATTCCTTCTGGAAATGGGACGAAATCTCGGATAAAAATTTGTATGCGGTTCCAAGATGGCTGCAACCGGGCAGCAAGGAGGGTTACCGGCTGCTGAACCAGATGTACAATGAAGGGCTTATCGATCCGGACTTTGCCCTCAGTGATGATTTCAGCCAAGCGTTCGCCCAGCAAGTCGTGAACAGCATCGCCGGCGCGGGCACGCCAAATACCAATGAACCGGTGTACAACGGCTACTATGCCAACTTGAAAACGAACAATCCGGATGCGGTTCTGGAAGCCATCGACCCCTTCTCCACGCCCGACGGGAAACATCCGAAGCCGATCTATGATCCGATCGGCGCTTACATTATGATTCCGTCCACGAGCAAAAATGCGGTTGCGGCCGTCAAGTATTTGGATTGGATGTCGGATCCGAAAAATATCCTGGTGCTCCAAAACGGCGAAGAAGGTGTCTCGTACGAGATGAGCGAAAACGGACTTCCTTTGCTGCTGAACACGCCGGAAGCTCAAAACCTGCTCTACAACTACTACGACTACTGCATTATTCTCAACGGTAAATACATTTCAACGGAGGATCCGAACAAGAACATTGAAGCCAATGCCTTTGACCCCGACTTCAAGGACTTCACCGTCAAGAGCATTCAAGCGGGCACGGTTGACGGGTACACTTTGCCTCGCGTCGACATCGCGGTGGATGCCGAGATCAAATACGCCAAGATTCTGGAGGATTTCGAGAAAGAAATGCTGGCGAAGATCGTTACGGCCAAACCGGACCAGTTCGATAAGGTCTATGACCAGAAAGTCGAGGAATACATGGCAATGGGCGGCAAAGCCGTCATGGAGGGCAAAATGGCGGCCTACGACGAGTTTTACAAACAATAAAGGACTTAACGATCGGGCCGTTCGGAAATGTTCGCCGGGAGGCCCGATCCCCATCCGACCCTAAAGGAGAGGAAGCCTTTGTTACATGTAGCCGTGATCGGCGCCGGCGCAATTTCCCCGGCTCATATTCAAGCATATTTGCAGTTTCCGGAACAATGCAAAATCGTGGCCATCTGCGATATTTACCCGGATAAGGCGAAGCAAAGGGTGGAGGAATATAAGCTGGAAGCGGAGGTGTACGCCGACTACAAGGAACTGCTCCGGCGCGACGACATCGATTTGGTGTCCGTTTGCACGCCCCCTTATACCCATGCGGAAACGGCGATCGCCTTGTTGAATGCAGGCAAGCATGTGATCGTCGAGAAACCGATGGCTTCCTCGCTGGAAGAAAGCGACCAAATGAACGAGGCGGCGGAGCGAAGCGGCAAAATTTTATCCGTCGTGGCGCAAAACCGGTTCACCACGCCCATGATGAAGCTGAAACGGGTGTTGGACACGAAGTTGATTGGCCCCGTTGTGCATGTACAAGTCGATTCTTACTGGTGGAGAGGCCATTGTTATTATGATCTGTGGTGGAGAGGAACCTGGGAAAAAGAAGGCGGCGGATGCACTTTGAATCATGCGGTGCACCATATAGACATTTTCCAATGGATGAACGGCATGCCTGCCGAGGTGACGGCCGTGATGAGCAATACTTCCCATGACAATGCCGAGGTGGAGGACCTATGCATCGCCATTGCCCGTTACGATAACGGGGCCTTGGCCCAAATCACCAGCTCCGTGGTTCATCATGGACAAGAGCAGCAGCTGATCTTCCAAGGGAAGCATGCGCGCGTGTCCGCCCCTTGGAAAGTGGCCGCATCCACCTCCAAACCCAACGGATTTCCGGAAGAGGACAAAGAGCTGGAAGCCCAAATTCAGCAGGTCTACGATGAGCAAGCCGATCTTCCGCATGAAGGCCACCGCGGACAGATCCAGGACGTGCTGAAGGCTATTAAACAGAACACGCCGGTGTTGGTGGACGGCATTCAAGGCAGACAGACGCTAGAACTCATAACGGCGATCTATCAATCCGCAAGTACCGGGCAAACGGTCAAGCTGCCGCTGGGACCGGACAGCCCCTTCTACTCAAGGCAAGGCGTTCTGCAAAATGCAACCTATTTCTATGAGAAGAAGAACAGCGTCGAAATTTTTAACGACAATCCCATTACCTCGGGAGGCAATGCCTGAGAACCCTGAAGGGGGCAAACGTTAATGACGAATAAGCAGGATGGCATGGACTATGCGCCAAAAGGAAAACCGAATCGCGTGGTTGGAGAAGGAGAATTTCGGTTTGCAGCCATCGGTTTGGATCATGGACATATCTACGGAATGTGCAACGGCCTGATGGAGGCCGGCGCCGAGCTGGCGGTGGTGTATGACCCGGATCTGGAGAAGGTGCAGCGGTTCGCCGACACTTTTCCGCAGGCGAAAGCGGCAGCGTCCGAGGAAGAGATTCTGAACGATCCGCAAATCAAGCTGATTGCCGGCGCTTGCATTCCTGCCGAGCGAGGTGCTCTGGGGCTTAGGGCGTTAGACCATGGCAAGCATTATTTTGTGGATAAACCGGCCTTTACTACGTTGGATCAGGTAGATCGGGCGAGGCGAAAAACGAAAGAGACCGGACTCAAATGGGGAATCTATTAGGTCAACCACGAAGGCGAAAAACACTTTGATTGCTCCGGCCAGGTGGGATATCCCTATTTCGGTCAATTCATTTTGGATATGCTGAACGGGACGGAAAACGCGATGACACAAGATCATGCTTTTAAGGCGGCGGCTTTATGTATTGAAGCGCAAGCGCAGGCATTGCGAATAGAAACGGACTGATTCAATAACGATGGGGAGATAAAAAAAGCTAAGCCCGCAAACGATGGGTTTGCGGGCTTTTCACTTGATTAAACTAGATCACTTCTCGAGCATGGCCACCGTGACATTTGCGATCTGATGGAGTTTCTTTTTATCGGCGGATGCCCGCCTTAGGACTCTGATTCCAATCATGGTTGTGTGTAAACTTGCCGCAAGTAGGCTGGGGTCTTGTTCAGCCGAAATTTCCCCCGATTGCTGCCCCTGTTGGATGAGCTCTGCCAGTAATTGCTCCTCCTTGTTAAATCCCTCGCTCGTTAATTCACTGACAACGGGATCCCTGTAAGCCAGTTCGGTCGCCGAGTTCACAAAGAAGCAGCCGATCGGCTGCTCGCCGTTGGTTTCAATCAGATAGTCAAAGATCAGGCGGACGGATTCTTTTGCCGTACGACCACGCCGGGCTTCAGCCTTAATAGTAGCGTCCGTAAGCTTCGCATACTGCTCCATCGTTTTGATAAAGAGCGTGTGCTTGTCGCCAAACGTGTCGTACAAGCTTCTGCGATGAATCCCCATATGCTTAACCAGGTCTTGAAGCGAGGTCTTCTCATACCCTTGTTCCCAGAATAGATGCATTGCCTTAAGGAGGACTTCACTTTCCTCGAACTCCTTGCTACGTGCCATAACGTGTCACCCCTTCAACCCTATCTTATCATATGAGAACGAACGGTAAAAGAACCGTCAAGAATTGTAAATTTTACGTTAAAAGAGTTGACAAATGGGAAAATAATTTTTAATATGAGAACGATCGATCTAAAATACCTGCGCAGGTACTTAGCGTTCAAAGTTCAATCCAACCAACCAAGAGGTGACTAGAACAATGAGGATTAACCCTAGCAACGCAGGTATAATGCACCGGAACATCAACAAAGAGAATACGTTCCTGTTCCTTACGGACATTAATTCCATATTGGTCAGCGGGGAGGACACCAACGGGGAATTTTGCGTGGTGCATTGTTCGGTGAAAGAAAATGAGGGTCCGCCCCTTCATATCCATGGGGATGAGGACGAATCTTTTTACGTGTTGGATGGAGAATTGGAGATGATCCTTGGCGATCAAACGCTTCGGGTTCAAAGCGGGGATTATGTTTTCGCTCCTCGCGGTATTCCTCATACCTTTAAGGTGAAGTCTCCCCAAGCTCGTTTTCTGGTCACCGCTTACCCTGCGGGATTTGATTCATTTGTGAAAGAATTGGGCGTTCCATACGAGGAAGGAATGGAAGCACACCTGGAACCACCCACTCCCGAGGCCATTCATAAGCTGATCCAAGTATCGAAAAAATACAATATTTCTTACCCTGGTCTAGCATAGACCCAGAAAAGAGGGATCATCGCGTATGACAATATCTTTAGGCGAGCATAACATCTGGATCGACGGGGTAGAGCAAAGCTTTCACATTGCCGGCAGTGGGCCGGTATGTCTGGTCCATTCAGGGGGACCCGGTTTCCATTGGCGTTATATGCGCATGCCGCGGCTTGAACAGGTCATGACTGTGGTTTACATCGAGCCGTTAGGCACGGGAAAATCAGGAGTGTTGCCGGACGGAGATTACAGCATGCCGCGGTATGCCTATTATGCTCATCAAGTGGCAGAGCATATTGGAGCCCGGCAACCCTATTTCTTGGGACATTCGCATGGAGGTTTTGTAGGTCTTCAATATGCGCTCGATTATCCGGAGGAGCTGGGAGGATTAATTCTCTATAGCAGTGCTCCATGTATGGGACCTGAACTTGGGATGGAACAGGTTCGGCAAATCGAGCTATATGCAGAGCGCTGGCCGGAGCGTCCCGAGGCGCAGGATGCGAAGCAGGCCTGGATGGACTTGATCCATGGAGCCGCCCAAGACAGAGAATCGACGCTAGCCGTTTTGCAGCGGTTGTTACCTGCATTCTTCGGCGATTACAGGAGCCTTCCGCAAGAAGTAGAGGAGTGGAAAGCCGCTATTGATTTTAGCGTCGATCCGAATCGCAAGCCGTATATTTGGGATGTTAGGGATCTTTTGAATCAGGTGCTTACGCCGACGCTCATCTTGGCTGGCGAACACGACTTTAACTGCGGCTTACGCTGGGGAGCGGAAATGGCGGAGAAGATTCCTGGATCGCAGCTCTACACCTTCAAAAAAGGCGGGCATATGAACCATGTCGAGACTCCTCTGGAATTTGCCAAAGTGGTGAGCGATTTCGTACAGCAAAAAGCACGCGATTAACCCTGCATATATAAGTGGGCAGCCTATGCGGATCTATTCCCGCGAGGCTGCCCTCTCTGTATATTCATGCACGCGTTTGTTAGATTCGACAATCGGTTTCCTCCACAAACCTTCTCAACCGCGCGATTCCCGGTTCGATGATCTCTTCGGGGAGGTTGCCGTAGCCGAGCAGGACGTGCCGCGTGTAGTTCTCTTTGATCAGGCAGTAGTCTTCGACGCCGTAAACCCGGACGCCGTAAGCGGGGGCGTTGGACCAATCGATCCCGGCGGGAACCCCGGCGAACTCCACCTGAAGGTGCATCCCGGCTTCGTCGCCTTGAATGACTGCCCGGTCACCGAAATGGCGTTTCAAGGCCTCGATCAGCAGGTTTCGCCGCCCGCGGTAGACGTTTTTCATTTTGTGGATATGCCGGTCCAACCGGCCGTCCCGCATCAACAAAGCGAGAGCGATTTGCGGTACCGACGGGGAGCGAAAGTTCAAGGCTTCCCGCAGGTCGGCCACGGGCCGAACCAAGTGACGCGGGAGGACCAGGAAGCCGAGGCGCAGCCCCGGGGCCAGGGTTTTGCTGAACGTTCCGACGTAAATGACGCGATCCGGGCTTAAGGTTTGGAGCGGCGGGACCGGGACGCCTTTCAGGCGGAAATCCCCGTCGTAATCGTCTTCGATGAGATAGGAGCCGGCTTCCTCCGCGAGCCTGACCGCATGCTGCCGCCGTTGAATCGGCAAAATGCCGCCGCCCGGAAACTGGTGGGAAGGCGTGAGCAGCATGAGATGTCCCCTGTCCCATGAAGCAAGCTCGTGCAGCTTCATGCCGGAGTCGTCCACGGCAACCGGCGTTACCCGATACCGATGCCCCCGAAAAATATGCTGCGTGAACTCGATCGTCGGATCCTCCAAGTATATGCCGTCAAACTGATCGCGCAGCGTTTGGGCGATTAGGGCAAAGCCCTCGGAGGAGCCCGACACGATCATGATTTGGCCCGGATGGCAGCGCATGCCTCTCGTCCGGTGCAGATAAGCGGAAATTTCCGCCCGCAGAGCTTCCTCCCCGCGGATGTCGCCGTAATCGTAGGATCCGGCCGGCATGTTCTCCGCCGCCGCCTTCAAATATTTGGCCCAGGCCTGTCTTGGAAACATACGCAAATCGGGCGTTCCGATCTCGAAATCGATGATATCCTCGGCGACCGGAGTATCCGTTTCATCCGTCAAGCGGTTCCCCAATTCCCGTTCGTCTCCATGCCCGCCGAAATGGCCGGCAGGATTCCCCCGGCTACATAAGTACCGGAGCCGGACTGGCCGATGAGATATCCCTCCGCGATCAATTGTTCGTAAGCGTCGATCGCCACATTCCGGGCAATCCCGAATTCCGCGGCCAGTTTTCGGGTCGGCGGAAGCCGCAAGCCCTCGCCGATTTCGCCTTTTTCGATTTTTTGGCGGATTTGGCGGCAGAGCTGGGCCGTGATCGCATGTCCGAGGCGGGGTCAAGGTAGATTCCGAACATGGCGTTGCATGCTCCTCTCTTAAAGAAGTAGTTCAAAAAGTCGTCATTTGATCACGAAGCGGGCCATGAAGCAGATTCGACGTCGAATCTTGAATCAGCCGAGACTCACTTAAAATGGTTCCTCAAAATTAAACAAAAATGGCTCTAAAAATAACCGATTTCTTTCATTATACTAAGAATGAGTTCAATTGGGAAATGGAGGGAATCGGGAGATGGAAAGGAAAAAATTAGGAGCTTCGGACGTCCTGGTAAGTCCGCTCGGGTTCGGCTGCTGGGCGATCGGGGGACCGTTTTGGCTGGACGGCTTGCCGGACGGTTGGGGCGAGGTCGACGATGAGGAGTCGATTCGGGCGGTCGAAACCGCACTGGATTTAGGCATCAATTTGCTCGACACGGCGGATGCCTACGGCACAGGACACAGCGAAGAGGTCATCGGGCGGGCTTTGCGGGGCCGCCGGCAGGATGCGGTGATCGCGACGAAATTCGGCTTCACGCATGACGCGGCAAGCCGCAGCGTTTTTACGAAAATCGACGTATCCCCGGATTATATCCGTACGGCTTGCCAGGCTTCCTTGCGGCGTCTTGGCACCGATTATATCGATTTGTACCAGATTCATCCGGGAGAGTTCCCGCGCGAACAACTCGATGAAGCGATCGATGCGCTAGAGGGGTTAAAGCGGGAAGGCTGGATCCGCTCCTACGGCTGGAGCACCGGAAACACGCAGCTGGCCGAGGCATTTGCCCGACAATCCTCCGGCGTGGCGATTCAGCACCCCTATAACGTGCTCTACGGCGACGCTTCCATGATCGAATTGTGCGAACGGCATGGCCTGAGCAGCATCAACAATGCCCCGCTCGCCATGGGGCTGCTGAGCGGCAAATTTACGTCTTCGTCCAGCTTGCCGGCGGAAGACGTGCGTGGCAGCAGCCACGAGTGGGTCCTGTACTTCAAGGACGGCAAACCCAAAGCCGAATACTTGGCTAAGCTGGGGGCGGTGCGGGAGATTTTGACGTCCGGCGGCCGCAGCTTGGTGCAGGGGGCGCTGGCCTGGATTTGGGGCAAAAGCGAATGCACGATCCCGATTCCGGGGCTGAAAAACGTCAAGCAAGCGGAGGAAGCGGCGAAGGCGATCCGTTTTGGGCCGCTCACCCCGGTGCAAATGAAGGAAATCGAAGCCCTTTTGCAGAAAAATGCATGATCTAAAAAGCAGCGCGAGAAAAAAGACCTTTTCGGACCGAAACCGAAAAGGTCTTTTTATGCCAAGCAATCTCTCAATGCCGGGAATCAGCTCAGCGTAGCCAGGGCTTCCCGCGTAAACGGCTGCAGCTCTTCCGCGCGGCCATCGCGAATTTTGGCCGCCCACGTCGGGTCGGTGAGGAGCGCGCGCCCAACGGCCACGAGGTCGAACTCGTCGCGGGTTAGTCGCTCAATCAGGTTATCGAGGCTGGCCGTTTCCCCGCCTTTGCCTTCCTCGAACAAGCTCGTGAACTCGGAGTTCAGACCCACGGAGCCGACGGTAATCGCCGGTTTGCCGGTCAGCTTGCGCGTCCAGCCCGCCAGGTTCAAATCCGAGCCTTCGAACTCCGGCTCCCAGAAGCGGCGCGTGGAGGCGTGGAAAATATCGACGCCCGCCGCGGATAACGGGGCGAGGAAGCGTTCCAACTCCTCGGGATTTGCGGCGAGTTTGGCGCCGTAGTTTACCGGCTTCCATTGCGAGAAGCGGAAAATGATCGGGAAGCCCGGGCCAACCGCGGCCCGTACCGCCTCGATGACCTCCACGGCAAAGCGGGTGCGGCCCACCAGGTCGCCGCCGTACTCATCCGTGCGCTTATTGGTGACGTCCCAAAAAAACTGGTCGATAAGGTAGCCATGCGCCCCATGGATTTCCACGGCGTCGAAGCCGAGGCGTTTCGCATCCGCGGCTGCCTGGGCATAGGCTTGAACGAGGCCGCGAATTTCCTGCGTCGTCAGCGGCTCGGATACCGGTTCGCCGGTCAAGCCAAGGCCCGATGGGCCAATGGGATCGGCTTTGGAATCCGGGAATTTCTCCTGCATACGAGCCGTGCCGGTATGCCAGATCTGGGGAGCGATTTTGCCGCCGGCTTCATGTACTTCGCGGACAACCCGTGCCCATCCCGCCAGCGCATCCTCTCCGTAAAAATGCGGCACGTTGTAATCCGCGGGCGCCGCCGGGTGGTTAATGACCGTGCCTTCCGTAATGATAAGCCCTACGCCGTTTTCCGCTCTGCGGCGGTAATAGCCGGCCACGTCGGGACCGGGGATGCCGCCGGGCGAAAAGGAACGGGTCATGGGCGCCATGACAATGCGATTAGCAAGCTTCAGCCCGCCGCCTTCGAAAGGCCGGAACAGGGCTGCTGCGGTTTGGGATAAGTTCATCTGTCTTCTCTCCTCCATCATATTAATCAATATACATATCTAAATATATAGATTAACTAATGAATTTGCAAGCCGGAGGCTTCATGCCGCCCGGCTTTTACTTCCGGGTCTTCAGCTTGGCGGAGAACTGGTCCAAAAAGGCGTCGATTCCCGCTTCATTCAACCGGTAATAAGTATATTGCCCATAACGGCGGGATTCCAACAGCCCGCTTTTTTGCATGGAGGATAAATACGAAGAGATCACGGATTGCGTCAATCCGGACTTCTCCTGAATGGCGCCCACGCATACGCTGCCGGGGAATTCCTCCTTAATGGCGTTTGGCAGCTCGTGCTCCAGCTTTTCTGGCTCCCGGAGCCAACACAGGATGTTAAGGCGGGTTTCGTTCGACAGAGCCTTCAGCATGGCCAGCATATCTTGATCGTTCATTACTCAACACCCATTCTTGGTTGGTTTGTTCCCAGTATATCAAAACCAGCATGCTCATTACATCATGGCATTTTTGGCTTTAATATAACATGGGATGGCGGTGTTGACAAACGAGCCGGGCCGGTGAGCCTGACGGCATCGGGCCGATGATCGCCGTGCTGCTGTCCGAAAACAATTGTTGAGTGAACGCGCAACGCATCGAGGTTTCGGGTGGAATGCCGATAAAAACAACGGTGGCCCGAACCCATCCCTACCTCTGCTTTTGCACGACAAAGGACCTCGCCAGCGACGGAGTTCTTTCTTACGATGGCTGGATGGTTGGCCGGATGATGATCTCGTTGACGCCCGTGTCCTCGGGCTCGTTGATCGCAAACGCAATGGCTCGCGCGAGACAACTTTGGATTTCTGATTAGGCAACAATATGTCATATTAAAATTTTGATGCTAGTGGAAAAATATTTTCAGATGAAGCCCAATTTGTGATAAGTTTCACAAATCATCTCGGCAATTTTTCCGATATACCATGCATACGGGATTCCCGTTGTCAAAATCAATTTGAAGAGGTGGAATGGAAATGTAATGGTATTTGAAGGTGCTGAAAAATTACGTAGGATTTCAAGGGAGGGCAAGACGCCAGGAGTATTGGATGTATGTTCTTTTCAATATCATCGCCGCTTTTGTCCTGGGATTCGTCGGAGGGCTCATTAATCAATACTTCGGCATGGTATTGGGATATTTATACGGCCTGGCGGTGCTGCTGCCTTCCTTAGCGGTTGCGGCTCGCTGGCTGCACGATACGGGCAGAAGCGGCTGGATGCTCTTGCTTGTGCTGATTCCGCTCGTGGGCGCCATTATTTTACTTGTTTTTTTGTGCCAGGACAGCCAGGGGGACGAAAACAAATACGGCTCCAATCCTAAAAGCATAGCGGCTTAATACATAACAATCATTTTTTGACTTTATCCGAGGGCCCTTATATAATTGGCATGTAATTTAACTAATCGATTTGAGGAGGATTAGGCAATGGTGTTTTACATCAGACTGCGTATCTCGGCTTTGAACAAGTAATTCCATATTGTTCAAAGGCTCTGTTTGCTTAAACAGAGTAAACGGGATCAGTCTGCCCATTTATAATCGTCTTCATGGCATATCCGGATCGATGTGATGAAGAAAGGCAGAATATGCTGCCTTTCTTTTTTTACGTCTATGCCGGGTTTCTTTCATGATGCCCCATGGGCCTAAAATGGGCTCTCCTTCCCTTTACTCTGAACCGCAGGCATGGCCGACGGTTTGATGAGAAGGAAAGGAAGAGATACATGACCAAAACACCATTCAACGCGGAACGCGTCAGCCAATATGCAGCGATATTCAAATGTCCGGTATGCGGAGGCGAGTTCGCCGCGGCCGAGCCCGGTGGTCTGGTATGCGGCAAGGGGCATCGATTCGATATGGCCAAGCCGGGCTACGTGAACTTTTTATCCCGTGCCGTAAATAGCGGCTACGGCAAGGAGCTGTTTGCCGCCAGACATCGAATCATTACGGAAAGCAGCCTGTATGCGCCACTGCATGAAGTGATCGCCGATGCGATCCGCGGGCATAGCGAAGGGTTTGCTGCGCCCCCCTTGATCGCCGACATGGGATGCGGCGAGGGGTCCCATTTGCACGAGATCATGAACCGCACCCCGATTCCCGGAGCCGTTAGCGTGGGCTTGGATCTTTCCAAGGAGGGGATTCGCATGGCCGCCCGGCGGTATGCCGGTCCGGTTTGGGCGGTCGGCGATCTGGCCCGTGCGCCGCTCCCGGATCAAGCGGCGATCGCGATCCTGAATATGTTGTCCCCGGCCAATTACCGGGAGTTTAAGAGGATGCTGGCTCCCTCGGGGATCGTCGTCAAAGTAGTACCGGGCCCCCAGTATTTGCAGGAGCTGCGCAGGCCCTTATTCGATGGCGAGGAGAAGCGGAGTTATTCCAATGACAAAACGGCGTCATTGTTCCGCTGGCATTTCAGGCTAAAGGAAACGGTCGCGCTGCAGTATACGCGCCTGCTTCTCCGGCCCGAGCTTGCCTGTTTGGCGCGGATGACTCCGCTGGCTTGGTCCGCCGAACCGGCGCGGACCGCCGCTTTTGCGGATCGGGAGGCGGCGGAAATCACCGTGGACCTGGAGGTTTGGATCGGCGCATCGCATCAATAAACCAAGGAAAAGCAGAGAGCGAATCCCTGCTTTTTTCTATACTTTCGCTCGGCATCGACAGAATTGACCATTAACCGCTAAGAACAATGGAAGCGGCGTGACCGAACTATCAGGGCGGATTGTTGAAGTTAGGACTGTTCGATCATTAACGCGGATCGGACGTGAATTTGCCGACAAAGAATCGAACGATGAAAAATCCCGATATCCCGGCGGATATCAGGATTTTAGTCTTTTTTCGGACATACAAGATATGCCCGTTTTGAATGTTC
Organism: Paenibacillus macerans; assembly: GCF_050565405.1. Lineage (GTDB taxonomy): Bacteria > Bacillota > Bacilli > Paenibacillales > Paenibacillaceae > Fontibacillus > Fontibacillus macerans_B. Next base: position 59,108 of record NZ_JBNYYG010000020.1, on the reverse strand, counting down.
GCAGATAGACGTTTATCCAGATTGTGATAAAGTAATATCAAATCGGGAAAGGGATGGGTTATGAGACGTTTATTACGAAACAAAGGGTCCGTGTTCACGCGGTTCGTGGCTGCTTTTTTGATTGCGATCATGCCGATTTGCGCGATCGGGGTAACCCTCTACAACTGGCAGATTCGCTTGCTGGACAACACGACGGTTGACGCATTCGGGACGGCCGCCCGGCATGGCTTCGACAAGGTGGAGAATGAATTGGCCAAGGTGAAGGCGCTTTCATATGCGATGCTGACGGATGAGGATCTGCTGGCGCTCGCGAATTCCGGCACGATTATGGACAATTATCAGAAAACCGTATCGATTAACCGCTATATCCGCCGCATGGAGACCTTGAAGGACAGCAGCAGCTATATCGAGAGCATCAAAACCTATATTCCCGGCTTGAACCGCGTATTCGATGCTTCCGGCCGCTTATCTTCGGATGCCGGGGACTTGCTGCAAATCTATGCGTCATCGCAGCGGCAATCCGGGTGGCATTTTACTGTATGGGAAGGCAAGTTGTTTTATGTGTTGCCGAACCCCGGCGCTGCGGGAAAGCCGGATATCACCTATCTGCTGCTAGTAGAAGTGTCCGAAAGCCGGATAAGGAACGAACTCGCCGCGATCGCAAACGCCGAACGGGTTATCGTCTACGACGCCCATCATACCTATGCGGATTATGAAAGCGGGACAAGCCAGGAGCGTCCCGTCGATCTGAAAAGCCTGGTTATGCAGAAGGCCGTTTCGACCCCGACCAAAGTGAAGGCGGGCGGCCGGACGGCGTGGATCGTGAACCAGAGCTCCGAATACCTGGGACTAAGCTTGGCGGCCTACCTTCCCGAAGGCGGTATCAACCCCCAACTGAGGGAACTGCGCCAGTATTTTATCTTCTTCAGCTTGGCGGTGATTTTGACGGTGTTCATTCTGACCTATCTGACCGCCAATCTGATCAAGCGGCCGCTGGGCAAACTGGTATCGGCCTTCAACGAGGTGGAACGGGGGAATCTGAACCTGCGGCTGGAGCACCGGAACAATGATGAATTCCGCTATATTTATCGCTCGTTCAACGCCATGGTCGCCAAAATCAAGGGGCTGCTGGAGCAGGTCTACGAGCAGAAAATATTGGCGCAAAGCGCGGAGCTTAAGCAACTGCAATCGCAGATCAATCCGCATTTTCTTTACAACAGTTTTTTCGTGATCCGCAATATGGCGAGATTGTACGATACCGAAAGCATTAAACGTTTTTCCGAATACTTGGCCAAATACTATCAATTCATGACTGAGCGGGAGTCCGGCGACATTCGGCTGACGGAAGAAGCAGAGCATTCCCGCGTTTATGCCGACATCCAGAAGATGAGGTTCGGCGAGCGGATTAAGGTCCGTTTCGGCGAAATTCCGCCGTCCGCCGCCGATAGGCACGTGCCGCGCCTGATTTTGCAGCCGCTGGTGGAAAACGTGTTCGAGCACGGGATGCGCAGCCTGGCGGAGGAGGGAATCATGCAGGTTGGCTTTAGCGACTTGAATGGAACATTGACCGTGTGCGTTGAAGACAACGGCGTTATTTCCTCCGCGGAAATCGAAGCGATCCGGCAAAGCCTGACGCAGCCCTTCGGGGAAGTGAGCGGCATTGTCAACATCCACAAACGGCTGCAACTGCTCTATGGCGGGAACAGCGGCATCGGCGTGGGCCGAAGCGAACTGGGCGGCTTGAAAATCACGTTAACGATAGGTGGAACCCAACATGTATAAATTGTTGATCGTCGACGACGAACCGTTCATTCTCGACGGATTGGTCGATCTCTTTCAGGAAAATGAAGATCTCGACATATACAGCGCTGCCTCAGGGGATAAGGCACTTGAGTTATTGAGCCGGACTCGCATGGACATCGTGCTGTCCGATATCCGCATGCCGGGTACGAGCGGCCTGGAGCTGCAGAAGGAAATTCAAAAGCAGTGGCCTTACTGCAAACTGGTTTTCCTTACGGCACACAGCGAATTCACGTACGCCTACCAGGCGATTCAAAACAATGCGGTAGGTTATGTGCTCAAAAGCGAAGGCGAGGAGGCCATCGTCGAGGCCGTCAACCGCTGCATCCGGGAGATTCGCCGGGAGCGGCAGACGCAGGAATTCATCAAGGAAAACGAAGACTATATCGCCTCGGCGCTGCCGATGCTGCAAAGCGCCTGCCTGCTGAAGCTGCTGGAAGGCGAGCCGGCGGAAGAGTACCTGCGCGATTTCGGCAAATACCGGATCCGCCTGAACCCGGACACCCCAGCCGTTTTGGTGGCGCTGCGGCTCGACAAAAAAACGCTGCGCGGCACGTCGCACAACCAACTCCATCTTTTCCTGCAGATCAAGGCGGTGTTTCAGAAATATCTTTCGGACATATTTACCGGCTATGAGGCGACCTTCGAGGGTAAAAACATGATCTGGGTGCTTCAACCGAACGGGGAGCGCCAAGGCCTGCTGTATCTGAAGGAAACCCTGGAGATCGTTCAGGCGCATTGCCGCGAGGCGCTGGGCGCTTCGGTTTCCGTTATTTACGACGATTACGCCGAATGGCGGGAACTTCCGGGGCGATTCAGCTCCGTCAAGCTGATCCTGAATCAAATGACGGTAAACGAAGACGAGCTCGTTTTGGCGAACTCCCGGTTCTATTTGGAGCAGAAAGGCGAGGATGACGAACGACCGGAGCAGGATACGGAGCGCAAAAAACGGCTGTCCCTGTTGCGAAGCTGCCTTGAGGAAGAGGAGGATGAGCAATTTTTCCGGACGCTAGGCGAACTGTTGAACGAGGACGCAGGCCCGCGGGATGCGCTGCTGAACAACCTGGAGCTATACCACGCCTTGACCGACATGCTGCTATCCTACATCAACGCCCGAAAGCTGTCCAAAGAGCTGTTTGCCGACCAGGATCATTTCGAGCTGTTCTACCGATTCCGCGACAAAAGCGCCATGGAGAACGGCATCGTCAAGCTGGCCGGCCGGATTTTCGAGCTTCGCCAAAGAAAGCAGGCTACGCACGGGCGGAATTTCGCAGCGAAGATCAAGCACTATATCGCCGGGCACCTGTCCGAGGACCTCTCGTTGGCGGCGCTCGCCGAACGGTTTTATATCAACCCCGTGTATATGTCGCGTTTATACAAACAGACGACAGGCAGCAATTTGACCGACTATATCACCTTCAAAAGGATCGAGCATTCCGAGCGGCTGCTGCGGGAGACCGAAATCAAAATCCATCAGATCGCCAAAGAGTCGGGTTACGATTCGGCGGCTTATTTTACCCGGGTATTCAAGAAGCAAAACGGAATTACGCCTAACGAATACCGGGCGCGTTACGCCCCGTCAAGCCCGGACTAAGCTATAAATGCAAGCGCATTCAATTTGGTTGAGAGAAGACAAGAGAAGTAGATATCTTATTATGTTCAATGCGCTACCTGCGGGATTACACTGAAAGCAGAGGTTAGACATAACTAAAAAAATCAAGGGTGGTGCATGGCAATGAAAAGGATCAAACCTCTTGTTTCGCTGCTCGCGGCAGCGGCGGTGCTTCTCTCTCTGCTTGCTGGCTGCGCGAAAAGCGGGACGAACGATTCGCCGCAGGCGGCGGAAGGAACGCCGCAAAATTCCAATGAAATGACAGCGGTTACGGCGGTGAGACCGATCCCGGACGATTTGAAGTTCAGCGGCTCCGATACCCTGGACAACAACGTATGGACCCGGCTTTACGAATCGGAACTCGGCATCAAAATCAATTATGAATGGATGGTTCCGATCGCTCAATACGAACAAAAACTCAATATTTCGATCGCCTCCAACGATTTGCCGGACATTTTCCAGGTGAACGCCTCGCAGCTCAAGCAGCTGGCGACCGACGGTCAACTGGCGGATCTCACGGCTATCTTCGACGAACAGGCCAGCGACTATACGAAGGACGTCCTGGGTCAGGACGGCGGAAATGCGTTAGCCTCCGCGAAGTTTGACGGCAAGCTGCTGGCAATTCCGAAAATGGCCTCCGGGCTCGGGCAGGCTAACGTGCTGTGGATTCGCACCGATTGGCTCAAGAAGCTCAACCTGGAGGAGCCCAAAACGATCGAGGACGTCAACAAAATCGCCGAGGCGTTTACTAAGAACGATCCCGACGGCAATAAAGCCAACGATACGTTCGGACTTGGCCTGAACAAGGATTTGTGGGGAATGTTCGCGTCTCTGGAGGGGTATTTCAACGGCTACGGCGCCTATCCGAACGTATGGGTGCAAAATGCGGCCGGGCAGTTGGAATCGGGCAATATTCAGCCGCAGGTCAAAGAAGGGCTGCTACATTTGCAGAAGCTGTTTGCGAACGGATATATCGACCCGGAATTCGGAGTGAAGGACTCCTTTAAAGTGAGCGCCGACGCCAGTGCCAATAAAATCGGAATGTTTTACGGCCTGTTCTGGAACATGGGCTGGTTGTCCGAAGCCAAAACGGCCAATCCGGGGATGGAGTGGAAGCCTTACGCCTTGGTCGGCACGGAAGAAGACGGAGCCTTGGTTCAGGTGCCGTTCCCGATCAGCACGTATTACGTGGTCAGCAAAAACGCCAAACACCCCGAAGCGATTATTCAGATGCTTAACCTGCAGCTGGAAAAATGCTTCGGCGAAACGGCGGAGCCGGAAGTATACAACGTGGACGCCGCGGGCAACCCGATCTTTGAATACCCGCTGGTTTATTCCGAACCGCCGATGAAAAATCCGGACGCCCAGGTGAAGGTGACCGCCGCGCTGGAGCAGGACGACACCGGCTCCCTGAACGCGGAGGAGCTCAGCTACTATAACAGCATCAAAGCGTTCCGCGGAGGCGACCTTGCCGGCTGGGGAACGGAGATGATGTACGGCCCGGAAGGATCGCTTGCCGTCATCAATCAATATGCCGAAAACGGCAAGGTGCTGAACGACGCTTATTTCGGACCGCCAACTGATGCGATGACGCAAAAAGGAGCTATTTTGTCCCAAACGCAAATGCAGACCTTCACCGAAATTATCATGGGCGGAGACATCGGCAAATTCGACAAATACGTTTCCGATTGGAAGACGCTGGGCGGCGACCAGATGACGCAAGAAGTCAACGCCTGGTACGCCGATCACCAATAGATAGGCTAACGGTCCGGGCATTTGAGGGGAGGCTGCGCGCGGATCGGATCGGAAGACCCGCTTGCGGCGAGCGTCTCCCCCTGATCGCCCCCGGAGAGGAGGGTTCATCATGGCGCGTTTCAAAAGGAACTTGCCGCTGCATCTCATGATGCTGCCGGGCGTCATTCTCGTGCTGGTTTACGCTTACGGTCCCATGTTCGGCCTGGTGATGGCTTTTCAGGATTTTTCGCCGAGCAAAGGCTTTATTCATTCCGAGTGGGTGGGGCTGGACAATTTCCGCTACATCTTAAGCATCCCGACCATTTCCGAAGTACTTCGCAATACGCTGGTGATTTCGATTCTGAAAATCTTGCTTGGGATCGTCGTGCCGGTCGTCGTTACGCTGTTGCTGAACGAGTTGCGGCTACGCCGGCTAAAGAGGGGCATCCAAACGATCATTTATTTCCCGCATTTCCTTTCGTGGATCATCCTTGCGGGCATCTTTATCGACATCCTTTCTCCGTCGGAGGGGGTCGTCAATAAAATCATTACAGCGCTGGGATTCCAACCCGTTTATTTTCTCGGCGATCAGACCTGGTTTCCGATCAGCATGATCCTGACCGATACGTGGAAAGAATTCGGCTACGGCACCATCGTCTATCTTGCGGCCTTGTCGGGCATCAATCCGACGCTTTACGAAGCGGCGCAAATGGACGGCGCGGGACGTTGGAAGCAAATGTGGCATATTACCCTGCCCGGGCTGATGCCGATGATCATGCTGATGTCCGTGTTGGCTTTGGGGAACATTCTCAATGCCGGGACCAACGGGTTTGAGCAGATTTTCAACATGTACAGCTCCCAGGTTTATAAGACGGGCGACATTCTCGATACGCTGGTGTTCCGGGTCGGCCTGCAAAACGCCCAGTTTAGCGTGGCGACCGCGATCGGCCTCTTCAAAGCCGTGATTTCCTTTATCTTTATTTCCACGGGATACTTCATCGCGAACAAGGCTCTGGGCTATAAAATACTGTAGAAGAAGGGATAACGTGGGGAGAAAAATTTTTAATGCGGCCAATGTGCTTATCCTGACCCTGTTGGCGGTGTCCTGCCTGTTTCCGTTCGTCAATGTGCTGGCCGTGTCGCTCAGCTCCAGCGCGGCGGTGTCCACGGGCAAAGTGTTCCTGCTGCCGGTCGATTTCACGCTCGATTCTTACAAATTCGTCGTCGAGAAGCCGGAGTTTTTCCGGGCGTTTACGATCTCGGTCCTCAAGGTGCTCATCGGGGTGCCGGTCAATATGATCCTGACGATTATGCTGGCCTATCCGCTCTCCAAGACGAACAACGAATTCAAGTCCCGCAGCATGTATATGTGGTTTTTCGTGGTGACGATGGTATTCAGCGGCGGGCTCATTCCCTGGTATATGATCATCAACGCCACCGGTTTGATCGACAGCTTCTGGGCGCTGATCGTTCCCTCGGCGGTCCAGGTGTTTAACCTGGTCATTCTGACCAACTTCTTTCAGGCTTTGCCCAAAGGGATCGAAGAGGCGGCCTATATCGACGGGGCATCCCACTGGAAAATCCTGTGGAGGGTGTTCGTCCCGCTTTCGCTGCCGGCGATGGCTACGTTGATTCTGTTCTGCGTGGTCACGCATTGGAACTCCTGGTTCGAGGGGTTGATTCTGATGAATACCCCGGATAACTACCCGCTGCAAAGCTATTTGCAGACCGTGATCGTCAACCGCGACGTGAAGTTGATGACGATGCAGGACGTGCGCCTGCTGAGCATGGTGTCGGAGCGGACCTCGCGGGCCGCCCAGGTATTCGTGGCCACTTTGCCGGTGCTGTGCGTCTATCCGTTCTTGCAGAAATATTTTGCCTCCGGGATCGTGCTTGGCGGAGTCAAAGAGTAGACAGACTTTACAACAATTTGGAATGGAGCATGCCATATGTGGAAACTTTCATCGCCTAATAGCTCACTTAAACTATCCGTTTACCAGGATAATAATAATGGTCTTTTTTATTCCCTGTCGGCGGGTGCGCAGCCGATTCTTGCCGAGTCCAGGCTGGGGCTGGCCACCAATCTGGGGGACTGGTTCGATGGCTTTCGCTTCGTAAAGGCCGAAGAAGGCCGTATTTCCGAGAGCTACTCCTTGCCCGTCGGCAAAAAGGCCGTTTACGATAACGAGGCCCTTGAGCTGAAGCTGCATTTTACCGTAAACAATCTGGCGTTGTCTGTCAGCTTCCGGCTGTTTGACGACGGACTTGCTTTCCGTTACGGGTTTGAATCGGAACGGGAGCAGCCGCTTCGTGTTTATCGGGAATATACGGATTTCGTTTTTTCCGGCGGCTTCGATGATTTGTGGCTGCAGGATTGGGTGAATACGTACGAAGGCCCCTATAACCGCTGCGATTGGCAGGCGGCCGGGGAACGGGATTACGGCATGCCGGCCCTGCTTCGCGGCACCGGCGGACACTGGGTGATGCTGACCGAGGCGGGGATATTGAACACGGGCGGGGCTTATTGCTCCAGCCACCTGCAAAGCGCAGCCGGCCGGCGGATGAAGCTGGCGTTTGCCCCCGAGCAGATGGGGCCGCTGGAGATCGGGCTCCCCTCCGCAACCCCATGGCGGGTCGTCATGGTTAGCGACACGCTTGACGCTCTAGTGAATAGCCATCTGAACTACAATCTCAACCCCGCCTGCGAATGGGAAGATACGTCCTGGATCAAGCCGGCCCGCAGCATTTGGTCGTGGTGGTCGTTCGAAAACGGGGCCCAATTGTACAGCGAACAGAAGAAATACGTTGATTTCGCCGCGGCGACGGGGTTCGAGGCGGTGACCGTGGATGCCGGCTGGGACGACAGCTGGGTGAAGGATCTATGCGATTATGCCCGCGAGAGAGGCGTGGACGTCTGGTTGTGGTCGGATATGCAGGCCGTCGATACGCTGGAGAAAGCCCGGGAGAAAATCATCCGGTGGGCGGAATGGGGCGTCGTGGGCCTCAAGGTCGATTTCTTCATGAACGACTCCCAGCACACGATGTGGCAGTACAATATGATCGCCGATATCATGACCGAGCACAAGCTGATGATCAATTTCCACGGCAGCACCAAGCCGGCCGGCGAAGGCCGGACCTATCCGAACCTCATGACGGCGGAAGGCATCATGGGGCTTGAACATTACAAATGGAGCGGTTTGCCGCATGCCGAGCATAACTGCACCGTCCCGTTTACCCGCAACGTGGTGGGGCCGATGGATTATACCGTTACCGGCTTCTCCAATCCGAACCGGAACACGACGCAAGCCCATCAGTTGGCGCTTTCGGTCGTGTTTGAGTCCGGCGTCCAGCATATCGCCGAGTCGATCTACAGCCTGGAGCCGTGGATCGGCCTGGAGTTTCTGCGCCGGCTGCCGGCCCGATTCGCCGGGTTGAAGCTGCTCTCCGGTTTCCCGGGCGACCACGCGGTGATGATGCGCCATGCGGAGGAGCAGTGGTTCGTCGGCGGGATTGCGACGTCGTCCCGGGCCATGACCATACCGCTGGACTTCCTGCCGGACGGCCGGTATGCCGTGGACATCTACAAGGACGGCGCCAACGGAGATATCGTTACAAAAGAAACGCGAATCCTGTCCAACAAGGATAGCGTGCTCCTGCAGCTGCTGGAAAACGGCGGTTTTGCGATGTATATCTACAACGGCAACGTGCCGCTTAAAGCGGGAGCCTGCAGCGGTTACATGGACGATCGTTACCGGGATTATGCTTCCCGGGAGGCGGTTCTTCGGGGCAGCGCGGACCGGATCGCCTGCGAAAACGCTGCGGACGGAGGCATCGCGGTCCTGGGCGGTTCGGGCGAGCTTGGCTTTGAGCGTTTAACGGCGGGCCGGGAAGGGCGGCATACGCTCCGATTGTTCTATCTGTCGGCGATGCCGAGCGGCTTGCAGGTTGCCGTTAACGGGGGACAGCCGCAGCGCCTTGCGCTCGAATCGTCCGGCGGCGACCAAGTGGTACGGACGGCGGATATCGTGGTGAGCCTGAAGCGGGGCGAAAATACGATCGCTTTGCGAAAAGCCGGCGCGGAGGAGGCGGCGCCCGCGATCGAGCGCATCAGAGTCATCGATTACGCGCCCCATGAGGATGCGTATTATCCGGCAGAGGCGGGCGTTCTGTCCGGCGGCGCGGTGTTGTGCCGCGCGGATTCGCCGGACGGCGCTCTTAAAGCGGCGGGCATCGGCCAAGGCGGCGCGATCGCGTTTGAGCGCGTGCCGGCGGAAACGGACGGCGAATATATCCTGAGCATCGACTATTATTCGGGCGAGAACCGGGCGCTGCTCATCTCAGTGAACGGGGCTGCGCCGCTGCGTTCGGTATTGTTCAACAGCGGCGGATGGGGCCCTTCGCGTTGGGATATCGTCGGCACCAAAGAGGTAAAGATCCGGCTCAAACAAGGCGATAACACGATCAAGCTGTATCATGACGAAGAGGCGGCGCCCGAAATCGGCCGGATCGGCATCCGCTTGGAAAGGGCCGACGCATAGATGATTACATATGATCCGGCCGCGCGGCTGTTCCATATCCGTACCGCAAGCATGTCTTACGTCTTCCGGGCGGGGGACTATCTGCAAAACCTGTACTGGGGCAAAGCCCTTGCCGCCGACGATCTAGCCGATTTGCCGGCGGCCCGGTTCCACAGCTCGTTCGATTACGATACGCTGCTGGAACGCGAAGAGTACGGCTGCTGGAACGGCAGAAGCTACAGCGAGCCCTGCTTGGCCATCTCTACGGAGCAGGGCCGCCATCTGGCGACGTGCTTTGCCGGCCATGAAATATCCGAGGAGCGGGAGGGCATCCAAACGCTGCAGGTCTTTTTGTCCGGAAACGAAGGGTCGATTTCGGTCGCCCTGGAATACGAAGTCCATGCGGCCTACGACATCGTGGCGCGCTTCGCGACGGTCACGAATCACGGCGTTCCGGTGACGCTGGAAAACGCGAAGTCGGCGGCGCTCCATCTGCCGGAGCTTCCGCGTTACTCGCTGCGCTACACAACCGGCAAGTGGGCGGGAGAGTTTCAAATCGCGGATATGCCCGTCGAAACCGGCGCATTCACGATGCAATCCAAACGGGGCATCACGGGGCCGCATTTTAATCCCGGCTTTGCGTTGTCGGAGGCGGCGACCGAATCGGACGGCGAGGTTTGGTTCGGTTTGCTGGCCTACAGCGGCAACTGGAGGATCACCGTGGAGAAAACGATTTTCAACAACGTGAAAGTCGTTGGCGGCGTGAGCGATTTCGACTTCGCGTACACGCTGGAGAAAGGCGAGAGCTTTAGGACGCCCTCCTTCGTGTTCGGGTACGCGGAAGCGGGCTTCGGCGGCATGAGCCGCAAGCTGCACCGCTTTGAGCGCGATCGCGTCGCCGCGTCCGCGAAACCACGGCGGGTGCTGTACAATTCCTGGGAGGCGACCGCCTTTGCCGTGGACGTGCGGGAACAAAAGAAGCTGGCCGAGAAAGCGGCGCAAATGGGGGTTGAGCTGTTTGTGGTCGATGACGGCTGGTTCGGCGAACGGCATAGCGACAAGGCCGGACTCGGAGACTGGTACGCGAACGGAGACAAATTTCCGAATGGGCTCGGGGAACTGATCGATCGCGTTAATGGGCTGGGGATGGACTTCGGCATCTGGGTCGAGCCCGAGGCGGTCAACCCGGACAGCGAGCTTTACCGCAAGCACCCGGACTGGATTTACTGCTTCGACGGCATCGAGCCGCTGCAGTTGAGGAACCAATATGTGCTTAATATTACGAAGCCGCCCGTACGTCGGTACATTAAGGAGATGCTGCACAATCTGCTCCGGTCCGGGAACATCAGCTTCCTGAAATGGGATATGAACCGCTCGATCAGCGACCTGTCGGAAGGCGCCGGTACGAAGGACCGACGGCTATGGGCCCGGCACGTCGATGCGCTATACGATATCTGGAGCGAGCTGCGGCGGGATCACCCGGGCGTCGAACTGGAGACGTGCGCCGGCGGCGGCGGGCGCATCGATTTGGGCATTCTCCGATATGCCGCCGAGTGCTGGCCCAGCGATAACACGGACCCGTTCGACCGGCTGTTCATCCAGCACGGGTTCACCCAGTTTTACGCTCCGTCGATCATGATGTGCTGGGTAACGGATACGCCGTCCGGCTCGGCCAAAGCGAACAGGAGCATCGCCTACAAGTTTCACAGCGCCATGTGCGGGGGACTTGGCATCGGTACCGATATCAACCGTCTGACGCCGGAAGAGGCGGTAGAATATGAGCGTTATATCCGGCTGTACAAGGAAATCCGGGAGACGATATTATTCGGGGACCTCTATCGGCTTCGGCCGCCCGGACGATCCGGTTTATCGGCGGTGGAGTACATCGGCCCGTCCGGTGACGAGGTCGTCGTGTTGGCTTTTTTGCACACGCAGCAGTACGGCGATTCCTGCCCGAGGCTCAAGCTGCAAGGCCTGCAGGAGGACGCCCGGTACGAGCTGGTGGGAGACGGCAAGCGATATCACGGCAGCACACTGATGCATTACGGCTTGCCGGTCGGGCTGAAGGGCGATTTCGACAGTGCCTTGTTCCGATTGCGGCGGACGACTGGAGTTTGACGAATCAACGGTGGAACGGATCCGCATCATTCAGCTGTAACTTGGCTTAAGCTTTCGACACTAGTGTCATGGTCAACCCGTTTGTAGACGGCTCATCCGCAATGCGTTATCATTTATTAGAATATGAATCGATGTGGATTGGAGCAGGAAGATGATCGGTACGATTGTGAATACGGTGGCGATTTTGGCGGGAAGCGTCCTCGGCAGCATTTTTAAAAAAGGGCTCAAGGAAAAGTATCAAGCGGCCCTGTTTACCGCGATCGGCTTGGCGGCTACGGTGCTCGGGATCAACTCTGCGGTTACCCATATGAAGGACAGCGAGTTTCCCGTGTTGTTCATTATCAGCCTCGCGGCGGGGAGCTTGATCGGAACGGCGCTGGACATCGACGGCGGATTTCAAAAGTTGGTCGGGCGTTTCTGCAGCTCCAATTTGGGACAAGGGCTCTCAACGGCGATTTTGCTGTTTTGCATCGGCACGTTGTCGATCCTGGGGCCGATCGAAAGCGCGATTCGCGGCGATCATACCTACCTGTACATGAATGCCACGCTGGATTTGGTCACCTCCATGGTGCTCGCCTCGAGCTACGGCATCGGGATCGCCATCACCGCCGGCGTGCTGTTCGTTTGGCAGGGGGCCATCTATATGAGCGCGGATTATTTGGCGCCGTTTCTTACGGCTCCGTTGCTGACGGAAATCTCGATCGTTGGGGGCGTGCTGATCGCCAGCTCAGGATTATCCATCCTGAAGATCATCGATGCCAAGACCTTAAACATGCTGCCGGCGTTATTGGTTCCGGTGGTCTGGTTTTTGCTCAAAGGCTTATTTGGATTTTGACCGCGAGACAGCAGCAACCCGAAAAACCCGGTCCGTTATCGGACCGGGTTTTTCGGCGTTTGGCTTAAGCTTGGCGGGCCGCCGTCGATTCGCGACGGATCAAATTCGTAGGCAACAAAATCTCCTGGTACACTTCGTCGGGATGATCGATCCGCCAGAGCAACTGGACGAACGCTTTATGGGCGAACAAGTGCAGGTCGATTTCCATCGTGGTAATTTTCGGAGTGGCCATTTGCGAAAAATGAGTATTGTCGAAGCCGCAAACGGAAACATCCTCCGGGATCCGCAGCCCCAAGTTCCGCAGCTCGGAACAAACGTAAAAGGCGAAGCCGTCGTTCAGGCAAAACCATGCGTCGGGCTGGTCATCCATTACGCGGAGGGCGTTGGCCACCAAGGTTTCTTCCTCCAACGTATGCACGTGCAGATGATCCTCCCTAGGTTCGATACGATGCTCCCTCAAGGCGAGCATGTATCCCTCCCAACGTTCCTGATAGCTCGGGGAAATATCGACGTTCCCCAGGATGCCGATATCCCGATGGCCCAAATCGAGTAAATGCTTGACCGCGGTGTAGGCGCCAAAGCGGTTATTGGTCAACACTGCGTCCGTGCGGAGCAGCGGGTGGTGATGATCGATCAAGACAGTGGGGATGCCCTGGGCAATGACCTTCTCGATGAAGGCCGTACTGATATGGGAAAGAATGAGGAGCCCGTCCACCTGGTTATCCTCAATAAAGGAAGGCAAAACCAAACGGTCCCGCATATCGGGCGTAATCGATTGGATCAGCAATCGGATCCCGTGATTTTGCGCTTCCCGTTCGATGGAGAGATAGATCTCCCCGAAGAACTTCATGGAGAAGGCAAAATCGGAGGCAATGAGCCCGAACGTCTTCCCGTGCCGGTGCTCGTCGTCGGCTTGCTTCTTGGCATATCGGTAGCCCATGGCTTCCGCGGTTTCGATAATTTTGCGCCGCGTTTCCTCGCTGACTCCGTCCTTGCCGGATAATGCTTGGGAAACAGAGTTTTTGGATATGCTCAAGCGGTCGGCAATATCCTGCATCACGACTTTTTTACGCATCTACAGATCTCCTCATCTATGCTCCGTCATCAAACCTTGTGATTTGTAACGTTACAAAAACAATATACACGATATTTGCGGTAATGTAAATAATTAGTGGTGGATAGCCACTACTAGGCCGATTTTGTGAGATGAATAAAAGACTTGACAGCGCTATCATTTGATAAGATAATCTAATTGTAATCTAAATGTAACGTTACAAAAATTACTGTTTCGGATTGGTCATCTTAATCAAGTAGGGGGTCATTCATTTGAAGAAACGTTTTTCCTTGGCAATGGTCTTGGTGTTGGCGGCTTCCATGGCGTTGTCGGCCTGCTCCGGCAATAACGGAGGCGGCAATAACCAAGGCGGACAGAATGAGAAGAAAGCGGGGCAAAGCGCCGATCCCGCGAAGAAGGTAGAGGTTCGGCTGACGACTTGGGCCGGCGCCGATGAAGCGAAGGAACTGCAGCAGATCCTTGACGAGCTCAACGAGAAATCGACGGCCTACACGATCGTTCAAGACTCCAACCCGGCCGAGTACGACACGCGGCTGATTACCCAACTGACGGGCGACTCGGGTCCGGATCTGTTCTGGATCAGCGCGCAGCGGGCCGCCCAGTTCTCGGCCGAGGGCGCCATGCTGGACATTACCGACCGGCTGAAGGAATCCAGTCATCCGGCTGCCAACATCGAGGACTACTATGAAGCTTCGCTTCAGCCGTTTACCCATGACGGGAAAATTTACGGTTTGCCTTGGCTGCAGCAGCCCGTCATGCTCTACGCGAACAAAGCCTTGTTCGATGAAGCCGGCGTCGGTTATCCGGACGAAACCTGGACTTGGGAGCAGTTCACCGATGCCGCGACGAAGCTGACCAAGGACAAAAACGGCAAACATCCGGGCGAAGAAGAGTTTGACGACAAGTCCGTGGCGCAATGGGGCTTTACGCTGAACGGATGGCCGCCGTCCACCATGTTCATTTGGCAAAACGGCGGCGAAGTGTTGACCGAAGACGGCAAGTCGCCGATCGATTCGCCGGAGGCCACCGCAGCGTTGAACTTTTACTCCGAGCTGGTGAAAGGACCGTTGACCCCATCGCAGCAAATCGTGCGCGACCGCGGCTTCGACAAGATGTTCCGCGACGGACAGGTCGCGATGTTCATGGGCGGCGCCGCCGACGATCTGGATTCGACGGTGGAAAACGTGCAAGCCTTCATGGTACCGGCAGGACCGACGGGCATCCATGCAACGTTCGGCGACGTCCTCGGTATGGGCATCAACGCCAAAACGAAAAACGCCGACGCGGCCTTCGCCGCTTTGGTCGATCTGAGCGACGCGATCCATCATTGGAAAATCATGCCGCCGCGCGTCTCGCTGGCCGATCTGGCCACGCTGCAGGAGCTGCATCCGAAGAAATCGCATTCCCTGGAGGCGATTATCGCCTCGATGGAATACGCCAGACCGTATCGTTACTCCGAGAAATATCCGGAGTGGGACAACATTTTCTGGACGCAGCTGATGGACCCGATCATTAATGCGGGCACGGCTCCGGAGAAGCTGATTCCGGAGGTCAAACCTTTGTTGGAGAAAGCGATGCAATAACTTTAGCTGTAAGCGGAAGAGGAAAAGGAAAGGGAGGCACCGCCTCCTTCCTTTTCTTCATCAGGCTTTCTGGCTAACATGCGAAGAAAGGAGGGAACGGCATGGAGAACCATCTTGCTACCTT
Organism: Paenibacillus macerans; assembly: GCF_050565405.1. GTDB lineage: Bacteria > Bacillota > Bacilli > Paenibacillales > Paenibacillaceae > Fontibacillus > Fontibacillus macerans_B. The sequence continues at coordinate 43,710 of NZ_JBNYYG010000020.1, read as the reverse complement.
TGTCCGATGGCTGGCGGTGCCTATCGTCTTATTTGCCATCGCGGGCCTGCTCTATTTCGTATTCTCGAGGCTCGGCTGGAAGAAGAAACAGGCGATCGGTTTGGCGCTCGTTTCCCCATGGATTGTAGGTTTCCTGATTTTTACGGTGTATCCTTTGCTCGATTCCTTATACATGAGTTTTACAGAGTCCACGATATTCGGCAAAACGGAATGGGTTGGGCTAGGCAACTATATCAAGCTGTTCACGAGCGATATCGAGTTTTGGCCGTCCATACGGATTACGCTGCTTTACGCCGCCTTGTCGTTGCCGATCGGCGTCATCGGTGCTCTGTTGGTCGCGATGCTGCTCAATAACAAAATCAAAGGGATCGGCACGTACCGGACGATCTTCTTCCTGCCGGCCGTCATGCCGGAGGTAGCCGTGGCGCTGCTTTGGAGATGGATGTTCAACAGCGAGTCGGGGATTATCAACTATGCCTTATCGCCGGCATTATCCTTGTTCGGCATCGATAAGCCGAATTGGTTCGGCGATCCGCATTACGTGCTCGGCGCTTTTATCATCATGAGCCTTTGGGGGATATTCGGGACGAACACGGTGGTGTTCCTGGCCGGTCTGCAAGGCGTTCCGGGCTCTTTGTACGAAGCCGCCGAAATCGACGGGGCGGGCCGGTTCGCCAAATTCATCAACATTACGATCCCGCAGATTTCGCCGGTCATTTTGCTCCAGGTAATCATGGGCATGATCGGGGCGTTGCAGATCTTCACGATCGCGATGTTCGTCCGCCCGACTTCGTCCGCCGGCAAATTCATGAACCAGCTGGTATACGAACGCGGGTTCACGCAGCTGCACATGGGTGAGGCTTCGGCGATCGCCTGGGTGCTGTTCATCATCATCCTGGTGCTCACTTTGCTCGTATTCCGTTCCAGTCCGGCCTGGGTTCACTACGAATCGGATGTGCGGCGCTAATAAGGAGGTGTAACACATGGCGAATACTTCATCGGCAAGTTCCGGGGCCATTTCCGGCAAACAACTGAAAAGGTTTAATAAAGCTTTGGTTTACGTGGTCGTTACATTATTAGCCGCCGTCATCCTGGTGCCGTTTTTTTGGATGGTTTCGACCGCGCTGCAAGCAGACGGAGATATCTTTGCTTGGCCGCCGCAGTGGATCCCAAGTCCGCCGCAGTGGCAGAACTTCGCGGAAGCGTGGACGGCCATGCCGTTTAACCGCTATCTGTTCAACACGATCTTCATCGTGGTGCTGGGGATTATCGCCGAACTGGCCAGCGCGACGGTCGTGGCCTACGGCTTTGCCCGCTTCCGGTTTCCGGGAAGCGAGTTGATTTTCCTGGTGCTGCTGGCCACGATGATGCTTCCGTTTCACGTAACGCTTATCCCGACCTTTCTGATTTGGCAGAAGTTCGGCTTGGTGGGGCAGTTCGACCCCTTGGTGCTGCGGGCCTGGACGGCCTGGGGACCGTTCTATATTTTCCTGCTGCGCCAGTTTTTCATGACGCTGCCGCGCGAATTGGACGATGCGGCCGAAATCGACGGCTCGAACTTTTTTCAGACGTTTTTTTACATCATGCTGCCCCAGGTCAAACCGGCCCTTCTGGCCGTGGCGATCTTTGCGTTTCGCGGGTATTGGAACGACTTCTTGGGTCCGCTCATTTATTTATCGGACATGAAGCTGTATACGCTGAACGTCGGTATGTACTTCTTCATGGGCGGAGTCAACGAGGCGCCGCAATGGAATTACTTGATGGCGATGTCCACTTTGGTGGCGCTCCCGGTCATTTTACTGTTTTTCATGGCTCAGCGCTATTTTATCGAAGGCATTACGTTTACGGGAATTAAAGACTAACAGCCGAGGTTCGGATAGGAGGATACAACCAGATGACAATGATGCAGAACATAGAGATGGAACGCTCCGTAAACAATCCGTTGATTACGCCGATGGACGTTGTTCCCTCATTTCCGGATTGGGAGGTGCTTGGCGTATTTAACGCCGGCGTCGCCGAGTATCAGGGCGAGGTTATCCTGCTGCTGCGCGTGGCCGAACGCCCGCTTCAGAGCGATCCGCGGCACGTGCTCGTGCCGGTGCTGGATCTGAACCGCAAAGATGCTTCGCCGGAATCGATCATGGAGATCGTGAAGGTGGACAAGGAGGACCCGAATCTGGACTTTTCCGATCCCCGGGTCGTTCGCGACCGTGACGGCGGCACCGTCTATTTAACTTCGATCTCCCATTTGCGGGTAGCCCGCAGCCGGGACGGCCTGCGATTCGCGATCGACGAATCGCCAAGCATTTGGCCGGAAGGCCCGTTGGAGCGTTGGGGGATCGAAGATCCGCGGATTACGAAGATCGGGGATCGTTATCATATCGCATACAGCGCGATTTCCGAAAAAGGGGTGGCCGTCGGCCGGTTAACGACCGAGGACTTCTCTTCCTTCCGCCGCGAGGGCCTGATTCTGGCCCCCACGAACAAGGATGTGGCGATTTTTCCGGACAGGATCAACGGGCAGTATTATATGCTGCATCGCCCTGTGCCGGAAGGGATCGGGCAGCCGGAAATCTGGCTTGCCGAATCGCCGGACTTGGTCCACTGGGGGAACCACCGGTATCTGATGGGCTTAAGGGAAGGGAAATGGGACGGCACGAGGATCGGAGCGGGCTGTGTGCCGATCAAAACCGACGCCGGCTGGTTGATCCTGTATCATGGCGCGGACCGGACGCATAGATACTGCATGGGCGCCGCGCTGCTGGATCTTCAGGATCCGGGGCGGGTGATCGCCCGCATGGAGGAACCGTTGATCGTGCCCGAGGCCGAATATGAGACGAGCGGTTTTTTCCATAGCGTCATCTTCGCTTGCGGCGCTATCCTGAGGGGAGATCGGATTAGGATGTATTACGGCGCGTCTGACGACTCGATGGCCTGCGCGTCGTTCAATTTCTCGCAGCTGATGGATGCGTTGAAACCCCAAATCTAACAAAATGACGGAAGGGATTGCGAACGATGGGAGAATTGCGTAACAACGGCAGATTGTCGTGCGAAAAGCTGCTCGAAGCTTACCGCGGCAAAGGCAGCAAAACCGGCGAAGCCGTCAAACTGGCATTCGGCGGGGTGGATGGCCGGGACGTTTATAATATTTCGGCCCCGTTCGACGATGAAGGGGAGCAGGTCATAGCGGGACGCGTCGAGAGCCGGGACAGCGAAGAATCGGAGATCCGCTTTTTTGTTCGCCGGGAAGAGCAATGGGTGCCGCGGGAAGGAGCGCCGGTGTTCGTGCTGCAGGATCCGTTCTATACGAGGATCGGCGGCGAATTGGTACTCGGCGGGGTGCAGACCTTTCCTCACCCGGTGCATGAGGGGGCGTTAAGCTGGAGGACGGTGTTTTACAAAGGGCCGAGCCTAAACCGGCTGGATCCGTTTTTTCAAGGACCGGACCAAATGAAGGACCTGCGTCTCGTAGAGTTGCCGGGCGGAGCGATCGGCGTATTTACCCGTCCGCAAGGCGAGAAAGGCGGCCGAGGGAAGATCGGTTTCGCCAAAGTCGCCCGGCTTGAGGATCTGTCCGTCGAGGCGGTGATGGAAGCGCCGCTCCTGGAGCAATTCCTGGACGAGGAATGGGGCGGATGCAACGAAATCCACCTGCTGAAGAGCGGCAAGCTGGGCGTACTTGGCCATATTGCCCGCTTCGACGGGCAGGGGGATCGTCACTATTACCCGATGGCGTTTGGTTATGATCCGGCGACCGGCGAATATTCCGACATGGAGATCATCGCCGAACGCGCCGATTTCCTGCCGGGCCCGTCCAAACGGCCGGACCTGGCCGATGTCGTATTCAGCGGCGGGCTAGTCCGCCAAAGCGGCGGCAAGGCCGAACTGTATGCCGGCATCAGCGATGCCGAAGCGCAGCGGCTGGTCATCGACGATCCGTTTGCGGCAATGGAGAAGTGAACGAAACAAGCCCCTTTCGGATGGAAAGGGGCTTGCGGGTCGTTTAATGATTCATGCCGGCCATTCCGCTGACGAGCTCGGGATTCACCATCCCGAAGATCATGGCGATATGGGCTACGACGAGGAAACCGCTGACGAGGATAAAGTGCAGCTTCAGCTTTCCTTCGGGGGAGCGCTTGCGGCCGATGAGGCCCATTTCAAGCAGCGCGAGAGGCAGCAGGAAGAATACGCCGCTCAAATAAAATCCGACGGCAACCACGTCGACCCAGGTGTGCCATTCGCCATTGACGGTCAAAGGGACGAAGGCCGTGGGAAACAGGTATAAGAAGATACCCGTAAAATAAAGTCCCGCAAGGATGCTGCAGATCTTATTAAACGTTTTTAGGCCGCCTTGAACTCCCCGGTTAAATAGAATGACAAATTCGGTGACGGTGATCGTCTCGGCAAAGATGACGGGGATCGCCATAAAAATGATCAGGTTCCACGGCTGGTTGTCCGCAAGCAGGGACATATAATGCGTCATAGTCATGGTGTGTTCTCCTTTAATTAAGTAATTTCTTTCACAATTGATTTTAATGGGAAAATGTGTGGAAAGTATGTGGGGAGGCGCATCCAATTCCTCCCGATTTTCGTTGAAAAAAAAGGATGAAGAGACTACACTAGCGGTAGTCTCTTAATCTTTTTCTGACATATACGTTTTCTCGTACATAGAATACTCATATACGTAATTTTCTCTTATCATTCCGTACTCGGAGAGGTGGGGCAGGCGATGGGGATTTTTATGGTACTGGCAATCGGATGCTTGGCGGGATTTGCGCTGTTTCGGAGACGGGTGCTTCCCGGCGGAGAAGGTCGTTATGACGGCGGGGAGAAGGTGTCCGTCGTTATCCCTGCGCGAAATGAGGCGGCCAATTTGCCGCACCTGCTGAATTCGCTGCAGCAGCAGACTTATCCGCCCGACGAAATTATCGTGGTGGACGATTTCTCCGACGATGAAACCTATGAGACAGCTTCCGGCTATGGGGTAAAGGTGATTCGAAACGAGGCGCTGCCTCCCGGTTGGACGGGGAAAACATGGGCGGTCTGGAACGGCTATCTGCATGCGACCGGCGACGTCATTGCTTTCCTGGACGCCGATATCCGTCTGGCCCCCCGGGCGATGGAATCGCTGCTCCGCGAGCGGTCCAAAGCGGGCGGCGTCATTTCCGCCGTGCCGTTTCATGTGACGGAGAAGTTTTACGAACGGTTGGCGCTTGTCACCAACGTCCTCGGCGTATTTGCGTTTACTTCCCCGTTTGAACGGAATAACCCGCAGCAAGGGTTGTACGGCTCCTGCATCGTGACGACGCGCCGCGATTACGAGGCGATTCAAGGCCATGACAGTATCCGTTCGGAGCTGCTGGACGATCTGAACCTGGGCGCCAAATTTCGCGCGGCCGGGATTCGGGTGAGCAATTTTCTCGGCGGCGGGCTCGTTTCCTTCCGCATGTATCCGCACGGCATCCGCAGCGAGCTGCAGGGATTCGGTAAGGGCGCTGTGCTGAGCACCGCCAAGCTGTCGGTCGCGACAACCCTGCTGGCAGCCGTTTGGCTGCTGGGGCTGATCGCCTCCGAAAGCGCGATTTTCCTGTGGAACACGACTTGGGCGTATCCGCTGCTGGCCGGGTACCTGCTGTACTCGGCGCAACTTTATTACCTGGTGCGTTACGTGGGCCGTTTCGGCAGGTTCATGCCGCTGCTGCACGTGTTGTCTGCGTTGTTTTTCTTGGTCGTGCTGGCGTATTCCGCCTATCAGGTGACCTTTCGCGGGTCCGTAACCTGGAAAGGCAGGGACGTGCAGGTGGGAGGCAGGGGAGACCGATGATCCTGTTACTGACCGCAGCTTCGTTCCTGTGCGGCTCGCTGATGTTCTCCTACTGGCTTGGGCGCATCGTCCGCAAGGACTTGAAGGCCGTCGGAGACGGCAATCCCGGAGCGTTTAACTTATGGCGCGCCGCCGGCTACCGTTGGGGGATTGCCGGCATTGCGCTCGATTTCCTGAAGGGATATGTGCCGTTGGCGTTTTTGGTGGAAACCGGAATTCTGGGGCAGGATTACGGAATAGCGATCGTCGCCGCGGCGCCGATTTTCGGCCACGCCTTTTCGCCTTTTTTGAAATTCAAGGGAGGCAAGGCGATTGCCGTCACCTTCGGCGTATGGAGCGCCTTGACCCGGTTCGAAGCGGCCCTGGCCTATGCGGTGATTCTGGCGGTGCTGCTTGCGGCGTTTACGTTTTATAAAAAAGGGAAGTATTCGTCGAGGGAAGCGGACGGGTTCCAGGTTGTGGCTGGCATGCTGCTGTTGTCGCTTTACCTCGCAGCCGCGGGCTATCCGTTGGCCCTATGGGGCGTTTGGCTGGCAAACCTGTTGGTGTTGGCTTATACCAACCGGCATGCCATCATGGCGTTCCTTACGGGCAAGGGCGGAGACGTACCTCGTTCCGGCGACGGCGTCGCGATGTGACGCGTACGTTGCGGACGCGGCTTTGGCTGTTTCGGGGGAACCCATGCCATTTGGTATCGCACGTGAAAAGGGGGCAAATCCGCCCTCTTTTTTGTTGTTCCGCCGCTTAGCCAGGCAAACCGGCTGTCGCATCAACGACTTGCCCCATGGTGAACGATACGCAGGGTAGCCGCTCCGAACCTACCGCTTCCTCGCGATCAAACACGTTGAGCAACTCGTATTTGCCGTCTTCCAATACATACTGCTCCAGGGCCTCATGGGCCGGATCGATGATCCAATATTCCGGAATGCGATAAGCGGCATATACCTTGAGCTTCTTTTGCTTGTCCCGTTTTACGGAATGGGGGGACAATATTTCCGCGACCAGGTCGGGAATGCCTTCGATTCCCCGGCGGGTGATGATTTCGAGGTTGCTGCGTCGTACCATGACGAGATCGGGCTGGCGAACTTCCGTTTTGGACAAGATGAGATCAATCGGTGATGCAAAGATAATATACTCTTGCTGGCAACTATTCATCAGCAAATTCTGAATTTGTGAACTGATTGCTTGATGCTTGGGTGTCGGCGCGGGAGACATCAGCTCCAGAACACCGTCCGCCAATTCGTAGCGTGTTCCATCATCGGGCAGCCGGGCGTAATCGTCATAGGTGGCGGGCTGCTCCTTAACGACAGGATTACGTTTATCATCCCTAGCGTTCATATCATGGAATCCTCCTTGATTGCCGGTTTACCCGTATTATACCACAGCGGCGAGAGCCGCAAGGATGCGGATGCCGGGCCGATGAGACTGAAACAAAGCAAAAGCGGACAAAGAATCACAAGTTTAAACAAAGCAATGTAAATAAATGTATGTTAGCATTATCTTTGTAAGCGCTATCAAGAAATTGTCGGAATTTCAGCAAGCCTCATTTTGACCATTATGTTGAAAAGGACGGTGCAGAAAAATGAAACCGCTGCGAAAAACGGTGATCGGATTGATGATCATGCCCTTGGTGCTGGGGGCCTTAGGGTCCGGCAGCGCCGAAGCCGTTTCGCCATCCGGCGCGACGATGATTTCACGGGTTACGGGGACGGCGCCGGAAGGCGAAACGATGCCGAATCCGAACAGGACGGATGTGAATTACCAGATCACGGGAACCGATCTCGGCATCGTGTGGGACAAAGGCGGGGGGCAATATTTCGTGCTGTTCGGAGACACGAACGGGCATGGGCCAAACGATTGGCGCAGCAACACGCTGGCCATCTCATCAGACCAAAACCTGGAGGACGGGCTGGCGTTTGACACGATGATCCAGGACATGCCCGGCCATGCCAAGGAGGTTTTGCCCTCGAAAAAGATCGATTTCGACGAAATCACGGTCATCCCGACGGCAGGGGTGACGGTCGGAAACCGCCATTATATCCATTACATGTCCGTCAATCATTGGGGACCCGCCGGCGTCTGGTACACCAATTATTCGGGCATCGCCTATTCCGACGACAATGGAACCACCTGGACGAAACATCCCACGGCGAGATGGACCAACAATACTACGAATTGGAACAACAAATTCCAGATGGCCGCATTTTTGAAGGACGGCGGGTATGTCTACATGTATGCGACGCCGAACGGCCGATTCGGGGATATCTATCTGGCCCGCGTACCCGAGAACGGTTTGCTCAACATCAACGATTACCGGTATTGGGACGGGAACGGGTGGTCCGCTTCGCAAAGCGCGGCCCGGGCGGTCGCGGGTGGCGTTGCGGGAGAGCTGTCGGTCGCTTATAACCGCCATTTCGGCAGGTACATCATGACATATCTTAACGAGCATCGGCAGGCGATCGTCATGCGCGACGCGCCAACGCCGAGCGGGCCGTGGAGCGGGGAGAAGATTCTGGTTCCCGGCGATTTTACCGGATTAGGGCAATATAACGCCTTTATTCATCCCTTGTCCAATAACGGCACGACGATGTATTTCATCATGTCGACCTGGTACCCCGACTACAACACCCATTTGATGAAAACAACGCTGACCGGCGATATGTTTGAAAATAATCTCGTCAGCGATCCGGGGTTTGAAACGCAGACGGCCACGCCGACGATGGCTCCTTGGTACGTAACGGGCGAAGGCGGGATCGACCGCAATCTGGGGTTTGCCCGGACCGGCCAGGATAACGGTTACGTCAGAAACGGCAGCGGCTGGAACGCGATCAAGCAGCGTGTGGTGGTGCAGCCGAATACGAATTATACGCTGAAAGGCTGGATCAGAACATCGGCGAACAACAGCGACGGGTATTTCGGGGCCAGGGTGCCGTACGACGGCCAGGTGATCGGCGAGGTTCCCTTTGATGCTTTGGCGGACTATACCGAGCATACGGTGACGTTCAACTCCGGGCCGAATAATTTCGTCGAACTGTACGCCGGGTTATGGGCCAACGGCGATACCTGGCTTCAGCTCGATGATATCAGCCTCGTAAAAAATTGAACGTCTATTTCCGTTCGAGGTATATATAGGTAAAAAACACCAATACTAAAAGCAACTTTATACGGAAGGAGCAAAGCTGAATGGATGCTACTCTTGGAGCAGATGAAGTTGTCCGCAGAATCAAACAGTTGCAGGATGAAGGGGTCTCGCTTAGCAAAAAGCAGGTCAAGCAAAATGATCCGGAGTTGATGCGCAACGCTTTGTTTTATTTTCCCAGCTGGGACCATGCCGTAAAGAACGCTGAAGTTTTATAGGTGGAAGCGGGAGCTTTCACGCCGATGTTTTCGAAACCTGTGCCAAACCGGCCGGTGGATGTTCGCCTCCGCCCCGGTTTGGTCTTTTTTTTGACACTAGTTCCTCCCTGCTCGACTGGAGCGATATCGCACCGAAAACCCGCAGTATGATGGCGGAGGAGTCTTATTACCTGATTTGGTGACGATTTCGTTCATCCGACGGGCAGTTGCAGCTAAGCAGCCCCCCGGTCCGGCGTGGGAGTGTATGAAAAATCATACAAAACACTCGCGTAATAGCCCAATGCAGTGGGTTTGTACGATAAATCGTACAAAAGCGTTCGCGTAACGGCCAGATGCAGGGCTTTGTACGAAAAATCGTACAAAAGCACATGTGTAGCGGTAAAACGCAGGGATTTTGTATGAAGAATCACACAATGCCACTCGCATAGCAGCCTCATGCCAGCGGAACAGAACGAAGAGGAAGCCGAACTACTCATCCCATGAGAAGATATATCCCCTTTACGTACAAAATGCTGATTCCGTACCTGCTGCTCGTGCTGCTGACGGACGCCATTATCGGTTACGTTTCGTATTCGATGCTGATCCAGTCCCGGACGGAAATGGCCGAAACGAACATTCGGACGGGCATGGAGCAGGCCCGGAACAATATCCGCTACCAAATGGACGAAATCCAGCGGATGTCGGATACGCTGTTCAGCAATCTGGCGTTTCAGCGCGCGTTGCAAACCAAAGGCGAACCTTACGATATCTATCTCGTGATGCTTGACGAGATCGTTCCGCAAATCACGGCGCCGCTCAAGCTGTTCGGCAATGACATCCGCTTGATGCTGTATACGCTGAACAGCGACTTGTATATCGTCTCGGGGGATAATTTGGAGGAGCCGATCAAGGATAGCGATTATTATATCCTGCCGTTTGAGGACATCAAAGACAGCGGTTGGTGTCGGGAGTTCAAAGATTCCGAGCGGGACAATGTCTGGCTGCAGATCGACACGGACAAGCGGCTCCGGAACATTTCCCTTATTCGCAGGCTGATCTCGTACAGCGGCACGATGGCCGTCATCGGGTATGTCCGGATTACGGAAGGCTCCAAGGTACTGGGCGTGTATCGGGACGATTTCTACGCCGGCAAACCGGCGTTGACCGTCAAAGAGCTTGGGCAAGGCAAAGCGTATTATTTGGCGGCCCGCGTCAACGATCCGGCCTTTTACGAAGCGTTCTACGGCAAGCTCGTCCAGGACGCCGGCGTTCGCCGCGCGCTGGACGCCGCGCTGCCGGCGGGAGTGACCGCGCAGCTGCGCACGGACGGCGAACGCGAGTACGTGTTCGTGCAGAACTTCTCCGGCCAAACGGCCCGCGTCGAATTGGACGGACGGAGTTACGCGGATGCCGAAAGCGGTGCCGCGGTGGCCGGCGTTCTTGAGCTGCCGGTGAACGTATCGCCATTTTGAAGCGTAAAGTATTGGCGTAGAGGGGGCGCACGTTTCCCTCCTCTGATCATCCTCTGACAATTCTCCGTTACGCTTACTCAATAACTGCAAGATTGAGTGAGAAAAGAACGGAGGAATTACCTTTGAAGAACAACCCTTCCCCGTCCGGACTGCGGGCAAACCGCAGCTTCCGGCACATATTTGCCGCTTATGCCCTCGCTACCTTTGGCGACTGGTTTGATGCTTTGGCCATTCAGGTGCTGGTAGCCTATCGTTGGGGAGCCGACCCGCTTCTGCTTGCGCTCATCCCGGTATCCATGGCGCTGCCGGCGGTCCTGCTCGGCTCCTTTGCCGGCACCTTGGCCGACCGGCTGCAAAAAGCAAAGCTGATGTTTCTATGCGACTTGCTGACGGCGGGATTAACCGCGGCTATCCTGGTCGCACCGGGGCTGCTGTGGCTGTTGCCGCTGCTTGCTCTTCGCGCGGCGGCGGGCGTATTTCATGTACCGGCCCAGCAGGCCCTTACGCGCCAGGTCGTATTGCCCGGCCAACTGCTACAGGCTACCTCGCTGAACGGCCTGGTGGGCCAAGGCTCCAAAGTCGCCGGACCATTGCTGGGGGCGGTGACTTTGGCTGCGCTGAGTCCACAAGCTTGCATCGTGATCAACATTGCCGCGAGATTGTTGTCCGCGGCGCTACTGTTTCCCTTACGCCGGTTGCAGGGCTTACCGGTGCCGGCAGCGGAGACGGACCGCGGCAAGGTTGGCGAAGGGCAACGGCGGCCTAAGCTGGCCGAATTTCTGGCCGACTGGCGCGAAGGGTGGTTGTTTATTGCCCATACCAAGCAGGTGCGCAATACGATGGTGTTCGGATTTATCGGCATGATCGTACTGATGATGATTGATTATCAGTTTCCCACCTTGCTCCGCGTGATCGCGCCGGAGAATGAGTCGCTGATCGGCTGGCTTGTGTCGGCGATCGGGGCGGGAGCGGTGATTGTCCTCCTCTTGCTCAAGCGTTTAAACCGGGTCAGCAGCGGTTTTGGGCTTGGCGGCGGCTGCGCGGTCATCGGAACGGGAATTGCCCTGCTGGGATGGTGTCCCCCCGGTACGGGCGTAGGTTTGCTGCTCGGACTTGGCCTGTTGATCGGCATCGGGAACGGGGCATACCTGCTGACGCAAAATTACGTTCTGCAGAAGGAAACGCCCGAGCATGCAGTGGGCCGCGTGTTCGGCATTCAGAATACGATGTCCAGCCTGATCATGCTGACCGCCCCGTTGGCCGGAGGTTTCCTGATTCGGTCGGTTTCGGCAGGCAAGGCGTTTCTGCTGATCGGCTTGGCTTTGGCCCTGATAGGCATTATAGGCGTGTTGTTCCGCCAAGCCTTGTGGCCTGAGAAGTTGGGCGTTTCGCCGGATCCGCATTCCGGAATAAAGCAGCCCGAAAAGGAAGTTGCTCACTGAAATAAATTGATTTCCTCCAATTGGCCAAGCTTCCACCATAACACCAGACTTTTGATATATGCTATGTATGAAGTAAAAAATCTGGAGCTGGTTGGGTATCATGAAGACTTACAAAACAGCGGAAATCGCAAGCATCATTGGAATCCATCCCAATACGGTGCGTCTTTACGAGGAGCTTGAACTGATTCCGAGGGCCGAGCGGGCACCGAACGGATACCGTATGTTTACCGAGTTCCATATAGAGCAAATCAAGCTCGCGAGAACGGCTCTGAAAGTGGAAATTGTGCAAAACGGGCTGCGAAAAAAAGCGATCGAGATCATCAAGACCTCCGCTGCAGGTGATTTTGACCGGGCTTTGGAATTATCGGAGGGGTATTTGCGGCAAATCGGAAAAGAGCTAAGCAATGCGGAGGAATCCATCGCCGTTGTGGAGGGACTGCTGTCAGGCAGGAAGCTGGAATCGGACCCTATATACTTGACCCGAAAAGAAACGGCCGACCGTCTGCAAATCTCCATGGATGCTTTGAGAAATTGGGAAATGAACGGTTTGTTAACGGTCAAGCGCAGGCAAAACGGCTATCGTGTCTATACGGCCGAGGACATTCGCAGGCTGACCATCATCCGTTCCCTGCGCTGTGCGAATTATTCCCTTGCCGCGATTTTGCGAATGCTGCGAGCCCTGTTCAAGAGGCCCGAGGCCAACCTGCGCCAAGTGATCGATACGCCGGAGGAGAACGACGAGATCGTTTCCGTATGCGACAAGCTGCTCACCTCCCTGCAGGAAGCCGAGAATAACGCCAGGCTCATGCTGGAACGCCTGGAACAAATGAAAAGACGGTTTCGGCCAAACCCTACACTTTAACACCAGACCTGAGGTCTGGTGTTATTCTTTGGATACACAAATGAAGAGGAGGGGTTTCCGAGTGGAAACAACCATCGAAGTCAAACGGCTTAGCAAGTCCTATGCCGGGGTCAAAGCGGTCGAAAACGTCGACATTACCGTCGGACGCGGCGAGGTATTCGGCTTGCTCGGAGCCAACGGCGCGGGAAAAAGCACATTAATGGAATGCATATTGGGCATCCAAAGGCAGGATCGCGGAACGGTATCCATTTTGGGAATGAATCCGCAGGCCGACCGCAGGGCCTTGTTCGAGCGGGTTGGCGTGCAATTTCAGGAAGCCGGTTACCAAGATAAAATCACGGTAGCCGAGCTATGCGAGGTGACGCAAGCGCTGTATAAATCCTCGCTGGACTACTTGGCCTTATTAAGGCAATTGGGGCTTGCGGACAAGTCGAAAAGCCCGGTAAACGAGCTGTCGGGCGGGCAAAGGCAGCGTTTGTTCATTGTACTTGCGCTCATTCCGGATCCTGAGGTCGTCTTTTTGGACGAACTGACCACCGGACTGGATCCCAAAGCGCGGCGGGAGGTATGGAAAAGCCTGTCCGCCCTAAAAGCAAAAGGACTGACCCTCTTTCTGGTGTCTCACTTCATGGATGAGGTGGAGACGTTGTGCGATAAGATCTGCATCTTGAAGCATGGAAGCATCGTCTTTTACGGAACCGTACAGGAGGCGATCGCGGCCAGTCCCCATGAAAAATTGGAGGATGCCTATCTATGGTATACGGACGAGGAGGAACAATTGTATGCGTGCGTTTAGCAAGCTGTTCAAAACGGAACTCAAACTATCTTTGCGCGGCATGGATATGTTTATTTTCGCCATCTGCATGCCCGTCGTTGCGGTCATTATTCTCGGCATCATTTTCGGCGACAAACCGGCTTTTGAAGGGGCGGAATACACCTTTCTGGAGCAGTCTTTCGGGGCAGTGGCGACGATCGCCATCTGCGCGGGCGGCGTCATGGGCCTTCCTCTAGTCGTATCCGATTACCGGCACCGGAAAATCCTGAAGCGGTTCAAGGTAACGCCCACCAGCCCGGTGCTCATTTTGGTGGTGCAGGTGGCCAACTATTCGCTTTACGCCATCTTTTCGCTAATCCTTGTTTATGCGTCGGCCGCCGTGTTCTTCGGCTATCAATTAAGCGGCTCGTGGCTGCGGTTCATCGGCGCATATTTGCTGGTGATGCTGTCGATGTACAGCATCGGGCTGCTGGTGGGCGGATTGGCGAAGAACAGCAAAGCCGCTGGCGTCATGGCCAGCATCCTGTACTTTCCGATGCTCATTTTCTCGGGAGCCACTTTGCCGTACGAGATCATGCCGGCGACTTTGCAAAAAGCAGCCGACCTGATGCCGCTAACGCAGGGCATTAAGTTGTTAAAGGCGGCTTCGCTAGGCCTGCCGAGCGATAGCACACGGGTTCCCGTCATTGTAATGATTGCCCTGGCGATCGTTTGTACCGTAGCTTCCGTTCGTTTATTCAAGTGGGAGTAGGCGCGGAAATCGCACCATCGTAAGCCAACCCTCCTTTTCTTTTGGTACACAAAAGAGGGGGAGGGTTTCCGGATCTCCCTAGCGCGCCGGCCCTTCTGTCCAAAGCGCGGTGTTCGCCGCCTGACAGTTGTGTGGTCTAGGTAAAGTGACTCTTGCAGGCCGAGTCACCGTCAGCAAAATCATAAGCACCCGTCCAACAGGTGGTTTGCCCTTATCGTTTGAAGATTTCGATTAAGACTTTCCTCACTTGATTATAGATTTCTTTCCGTCTAAAAAAGGACAGCATAGCCGTCCTCGAAGTTATTTATTCACGTCAAAAAAATCAATAGTTGCAGCTGCTTGGTCCATTTTTTCCAATTGTTCTTGATAAAGGCTGTGTGCCATCTTCATGACCATTTCCATAAGTCCGATATTTTGAATTACTTGAAAGTCAACTAACTCCATAAGACCTGGGTTTAATTCTCCTAAATACTGGTCCATCCAATTGCGGTTTACCGGCATATCGCCCTTCCCTTTGAGCTTTTTCCACTCATATTTTGCCGAAGTTATCGGTACGATTAAGGCAATGTCTTTCCTGATATCCGGAGAATCTTGATCGTGTAGTACGATCGACATATGTTTGCCAGATAAGAAAAAACCCGGCTTTGGTGTATCAGCTGTATGTATTGTTTCCGGAATGCTTGTCCAAGACACGTATCCACGCTTAAAAAAATCCAATGTTTCTCCTCCTAGAAAATAAAAAACCCACATTCCTGTGGATTTTATTAATTATTTATGAGATTTGTTGCCATTATTAAAGTCTCTTTTCTCATCGCATGATCAATTTTACTCTGCACTTCTTCAGATCGTTTCCCACCGGAGCCAATGTACTCTTCCATTGTGACTCCATAACGCTGTTCAATCTTAGCTCTTAATCCTTTTAAAGGGTCAGCACTCAATTTTTGATTAGGAAATGTTACGACATTATCCATGACTAATCCCTCCACTTCTTAACTTGATTATATCATGAGGGGATCACAAATTAAATGAAAACAATAACAAAAAGAGTGAAAAAGCATAATTAACTATAGTCGATTTAATCAAATGATATAGTTCCTCTAGCTAGAATAAATATCAGCGTAGTCCTAATTAGGACTACGCTGATATTTATTAGTGACGTAAGCCAGTTGAGTATGATTTCTCCTTAGATTTTTCATTGTCCTCAACCGATACAATGAGCTGGTTCACAGTGATGTCCAGAGCCTCGCAAATTTGCTCCAAAGTGCGAATGTAAACTCTATCGACCGAATCGGAACAAAGATGGTTAATAGTAGGATGACGAATTCCCATTCTCCGGGCAAGTTCTCTTTGAGAGATGCCTTTTTCGGCAAGGATTTCTTTTAACCGTAATTGGATTTTCATAGGCGTTCCTCCGAGGCGCTTTCATGACAATAATATATCATGATTGTGATCAAAATGCATTGACCGGTAGTCTTAAGCGTACTATAATAAAGCAATGGTAGTCATAAGAGTAACATCTAGATAGGATTTTCTTGACTATGATCAATAACCAAGTTTGGGGGTGAAAGCAATCATAAAAAAGTTTGAATAAAAAAAGGAAGCGGCGCACTCTCCGCAAAGAACTCGCCGCTTTCCTCCACGCAACTACCTGAGGGGCAGACTGCACATTCACTCTATCTTGTGTACGTCTTTCTTTCAAGAAGTTGCAGTTGATACGAAAGGAAGATGAAAAAATGAAGAATTTCTTGGAGGCTTATATTGCGGCGAAATTCGCCCGGAAGAAAAAATGGCCCCGGTAAATCCTGAGTATCGCAGAGTAAACAGAAGGATATCCGGGCTTTGGGAAATGTGGAGAGAGAAGCTGTCTGCCGATGATTTCAATCAGCTTGAAGTAATGCTTGATTTGCGCAGCCAATCTGAATCCATTTATGCCACCGCTTCGTTTATGAACGGGTTTCAGCTTGGAGCGTTAATGATGATGGAAGTATACACAGCTAGGGAAGAGATTTTGAATGGGACCATGACACAAAATTAAGGGTAAAAAAGGATGCTATTTTGGCTCCAAGCAGGAGTTCGAGAATCTATATGAAAAATCGAATAGAACGCGTACTTTTTGCCGTTAGAGACGAATTGTATTCGAAAAATCGATTACAATTCAGAGCCTACAGGTGCTTTGTAGATTTAATTCACTATTTTCGCCAGGAGGACCGCCAGAGTGAATCTCGGGCGGTTTTCATATGATTACAGATCAAAACCCCTCCGGGTTCCGCAGCTTGTCTTTCAGGCAGAGCCTAACCGGTTCGAGATGATGAAACGGGGAAGCTTCTCCGTTCAGTTGGTCCTTCAGCAATTCCACGCTTTTTCGGCTGATTTCTTCAATGTTCTGCACGACGTAGGACACGCCGGGCAATTCAGGGTTGTCAAACGTCATAAGCTCGATTCGGTCCAATAAACGATGCTCGCTCAAGTAATCGTATACATAGTGGGCCAGTTGGACATTGACGGTAAAAACGGCGGTAATCTGCTCCTTGGATTGTAGAAAACTCGTTATTTCCCTCTTGGCCTGATCCTGCTGAATCGTTTGCAAATCCAGCATGCACCACAACGTTTTATCAATGGGAAACTGTTGTTTCATATAGGCTCTCTCGTAGCCGGCGGCCCGGTCCTCCGTGACCGAATTCGTGATTTCCGGCGAGATATAGGCAATATGGCGATGTCCCTTAGCCAATAAATGCTGGATGGCATCAAAGGTGCCTTGCACATTATCCGACGTTGCGCTGGCCACACGGATATTTTTAAAGAAACGGTCTACCAGCACGATGGGAAACTTGTCAAACGCCAGTTGAATAATGGTTTCGTTGTAATTTTCCGCTTCGGTCGGAAAAACAATCAGGCCTTTGGCCCCCAAATCCAATAACTGACGCACCGATTGCGTCTCCCCCTCCACGGATTCCCTGGTGATGCGAAGTAAAATTTGAAATCCTTCCTCATAGGCGTATTTTTCAATATAGTTAAGCAACTGCTGATCTATCCGCGTTTTCATGCTGGGGAAAACGACCCCGACCAGCATCGGAGAGGCGGAAACCGGGCGTAATTGCGCGGATTGATGGGAGACGAAAGTCCCTTTTCCTTGAACGCGTTCGACCCAACCTTCCTCGGCGAGACCAATCAACGCGTTTTTGGTCGTAATTTGACTGACGCGATATAAATGGGACAGCTCCTTTTCCGATCCGACCCGATCGCCCGGACGGAGTACGCCAAGCTTGATCTGTTCTTTGATCTTCTCCTGGATTTGCTTATAAAGCGGCTGTTCTTTCATGATACGGCCTCACATCTATATAAGATTTATATACTAAGTTAATTATATATTTTCCGAGAATGAGTGTCTACAGAAATTGGAAATGAATTGATTATATTATCTCGTATTGACTAATGCGTTATATATAAAGGGTTATTTGGTTGCGCCATAAACTTTATACTATATTTAGTATATATTATTGGAATGGTATATACTAATATAGATTTTGAAGCCGGACTGAATAAACGACATTGTGGCAAGGCTTACAGCTAGGGGGTGGCCCGAGAATCCTATTTACAGTGAAGGCGAATCCGGAAATATTGTAATTTCGAGGAATTGTAAGCGCAACCAGAAAGGGGGGGAGGGGAATAATATGAAATCGGATACGGGGTATGTCAAAAAACTTTCAGAGAGAACGCTACCCTACATCTTTATCGGACCGGCCGTCATACTCATCACATTATTGGCTATCGTGCCTTTGTTCTACTCCGTTTATATAAGCATGCTGAATTATAACTTGTCTCTGCCGAGCGCGCTGATCAAGTTTAGCGGGCTGGACAATTACCGGTATATGTTCAGCAACGGTCCTTTTATGAAATCGATCGGGTGGACGCTGGTCTTTACCTTTTTTACGGTATTGTTGAACGTGACGTTGGGGATGGTCCTGGCGCTTATTTTGAATAACGAAAAAGTAAGCAAGCAGACGCGGATCTTCAAAAGCTTGTTCATTCTTCCGATGATGCTGGCCCCGGTGGTTTCAACGACCATGTGGAAAATATTGTTCGGCGCCATCTACGGTCCCATTAACTATCTGATCGAGTCCCTTGGACTGCAAGCAGTTGCCTGGACGGGAGAGACGCTGCCGGCGAAGATCGCCGTCATCATGATCGATGTGTGGGGATCCACGCCTTTTTGCATGCTGATCCTTATTGCAGCTTTGCAAACGGTGCCAAAGGATATTTATGAAAGTGCGTTCATCGACGGGGCGAGCCGGTTTAAAATCTTCTTCCGGATTACGCTGCCGCTGATTCGGAATTTTATTGCGCTCGTCGTTTCTTTACGCGTGATGGATGCTTTGAAAATTTTCGATTCGATCATGATTTTAACCGATGGCGGCCCCGGGGATACGACGGAAACGATGGGGACGATGATCTACAAGACCGCTTTCCGCTACATGAACGTGGGCGCCGGTTCCGCCGGAGCGATCATTTTCTTTGCCATTATCGTGGTCATTACGCTTGTGTTCCTGAGATTGATCCGTAACGATCGGCAATAGCGAGGGGGGAGAACATGAAAAAACATTATGCCGAAAAAAGCATGCTTTATGTGCTGCTTCTTATCTTTATTGTCCTGTTTTTGTTTCCCATTTATTGGGCTGTGACGACTTCGTTCAAATCGGTCGGCCAGATTATGAAGGTGCCGCCCGAATTTTTTCCCTCCAAATGGGTTTTGCAGAACTATGTCGAGGTGTTTACGGAGCATCAGATCGGAACCTACTTTATCAATAGCCTGATCGTTGCCGTTGCGACAACGCTGTGCGCCGTCATTGTAGCCACTTTTGCCGGGTACGGGTTTTCGCGCTTTAAGTTTAGGGGCAAGGCTTTCTGGCAGTACGCCATCATTGTGATGCGCATGGTTCCGGGACTGGTGTTCATTATCCCCTACTACATTATTTTTCAAAAGCTGGGGATCCTCGATACCTTGTTCGGGCTTATCATCGTTTATATTACCGCTGCGCTTCCGCTGGCCATATGGCTGTTTATGGGGTTCTTTGACGAATTGCCGGCAGAGATGTTCGAAGCGGCCAAAATCGACGGCTGCAGCGAATTCGGCACGTATTGGAGGATCGCCCTGCCATTGATCGTGCCTGGGATCGTCGTAGCGTCCATATTGGTGTTCCTGGCCGCCTATAACGAGTTCAGCCTTTCCCTGGTATTGGTCTTTACGGACCAGAACAAGACGCTTCCGCTCGGCATCAGCGGCATGATTCAACTGCAGAAGGATACGCCGTTCGGTACTTTGGCGGCTGCCGGCACCATTGCGTTCATACCGGCCCTCATTCTGGCGTTAACGACGCAAAAATACGTGCAGGCCGGGATTACGGCCGGGGCGGTCAAAGGCTGAGCCTGTGTATACCGTATTTCATTGAACTTTCAATTAATAAGTCCATTAAATATTCCAGGAGGTTTATTACATGAAAAAGAGACTGCAGTTAACCACGGCATGCTTGTTGGCCTTCACGCTTGTCCTCAGCGCTTGCGGCTCCAATAAAGCCGAGCCCGCAGCCCCAAAAGGCGAAATCAAGGAAATCACGGTACAAGCCCCGGACGTGCTTGGCGTTAAGTTGAATGATTTGAACGGGGGAGGAACGCTCGGCGGCCAGTACGCGGGGCAAAAGATCGTGGTAGCGACGAGAACGGGGGATTTTGCGGATGCCCTTAAGAATGCCGCGAAGTATTTTGAAGAGGCTTCGGGAGCAACGGTAGAAGTTCAAAGCTTTCCGGCCGGTACCGACGTCGAGAAAATTCAATTGGATTTGAATACGGGCAATCATTTCGATGCCGTACTGATGCCGGTTGCGAATGTACACGGCTATGCGGAGGGAGGGCTAATCCAAGATTTGCAGCCTTATGTCGATTCGATGGCAAGTCCAAATCTGGCTCTTGACGATTTTATTCCAAGTCTATTGGAGAGTTACGGCAAGTATAAAGGCAAACTGGTCGCATTTCCTTACAAGCCGGATTCGCAGTTGTTCTTCTACCGCAAGGATCTGTTCGAGGATCCGGAAATCCAGAAGCAGTATAAGGAGAAGATGGGCAAAGACCTGGTTGTTCCAACCACGGTTGAAGATTTCTTGACGACGGCTGAATTCTTCACGCAGAAGTTTAATCCGGATTCTCCGACCAAATACGGGTATAGCTCGATGGCTTCCAAAACCAACAGCCGCTTGATTTGGCAGAACCGCTTGGCGGCATTTGGCGGGAAAGACGTGGATGAAAACTTTAAGCCCGCGTTTAACAATGAGGCGGGTCTGAAAGCGATGCAAACGATGCTGGAGCTGCGGAAATTCGCGCCTTCCGAGTGGCTGCAATTAGGATGGGACGAAGCAAACACGCTGTTCGCCAGCGGCGAGGTTGCCATGATGGAGCAATGGCCTGGATTGTACAGCACCATTGAAGGGGATCAGTCGAAAGTGAAAGGCAAGGTCGGCTTCGGGGTTACTCCGGGCGGATCGCCAACGATGGGCGGTTGGGCCATTGCGATGACGAGTACGACGAAAAACCCGGAAGCCACTTACAAATTCCTGGAGTACGTCACATCGAAGGATGGGGAATTGCTGAAAATCGACTACACCATGGATCCGACCCGGACTTCCAATTACGAACGTCCGGAAGTCATGGCATCCAATCCGATGTATCCGGCATTGCTCGATTCCTTGTCCGCCGCTAAAATTTTGGTGGATCCGGACGTGCCTTTCGTATCGGCAAAATTGAACGATGTCATGGAGAATGCGATTCAAGCCGTCTTGAGAGATTTCCTGACTCCGCAAGCCGCGCTCGACGAAATGGAGCAAGAATTCGAAAAAGAAATCAAATATGCCGGCTTGAGCAAATAAACGAGGGGGAGTAGCAACATCATGAGTAACATGGAACCGCGTGGAGATTATCCCCGTCCGCAATTTGAAAGAAGTTTATGGCTAAGCTTGAATGGCGAATGGCAATTTCAGTTCGACGACGGGCAGGTTGGGGTTGCGGAACAATGGTTCAAAGACAAGGTTCTGGAGCAAAAAATCTGCGTGCCTTTTTGCTATCAAAGCAAACGGAGCAGAATAGGAATATCCGAATTTCACGATACGGTCTGGTATAAGAGAACCATCGACATTCCCGGAGAAATGAAGGGGAAGCGCATTATCCTGCATTTTGGAGCGGTCGATTATGCTTCCCGGGTTTGGGTGAACGGTCAGATGGTCGCGGCCCACGAAGGGGGGCACACCCCGTTCGCGGCGGACATTACCGACGTGCTGAATGAAGACGGTCCGAACGTCATCACGCTGCGTGCGCAAGATTTCAGCAAGGATGTCACCTTGCCGCGGGGCAAGCAATACTGGAAGGAAAAATCCGAACTGATTTTTTATACTTCAACGACGGGAATCTGGCAACCTGTGTGGATGGAGGCGGTAACGCCGATCCATTTGAATCGCGTCTATTATTATCCCGACATCGACCGCAATGAAATCGGTATTCAGTACGTAGTACAGGGCTGGGCGGAAGAGAGCGACATCACGGTCCGGACCCTGATCTCCTTTGGCGGGGAGAGGGTTGCGGAGGACGAGTGCAAAATGACGGCTTCCGAGCAAAAGCGCCGGATCGAGCTGCATGATTTTAACGACCACGGGATGGGACGCTGGTGGAGTCCGGAGCATCCGCATCTGTACGAGGTGGAATACCGTCTCTATGCCGGCGGGGTTCTGATGGATACGGTCCGCAGCTACTTCGGAATGCGCAAAGTGTCCGTGGACGGCGGCAAGCTGTGCTTGAATAACCGGCCTTTTTATATGAAAGCCGTGCTTGATCAGGGTTATTTTCCGGAAGGCCTATTAACTGCCCCGACGGACGGCGATTTAAGAAGAGACGTAGAGCTCACCAAGCAGATGGGTTTCAACGGAGTGAGAAAACATCAGAAAATCGAAGACCCGCGCTTCTTGTACTGGTGCGACAAATTGGGGCTCGTCGTTTGGGGCGAGGCCGCGAATGCCTATGCCTTCAGCGAAAGTTATGTGAAGAAATTTACCTCGGAATGGACCGAGGCGGTGGACCGCGATTTCAACAGTCCTTCGATTATCACCTGGGTCCCGTTGAATGAAAGCTGGGGGATTCCCAACGTGAAGGTGGATGAGCAGCAGCGGCAGCATGCCATTGCGATGTATCATCTCACGAAATCGCTGGATCCGACGAGATTGGTTATTTCTAACGATGGATGGGAGCATGCGCAGTCGGATTTATGCACGATTCACGATTATCAGTGGGATTACGGCAAATTGACCCGAAAATACAGCACGATCGAAACGGCGCTGGATGCCCCGCAAAATCGCGATATGTATGTGAAAGGCTATCAATATGAGGGCCAACCGATACTCATGACGGAGTTTGGAGGGGTTTCCTTCCAGACCGGAGAGCAGGGCGGATGGGGCTACTCCGGAGCAAGCGATGAGAATGATTTCAAAAAGCGCGTACAGGCCGTGATCAAGGCCATGCTGGATTCGCCGTTGATTCAGGGCTACTGTTATACGCAATTGACCGACGTGGAGCAAGAGATCAACGGTTTATTGACTTTTGACCGCGAACCCAAAATCCCGCTGGAGACGATTCGCCAAATTAACGAAGGGCTACTTGAGCCGGAGGAGGGCTTATGACCGCAGCAAGAGCAGAATATCCGCGCCCGCAATTCGTCAGGGACTCCTGGCGCAGCCTGAATGGGACATGGTCTTTTTCGTTCGACGACCAGAACTTAGGGATCAAGGAAAAGTGGTATCAAGGGACAAAGGAATTCCCGCATGAGATCACGGTCCCCTTTTGCTACCAAAGCGGGCTGAGCGGGATTGAAGACAAGGGAATACATGATCGGGTATGGTACCAAACAACATTGACGCTTCCCGACGAATACGCCGGAAAACGCGTAATCCTGCATTTCGGCGCGGTGGATTACGAATGCGGGGTTTGGGTGAACGGCATGCCGGCCGGGAAGCACCGCGGGGGATTTTCCTCTTTTTCGTTCGAGGTCACCGATCTAATCGCCGGCAAAGATAATCGAATTACCGTGATGGCCCGGGATTATTTGCAGGATCTCACCATTCCCCGGGGCAAGCAGTATTGGAAGGACAAGGGCGAAGTCATGTGGTTTACGAACATGACGGGCATCTGGCAATCGGTCTGGGTGGAGTTCGTCGAAGAAATTTACTTGGAGAAGGTACGATTTACGCCGCATTTGGATACGAATGAAATCGAAATCCAGGCTTTGATCGACGGCTGGGATGGCGGGCATCGGATTCAGTTGGATACGCGCATCGAATTCGCCGGCGAAGTCGTCGCGGAAGAGAGCAGGAGGATCCTTGCAGGCACGGAAGCCTGGCGCGTGAATTTGCGGGATTTCAACGATCATGGCATGGGGCGCTGGTGGTCGCCCGAGAAACCCAATTTGTACGATGTGAGCTTTGAATTGAAAGTCGATGGAACGGCGGTCGATCAAATCGAAAGCTACTTCGGGATGCGCAAAGTATCCGTCGATGAAGGGAAGCTGTGCCTGAATAACCGCCCTTACCGCATGAAGCTTGTGCTGGACCAAGGGTATTTTCCGGAAAGCTTGCTGACGGCCCCGACGGAGGAGGCGCTCCGCCGCGATGTCGAGCTTTGCAAGGAGATGGGATTCAACGGAATGCGCAAGCATATGATGGTGGCGGACCCGCGGTATTTGTATTGGTGCGACAAGCTGGGCGTCCTGGTTTGGGGGGAGATGGCGGCCGCTTACATTTATACCGAGCAGTATGCCTACCGGATGATGGAAGAGTGGAAGGAAGTCATCGACCGCGATTACAATCATCCCTCCATCGCCGTTTGGGTGCCGTTGAACGAAAGCTGGGGAGTTGCGGACATTTATTATAACGAAAAGCAGCAGCATCATGCCCAATCC
The DNA here is from genome assembly GCF_050565405.1 of Paenibacillus macerans. Taxonomy (GTDB): domain Bacteria; phylum Bacillota; class Bacilli; order Paenibacillales; family Paenibacillaceae; genus Fontibacillus; species Fontibacillus macerans_B. Next base: position 19,263 of record NZ_JBNYYG010000020.1, on the reverse strand, counting down.
CTGTATCATATGACCAAGTCTGTCGATTCTACCCGATTGGTGATTTCCAACGACGGCTGGGAGCATTGCAAATCGGATTTATGCACGGTGCATGATTACGCCAAGGATCCCGAAATCCTGCATCGGCGCTATTCAAGCATCGAGAATATCATTGCCGACATGCCGGGCCTGGAAGGACGGAAGTTTATTTATAACCCGGGTTTTTCCTATCAAGGGGAACCCGTGCTTTGTACGGAATTCGGCGGGGTAAACTACCGGGTTGAGCCGAGCTCTCCCGTCGTGGAGCCGAAAGCGGAGAACAGCGAGCAGTTTATCCGGCAGTTGGTGGACGTGATTCATCCTTTCGTGGTTTCGGGGCTTGTCCAAGGCTATTGCTACACGCAATTGACCGACACGGAAACGGAAATCTGCGGCTTGCTGACCTGGAGCCGGGAGCCGAAGGTGCCATTGGAGGTCATCAGGAGAATTAACGAAGGTTATACCGACTTTTAAAACGAATCCATGCGAAGCAGCAGCCCGCCCCCGGCCGAGGGGCGGGCTGCTTTGCTATAGGCGTGCTGCTCCGTATACCGATTATTCCAATTTCATTGATTTAATCCGGCGATTTGTAGTAAAGTACATAAGAGATTGTTTAGTGAATGGTTAGAGGAGGATACGGGATGTTGGAAGTCGGTATTCAGGAACCCGAAAGACTGGTTCAGGTGGCCCATGCGCTCTCCACTCGATCACGGGTCGATATCCTTCGCCTCTTAAATACGCGGAGCATGAACGTGATTGAGCTCGCCGAAGCGCTGCAGCTTCCGGTTTCTACCGTAGCCAACAACGTCAAGGTTCTGGAAGCGGCCAAACTGATCAACACGGAGCTGCTACCCGCCGTGCGGGGCGCAATGAAGGTGTGCAGCCGAAATTACGACGATATATTGATTTCGTTGAACAGTACGGTACGGTCTACGAAAGACGGAATGCGTGTGTACGAAGTGGAAATGCCGATCGGGCATTACAGCGATTGCGAGGTTCATCCCACATGCGGCATGGCGAACCATGAAGGCATGCTCATGAGAGAAGACGAGCCGGCCAGCTTTTACCATCCCAAGCATGTAGGCGCCCAGATCATCTGGTTTCGCAAAGGATACGTGGAATATTTGCTTCCGCTGGAGATTCCCCAGAACGCGAGAATCCAACTGATCGAGTTGTCGATGGAAATGTGCTCGGAAGCCCCTAACTATGATAATGATTGGCCTTCGGACATTTCGGTGTGGGTCAACGGCATCGAGATTGGCATGTGGACCAGTCCCGGCGATTTCGGGGACCGCCGGGGGCTGATGAATCCGCCTTGGTGGCTGGATTGGGCGACGCAGTACGGGTTGTTGAAAACCTGGCGGATCGACCATGAACGGACCACGCTGGATATGCAGAAAGTATCGGATGTTACGCTCTCCGAATTGCGGCTAAACCAGCGTCCGGGCCTCCGGGTGCGAATCGGCGTTAAGTCGGATGCCATGCACAAGGGCGGGGTAAACCTATTCGGGAAGCAATTCGGCGATCATGAACAGGATCTTGTCATGCGCGTGACGTATATGTTGGACGAAAACGAATGAAAGCCATTAATTCCTGCGAGTTGGGGAATAATGGCTTTTTTTTAAGGCATGCCCAAAGCATGCCGAACATTTTCCAGATGGTGGATCTCCTGCGGAGCTTGTCCATTTGTTATAAAATGAAGGAAGTCTCCAGTTTAATTATTACAAGATATATGTAATATACAATGAAATACTAAATAATATTACAAAAAAATAGTTTGAAACCGTTGACAAAATGCATGACCGACTTTATATTTAGGTTCAAAGGAATGAAAAATATGTAATAAAACACGATTGGTGTATTGTTCCTTGAATCACACGAATAGGGGAGGTCACTATGAAAAAGAGCTTTGCCATGATGCTCGTCTTATTGCTTTCGGTATCCTTATTGTTAAGTGCGTGCGGGGGCAATAACGGGGGAGGAAACAACGCGGGAGCGCCTTCCGGGAATGAAGGAACTGCCGGCCAGGAAAATGGAAGCGCTTCAAACGGAGGCGGGGAGAAGGTTGAATTATCCTTCTGGACGCTGTTCTCCGGCGGTGACGGCGACAATATGCAAGCGATGATCGATGCCTTTAACAAAGAACACCCCGATATTCAAGTGAAAAATACGAAGTTGGAATGGGCAGAGTATTACACCAAGCTGATTACCGCGGTGGGCAACGGCAACGGCCCGGATGTCGGGATCTCCCACATTTCCCGGCTGCCCGATCTCATCGACCAAGGGGTTGTGTCGGAGCTGGATGACGTCGCCACTGAAGCGGGCGTGAATTGGTCCACTTTCAACCAAAACATCCTTGACGCATCCGTAGTGGATGGCGTGCACTATGCCGTGCCGATCGATACGCATCCGTTCATCATGTATTACAACAAGAAGCTGCTGAAAGAGGCAGGGTTGCTCGGCGATGACGGCAAACCGGTCATGGAGCAGTCGGCAGACGGCTTTGTCGCTTTCCTGAACACGCTGAAGGAAAAACTGCCGCAGAAAGTTACGCCGTTTGCTTTATCCAATGCGAATGACGACCCTTTCCGTTTATGGTGGGCGCTCTACTCCCAATTGGGCGGCAATGACGTCGTTTCCGATGATCTGACCTCCGCCCAGGTGGATACGGATAAAGCGGTGCAGGCGGCTCAGTATATTCAGGATCTTTTCCACAAACATAAAGTGATCAAACTGAACGATCCGGACTTCTATAAAAATTTCCAAAGCGGTACGGCCGCCATCATGATGACCGGGGTTTGGGCGACGGGAACGTGGGAATCCACGGAGGGATTGGAATTCGGCGCGATGCCGATTCCCAAAATTTTCGATCAGGAAGCGACTTGGGGCGATTCCCATACCGTGATCCTGCCGGTAACGAAGAAAGAGGATCCGGCCAAACGCAAAGCGGCGATCACGTTTGCCAACTGGCTGGCCGACAACGGCCAGGTTTGGGCGAAGGCGGGCCACATTCCATCCAAACCGTCCGTATTCGAAAATGCCGACTTCAAAGCGCTTCCTTACCGCAGCGATTACGTGTCGGTGGCCTCGACCGTCAAGTTCAGCAAACCGTCCACGAAAAACTGGCAAATCCGCGACTTGGCCATGTTCAAATATTTGAACGAGGTTTGGGCGAATAAAATGACGCCGGCCGATGGCATCGCCAAGATGACCGACGAAGTGCAAAAGGTATTAAGCGAATAGCAGATCAAGATCACGAATCCGGCCGGCTTTGCGGCTAACGCCGCAAGCCGGCCGGTCTTATGGGGAGGCATGAAGCGATGAAGATGAACAAACTGAGAGCAGACGTGCAGGCATTCCTGTTCCTGCTCCCCTTCTTGATCGTTTATTTCCTGTTTACGATCTGGCCGATGATCAAGGGCGTGGAGATGAGCTTCTATAAATGGACGCTCATCAAGAAAATGAAATATCTCGGCTTCGGCAATTACGAGCGCATGTTTCAAGACCATGACTTTTGGGCGTCCATTTGGCACTCGACGATTTTCGTGCTGATCACGACGCCCGCGATGATCATCCTCGCCATTATTTTAGCGCTGATCGCTAACCGCAATTCCCGTCTGCAGCGCTTTTACCGCAGCGTATTTTTTATCCCCAGCATCCTTTCCGTGGCGGTCGCCTCGTTCTTGGGCTTGTTTATTTTCCAGCCCTATACGGGACTGGTCAATTCGCTGCTCCATTGGATGCAGATGCTTCCGGAAGGGTCGGAAATTTTCTGGCTGTCGGAAACGAATCTCGCCTGGATCGCCATTTCGCTGTTGACATTGTGGTGGACGGTCGGGTTTAACTTCATTTTGTATTTGTCGGCGATGCAGGACGTGCCGGATGAAGTATATGAGGCGGCGAGGCTGGACGGGGCGACCGATTCCCAGGTGTTTTGGCGAATCACCCTGCCTTTGCTGAGCCCGATTACCAAAACGATTACCATGCTGCAAATCATCGCTTCCTTTAAAGTGTTCATGCAGATTTACGTCATGACCGGCGGCGGCCCCCTGGACCAAACGCGCCCCGTCATTCAATTGATTTGGCAAACGGGCTTCCGCAAAAACGACCTCGGTTACGCAGCGGCCATGTCCTATATGCTGTTCGTTATTTTGCTGGTATTGTCCGGTCTGCAGTATTGGATGAATAACCGGAAGGAGGCGTGATCGGGCATGAAATGGTTTTATCGGATTTTCTCACTGTTGATGGCGCTGCTGTTCGTTTTCCCGCTCATTTGGATGCTGGTCGTTTCGGTCAAAAAGGAAGGCATGAAAATCACCTCCGTCGTCGACTGGTTCACGCCGCCTTATTCGCTGGCGGTCTACGACGAAATCATTACCGGGACCAAGTTGATGAGCTGGTCGTGGAACAGCTTCTTCATCGCTGCCTGCGTAACCGTTTTGACGCTGATCATCGCGGCGATGTCCGGTTTCGCCATGTCCAAGATTCCCTTCCGGTACCGGACGTTCATGTTCTTCTTCATTTTGGCGGGCCTGCTGATTCCGGGCGAAGCGATCTTGATCCCTTTGTATCAGGTCGCCAAGGATATGGGGATTTTGAATTCCTATATGGGCCTCATCCTTCCGGCTCTGGCTTCGCCGTTTGCCATTATCGTGCTGAAAAGCTTTTTCGACGGCATCCCGAACGATCTGCTGGAAAGCGTACAGATGGATGGCGGCGGAGTCTTGCGGATTTTCGCGAATATCATGCTTCCGTTGACCCGCCCGGCTTTGGTTTCGATCGCGATCCTGACGTTTATCGGCTCGTGGAATAACTTTCTGTGGCCGTTCCTGTCCGTCACCGACGACAATCTGTTTACGCTGCCGATGGGGATTCCGACCTTGATGAACCAATACACGGAAGATTACGTCAAGCCGATGGTCATCAATACGGTATCGTCCCTCCCGATCATGGTGCTGTTCCTGATTTTTGAACGGCAGATCATTAAAGGCGTCAGTCTTTCGGGGATCAAGGGATGAGCGGAGAGATCAAGACGGTTCGCCAGCGGGAAAGGGCAATCGATTTATTCAAAGGCTTGCTGGTGCTTGGGATGGTCTATTGCCATGCGCTGCAGTTTTTCAGCGACCCGCTGGTGTTTCCGGAAGGGCAGAAATTCATTGAGGGCATGAACCTGATTACGTTTTCCGGCTTCGTTTTCAGTTTCGGTTATGTCTGTCAGCTTGCGTACTACAGCAAATCGTTTCAGCAAGCCTGGCGGCGGATGCTGACGGCCGGCGTGAAAACGTTGTTTGCCTTTTATATCTCGGGTGCGGCCTTCCGTTTGCTGATCGACAAACGTCCGCTGGAATGGGCGACGATCCGGCCGATCCTGCTGCTGGACGACATGCCGGGATGGTCGGAGTTTTTAGCCTCGTTTACTTATTTGATCTTGCTGGGACTCTTGTTGTTTATGCCTCTGAAACGGGTGACGGAAAAGAAGTGGACCGGCTTTGCGCTGGCCGGCATGTTGCTCCTGACGACGTTGATCCCTTACGGTAACATCCATGCGCCGCAGCTTGCTCCCTTGTTGGGAACCCGGGATTTCGCTTCGTTCCCGGTACTGCCGTATTTCCCGTATTATCTGCTGGGCATGCTGTTTGCCCGCCACCGGATCGTTTGGGACTGGAAGGTGCTGTCGGGAGCGGCGGCCCTGTCGGGAGCGTTTGCCTGGAAATGGCTGTTGGCGGCGGATGCGGCCTGGCCCGAGCGGTTTCCACCGTCCATGTGGTGGATCCTGGGGCCGGCGTTGCCGCTGTACGGCTACTATCTGTTATCCCGCGGGATGCAAAGATACCCGTTGCCGTTCGCCCCGCTGGAGGCGATGGGGCGGAATGTCCTTTGGTTCCTGGTGATGAGCAATGTGCTGATCTTTGCCCTGGAATCGGCCCAGCCGCAGTTGATCCTGAGCCTGCCCGATGCGTTGTGGGTGGAACTGGCTTTGCTGGGGACCGTCGGCTTCAGCATTTGGGCGATTTATAAACCAAGTACCAAGAAATTAAACGGATGAGGTTGCCGCCATCCGTACAATCATGAGTTCAACCTATATTTAGAAAGCATTTATTGTGAAGGAGCAGAGAAGAATGACGTACCAACTTATGCGCAGTGAATACCCCCGTCCCCAGTTTGTCCGCGACGCGTGGATGAGCCTGAACGGGGAATGGGATTTCGATTTTGACGATGCCGGGATCGGTGAACGGGATGCCTGGTATGAAGGTGAGGGGCATGACTTTAGCCGGAAAATCAACGTTCCTTTCTGTTACCAGAGCCGACTCAGCGGCATCGGCGACCCGGCCGTTCATGACCAAGTGTGGTACCGGAAGGCGTTTTGCGTACCGCAGCAATACAAAGCCGGACGGCTGCTGCTGCACTTCGGCGCCGTCGACTACGAAGCCAAGGTTTGGGTAAACGGGAAACTGGTGGTGACGCATGAAGGCGGACATACGCCGTTTTGTGCCGAGATTACGGACGTGCTCGCCGAAGGCGAGAATACGATCGTCGTGAAAGCGACCGACTATAGCCGCGACGTTTCCTTGCCGCGGGGCAAGCAGTATTGGGAGGACCAGTCGGCGGGAATTTTCTATACGCGGACGACCGGAATTTGGCAAAGCGTATGGCTTGAGCCGGTGCCGGAAACGCATATCGAACGGATCCGGTTGATTCCCGACATCGATAAGAACGATATCGGGCTGGAAGTATTCTTGTCGGGACATCGGCCGGCGGCAAAGGCCAGCATAAAAGCCGTCATCACCTTCGGCGGCGAATTCGTCGCCGAGGATTGCTTCTCCTTGAATCATGAGTCCGCCCGCCGCCGCATTCACCTGGACGACTTTAACGATCATGGGCTGGGACGCTGGTGGACGCCGGAGAAACCGAATTTGTACGACCTGGAATTGACGCTGCTGGTTGACGGCGTGGCCGTGGATAACGCCAAAAGTTACTTCGGCATGCGCAAAATTTCCATTGAAGCGGGCAAGCTGCTCTTGAACAACCGTTCCTATTATATGAAAATGGTGCTGGATCAGGGGTATTTTCCGGAAGGACTGCTCACCGCTCCGAGCGACGACGACTTGCGCAGGGATGTGGAGCTAACGAAAGAAATGGGCTTTAACGGGGCGCGGAAGCATCAGAAGATCGAAGATCCCCGCTATATGTATTGGGCCGACCGGCTTGGCTTGCTGGTCTGGGGGGAAATGGCGAATGCGTACCACTTCACCGAACCTTACGTGGCCCGGGTAACCCGCGAGTGGATCCAAGCCGTGGAGCGGGACTTCAACCACCCCTGCATCGTCGCTTGGGTGCCGCTCAACGAAAGCTGGGGCGTCACCAACATCATGGTTGACAAACAGCAGCAGCAGCACGCCCTTTCGCTGTACCACTTGACCAAATCCCTGGATCCGACGCGCCCGGTCATTTCCAATGACGGATGGGAGCTGGTCACCACCGACCTGGTCACCATCCATGACTATGAATGGCGCAGGGAGGTGCTTGCCGAACGGTATGCCGCTATAGATACGGCATTGTCCGCGCAGCCCGGCAACCGGATGATCCTGGTTCCCGGCTTCCCCTATGAGGGCCAGCCTATCTTGGTGACGGAATTCGGCGGGATCTCATACAAAGTGAACGAGTGGGAAGGATGGGGCTACTCGGGAGCCGTGAATGAAGAGGATTTTGCCCTGCGGCTGCAGAATGTAATCGTACCCATGCTGCAATCCCCGGTGGTTCAGGGTTTTTGCTATACCCAGTTTACGGACGTGGAGCAGGAAATCAACGGCCTGCTGACGTATGACCGCCAGCCGAAAATTCCGCTGGAAGCCATTCGTAAGATTGTAGCGGGAACCTAAAGAACAGAGGAGTTCGAAATGACGGAGCATAACAGAAAAGGCGCCGCCTTGATCGACGAAATCGGCCGTACGGAAGTTCCCTACGGCACATTGGCATTATGGTTTCTCGGCCAGGAGAGCGTCATCATCAAAGGAGACGGGATTACGGTTTACGTCGATCCGTACGTCTCGGGGGATTTGGACGATGGCGACTGGCGGCGGACGTATCCCGCGCCGATAACGCCGGAAGACATTCAAGGCGTCGATCTGTGCCTGATCACGCACGAGCATAACGATCATATGGATGCGAATACCTTGCCTTCGCTGCACCGGCAAAACCCGGAGGTGCCGATCGTGGCGCCGGTTTGCTGCAAACCGGCTTTGCGGGAGATGGGCATCGCGGAATCGCAAACGGTGGAGGCGGACGACCGCCGGCCGCTGGAGCTGTTCTCCAAGCTGCGCCTAACGACGATCCCCGCAGCCCATGAACAGCTCGAACGGGATGCGGACGGCAGCCCAAGGTACGTCGGTTACGTCCTGGAGCTGAACGGGGTCACGTTATACCATGCCGGAGATACGCTGGTGTATCCCGAATTGATCGAGCGGGTAAGCGCCCTGAAGCCGGACGTGGCCCTGCTGCCGATTAACGGACGGGATTATTTCCGGGCGCGGCGCGGCATCGTCGGCAACATGGATTACCGGGAGGCGGCCCACTTCGCCAGGGAGATCGGCGCGGACACCGTCGTCCCGCTGCATTATGACCTGTTTCGGGTTAACGCGGAGAAACCGGGTCACTTCGTGGATTATGTTTACGAGCATTTTCCCGAACAAAAATGCCATGTCATGGCCCGCGGCGAGCGTTTCGTCTATGTTTCGCCGCGCGCATTGCTGAAGCGCTAAACGACGAAAAGCGGGCCGGGTCCTAACCCGGCCCGCTTTCGTACAAGGACAAGATCGCCCGGGCTTCGGAGCCGACCCGTGCGCGCAGTTCCGGCGGCTCCAGCGCCTCGATGTCCCGGCCGCCGGCGAGGATCACGCCGCAAGCCCAATCCAGCGTTTGAAAATCGACGTCGGCCAATATCCAGCCCCGGTTGTCCGGCTCTTCCGTGTGGAGCACCTTGATGAATCGCTCCTGCCGCAGCCGGTTCAGCCGGGGTTCGGTCGTTTTGACCCGGGCCGGGTAACGGGGCAGCTCGGATTTGAAGCGGGCGGTCGACTGCTCCCAATACGCAGCCAGATCGAACCCGGCCGGCCGTTCGAAGGTCTCCTCCAGCAGGCGGGCTTCCTCCAGACGGGAGACGCGGAAGGTACGAAGTTCACCGTCCGGTTCCTGCTCGGCCGCCACGTACCAGACGTTCCGTTTGGCGACGAGCCCAAGCGGACGGATCGTCCGCTCTACCGTCCCGTCCTCTTTGCGGTAGCGGATGCGAAGCTTCCGCTGCCCCCATACGGCCTCCTGAACGATGGACAACCAGGGGAAGGCCTCCTTTGAGGCATGCCAACCGGCCCCGTCGATATGGATGCGCTCGCGGATCAGCTCGGCGTCCTGGCGGATCGGCGCGGGAGTCACGGCCAGCAGCTTTTGATAAGCAGCCTGGAAATGCCCCTGGATCCCGAGATCCCCCAGCAGATCGCTGTGGCTGGTCAGCAGCAGGGAGACGATTTCCTCCGGGCGCATGCCGGTCAGGTTTGTCCGGTAGCTGTCCGCCAGCACCCACCCGCCCCGGGAGCCGCGCTCCGCGTAAACCGGGATGCCCGCCGTGCTTAACGCCTCGACATCCCTCGCGATCGTCCGCTCCGATACCTCCAGCCGCTGGGCTAGCTGACGCGAACTCATTTTCCCCTGGTTCTGCAATAGCAGCAAAATAGACAGCAAACGGTCCGCACGCAATCGAAACTCCTCCTTGGATGGTCGTTGATTCTATTCTTCCCTGATTGTATCACGGATATAAGACAATAGATGTCATATATGGTTTGTTAAGCTGCTAGTGCAGGAAGAATAATCGGGAGACAGAAAGGATGGATGAGGAAAAATGAACACCTTGCAGGGAAAAGTGGCCGTCGTGGCCGGCGCCACGCGCGGGGCGGGCCGGGGTATCGCCGTTATGCTGGGAGCGGCGGGGGCAACCGTCTATTGCACCGGACGGAGCGTCCGGGGCGAGGTCTCGGACATCGGACGGACCGAGACGATCGACGAAACGGCCGAGCTGGTGACCGCCCGCGGCGGGATCGGCATCGCCGTACGTACGGACCATACCTCGCCGGAGCAGGTGCGGGCTTTGTTCGAGCGAGTGAAGGCGGAACAAGACGGCCGGTTGGATCTGCTCGTCAACGATATTTGGGGCGGGGAGAAGCTCACCCACTGGAATACGCCGTTCTGGGAACAGCCGCTTGCCGATGGGCTGCTGATGCAGGAACGCGCCGTGAAGGCCCACCTGATTACCAGCTATTACGGGGTTCCGTTAATGGTAAAGCGCGGAGAAGGGCTGGTTATCGAAATCACCGACGGCTCGACTTACAACTACCGTGGCAACCTCTATTACAGTCTGGCGAAAATATCGCCGATCCACTTAGCCGCGGCCATGGCGGAGGAGCTTAAGCCTCACAACGTGACGGCATTGGCCGTAACCCCCGGTTTTTTGCGCTCCGAGCAGATGCTGGAGTATTTCGGCGTCCAGGAATCCAACTGGCGGGACGCCGTGCAGCAGGAGCCGCATTACGCCGAATCGGAGACGCCGTATTTCGTCGGGCAGGCAATAGCTGCCTTGGCCGCCGACCCGAACGTCCGCGAAAAAGCCGGTCAAGCGTTGACCAGCTGGGATTTGTCCGATGAATATGGGTTCGAGGACGTCGACGGACGTAAACCGCACTGGGGTAATTACGCGCGGGGGCAGGGGCTGGCGGTCAACTGAGGCCTTACCTCAAACCTAACAAGGTACTCTATGTGCTTAGAAAACTTGCTCATATTGCACGAACCGAACGCCGTATTTTGGCGTACAGATACGAATAACTGCAAAAGTGTAGGAATTTCGGATACGGTGAACGCAAGCAGACCGCGATGCGCCCCGAAACTTAGAACCGGCCGCCTCCTTTCCGGAAGGCGGCCGGTTTTACGTATCAACGGGTCAAAAGGACCCGCCGCTCCCGCTCTGGCGCCCTGCCATATCGCGCTCGAACGCCACGATCCAATCGCCCTGGACGGCGGCGTACCCGACATCGCCTTCGGCGACGAGGCCGTACAGATTTTTGACGTCCAGATACTCCTTGCGTTCCCCGTTATCGAACTCCAACGTGATGTAATAGTACGTCCGGGAGGATGAAGAGTGAGTGATGTTGTCTCCATGATGGCTGGAGCTGTGGTGTACATCCATTCGTTTGGAGATGATGCGCGCATACTGCGTGGCGCGCGGAGAGCGGGCATTTTTTGCGTATCGTACGCCGTTCGAAATGATGAGGACGATAAAGATCACTACCATAATAACCATGATAACGGGAACGATCGTAAACATGATGTCGCCCCCGCCGCTCCCAAACCCGCCCCCGCCAAACGGGGAAGGACTGAAATTACCCATGCTTTGGCCTCCTTTATTCTGCTTAACGCGTTCATTGCCGGTTAGGTCTGTCGATGTTCTTTTCTTTTTTACGCAAATGAGGAAAATATGTTTCAGCATACCATGGAACCGGGCCGGATTGTGAACGAATACGAATTGTGTTAAACTGGAATTATTATGATATGAACGGAGGGTTCCCAGTGTTGTACATTAAATTCCGTTTTACCACTTTGCGCGGCTAATTGAATACTGCCAAAGGCTCTGCACCTGTGCAGGGCAAACGGGATAGGTGTGCTATGATAAAGGGAACCGCTTGGAACTTTAGAATAGAATATGCCTTTTGGCTGACGCCGCGGACGGCGAGCTTTATTTGTCTGCAGCGGCGTTAAGCTGGAATTGGAGCCGTTTGCGTAAACACAGGTGTGGTGCCTGTGTTTTTATTTTTTTCTCAAGGGAGGAACCGCTATATGATGGAACAAGATCAATTGGAGCAAAAGGCCGTTCTCGTCGGCGTGAATTTGAATCATCAGGAAGATTTCGATTATTCCATGGAAGAACTGGCGAATTTGACGGAGGCCTGCGACATTGAAGTCGTGGGCACGCTGACGCAAAATTTGCCGAAAGTAAACAACTCGCATTATATCGGCACGGGAAAAATCACCGAGGTGCTTGCCCTGCTGGAAGCGCACGGAGGCAATCTGGTCATCTTCAACGACGAATTGTCCCCTTCGCAAATTCGTAACCTGGAGGCTGATTTGCAATGCAAGGTGATCGATCGCACCTTGCTCATCCTCGATATTTTCGCGCAGCGGGCCAAAACCCGGGAAGCGCAGCTTCAGGTCGAGGTAGCGCGGCTGAAGTACACGCTGCCGCGCCTGGTCGGGCTGCGGGAATCGCTTGGCCGGCAAAGCGGCGGCGTCGGCACGAAAAACCGCGGGACGGGCGAAACGAAGCTGGAGCTCGACCGCCGGCGGATCGAGGAGAAGATTACGGCGCTCAGCAAAGAATTGGAGACGCTCGTCGCCCATCGCCAAACCCAACGCAAGCAGCGCAAGAAAAACGACGTGCCCGTCGTCTCGCTGGTAGGCTACACCAACGCCGGCAAATCGACGATCATGAACGCCATGCTGGAGCTGCATAGTCCGGGCCAGGAGAAACAAGTGCTGGAAAAGGATATGCTGTTCGCTACGCTGGAAACGTCCGTCCGCAGCATACCGCTGCCGGATAACAAAGCTTTTTTGCTGACCGATACGGTCGGTTTCGTTAGCAAGCTCCCGCATCACTTGATCAAGGCGTTTCGCTCGACGCTGGAAGAGGTGGCCGAAGCCGACCTGCTGATTCATGTCGTCGATTATTCCAACCCGGAATACGGGCGGATGATTGAGATCACGAACCAGACGCTGAAGGAAATCGGCATTTCCGGCATTTCGGTCATTTATGCCTACAACAAGTCCGATCTGACGGACCAGGCCATTCCGGACGTGCAGGGGGATATCGTCTATCTGGCCGCCAAACCCCGTATCGGCCTCGCCGAGCTGGTATCCGAAATCCGCGGTCGCATTTTCAAGGATTATGTGTCGTGCACGATGTTGATCCCCTATGATCAGGGAGCGTTGGTGTCCTACTTTAACGAGCATGCCAACATTACGGAAACGAGCTATGAAGCGGAGGGCACGAAGCTGGTCCTGGAATGCAAGCAAAGCGATTACGGAAAATACAAGGAATACGTGATCGAAGCGGAGGATCAGGCGCAGGCCGTCGAATAGGTAAAAATGGGTTGTCGGTGGACGGAGGAAGACGTATAATAGCCCTCAAAACCACGTCTTTTCCAAAAAAGGAGACTTTGGCATATGTCCGATATGTTGGTAAAGTTATACGATCTGCCTCCGTTCGAACCGGTGGAGCAGTATGAAGCGCGTACGGGCGTCACGATCCGCCGGGCGATCGCGCCGGAGAAGCATGTCGTCGCGAAATGGGTCGGCGAGCATTTCAGCCCGTTTTGGGTGAGCGAATGCGAAGTGGCTTTCGCCCGGGCGCCGATTACCTGCATCATCGCCGTCGAGAACGGCAAGCTGCTAGGTTTTGCCTGTTACGATACGACGACGAAAGGCTTTTTCGGGCCGACCGGGGTGGACGAACAGGAGCGCGGCCGGGGCATCGGCAAGATGCTGCTGCTTTATACGCTTTATCTGATGCGGATGGACGGCTACGGCTATGCGGCGATCGGCGGGGCGGGGCCGAAGGATTTCTACGCCAAGGCGGCCGGGGCGGTCGTCATCGAGGGCTCGGAGCCAGGTATATACAAAGGGATGCTGCGTTAACGCAAGCATCCCTTTTTTTGCCATTGAAGACGAAGAGGTAGGCCGCAATCTTAACGGACGCCAGGGACGTTATTTGCCTCAACATGACGTCCTCCCAAATGTAAATGTGCGTATCCGGTTCGCCGTCCGCGTGCGCGATACTGGAAGTCCCGACCTACAACGCCGGCAGCGTGACCCTAAAGGACGCCCCTTTGCCCGGCGTGCTGCTGGCGAGGATCGTGCCGCCATGGGCCTCGACGATCGACTTGGTGATTGCCAGTCCCAGCCCGGCGCCGCCCTGCTTGCGCGTACGGGAAGCATCGCTGCGGTAAAAGCGCTCGAATACATGCGGCAGATGCTCCGGGGCGATGCCCTGACCGTTGTCCCGAACCTCGAGTTCAGCCTGCCCGGTATGGGCGGACAAGCACACTGCGATTTGTCCCAGCCGGGGATCGGTGTGCTGCACGGCATTGTGGAACAGGTTCAGCACGACCTGCTTGATTTTGTCGCAGTCGCACATCGCATAAAGTTCCGTATGCAACTCGAACCGTACGTCCCGCTCCCCGGCCAGGATGCGCAGGTGCGGCTCCATTTCCGATATCAACTCGTCCAGCCGCACCTGCGACCGCTGCACGACCGGCGTGCGATCGAGTTTGGCTAGCGTCAGCAAATCCTCGACCAGCTTCTTCATCCGCTTCGACTCGCCCAGCATGCTGTTCAGCGCGGTGTTCAGCTGCTCCGGCCGATCGGCCGCGCCGCGCAGCAGCACTTCCAGAAAGCCGTGGATCGAAGTAAGCGGCGTGCGCAGCTCATGGGAGGCATCGGCGACGAACCGGCGCATCTGCTCCTTGGCTTCCCGTTCCGCTTCAAACGACTCTTCCAACCGCCCCATCATCCCGTTGAAGGAAACCCCCAGCCGGTCGATTTCCGATTGGCCCGAATCAGCCGGGAACCGGTTGCCGAGATTGCCGGCATTCGTATCCTCCACGGTTTTGACCATTTGGTTCAACGGAGTCAACGTCCGGCGCAAGATCGGCATGTACAAGGCCAGGCCGCCGGCTAAAGCCAGGAGGGACAAGGCCACGAACGTGAGCAGTTGCCGCATCACGACCTCGCGCAGCGGTGCGGTGTAGGTGCCCATCTGCAAGAGAAGGGAACGTTCGCCCATCTCGCCGGGCAGGCCCACGGAACGGAAAACGACCAGTTGCTGGTTGCCGTCCGCGTCCTCGATGACGCGGTAGCCCTCGAGACCCTTGCGCCCGTCCTTTCCGGTCAATAGAGAGGCATATTCCTTCTCCGACAGACGCGGGGCAGCCACACCGGAATCGGAGGTTAAATCGATAAACCCGCTTTCGCCGTTGACGATTGCCAGCGAAGCGTCAGGCAGGAACAACATCGGCTGGCGCTCGCCGTTCACGTTCCTGTTCCCGCCTCCGCTGCCGTTCCCGCCCGCTCCGGCGGCCTCCGGCGGCGGATTCATCATGTCCCACCGCTCGGCCAACTGACCTGCCCGGGCGAACATGTCCCTGAGCGGTCCGCGCATTTGGGAGATCATCGTCTCGGCCTGATTCTTATACAAAAAATCCTTCATAATAACGTATTGAAACGCGCCGATCAGGATCAGGAGCGCAGCCAGCATGAACAGGGAGCGAGCCAACAGTTGAAAACGAAGGGAGCTTGGGGCAAGCAGGTTCCGCAAACGCTGCATCGTATTGACTCGGATAGCCGTTAGCTGCTCCTTCCCCAGCCGGCGATTGCCGGCAAAAGGGCGCTTCATGGCAGATCGACGCGGTACCCCGCGCCCCGCAGCGTACGGATCAACCGATGCTCCCGGTCATTCAGTTTTTCGCGCAAGGAGCGGATATAGACCTCCACGATATTTTCCTCGCCGCCGAAATCATAACCCCATACTTTGTCCAATATCGTCGTTTTACTGAGCACGATCCCGTGGTTCAGGATCATATATTTAAGCAGCTCGTATTCGGTAGGAGATAGCTCGAGCGCTTGGTTCAGATAGGAGATTTCCTTCCTGCGGTCGTCCAGCCGGAACGGGCCGATCGACACTTCGCCGAACAAAGCGGGAAATTGGTTGCGCAGCCGCGCGCCGATCCGGGCGAGCAGTTCCTCGAAGCTGAACGGCTTGACGACGTAATCGTCCGCCCCGATCGTCAAACCTTTGACCCGGTCGTCGACTTCATCCTTGGCCGTCAACATGATGATCGCGACGTTCTCCCCGTTTTTCCGCAGCAGCCGGCATACTTCCCAACCGTCCATTCCCGGCATCATCACGTCCAGCACGATGACATGCGGCTGAAAATCGGCCGCTATGCTTACCGCCGTCATTCCGTCGCCGGCCGTTCGGACGTCAAACCCCTCGTTCAGCAGCCCCAGCTCCAGAAATTGCACGATATGCGGCTCGTCGTCCACCAACAAAATTTTTGCTCCTTTTATTTGCTTCATCGATATTGCCCCCTTGCGGATCTTACCGTTGATGTCTGTCATGGATAGCCCTATTATGAAGGGTCACGCTGAGCGTTTGCTGAATACCGCCTGAAGGCGTACTGAAACTGCAGCGCCTTACGGCTTTCTTTTCCTGATGGTAACCGCTTTGTCCGGGGAAGTAAACCGATGATTTTCGCCGGTTGCCGCTCTTGATTGCCCATCTGTTTATAGGCTATACTTTTGTCATTAAGTATTGTTAAAAGGGGAGTAATGAGATGGAAAAAGTATTAATTTTCGGACATAAAAATCCCGACACGGATACGATCTGCTCGGCGATCGCATACGCGGACCTGAAGTCCAAGCTAGGCTGGAGCGTAGAGGCCGTGCGGCTTGGCGAAGTAAACGGGGAAACGGCGTTTGCCCTGGAGCGGTTTGGCTTCGAAGCGCCCCGGTTGGTGGAAGCGGTAGCCGCGGAAGCGAAAGAGGTCATTCTGGTCGACCATAACGAACGCCAGCAAAGCGCGCCCGATATCGAGCAGGTGCGGGTCGTCGAGGTCATCGACCATCACCGGATCGCCAACTTCGAAACGAGCGGACCTCTGTACTACCGCGCGGAGCCGGTGGGCTGCACCGCCACGATTTTGAACAAACTGTACAAGGAAAACGGCATCGCCGTACCGTCTGACATCGCCGGCCTGATGCTTTCCGCAATCATTTCCGATTCGCTGCTGTATAAATCGCCGACCTGCACGGAGCAAGACGTTGCCGCTGCGCGCGAACTGGCCGGCATCGCCGGAGTCAACGCCGACGAATACGGGCTGGACATGCTGAAAGCGGGCGCGGATCTCAGTGACAAGACGATCGGACAGTTGATTTCGCTCGATGCCAAAGAATTCGATATGGGCGGATCCAAGGTGGAAATCGCCCAAGTCAACGCCGTGGACGTGAACGACGTATTGTCCCGTCAGGGCGAAATCGAGGCGGCCCTGAACGGCATCATCGCCAGCAAAGGCCTGGATCTCTTCCTGTTCGTCGTAACCGACATCCTGAACAACGATTCGGTCGGTTTGGCGCTGGGTAAAGCGGCTGACGCGGTGGAGCAGGCTTACAGCGTGAAGCTCGCCGACAACAAGGCGGTGCTGAAAGGCGTCGTTTCCCGCAAATCGCAGATCGTGCCGGTCTTGACGGACATTTTCAACAAACGCTAATCGATGGAAAGAATAAATGAAAGAGCCTTGTCATTGCTGCGTCGTGCCGCTTTCCGGCAGGGCTCTTTTTTTTTCTTTTGGCTTATCGGCAGGAAGCGGATTAAATTTAAAGTATTCCTGGGCAATGGAGAAGCATTTGCGAGTATACCTGACGGTTAAGCGCTTTTATGCAGGGATTTGCATTTGAAGCGGGCTGCGGAACTTTTATATAATCGAGACCGTGAGCGTTGCATCGGACCCTAAAGCTATCCCTAAATTCGACGAGGAGGTTGCTAGCTTGTTTCAAAAACTTCATATAAAACAGACATGGTTTTCTAATACCCGGAACGATGTGTTGTCCGGTTTGACGGTTGCTTTTGCCTTAATTCCCGAAGCGATCGCGTTTTCGATCCTGGCCGGAGTCAGCCCGATGGTCGGCCTGTACGCCTCATTTTCGATTGCCGTGGTCATCGCCTTTGCCGGCGGCCGGCCGGGCATGATCTCTGCGGCTACCGGCGCTATGGCGCTGCTGATGGGCGGACTCGTCCGCGACCATGGCCTCGAATACTTATTTGCGGCCACCATTTTGGCCGGGATTCTGCAAATCGTCATGGGGTATCTCAAACTGGGGAGATTTATCAGCTTTTTGCCGCACTCGGTGATGACCGGGTTCGTGAACGCGCTGGCGATCCTGATCTTTTTGGCCCAGTTGACGCATTTCTCCGGCCAAGGCTGGTTAATGTACGCGCTGGTGGCGTTAACGCTGGCGATCATTTATCTGTTCCCTCGCTTGACGAAAGCCGTTCCGTCGGCTTTGGTGGCGATCATCGTCGTCTCTGTGCTCACGATTTCGCTGAATCTCGATGTAAGAACGGTCGGCGATATGGGAGCGATGACGTCGGCGCTGCCGGCGTTCCACCTGCCGGATGTAGCGGTTTCCTGGGAAATGCTGAAGGTCATTTTCCCGGTATCCTTATCGCTGGCGTTCGTCGGTTTGCTGGAATCACTGATGACTGCCACGCTGATCGATGATATCACGGATACGTCCAGCAACAAGAACCGCGAAATGAAAGGCCAGGGCTTGGCCAATATCGTCGCCGGGTTCTTCGGCGGGATGGCGGGCTGCGCCATGATCGGCCAATCGATGATCAACATGAAGTCCGGCGGCCGAACCCGGCTGTCGACGCTCGTGTCCGGTGTGGGGCTGCTGTTCCTCGTCATCGTGCTGGGCGACGTGGTCAAACAGATCCCGATGGCGGCGCTCGTCGGCGTCATGTTCATGGTGTCCATCGGAACCTTCGATTGGAGCTCATTAACCTCGCTGCGCAAAATCCCAGTATCGGATGCGCTGGTTATGGTGATCACGGTCGTCGCGGTAGTGGCGACGGACAATCTGTCCATCGGCGTCGGCATTGGCGTTTTGCTGAGCGCCCTTGCCTTCGCCTGGAAAATGACCGGAATTCGTGCAAGTTCCAGTCTTCGGCAAGGAGAGAACGTGTATACCGTCACCGGGCAGCTGTTTTTCGGGACGGTTACCCGTTTCCTTCAGGAATTCGATCCGGCCGGCGACCCGGAGCAGGTTACCGTTGATTTTTCGCATTCGCATGTTTGGGATCATTCGGCGGTGAACGCGATATCCAAGTTGATATTCAAGTACCGGCAGTACGGAAAGGAAATCACGATTACCGGATTAAACGAGGAAAGCACCCGGCTTGTCGAGCGGATCGGTTTATCCGTGCCGGCCGGGCATTAAAATGGCGGCAAATCGAATACCAATCCCATATGCGCCAAAAAAGGCTGTTCGAAAAGGTCGGGAAGACCTGAACTACACCCCGTCAAGTAGACAGTACAAAAAATGAAAAACCAATTAGGCGGCCTTTGTCCTGAATTCCATGGGACTGAGGCC
>NZ_JBNYYG010000019.1:0-91684 GCF_050565405.1 Paenibacillus macerans | reverse complement strand
GCCGACTTCTTAATTAACAAGTGAAAAGGAGATAAGAGGGTTCTATCCGTATTCAAAAAAATAGCATGTTGAAGAGACGTTGGATCAAGCAAGTGTTCGTTTTGAACTTGAGCCGGGCTAATTTCGTGGTATTTCGATATGTGCAGGAGGAGCATGCGAACGACCTGATATTTTCTGTAATAAACATGAGGGGAATTACGCATGCCACGACTCAGAAATTCACGTAATAAACCTTGGGGAATTTCATATTGGACCTTGTTCTCCCATATCCATCGATTGATGCCTTGAGGGCCGGGACGTGAGCTTGTCTTGATATTCTCCATTTCAGGCAGTAGCTTTTCGGCATATAACATGATTTCCACCTTCTCACGCGTGACTTTTCTAATATCATGATCGTCATTGAGAGTCGGGAACATACTCGAAACGTCAAGAATCTTTTCGGCAAAAGAAAGATTCTGCCGAAAAGATTCTTGGGTTTCACGGTGGGCTGGTTTTTCCAAAAGGGGTTGTAATTTCGAAGTCTTTTTACGCATCCGCTTGTCCTCCATTAGGTTTGTTAACACTAGCCTAACCAAGCTGATGATTTGTAGTTAAACACTCATCAACGTGAGTAAGTGGCCCTAATGGGGGAGCAAGCTATGAGTTAAGGGGTAAAACAAGGGTAAGCTCACGCTCTTCGATGACTTTTAAAAGCTCTTCATATGCAGTCCGTTTATTAGGTTTTGGCCCCAATATCCAAAATGAACGTTTGTGTGGCCGAAGAGGAGTATAGGTTGTCACAAGATGCGTTGCGAATGGAAACATATTCTGAATGATGTTTCTTTTTTGAGGATAAAGCGAAGGCTCGTGATTTAAATGAAATTCGAAATACTCCATTTCCAAATAACTGTTCACCCATCTTGCAGTAATAGGGCTATTCTCCCCTTCAAAAAGCGGATGAGGATCTCTGATCCAATATCCTCGTATACTACGAACCTGGTTTCGCTCTGCATTTAGTTCCTCAATTCCCTTATCAACGGATGCTCCGTTAAACCAATATTCTGTTGGTACTGAAAAGGATTCCTCATTAGGTTTTTCCTCTACTATGGTTTGCCAAGGAACGTTGCACATGACTGCATAGGTATGAATGAGACTCAGAGGTGGCTGCCGACTCGAATTTAACAGGCTATGAACGCTTCCCGATGCAATACCTGTGCCTTTCTGTATCATCTGTTGACTTAAACTGAACCATTTAGCATATAGCTGTCTTCGAAAGAAGACATCAGGATACATAAGGAGTTGTTCCCAAAGCGTTTTGTTGTTTTGAATACGAAATAGTAAGCGATAGTTTGCACTAAGTATATAGCTACGGCATTCCGCTTTTCTTATGTTATCCGTTGTATTCAACAATTCCTGAGCTTTACGTACAGGCTGAATCCAAAATTCATCTCTTATACTCATTTGCACTCACCACATCTATCATAACCAGGGCGAGAATCAATTGCCGGGTTACTCATGTATGTGAGTAAACGACTATGCAAACCAGAGTGGGAGATTAATGTATTTGGGGTCATTCGAGCCAAGGGTTCTCACCACGCTTCTTTTAGATATGTACTTTGATGTCTAAATAAACAAATTCAAAGTTATAGATTGAAAATATTAAAGGTGATGGTTATGAGAGAATATGACTTGTTACGAATTCAATTACTTAAAACATTAGTACAAATGGAAGAAACGCTGTTAGCCAGTGTCGAGAAAAAAATGTCTCAATCTAACACTGCTAAAAGCAAAGACGAAAATTCAACATTCGAACAAGATAATCCTCAAATGAAAGCCGTATTTTCTGTATTGGAGTTGTCCAATTATCTTGGCGTTTCAACGGATAGTATTTATACAATGGTACGTGAAAATCAAATTCCATTTGTAAGAATACGGAGAAGGATATTATTTAACCGAGATTCAATAAATTCATGGATTCATGCTAACACCCCAAAATCTTAGTAGCTTCGTTAGACGTTCTTTCATCAAACATTCTTAAAAAATAAAAAAACCACAATAATACCCCTAATAGTTGGGATAGTCCTGTGGTGGTTTGGTTTGTTTTTATAAATATAACATTACAATAAATTAAATTAATAATAAATCGGTAAATTATACCAAATCATTAGGGGTGAGTGGGGAAATAAAGGCAGTTTGAATGAAGCCGGCCCCCGTTCCCAAGATGAGGCTGACGAGCTTTCACTATAGAGGAGCTTCGGAAGAGTCGGCAGAGGAGCGTTGAGGAGGCCCCTGCCTGTATTTGCATCATTTGGCCGGTACTAAGCCCTATATATTCCCGCTAATTTGCGCCAATCATGTTAGGAACCTACAAAGAGGGACCCTTCTGGTGTTTGGTTATTTATGAATGAGATTTTTATACATGGGATTTAGCTGCAAACTGGAATGAAAGACCACCTCCTAAAGTGAACGGAGGTGGTCTTTCATATTATGCCATATGACGGTCAGCGACACTCTAAGCTTGTTTCACGTGATAGTTAAATACAAACCATAAGAGCGGCATTCAGAGCATCTGTCAGCGCTAAAACCATCTTTTGTACGTGTTCTGTTTTATCAGACAAAAAATCTTGCTTGTAACCATTTTCAATATACTCATGGTATAACTCGAACTGAGCGTCATTCGTTCGAAGTGACTCCTCGGATGCTTTTGGAACGACCTGCACAGGGCTGAATGAAGGATATAAGTATTTACGATCTAACTTATCAAGCGGCTTTTAAAATCACCGGTAATGTTATTGCCGGATTCTCACGATAGGTCGAGTAAGTTCCTGGTATTCTGCTTCAAGTTGTACTGCCAATAAAAATGGGGTTGCTCCTAGCAACGTATGTTAAGAGTCTGCTTGCTATTGGGCCGACAGCAGCCGGCAAGACGGCCCTAGTAAAACAATTTGCTTCTACTTATGATGTCGAGTAGATATTTGCTCGGCTCGTTGTTTTTTATAATTGATAACTAAGAGTGAGTAGATCTATTTAACTACTAAGCAGAAGGAAAAAAATCATGCTTTGGCGAATGCTTACAGAAGGAAACCACTAGTCCTGAAGGTAGTTTATGGCTAAGAAAGATCGATGTATCTGCGGAAGCGGGAAGTCTTCGAAAAATTGTCATCGTATCACTAAAGATAGTTGCGCGGCGCATCTGTTTATGCTAAATGAGCTAGTTGAGCACACAGTTGAATCGCACTTTAAGAACACAGTGAATAACCACCAGTGTTTTTCAGGATGCAATAATTGTTGTAGTGACTTCTTTACAGTTTCAGAAGTTGAACTCGAGATAATTATGGATGAATCTATATATTAGGAAAATGCCGCTTTTTAAGGTATTCATACTTTAGCTTTGATGCAGCGATATGATCCAACAAAACCAACGGTTGTAAATAGACATAATTTAGGTATGTCGATGCAAGAGAGTAATTCGATACAGCTTAAAAATGCAGCAGTTATGAAGTAAGTACAAAGGAGTTACGGTATGAGGCATGGAAAGATAATCTTCATAAACAGAAGTAGGATCAATAACTATAAGAAGTTGATCAGAGATGAGTGGGATTATTATTTTGCCCTCAATAATATTAGGGTCAGAGTTAATAACTTTGATTTAAAGGGTAAATCCGTAAGCTTTTATTTTCATGCCGGTAATTGTCACGTCTTTAAAGATCCATCGAAGGGGTGCTCATTATTTCTTCAAAGTTTGGAAGATTTAGATAAGCACAAAGATACGGATAAATCGAATCCCAAGCATTGTCCATATGTTAATCAGCTAATGAAGGAAGAACCGGATCGTATGTTTCCGATTAATCTATACAAATATAAATGTGGTCACTACAGTACAGGTCAAGGGCAGCACAGGTTTTGTATTTCAGGCATATTAGGAAGACACATCCCTAGTGTGATTTTGGGGTTTGATAACCATTCGAGTTGTGGTTCATGCTCGAGGGAGGGTTTCTATACTCTCAAAACTTTTTAATTAAGGGGGATAGTTCATATCCATGTATACAATAAATCTGTTTGAATCATCTATGCACTCTAATCACCAGAATAACAATACAAACATAAAGTTTGAGTTTGACTTGAGAATCTCTGAAAACAACATTCAGTTATATGACATCTTGATGTCGGATCAAACTCACAGGCTTCAAAACATTTTGGACATTCAGGTATCAGCAAAGGTTAACTCCACTTTTTTAAGAAAAGCTGTTGGAGAAATCCAGTCCAACATCCGAGTATTCAATCAAGGCTCCGGTTATACAGAATGGGATTGGATATTCGACTCGAACGATATATCTGCCTTAGAAGGGGTTCGTTCTGGCGACCTGCATTTTACAATTGATGTAAAGGCGATTATAGAAATTAGAGAGAACGACAATAAAATTATTCCGATAACCGGCAGCCAAAAAATAAAGATATCAGAGTCTGATTGGATTCGGTTCATTCATTATTACGGGTATTCTACAAAATACGGAGTAAGCCTTTCTACAGCATTGTTAAACGACAGAAGCTGGATTCAAGCATATGAACAGCTTGATATTGCTCGTGAGCATATGCAGCGTGGCATGACCTACGATGCCCTCCGTCAGTGTCTCTCAGTAATTGAATCCTATACTGATGTTGGCAACGGTCGAGGGGGTCCATATAGCCCGAAAGTTTGGGGAGAGTTTCTCAGCGATATTACAGAGCAAAAAAGAGATGGAATAACTGAGTTGTTAACTGGAGTATCTACTTACTTAAATAAAGTAGGACATCATCGCAACTCAAAATTAAAAGATAATGGAAATCTACCTGCTGTCCCAGTTGACCAGTATGAAGCCGAGCTAATGATAGGTGTATCTCATCTAGTGGTAGCATATTTAGAAAGACTGAGTGGGGGAAGTGACAAATGAAAATTAAAAAGGTGAAAATCCAGAACTTTAAGAGCTTTTACGGGGAGTTCGTCTTAGAACTTAGTGAGGGAATGAATATCCTAGTTGGGAATAATGAGGCTGGGAAAAGTACTATTCTAGAAGCAATTCACTTAGCACTAACTGGGCTTCTTAGTGGGAGACAAATCAAAAATGAGTTAACACAGTATTATTTCAACAATACAGTTATAAGTGAATACTTAACAAAATTGGAGCAAAGACAAAGCCACGAGTTGCCATACATATTGATTGAAATATATTTGAGTGGTGATGATATAGCGTTCTTAGAAGGTAATGGTAATAGCGATCGAGTAAAGGAAAGCGGGATTTCACTTAAAATTTGTTTCGATGAAAAGTATCAAGCTGAGTATGAACAGTTAGTAAGCAAGGGAGACGTAAAGACACTCCCCATAGAATATTATGATTTGGTCTGGTCTACATTTGCCAGGGAGATAATAACGCCAAAAAGCATTCCACTAAAGTCTGCAATGATTGATTCATCAAGTAATCGGTACCAAAATGGATCTGATGTTTATATTTCCAGAATTGTTCGGGATAACTTAGAGACTGAAGATATAGTGGATATTTCCCAAGCACATAGAAAAATGCGAGATAATTTCATGGGTTCAGAGTCAATTCAGGCGATTAATGCTAAAATTCAAGAAACCGCCGTTTTAACTGGAAAGAAAGTTGAACTTTCTGTTGAGCTACTTTCTAAGAACGCTTGGGAAAACAGCTTAGTAACGTATCTTGATGACGTACCTTTCCACTTCGTTGGAAAAGGCGAGCAATGCATTGTTAAAACCGAGTTGGCTTTAAGTCATAGGAGAACAAGAGAGGCTGCAGTCATTTTAGTTGAAGAACCAGAAAACCACCTATCACATACTAAATTAAACCAATTTATTAATAAAATAGCGGAAAACCAGCAAGGTAAACAAATAATTATTTCTACTCATAGTAGCTTCGTAGCTAATAAATTGGGGTTAGGTAACTTGATTTTACTAAACGAAAAAAGGGCAATAAAGCTCAATGATCTAAAGTCCGATACAAAAAGTTTCTTTCAGAAGGTCGCTGGTTATGATACCCTTCGACTCATTCTCTGTAAGAAGGCTATTTTAGTTGAGGGAGATTCCGATGAGCTGGTAGTCCAGAAAGCTTATATGAACACTAATGAAGGCAAACTACCAATTCATGATGAAATCGATGTCATCTCGGTAGGAACCTCTTTCTTACGATTCCTAGAAATCGCTGTGTTGCTTAATAAACCTGTAACAGTTGTTACAGATAATGATGGTGATGTTGAAGCAGTCTCTAGGAAGTATAGTGACTATCTAGGTGATAACGCCAAAGCTCACATTAAAATTTGTTATGATCAAACAGTTGATGAAGGTGACTTGTTTATTGGGAAAAACCCATTTAATTATAATACATTGGAACCAAAACTACTAAAAGTTAATGATTTGAGTAAATTCAATACGATTTTTGGAACAGAATACGCACATATTGATGAAATGCATAAATATATGAAGGCTCATAAAACTGAGTGCGCACTGAAGATTTTTGAAACTACTGAATCTGTGGTATTTCCTGAATATATCGCAGAGGCAATTAGGTGATCAGTATGAAAACTAATAAACTGGTTATAGCTGCAGCTGGTTCTGGAAAGACAACATTTCTTGTAAACGAAGCTTTAAAACAACGCGAAGGAAATGTACTTATTACAACTTATACTCAAGCAAACGAAGCCGAAATCCGCAAGAAGTTTAGTGAATTGAATGGGTGCGTCCCGTCCCATGTCACCATTCAAACGTGGTTTTCTACTTTGCTACAACATGGAATTAGACCTTATCAAGGTGAGTTATATGATGAAGCTATTAGAGGAATGCTTCTAGTAAATGAACCCTCAGCATTAAGATTTACTGATCAGAGGACAGGTAGAAAGGTTTACTTTGGTGAAGCCACTCACTTTAAACAGCACTATTTTACAAATGATTCAAAAGTATATTCGGATAAAATTTCGAAATTAGTTATCAGATGTAACGAAAAAAGTGAAGGTGCTGTTTTTAAGAGATTAAGCAGTATCTATTCACATATCTATATCGATGAAATTCAAGACTTGGCAGGATATGATTTGGAAATTGTTAAGCTTCTTTTGATGAGTAATTCTAACATACTATTCGTAGGTGATCCTCGTCAGGTAACATACCTTACCCACATTGAAAGAAAATATGATCGTTATAAAGAAGGACGTATCAAAGAGTTTATTCAAACAGAATGTCGTAGAATAGAATGTGATATTGATGAAGATTTGCTCTTCTGTCAATAAAGTGGACACTCTTAAGCTGCAACTTGGTAGTACAGCTGTTCAAAGCGTACAGGTGACATGTAACCAATCGTACTATTAGAGCGCTTGCGATTGTAAAAGAACTCAATGTAGCGATATAGCTTCTGTTGAGCCTCTTCCCTGGTCTTAAACTTTGGCCTGCTGTAGATGAACTCACGTTTTAAAATGCTATGAAATGCCTCGATACAGGCATTATCGTAGCAGTTGCCTTTACGACTCATGCTTGGCTGTATGCCTAAGCGAGCAAGCTGTTCACGGTACTCCTTGGAGGCATACTGGGAGCCGCGATCGGAATGGTGAATTACATCCTTTGGCTTCTTAGCCTCGTACGCTTGATTTAGTGCTTCAAGGACGAGGTCCGTCGTCATTCTATCGCTGAGCTTCCATCCAACGATCTGTTTTGTGTATAGATCCAAAATGCTGGCAAGGTACAGCTTTCCCTGGCGGCAAGGAATGTAGGTAATGTCAGCCACCCATTTTTCATTAGGCCTCTTGGCGGAGAAATCCTGATCCAGTACATTCGGTGCGACGGGCATATCGTGATTGGAGTCTGTGGTGGCGACTCTGAACTTTCGAGCCATGCACGAGCGCCACCCATTTTCACGCATGATGAGGCCGACGGTTCGTTCCGATACCGTCCATCCTTCTTTTACTAATTCATTGTGTATCCTTGGGCTGCCGTAAATTTCATCGGAATCGTAAAAATGCCATTTAATACGTGCTACGAGTTTCTCTCGACGCTTCTCTGTTTCGGAGGCTTCGGATGCCTGCCACTTGTAGTATCCGCTCCGGGAAACTTGCAGCACTTTGCACATCTTCTCCAATCGAAACTCGGAGCGATGATCTTCGATGAACTGGAACCTTAGTTCTTTTCTTTCCCGAAGATGTGCACGGCCTTTTTTAAAATTTCGATTTCTTCTTTCAGGTCCGCGATCTCACGTTTTTGGTCTTCAATGAGCTGGGATTGCTGACGAAGTGACTCTCCTTGGTTTACCGGTTCATTTTCAAACTCACGGTACTTACCCATCCAGTTTCTCAATGTACCGGGATTGATGTTCAGTTCGTCGGCCACCTGCTCCAAACTCTTTGTCTGCTCTTGGACATACTTTACGGCCTCACGTTTAAATGTTTCATTGTATCGTTGCCTAGACTCACTCATTCTCGACACCCTTTCTGCCTCAATAGATTTATTATCTGTGCGACATTAAGAGGTGTCCACTTTTTATTCTAGCTGCAATTCATTGAATGTATCACATAGAAATAATGAATTGATTTGTAACTACTCTTCAAAATTATTTCCTGATTTCAAGCCTTGTCAATCAAATCAACTTGAAGTGACGGGTCACGATGGCATTTTTCTTGTTAGAAAACAAGACGTAGATCAGTACCTCCAAAGATTTAACCCAGTTCAATTAAGAGACAGTGTTAGAGAGACAGTTAATAAAAATCACAAGTGTATTAACTTTGGGGAATCTAAGGGTCTTACTTTCGATAGGGTACTAATATATCCAACTCAACCCTTTATTAGGTGGATTAAGAATAACACTTTTGCCTTACCTTCTACGAGCCGTTCAAAACTGTATGTTGCATTAACTAGAGCGAAGTTCAGTGTAGGGATCGTCTATGACTATGACCAAGCGACTGATTTTGAAGGACTTAATAAGTATGTAATCTAATGCCGATAAAGAGTAAGTTTGGGGTGAGTAAAGGATTCCATGAATTGATGTTGATGTAAAACTGATGTAAAACATCAACCAAAAATATCGGAAAACACCCTAATATAACGGACGTCAATTGGAAAAATGCCCGCCAAATCAGGGTTTCCGCGGATTGCAACAGACCACATCCCATGACAGAGTGTTCCCGCATACGACACATGTGGAGTGCGTGGTGGGGATATGTCGAGTCGATACCTAGAAGTCTACAGCTATCAGTATTCAGCGAAGTATTTCTCCTTTGCGAAGGATGAGAGCGATTATAAGAACAAGGAATTGCGAGATACGATTAAAGTTTCGGTTGTTTTGGATTTGAAGTGGGTGGATATGACGAGCGATTTTTAAACTATAAAGAGAGCACCCTTTTCGGGTGTTTTCTTTTTTATGACGCCTGTGCACAACAACCCGGTGTTGTATTTTTTACTAAGCAAACTTAAAATCATGGGAATCAGCAATAAATCGTCATGAAGGGCCACCTTCAAATTGATATTGATATGCTCCCCATTAGGTAGACAGGTTAAATAATAAAACCTGTTTGCCAAGGGGAGTTTTTTCATGTCCCAAATTAACGAGTACAGCGGGAAAGAGAAATTAGCCATATTGAAGGAGCTTAAAACGGGGCAAGGGTCACTGAGCGAGATAGCCTACAAGTATAGTATTAACGTCAGTACATTGAAAGACTGGCGACGTCGTTATGACGGAGCTGAAGGGTTGGAATTTCGTTCAAAGAATAGGAGCTATTCGGTAGAACTTAAACTACAAGCGGTTCAAGATTATCTTTCCGGAAAGTACTCACAACACGAAGTCAAAAGAAAATACAGCATTGCAAGTCGTACACAACTCAGGAACTGGATTAAAAAGTATAATAGTCATAGCGGTTTAAGACCGTATAAGAATGGAGGCGTAGCCGCTATGACAAAGGGACGAACGACAACTTGGGAAGAACGGATCGACATCGTATTGCACTGCCTTGCTAATAATCGAGATTACCAAAAAACCGTAAGCCAGTACCAGGTATCCTACCAGCAAGTATACCAATGGGTAAAGAAGTATGAAGATGGCGGACAAGACGCTTTGCAAGACGGCAGAGGGCGAACGAAGGCGCCTGAAGAGTTAACAGAGGCCGATCAGCAAAAGCTCGCCATGAAGAAACTGGAGTACGAAAACGAGCGACTTCGGGCGGAGAATGCTCTCTTAAAAAAGTTACAGGAGTTCGAAAGGAGGCGTCGCTGAACGGGCATCGTCAGGAAAACATCTACCGTGCTATACAAGCGGTGCAGCAGGCAGAGTCTCTCAGCATACAGCTTCTGTGCAAGGTTATGGGGATTCCAAGGTCAAGTTACTACAAGTGGCTCAGTCACACGCCTAGCCCGCGACAGTTGGAGAACCAGGAGCTAACGTCGGTTATGATGTCGCTCTATGAGAAGGTTGAAGGTACCTTCGGTTACCGTCAATTAACGCTACATATGTGTCGACAAACGGAGAAACAGATTAACCACAAGCGCGTGTATCGTCTGATGAAGATAAAAGGGATTCAGTCTGTCATTCGTAGAAAGAAAAAGAAATATGAACGTTCTACGCCACAGCAGGTAGCTGAGAATGTTTTAAACCGTGAGTTTCAAGCTGAAGCTCCAAACCAGAAGTGGGTAACGGATGTAACTGAATTTAAATACGGCATAATCCGCTCGTGTTTAAGACATTGAAGTTGACGCTAAAAAAAGCACCTAGGAGCAAAACGCTCCTTCATAGCGACCGGGGCTTCCAGTATACGTCTTTGGGCTTTAAGAAGTTGTTGGACAAGGCTAAACTAAAGCGAGCATGTCACGAGTTGGACGTTGTATTGATAACGGACCCATGGAATCCTTTTGGGGAACGTTGAAATGTGAGAAGTATTATTTGCATAAATACCAAACCTTTGAGCAATTAAAGCACGACATTGATGCTTATATTCACTTTCACAATTACGAACGATTACAGAAAAAACTAAACAGCCTCAGCCCCATGGAATTCAGGGCTAAGGCCGCTTCATAGATCTTTATTTTTTGTACTGTCTACTTGACGGGGTGCAGTTCAAACGTATGGCGGGCTGTTTTTTTAATTTTCTTCCGTAATCGATAGATTCGAGTTGTGACAGCCGTTTCCGACAGGTTGTACTTTTTGCTGATCGAATGCACAGAAAGGTGGCGTTTAAAATAATCGACATAAAATTCGCTTTCTGCGCGACTTAACTGCTGCAAGACGTGATAAACCATTTCACTAAAGTCCAGCGTTGAGATTAGAACCTCATTGAGCTCCTGATTGCTTGCTGTCAACCGATTTGCCATTTTATCGCTGAGGGCTACCTCGTGCTGTTGCTTACGATAGAGCTGACGGTACATGGCATTAACCTGATTCCGAGAGGTGACATAGAGCCATCCCGCAATATTCGGGTGGATTCGTAGTGCAGACAGGTTCACTTGAACCTGCAGAAAAGTATTCTGTACGCATTCCTCCACCAGCGTGACGGGACGCCCTTTCATTAGCTTTTTACAATAATGAAAGATACGTTGAAAATACGCATGAAAAATCTCCTCAAAAAATTCTTCATTGCTTGTTTCAAACCTCATTGCAAGCGCACCCTCCTTTATTACTGGTATGACCAACCTCCTATAGCGTTGGACAGAACGACCAGGTATGAATGAAAGGTTATCTTCACATCCCTCCCTTCGCTTGTGTGTCTATTGAACGAGTAACAGATAGCCATAAAGAGCTATCTGTCTTCAATATTTTATTGCGATCTTCCATCATCCTATCTACATCCAAATATGTAATTTGTTTAAAGGTAGTAGGGCTTGTTTCATGTGTGCCGATGAGATTAATCAAAATTCCCCTGAATCCGTCAGAATTCAACGGGATTTTTTGTGATTTATGTGATTTTTCAACTATGGCGCAACAATTCTTATATAGGGGCAATCAAACCTATTTTTCAAACTGACTCCCTACTCTTGGCTAGAAGGGCAGCGATTAGACGGCGCTTATATGAAATTTCGCTAATGCATCATTCACATCTCGGTCAGCACTTGGACAACTCGGGACCTGCTATCACGGCGGTGTTGCCTTGAGGGCGGGAGCTGATACGGTATGCGGCGTCATCGAATAGTCTTCACGTTTATTTTCGTTTCATGTTTGGTTCATGCGGCTGGGCCGAATCATGATGTCATTTCCCCTCAATTAGAGATCTTACCGGGATATTGTGCTCTCGATGTACGGGGCGTTCCACGGCAAGGTCTTTTTTGCGTTTGTGCAAAAGTGAAGGGCGGATTGATGGGCAGTACGGGCTGCCGCTCCCCTCCTACTGTTTTGGCTGCTCAAAAACCAAAACGGAAGGAGAACCAATGAAAATAAAAATCAATTTACGAGAAATCTGCCCCTACTACAAAACCGATATTTGGGTGGAGGTAGAGGAGGAACTGGCGAGCGAAATAAGAAAATTAGACTTGTTTGAAAACGCATACATTCTGAGGAGGTATCGAAATCGGGCCTACTTTTCCCTGGATCGGGAAGATGGGATTGAACAAGAGGTCCAGGATAGCTCCATTTCATCGGAAGAACTGGTTATGCAAAAGATTTCCAATGAAGAATTGTACGCAGCGCTTTGTTCAATTGCCGGACAAATGGGTTCGACGAATTTATGCGCATTATGTGTTGGGCATGAGCAAGGTAGCGATAGCGCGGGCGGAAAAGATGGATGAAAGTACGGTGCGCAAATCCATGGAACGGGGCCTCAAGCAATTGGCACGGTTGTTGAAGACTGAGCAGGAATCGCAGGCCCAATAATTGAACAAGCAGGTAACAATGCACTGAAAATGTTGGAAAGATATTTTCTCGCCATTTGCATTTAAGAATACAGCGCATAATTTAGCTCCTTGTTGTTTGGAAAACTAAACGCTAAGAAACAAATTCGCCCTCTACAGATAGAACTTTCTCCAGCAAAGGGCGAATTTGTTCTTATTCGATATTAGGATCGTATTTTATGGTGTTAACCCACAAGCTCGACCCCTGTCATTTCTTCGCTCATGGTCCATAAGCGTTCTGCCATTTCACGATCAACAGCCCACGGAAGCGCGCCAGTCAACTGTTGCCCCATTCCGTTTAGAGAAAAATCAGAGATCAGGGTTGCAATATCACAGTCGAGGCAATAAACGCCACCTTTATCCTCCAGAAGCGGACTTGTTGCACACCAAACGCTTGTAGCAGCGCCTTGCTCAATTGTCTTGTATTCTCCGCCAATGGCACGCTCCTTTGCAGATAAAAACCGAGCCAGTTCTGTATCAACTCGCCCCGGGTGTACGGAGAAGGCACGAATACCGTCTGCATAGCCGCGCTCGTCAAGCGCTACGGCAAATAACGCATTGGCAGATTTGGCTTGGCCATAAGCTTTCCATTTGTCATATTCATGGTTCTCGAAGTTTGGATCTTCGAAGTTTACGCCACCGAAGCGAACCCCCGTCGAGGAAAGAGAAACTACGCGAGCATGTTCCGCCTTTTTCAAAGCCGGCCATAGACGCAGGGTCAACTGGAAATGACCAAGATGATTCGTCGCGAACTGGGATTCGTAGCCGCGCTGGTCTCGAACCAGTGGAGAAGCCATGATGCCTGCATTGGCGATCAAGATATGAGTGCTCTGCCAGTAGCCAGAAATCGTTGTGCAAAGGTATCGATCGATTCTGGATTCATTAAATCGAGCGTTTGTACTTCAACGCCTGCGATACCGGTAGTTGCGAATGTAGCTTGCTCCACAGAACGAGCCGCGACGATAACAGTAGCTCCCGCTGCTGACAAAGCCCGAGTTGTTTCAAGACCAATACCAGAATGCCCTCCGGTTACGACAGCTACTTTTCCGCTAAGGTCGATACCTTTCACGACCTCAAGTGCCGTTGTGTGCGAATCAAAACCGGAAGAGATGGGAACCTGAGGTGTAATTTTATATTGATGGTTAGCAGTCATCTTTCAGTACCTCCAAATTTAACGGTATTTTGTACTTATCGTGGAAAGGTTATTCCGATCAGTTGTTCGCTAAGTTGCCAGAGGCGATCTGCAAGTTGAGGGTCAATCGCCCAAGTCATGACACCATCAGGGATTGTCCCGATATCGTTTGCTTCAACAATCTTGGCAATATCGACGTTTTCGCAATATACGCCACCCATTCCATCAAGCTGTTTGCTGGTTGCGCACCATATGGAAGTTGCCGCACCTTGTTCGGCTGTTTTGAAATTGAAGGATTTTCGCGCTGTGTCCAATTCTTCCTCCGACATATAACGAATCAGGTTACTCATAATAGCTCCGGGATGTACCGCAAAAGCACGAACATTATCCTGGTATCCCCAGCGATCCAAAGCAATGGCAAACAAGGAGGTGGCTGATTTTGACTGTCCGTACGCTTCTTGGCGGTTGTATTCACGTTGTTCGTAGTTCGGATCATCGAAGTTGACGCCTCCAAAACGAATTCCCGTCGAGGATAGCGAGACGACGCGTGCTCCGTTAGCTTGCTTCAATGCTGGCCAGAGACGTGCTGTAAGCTGAAAATGGCCTAAATGATTGACTGCAAATTGTGACTCATACCCCCGCAAATCCCTCGTTAAAGGAGGGGACATAATTCCTGCATTATTAATCAGAATATGGAGGGGGCTGCCTTGAACCAAAAAACGTTCTGCAAAGGAATCAATGGAGGCTGGATCAATAAGATCAAGTTCCTCGATCTCGACTCGCGGTATTCCCGAAAGTGCTGTTTCGGCTGCACTCAGTGAACGTGCTGGAACTACCACTGTAGCACCTGCGTTTACAAGTGCTCGTGTCGTCTCCAATCCGACACCGGAATATCCGCCAGTGACAATCGCCATTTTCCCAGTCAAATCCAGGTCTACAAGGACTTCCTGCGCAGTCGTTTCCTTTCCAAATCCAGAAGACAGGGGCTGTTGTGCTGTTGCTTTATAATCACTGCTGTGTCCGCGCAATGAATCCCTCCTTAATTATCACCGTTGTTTGCTAAGCAATGAACTCTCGGCGACTAAGGAAATCATAGCACAACAAAAAGATGATGTAAACAAAAATTATATAAAGTGTCTATTTTGTAATTTGTGTTTTGATTGTGTGTGGTTTAATGTATAATTAATGAAATCAAGGCAAGGAGGAAAGAATATGAACGTCCCCCCAGAGATGAAGCCATACGATGCTAAAACGAAGCTGCTTAAAAAATTAATAAAGTCTGTCATTAGAGAGGGCTTCCAAAATCTGCGTATGGATGATATCGCTAAGCATATGGATGTAAGTCGGGCAACCATGTATAAGCACTTTTCTTCCAAAGAAGATGTGATTAGCGGTGTAGTGGGAATTATCATTGACTACATCGAACAATTAGAGGCATATAGAAATGATGAAGAGGAGGAATATTTCGGCATCCGATTTCAGCAGTTGTTTGAACAATCCGTATCCTTAATCGAGTATATTACTGACTCGTTTACAAAGGATTTGCAAGTGGCTTTCCCCGAACTGCACAGTACCCTTATAGAAGCTCTGCAGAAACGGGATCAACAGTCGCTTCAGTTTTATAGACTTGGTAAAGAACTCGGCATTTTTAATCCTATTAACGAAACGTTTATCTTAGTGCAGGACGTCGTATTACTCCGCGAAATAACAAGTGTAAAATACTTGCTTGCTAATCAAATCACTATAAAGGATGCGTTATATGACTACTATCAGTTTAAGAAAATACAGCTATTTAAAGCTGATAAGCATGATCTACTTGATGATTCCAATATTTATGGTGTTATAGAGCGGCTGGCTGAAAAATTTAATCGGACGTTAGTGTAAGGTCGGAGCGATAAACTACCTGCCCGACTCTCAGATGGATTTCAGGAATGATGGATAGAACACATTGTTGATGACACTGGATTCAAGCCATTTTCAAACGATTTTAGTTGGACTGTAAGCACATCTTTCTGTTGTTCTGAAAAGCTCGCCGTAGTTTCGTATGATGAATTCGGGCGTTGTCTAACATTGACGATGTGCCCCGCAGAATAGATCTCGAAGACCTTCTGGAGAAACGTCAAAACAAGATTTCTTCTGTACAAGAATCGATAATTGGTCGGACGTGCTGGCTGTTTACGCAGTTAAGACATCAACCGACAGCTTGACGGGCCTGGATGTGGTCACAATGGATCAGCAGAGAGAGGAACTGCTGCAGGCTGTGTTTTGGGATATGAATCAGATCGACTCGCAGATCGAAACACTGGAGCACACGAGGACTATCGCCGTCGAACAGAACGATGGAAGCGTTGAGGAACAGTCGGTGACGGAGTATGAACGCGTTCTGCAACTGTCGATTTCTACCCGAACAGCAGAACAGCAAGCGGCGCTCTATGGTTTTTCAACGGAACAGGTCGATTTGATGAATGAACTCCTGTCGGCAGAATTTCGTCCCATGATGCTTGCCATTCTTGGAAAGAACGGCGATACCGGATTAACCTCCGAACAGTTTGCGGCGGTTATCACCGATTTGCCCGCCGGTGTGCTTGGAAGCCAGGCTGTCGAACTGGCGTTGACCCGGCTGGGCGATCCGTACAGCCAGTTAAAAGCAGGACAGGCTAACTATACCGATTGCAGTTATCTTGTACAGTGGGTATATCGGCACTTAGGCATTGAATTGCCCAGAACGGCGGCAGAACAGGCGCGTTTTATCGTGGAGAACGGGCTTTCCCTTACCACCGATGAGCTAATGGCGGGAGATTTGATTTTCTGGAGCTACGAGCCGAACGGGAGGTTCATGAATATTACGCATGTTGGCATCTATGCCGGTGAAGGCAAGGTTATCGATGCCTCCTCCAGCCGGTTACAGGTTGTTTATCGGAATGTATTTGACGCCAATCTTCAAGTTATGTATGGGAGGCCGTATTTTCAAGATTGAGACATTTTCGTTCATTTTAGTG
Source organism: Paenibacillus macerans (assembly GCF_050565405.1). Classification (GTDB taxonomy): domain Bacteria; phylum Bacillota; class Bacilli; order Paenibacillales; family Paenibacillaceae; genus Fontibacillus; species Fontibacillus macerans_B. Next base: position 74,733 of record NZ_JBNYYG010000019.1, on the reverse strand, counting down.
AGACCTCTTATGCAGTAACGTATCACAAGAAATTAAGAAGAATCATATATTTGCCCCACAGACCTTTAGCAATATCGCTGAAGCTCTGCGGGGCTGTTCGTTTGAAATGTCTTTGTTAATGAGGTGCCCGATTTGAACCTCAAAATGAATGGGTTAGTAGAGAGCCTTATTTTCACTCCCATATTGCTACCCAAAGTCATTTTGAGGGGATGATATCTTGAAAGCGGATTTGCTGAGGTACAGTATGCAAATAGCGATGCTGAGGCAACTACTAACAATTTCCTTGATAAGTGAACAGGAATTCATTTTGATTAAAAATAGAATAATGCGAGAGTATAGGATTTATTCAGACCTTACTGCCAGGTGAGCCATGTGTAACATACGGAAGAGGCTTTAAATCCAAATTCGCACAATTGTTGAATTCATCTGAATCCATTACGCTGACAGCGTAGAGATCAACTCAGGGGAGGAATCGGCAATGTCATTTTTAGTAGAGGTTATAAAAGCGAATCGGAAGCTGTCAGATCGTACCGGCGGGCAACAAGAAATTCTGAGAGTGGCTCCGTATGCGCGGGTAAGCACAGATACAGAGGAACAGCTCAACAGCTACAAATCTCAAGTCTCCTACTACAGAGAGATGATTGGGCAGCGCAGCGATTGGATGCTGGCTGATATTTATGCGGATGAAGCCATTACGGGTACTCAAGTTAAGAAGCGTGATGATTTTCAGCGATTGATTAACGATTGCTTGAATGGAAAAATTGACATGGTTATCACCAAGTCCATTTCAAGATTCGCCAGGAATACGGTAGACACCTTAAAATATGTCCGGATGCTCAAGGAAAGAAATGTGGCTGTGTTTTTTGAGAAAGAGAACATTAACACCTTAACTATGGATGGTGAATTGCTGCTAACCATTCTAAGTTCAGTAGCTCAGCAAGAAGTTGAGAATATCTCATCCATTGTAAAAATGGGCTTGAAGATGAAAATGCAACGCGGCGAGCTTGTAGGTTTCCAAAGCTGTCTTGGCTATGACTATGATCTCGTAACCAAGCGGATTTCAGTGAAGCCGAGGTTGTTCAATACATTTTTGATCGTTACATCGCTGGCGTCGGAGCCTCAGTGATCGCCAAAGAGCTAACGAAGCTTCCTCATAAAACGAAGCGCGGGAACATGGAATGGGGCGATACTGCGGTGCTCGGTATCTTTAAGAATGAGAAATACAAAGGCGACCTTCTTCAAGGCAAAACCTTTACACTTGATCCTATATCAAAGAGAAGATTGGATAATCATGGCGAAGAAGATCAATATTACATCAAGAATCATCACGAGCCAATCGTAAGCGAAGACATTTTTGAGAAAGCCCAAGATATTTTGTACAGACGGGGAAAGCCGCGTGGAAATTATGCAACATTTTAATTTGTGGATAGATAGGTCGAAGATATTGGGCTGTTGATGGTCCGTCGGACGTTCAATCGATGTTCCAGTCATTCAATATTCTAAAGTAACATGGCTGAACGGCAGAATAGCTATCGAAAACCCGAACGAGTTGCAGTCGGCATGATGGAATACACCGCCCGCTTTACTCGACATTCATTGAAACTAAAGCCGAACGAAGCTTGTTTATTAAAGCCAATGTTGCCATCGGGAAAATCGTACTGTCGTCATAAATCATACCCATTGGCATGCCGAGTCTGGCTCCCTGGACTTGACGAATCAGGGTTCCCACAGGTATACCCATTGACAAGGTTTCCGGTATAAATGCTATTCCGAGTTGATGCTTGACCATCGTTTGCATGGCATCGAAGCTTCCAATCTCCATGCCGGAAAAGGGATTGATTCCTTGTTCCAGCATGGTTCGCTGCAGCATGGCTCTATAATGGCAGTTTTTCTCTTTGAGCAGTATGCGTTGACCTGATAAATCGTTTGTTGTAATCGATTCTTTTTCACTTAAGAAATGGTTTTCATGGATCAGCAAGCAAAACCGTTCTTCATACCATGGCTCGAAAATTAAACGGTTATGGCCCATATTTGGCGAGCATACGCCAAAATCCGCTTCGCCTGCAAGGACCTTGCCCGTAACGAAATCCGTATTACCAATCTCAAAGGTCAGCTCCAGCTTGGGCCTGTCTCTGCAAAAATCGGCAATAATGGAGGCCATTTTGACAGACGCGCAAGGCTCTACGGCTGCGATCCGGACAAGCCCGGCCTCCCCGTCCTGAACATTGCTTATCGTCTGCTGAATCTCGTCTACATAACGGAGCAGGTTTCCAGCTTTCAACGCGAGTAATCGGCCGGCTTCTGTAAGATGAACCTTTTTCCCGTCCCTGATAAACAAGGCAGCGCCCAAATCCGATTCCAATTTTTGAACCTGCAGCGTAACGGTGGACTGTGCGTACTGGAGTTTCGCGGCAGCTTTTTGAAAACTGCCATATTCGATGATCGCCTGGAAAGCCCTCAGCGTTTTCAAATCCATGTATACAAACCACCTTATCATATTTTCCGATCGATCGATTCATTTAATTCAATTTTACAAATATAATAATCCAATTTACGATGATGTCAAGGCATTATTGAGAGCACAGGCATCTAAAAAAAATTTAAAGGTGGTTATATACCCGTGTCGTTATCTTTTCAACATATTCGTAATGCGACCTCCATTTTAACCGTAAACGGCAAGCGTATTTTAATCGATCCCATGTTAAGCGACCCCGGCGAATTGCCGCCTATTCCCCTTACGTTCAATTATCGCCGAAATCCGCTAACTCCTTTGCCTGTTCCGCTAAGCCTCTTTCAAGATGTGGATGCCGTGCTGGTCACGCATCGGCACTTCGATCATTGGGATAAAAAAGCGATTTCTCTGTTGAACAAGCATATTCCGGTATTTTGCCAGCCACGAGATGAACGGTCTATTCGCTCATCCGGTTTTTCAAGAACAATTGCAATTGAGGATACGTTCAAGTGGGAAGGCATTTGGATGAAACGAATCCAGGGGCAGCATGGGCCGGGGTTAACCGGCAAGCTTCTTGGACCAGTTTCCGGATTCATCTTGCACACAGACAAGGAGTCCGTCTATATCGTTGGCGATTGCATTTATACCCCAAGCATAGAAGAGGCTTTTCGGACCTATAAACCCGATGTTGCCATCTTGAACACAGCGAAAGCTCAAATGATGTGGGGAACCGTCATTACGATGACCGAGGAAGACATCGTTCGCATTCCTCGATTGTCGCCAACAACAAAGCTCATCGCTGTCCATCTGGAAACCATAAATCACTGCAAATTAAAGCGAAATGAACTCCTCGAATTTATCGGAAAACAAAATCTGGACGAGTCGGTTTGGGTTCCTGATGACGGCGAGCAACTCTCTTTTTAGGTAGGAGATCGGAATCTGTCGCTTTCCCGACAAGGACAACCAGACATAAACGCAAACGCCGCGTTTCCCTTATACGGAAATCGCGGCGCTTTGGAGGATCTCTTCAATATCAAAAGCGTCTTCGTCTCCAAAAGATGCTCAAGCGATGAGAAGAGACATGGAATCGAAGATGTCGGGCATGGAGGAAGGAGCGCTTGATTCGGCTCGGTCCACATGTGTACAGCTTTCGGCCAGCCTTCATCAGGTCAGAAACGCCCAAGGCTGTTTACTCCGGTTGCCAATGTGGCAGACTTGTTCACAGACCAATTCAGCGTTACGTGCAGCCAACTTGCCAGATGTATGATTGACGTCACTAAAAATGGGTCCGCCATCGCATTGTTGGATAATAAAACCATAAAAAATTGGGAATGAACAAAATTTTAAAACTATCCGCCGCGGGATGGCGCTTTTTTTAGGGACCTCAAAGGAAAGAAGGCTAATCGCCGTATTCGAACAACCCTGCGCTGGCATGTTGCTTCACCGCTTTGATATCTTTCAGGGGAGGGAGACCGAACAGGCGGCGGTATTCCCGATTAAACTGGGAAGAACTTTCGTATCCTACTTCCAGGGCGGCATTGGTTACATCCATCTGGCCGCTAATCAACAGCCGTCTGGCTTCCTGAAGCCGAAGCTGCTTCTGGTACTGCAAAGGCCCCATCGCGGTCACGGCTTTGAATTTGTGATGCAAGCCGGACACGCTCATATTGGTAGCATTTGCGAGCTCTTCGACCGTAAAAGAAAGGGCAAAGTGCTCCTTGATCCAGGCGATGGCCTTGCCGACGCCTTCCGCTTGCTGGTCAAAGAAAACCTGCTGAAAAAACAGATGACCGTACTCGCCGGACAGCAGTTTAAAGATCATTTCCCGTTTGATCAAGCCCGATAAGAAGAGGATTTCTTCTTCGGACTTGTCGAGGAGCATCAGCAGGCGAACAAACAAGGCAAGCAGTTCCGCATCGGCCTTTCCCATAAAGGCTGCCGTCGAATGCTTGACGCGCGGCCGTACTTTCAGTCTGGCTTCCGTGATCACGGAAGCCAACTCCTGGATCGTAAAATCTATTCGCAAGCCGATATAGGGTTGCTTATCCAACGTGTCGGCATTCACTTGCGCCGTTGTCGGCAAAGCGATGAGGGAGGTCAAGAAATCACCTTCCCGCGCAAAAAGAATATGCTCACCGGCATGAATTTTTTTGGAGCCCTGCAGGACCAGACAAAACGAAGGACTCAACACGACGGGGAGCGGCGGCGTTTGCTGGCTGTATCGATTCAAGGTCAAGTAAGGAATTCGGGTATGTAAACGACTGTCGGTAGGGATTCGGCTTGTTGTCAGAGCCTTCACCTGTTCCAGCAAATGCATCCGCATCTCCAGCGTTCCCTGTTCGTCTTCAGATATAAAGTGAATCATGGCGAGCACCTCTCATAATACAGGATCTCAATTAACTCTCCAACGTTATGCAGGATCAGGCAATTTTTCGGCAGAAATCTTCGGGTTTCCTTCTTTATAATAAACTAGAATGAATGTGACGGCAAATCAAAGATAGTACCAAACGGGGCTTGGGGGGCAGAGTCAATGGATAAAACGAAAACGACGGTTCACCGGAGGAAGCGGTTTTGTTGCGGGATGGTGTATCGTCGGGCTTTGACGGCTTGGGTATTAGGTTCGAACAACCGTTCGCAGTCATGCCAAGACCGGATTTGACAAAACCTGCTACGGTGATTAAATCTTCTGCTTCATAGGCGGAATCAAGGATGAACCCGGTGTTTTGGAACCGTGACCTGATCGTTGCTATCCAATGATGATGATTGAGCACGGATTCCCGGGATGTAATCATAATGTCCGAGAGTCCTTGTTCCAAATGATGGTCGATATCTCCCAGACTGCCTTGTGTCAGCTCGAACTGAATCCTTGGATACTCTTGTTGATAATCGCGAATGATACCGGGAATTAATTCTACACCAAGGATATTCAAATAGGAGAGTGCAATCACTCCTGCAGCGGGATCTGCACGCTCCTGAATTTCTTTAACGCCGTTTTCAATATTTTGCAACGCTTTGCCAACCCATTGGGAAAACAAAAGGATCCTTCACTTCACGTCTATTCAAAAAAAACTGCCGCTATACGAAACAACGTTAGCCAAAGCGGCTCTCGCCAACTACAGCAAAGGATTATCCAAGGAGTTCTCTCCTCAAGGGATTCGGATCAATACCTTGTCTCCCGGGTTTATTCAAACGGAAGCGGCGGATGCTTTGATTGATCGAATCGCGTCTGCAGCAGGCAACCGGGAAAGCGCGCTTCAAGCACTTATGGATTCTCTTGGAGGAATTCCGCTTGGTCGTCCGGGCTTGCCAGAAGAGGTAGCGGAGCTGGCTGCCTTTCTGGTGTCGGACCGTGCTGCCTCCATTACGGGAAGCGAATATGTCATTGACGGCGGTACAATCCCTACCGTGTAATTTGAAAAATTCACAACGAGGTGAAGAAAATGGAGTTGGAAAAATTGCCCCCGGCTATTCGGAACTATGTGAGGGCATCGAATAAGCCCGATCCCGCAGCGTTTGTCAAGTGCTTCTCGGATGAGGCCATTGTCCGGGACGAAGGAAAAACCTATGTTGGCAAAAAAGAAATTAAAGCGTGGAGCGACAAATATCATTTTGGAGCGAATGTAACCCTGGAACCCGTAGAAGCCAAAGAGGAAAATGGAGAAGTGGCGGTCATCTTCAAGGTGGATGGCACCTTCGACAAAACGGGGTTGCCCGATCCGCTTTTATTGACCGCTCATGTTGCGATTGAACAAGATAAAATCATTCGATTGCACATTTTCTAAGCATCGTCGAGGGGTCAATATGATTCCCATCCTGCTCGTAAGCTTGAGAGGACGAGGGTATCACAGGGGGCAACTGATCAAGGAATATAGAACGGAGCTTGTCGCAGCCCTTCGGCGATCGACAAGCTCCGTTCGCTTTTCATACCGTTGCGGCATCAAGCCATGACAGCCTGACTCAACTGAGCGCGGAAAAATTCGCCCAGCTTCACCAGCGCAGGCCCTACGTATTCTTCCTTGTCGTAAAGCGCGACATGAGAAGCTCCCTCGATCCAGAACAATTCCTTAGGTTCTTTGGCAGCCGCGAACGCATCCGTCGCCATCCAGGAAGTTTCTGCTTCCGTTCCAACGATCATCAACAGCGGACGCGGCGCAATCAGATCGATAAAGCGGAACGGATCGAAAGAAGCGATCCGATCGATGCTGTTCAAGGTAAACGCTTTGGCCGAACGCGGGTGCTGCGCGCGATCGGTGCAGTAATATTCCCAGCCCTCGAAAACATGCTGGCCTCCGGCCCGGGCCTGCGCTTCGTTCTCCGGAAAGATGGGGAATGTGGCGATTCCTTCTCCCCGGGCAGCCGCGGTGCGGGCAGCCGCTGCGGCGGTCAGCATCCCTTGAAGGATCGCCGGGTCCTGCTTGCCGTCGCTGCCGCTTCGAAATTGACGGCCGATGTCCGCGCCGCTGACGGTAGCGACGGCTTTAACGCGCAAGTCGGTGACGCTCGCCGGTATGACATAACCACCGGAGGCGCATATCCCCAAAGCGCCGATTCGGTTGGCGTCGACCTCGTCTCGCGTACTCAGAAAAGAGACGGCCGCCTTGAAATCCTCGACCCGTTGGGCAGGGTCCTCCAACCCGCGCGGTGTACCTTCGCTTTCCCCCTGATAAGCCGTATCGAAGGCGAGCGTGATGAAACCTTGTTCAGCCAGGCGGCTGGCGTACAGTCCCGCCGTTTGTTCCTTAACGCCGCTAGCCGGATGGCCGACCACGATCGCGGGACGCGGTTCTTCCCCCTCTCCTTCAGGCGTGTACAGATGTGCGGCAAGCTTCAGACCGGCGCTTTCGAACGTCACGTTTGTACGAATTGCATGTGTCATGCCTATACCTCCAAGCTGCATTATTATTGGTGCTTACATTTACGAAGTTTACATCAATAATAAATTTTGTCAAGTTAGGATAAGCGTTTAACGGGTGGGCCGGAGGAATCGGTCGCCGGCGACGGCCTCTCTGGGCACGGCGGACTCGATGGACGCCCGTTCCTCCGGACTCAGCTTGACCTGGAGCGCATCGATATTTTCCTCCAGATACTTGACACGTTTGGTGCCCGGAATCGGAACCATATCGCTGCCTTGCGCCAGTAGCCAGGCGAGCGCCAGTTGGGGCAGGGAACAGTTTTTGGCGGCCGCGATTTGTCCCAGCCGATCAAGAAGGACCGCATTGCGCGACCAATTGTCGCCCTGAAGCCGCTGAGAGAAACGGCGCATATCGCTTTCTTCCAGTTCGTCTGCGCGGCTGAGTTGTCCGCTCAGAATCCCTCGTCCGAGCGGACTGTACGGCACCAGTCCGATCCCCAGCTCGCGGCAGACCGCCAGCATACTGTCTTCCACATCGCGGCTGAACAGCGAATATTCAGACTGCAGCGCGGTGATCGGAAAGACGGCGTGGGCACGCCGGATCTCGTCCGGCGTCGCTTCGGACAAGCCCAGAAACCGGACTTTCCCCTCGCGGACCAGCTCGGCCATTGCGCCGACCGATTCCTCCACAGGCGTGTTCGGATCGACCCGATGCAAGTAGTATAAATCGATGTAATTCGTCCCCAGTCGCCTGAGACTCGCTTCGCAGGCGGCTCGGACATAGGCTGGACTGCCGTTAAAGCCGACATGCTCGCCGTTGTCGCGGCGCACAAATCCGAATTTGGTCGCCAGCCGCACGTCGCCGCGCCGGTCCTTCACCGCGTCGCCGATGAGTTCCTCATTGTGGCCCAGTCCGTAACCGTCTGCCGTATCCAGCAGCGTGACACCTAATTCCAGCGCGCGGTGAATGGTACGCAGCGATTCATGATGGTCCCGTGCGCCGTAAAACTCCGACATGCCCATGCAGCCCAGTCCGAGCGCCGATACCTCCAGAGCCGCTTTTCCGCTGCCCAACGTTTTCATTTGCATCCTACCCTTCTCCTTCTTTGTTCAATTTTTGTTGTTCAGTTGTCGACTATACGCCTTATACCGCGGTTCAAGGCAAGCGGAAAAAGAAAGGTTGCCTTAAACCGCGGTATAAGGTGTAAGCTTGAAGGGGAACTTTCTGAATATGGAGGCGAGAGAAGTGGACGTAACCATCAAAGAAGCTTCGGAGGAGCTCGGTATCCCTGCCACAACCATCCGGTTTTACGAACGAAAGGGGCTGCTTCTGTTTCTGAGGCGCGACGCTCACGGCAATCGGCTGTTCGGACCGAAGGATCTTGATTGGCTGCGGCTGATGGGCTGGTTCCGCGCCACGGGCATGAGCGTGGCCGATCTGCAGAAGTTCGCCAGGCTGGCGGCAGAAGGGGAAACGACAATCCCTCAACGTCAACAGTTGCTCGAGAAGCACAGGAAGGAGTTGGAACGAAGACAGGAGGATCTGAATCGGGCGTTTGAAGCGGTCAACCGTAAATTGGAGCAATACGAAGCTTACCGCCGCGTTCCTTCCAAGCGTGATGTGCAATGGCCGGGAAGCGTCCGACTGCCCGAATAAAGGTGCGGCTGCATCAAACTTGACACCTAGTGTCCGAAGTGTTAATTTTTTTGTATGAACACTAAAGAATCGACAAGACTTTCATATGTGCTTGAGACGGCCCTCGCGGTGTTTTTCAAGCATGGCTTCCGAAAAACATCGATCGAGGATATTGCACAGGCTGCGGGTATTTCTCGTCAGGGCATTTATCTGCACTATAAAAACAAGGATGAAATTTTTCGCGCGGCCATTCAAAAGACATTGGACGACGGCCTGGAAGCCGTTGAAGCCGTCCTTTTGAACGCCGACTTGAAGCTGGAGGAAAAGCTGTTCGGCGCATTGGACGAATGGTTCGGGCGTCACGCTGGCCTCTTCCAGCCCGATGCGTCAGACCTTGCGGCTCAAAGCGAGCGCGTTCTGGGGGAAGCGGTTGAACACAGCAATATTCGATTTCAACGTAAAATCGAAGCGGTGATTCTTTCGTCGAGCGAACAGACAGAGCGCATGAAGAATCAAGCGGCGACGATCGTCGATATTCTTTACGCGTGCGCCTTGACCTGGAAACATTCGCTTGGTTCGCGGCAGGAATTTTCCGATAAATTGCGCGCTGCCATTCGTCTGTGCTGCAGGGATTTATAGAATCCGACCGCATAAAGGTGAAAAGGTATGTCTACCATAAAGGAAGTTTCGGAGGAAACCGGCCTGTCGACTTATACGCTTCGTTATTATGAACGGGAAGGCATTTTGCCGAACGTCAAGCGCGACTCGAGCGGCAATCGGTTATACGACAGCGAAAGTATGGAATGGCTGCAATTTATTTTGTCTCTCCGAGCAACGGGCATGCCGCTAGCGGAGATCAAGCAGTATGTGGATTTATATAAGAAAGGCGAGAGCACCTTCCGTCAGCGAAAACAAATGATGCTCGATCATAAAGAGAAAGTAGAGAAGAACGTTGCGGAAATTCTGAAATATTTGGAAATTATCAACTATAAGCTGGCTTTGTATGACATACAGGAAAAAGGAATGTTCAGGATGATGCCCTGAACCGACCGGTCAGTCGTATGAACGAAGCAACCCCGTCATGAAGGTTATAACCCCATTTATTCCCGATGTGCTGCCCTTCATTCCTCGATCCTTCCCAAATCGATCCGCCTTGTACGGTTTGCCTCCTATATTAGAGTAGGCTCAAAGGAGTGTACTCCTTTTTTAAGCTTATTTTAGTCGTATTTCGATTCTTTTACGGAATCATTCGCCGTTTTTGCGGGGTGCCTGCAAGGATTTGACTTACAGTTAGCTCCACTTGTTACACTGGCATAAACCGGTTAGAAACCGGGTATCCTCGAACAAAAGGAGAAGGATAATACATGAGTACAAAAGTTGTAATCATTACAGGTGCAAGCAGCGGGATGGGAGCGGCCACAGCCCAGTTGCTTGCTCAAAGCGGTTATCGCGTAATGATGGCAGCCCGACGCGAGGAGCGCTTGCGGCAGCTTCGGGAAGAAATCATTCGCGACGGCGGAGAGGCCAGCTATAAAGTGACAGACGTGACTGTGCGCGCGGACATGGAGGCGTTAGCCGCCGAAACCTTGCACGTATACGGTCAGATTGATGTCATCATCAATAATGCAGGCATCATGCCGTTGTCCTTTTTCAGAAGTTTGAAAGTGGAAGAGTGGGAAAACATGATTGATGTGAACATCAAAGGCGTTATGTATGGCATGGCAGCCGTGTACAAGCATATGGAGGAGCGCAATGAGGGCCATATCATTAATTTTGGCTCTATTGCCTCACACGTTATTTTCCCATCCAGTTCCGTCTACAGCGCAACCAAACATGCGGTTCGCGTGTTGACGGAAGGGATGCGGACAGAGATTGGTCCACAGCAAAAAATTCGGACCACCCTTGTCTGTCCCGGATCGGTGGCTACCGAGCTTAGCGATAACATTACGGATACTTCGATTTTTCCGGCACTCGAGAAATTGGGCAACAAGGAATGGACTCCGCTGGAAGCCAGCGACATCGCCAGGACGATTTTGTTTGCTATTCAGCAGCCGGACAATGTGGATATCAACGAAATGATTGTTCGGCCAACAGCGCAAAGCTTATAAGGGCTGTTGCCGGATTATGATGTCTGCGGTCGCCGATTAGTTGATTCCGCTGACGGTACGCCAACAGAAAGGAGCTTATCGACACCGATGGGGTGCGTTAAGCTCCTTTTTGACTCACCCTAGAAGTCGCTTCGTACAGGTTTTTTCTTCAAGCAAAGCTCTTAGTTCAATGGAACCTATTCGTTATACATAACCAGTCCTCCTTTGTCATGGCTTGGGTACCTGCTGTCAGTCCCTGACGTGATTATATTAAAGAAGGTTTGCAGTTTTAGGCAATTATCCGGCAGAATTCTTCAGGTATTCTTCTTTAGAATACGAGATGATGACTACAGAGGCAATTCAATTAAAATGAAGGAGGCGGGGCAAATGAACAAGCCCGAGACGGTACTGGTTACAGGGGGGAGCGGCTATGTGGCCGGCTGGTGCATCGTCGAACTGTTAAGACGCGGATACAGTGTACGTACAACCGTTCGCAACAATTCGAGAGAACAAGCGATTCGAGCGGCAATTGCTGCGGAGGTCGACGCGGGAGAGAGGTTAAGCTTCTTTACAGCGGATTTGACCCAGGATGCCGGATGGGACGAGGCAGCGTCCGGTTGCGCGTATGTGCTTCACGTTGCCTCTCCACTGGGGAGCGTCAACCCGAGCGATGCGGAAACGCTGATCCGACCGGCCCGGGAAGGCACGCTGCGTGTGCTCCGCGCAGCCGTGAAGGCAAACGTGAAACGGGTAGTGATGACCTCTGCGTGCGCAGCCGCAACGCCAGCCGGCAATCCGGGGGAACGCATGATTGACGAGTCGACCTGGAGCGATCCCGAGGATGAGAAACTTGATGCTTACCGAAAGTCCAAGGCGCTCGCCGAAAAGGATGCCTGGGAGTTTATGAAGATCGGCGGCGGATCGACCGCATTGACCACGATTTTGCCCGGCGCCGTATTCGGACCGGTGCTTTCGAAGGACCAGTTGGGCTCCACATCGATTATTGGAGGCTTGCTGCAAGGTCACATGCCGGGAACGCCGCGCATCGGCTTTGAAGTCGTGGATGTACGCGACTTGGCCGATATCCATATCCGTGCGATGACGTCGGAGGCGGCTGCCGGACAACGGTTTATCGCTGTCAGCGAATGGATGTGGATGAATGAGGTCTCGCTGGTGCTGCGCTCGTCGCTCGGGGAGGCGGCAAGTAAAGCGCCGACGCAAATCGTGTCCGACGAGGAAGTGCTGCGGTTGTCCCAGACCGATCCCGGGCTGCGTGCAATCACGCCTTTGTTGGGACGGCGTTTCCGCTATACGTCGTTGAAGGCACAGCAATTGCTCGACTGGCGACCGCGTCCGGCCGAACAGACGATTGTGGACTGCGGACATAGTCTTATCGCGCATCAGGTTGTGTAGCATTCTCGAAAGAAACCATCGAAATCAATTCGGAAGGCAGGGAAAATAGATGAGTATCGCACTACGCAAACTGGGAACTCAAGGACTGGAAGTATCGGCGATCGGACTTGGCTGCATGGGCATGAGCCAGTCCTATGGCGCTGCGGATGATCGCGAATCGATCGCGATCTTGCATCGAGCCATCGAGATCGGCTGCAATTTCTTTGATACGGCGCAAGGCTACGGTCCGCTCACCAATGAGGAACTGCTGGGCAAGGCGTTCAAGGGCAGACGCGATCAGGTGATTATCGGCACAAAGTTCGGTTTTCGTTTCAAGGACGGCAAGCAGGTTGGGGCCGAGCGGGCGAGCCGGCCCGAGCACATTCGCGAGGCGGTGGAAGGTTCGCTGCAGCGACTGGACACCGATTACATCGACCTGTTGTATCAGCACCGCATCGACCCAGCCGTACCGATTGAGGAGGTGGCCGGCACCGTAAGCGATCTGGTTCGGGAGGGCAAGGTGCGATTTTTTGGTTTGTCCGAGGCTGGAGTCGCCAACATCCGCCGCGCGCACTCTGTTCACCCGGTCTCCGCGCTTCAAAGCGAATATTCCCTTTGGGAGCGCAATCTGGAGGCGGAGATTATCCCGGTCTTGCGTGAGCTCGGCATCGGTCTCGTGCCGTTCTGTCCGCTCGGCCGGGGCTTTTTGACCGGGGCCGCAAAGCGGGCTGAGGAATATCCGGAAGGAGATTACAGGCGAACCGATCCGCGTTTTCAAGGGGAGAACTACGATGTCAATATGAAGTCGGCGAGGATCGTTGCGGAAATGGCAGCAGTCAAGGAGGTAAAGCCAGGTCAAATCGCCTTAGCCTGGCTGCTTCATAAAGGCGAGGACATTGTGCCGATTCCGGGAACCAAGCGGCTGCGCTATCTGGAGGAGAATGTGGCGGCGGCCGGGATAGCCCTGAACGATTCGGAGCTGAAGTCGCTTGACGAAGCGCTGGCGTCCGAGAAGATTTCCGGCCAGCGTTACCCGGATTGGATTATGGCAACGATTGACCGGTGATAACGGCTGGAAAGTCGCTTACCAAAGGTCGCAGATGAGCGGGAGATGCGGAATTTCCTTGAGAGGGCGTCCGCATCTCCCGACTTCATCATGAACCTAATAATTTGAGAGCCATCCGAAGCGGAATGGCTCTTGTTAGGGTTGGCTGTCCGCTGCGGCGAGTCCGCTTACGGCTGCCGATTTTTCAGTCGTAGACCAAGGAGCAGGCATGGAACATGATTGAAACAGATTATATTATTCACAGTTGCTACACGGGAAAGGAGGCATTCTCAGATAGAAGCGGTTTTTCTGGAGCTTGAGAACCACATACGAGCAAACGCAGGTGAATGGGGGAAATCGAACGATTCCCTTCTTTGCGTTGCAAAGTTTATTCCATAAGGAGAACGACTTTATGAAGAATCCGTATAAAGAGAACATTAACACATTGACGATGGACGGTGAGTTATTATTAACCATCTTAAGCTCGGTAGCACAGCAAGAGGTTGAGAATATCTCATCGATTGTAAAAATGGGCTTGAAGAAGAAAATGCAACGCGGCGAGCTTGTCGGTTTTCAAAGTTGTCTCGGTTATGACTATGATCTCGTACCCAAGCGGATTTCAGTGAATGAAGAAGAATTGCTCTCTTTTTTTGATATTACTAACATAACTCAAATTTAACGTGAAAGAAATTGGTGGATTCGTTGCTCATACTCATCTTTGGTAACCGTATGACTTCTACCGTGTCCCGCACCTGGTACGATCCAAAGCTCCTTTTCAACAGTGGCTGCTTCAAACTACCCTTGACCGTACTCCGACCGATTGTTCCCTTCCTCACAATGTTGTATGTATAATCTACTCTGCATATAATTAACTTCAAGCGCTTACATATATTGGGTGATTATTGAAAATTGATGATTGGAGGGAAAGGTATGGATGCGAAAGGAAAAAGTTATCTCGAAGTATGGCAATCCCTCAAGTTCAAGCTGCTGCTCTCCCGCAAAAAAAGGTTTATTATCCCGGCGACGGTCTTTTTTCTGCTGTTTTACTTTGCGCTCCCCATCTTGACCTCGTATTCGGATGTGTTGAACAGGCCGGCGATCGGTCCGATTTCGTGGGCATGGGTGTTCGCGTTCGCGCAGTTTGTCATGACTTGGGCGTTATGCATCATTTACTCGCGCGTGGCAAGCCGGTTCGACCGGATGGTGGATGAAATTAAGCGGGAAATGGGGGCGTCGCAATAATGGCCTTCACCTTATTTTGCGCGATCGTGCTGCTCACGCTGGTCATTACCTATTTCGCCGCCAAAAAAACGAACAACACCAGCGAGTTTTACACTGCGGGCGGCGGGCTGAAGGGCTGGCAGAACGGAACTGCCATCGCCGGCGATTATATGTCCGCCGCATCTTTTCTCGGCATCGCCGGTTCCATCGCTCTGGTCGGCTTCGACGGCTTCTTCTACAGCATCGGTTTTCTGGTCGCTTATCTGGTTGTGCTGTATCTGGTCGCCGAGCCGCTCCGAAATTTGGGCAAATATACGGTGGCGGACATGATCGCCGCCCGCTTTGCGAACAAAGAAGTGCGCGGCATCGCTGCGCTGAATACGATTGCGATCTCGATCTTCTACATGATCGCGCAGCTAGTCGGAGCGGGGGCGCTGATCAAGCTGCTGCTTGGTCTCGATTTTGCCACCTCCGTTCTAATCGTCGGCGTGTTGATGACCGTATACGTCGTATTCGGCGGTATGCACGCGACGAGCTGGGTGCAGATTACGAAGGCGGTCCTGCTGATGGGAGGCACTTTCGTCATCTCGCTGATGGTCTTCGCCAAGTTTGATTTCAGCCTGACGGGTATGTTCGAGCATATGAAAACGGCAACGCCATTAATGGAAAAGTATTTGAATCCGGGCAACAAATATAACGTGCCGCTGGAGACGTTGTCGCTGAACTTGGCGCTTGTGCTGGGGACAGCCGGGCTGCCGCATATTTTGACTCGCTTCTTCACCGTCAAGGATGCCCGTACCGCTCGCAGCTCCGTCGTATACGCAACCTGGATTATCGGCATCTTCTATGTGATGACCATATTCCTTGGCTTCGGGGCGGCCGCGTTCGTTGGCGCAGAGGAGATCACGGCCGTCGACAAAGCCGGAAACATGGCCGCTCCGCTGCTGGCCAAGGCTCTCGGCGGAGACTTCCTGTTCGCGTTCATCTCGGCGGTCGCGTTCGCGACGATCCTCGCTGTCGTAACCGGGCTCGTCCTGTCCGCTGCGTCTGCGTTTGCGCACGACTTCTACGGACAGATCGTTCGCCGCGGCAACGCGACCGAACAGCAGCAACTGAAGATGGCCCGCTGGGCGTCGATTGGAGTATCCGTTATTTCGATTCTTCTGGCGTTGTTTGCCCAGAAGATGAATGTTGCCTTCCTTGTCTCGCTGGCGTTTGCCGTCGCCGCAAGCGCGAACTTGCCAATCATCCTATTCACCGTGTTCTGGCGAAGATTCAACCGGACGGGAGCCGTCTCCGGCATGCTGGTTGGCCTGTTCAGCACCGTGATCCTCGTGGCGCTCAGCCCGAACGTATGGGACCCGGAGCCCGGCAAGGCCATTTTGACCGGAACGGCCCTATTCCCCATGACGAATCCGGGGATCATTTCGATACCGCTTGGCTTCCTTGCGGCGATTGCCGGCACACTGCTGTCCCGCAGTAAAGACGAAGCCAAATACGCCGAAGTCCTCGTCAAAGCGAACACGGGCGTATAGGCGGAACAAGCATCTGTGTCGTGAAAGCTGATACAATAGAAGTCGCCATGATTGGCGACTTTTTTGTACTCTAAACAACTCTTTCAGCGGAGGTCGGTATTGTGAGAACACTCGAGTCCGAGCGCTTAATTCTTCGGGAATGGCAGGAAATGGGAGGGCTTATAGCTCTGAAGATCGTTGCCTATCAAGGCAGCCTCTCAAATTTGTTTTCTTGGGCATCGATTAACGCCAGCTTGTAATTGAGCTTTTCCAACGTTTTCATCAGCCGTGCGATTTGTTCTTCCACTTTGCTTTTTTGGTTGGCCAGCATCGTTTTTCTTAGGGGCAGTGTCCGATTCCCGCTGTTGTACAGCTCCACATATTGTTTTATTTCGGCGAGAGGTAAACCTGTCGAACGAAGGGCTTGTACCATCTCAACGCAATCGACGTAGTGGTCGCTGAATTTGCGCACTCCGTTAGCCTCCCGGTCAGCCGCCGGCAATACGCCTTCCTTCTCATAAAAACGCAACGTATACGGAGTAATGCCGGTTTTTTTCACAACTTCCTTCATCGTATAAGCCATAAGATATCCTCCCCGACTATTGCGTGCTAGAGTTACTCTAATCTATTTTACAATCCGGGCTTGCTTCCAGTCCATTCTTCCCCTTGTCTATAAGGGATCGGGTTTTGGATTTGACTTAGAGCGGCTTCAACGCTGTAAGCTAAGGAAGAAATTACTAATATGAGGAAGAGGAGGGTCTTCAATGACCAAAACGGTATTAATCACCGGGAGCTCGACCGGGTTGGGGAATACGGCAGTGAAGAAGTTTGCTAATGAAGGATGGAACGTAATTGCGACGATGCGCAAGCCGGACCAACGCTTGGCGGAGGAAAATCCCGAACGGATTTTCGTAACCGAGCTTGATGTGACTAAGCCCGCTACCATCGAGACAACGATTGCGGCAGGGGTCGCCAGGTTCGGCCGGATCGACGCCGTCGTGAACAACGCCGGAGTCAGTATCCTCTCGATATTTGAAGCAACACCCATGGATGCGATCCGCGGGATTTTCGAGACCAATGTCTTTGGTGTCATGAACGTCATTCAGGCGATTACGCCTTATTTTCGCGAACAAGGCGGCGGAACCATCGTCAATATCACTTCGAACGTAGGCTTTACATCCAACCCGCTCCTGACGGTCTATGTTGCGACCAAGCATGCCATCGAGGGGTTGTCGGAATCCTTATCGTACGAGCTGGAATCGCAAAATATTGCCGTCAAGCTTGTGGAACCCGGCGCCATGCGAACCACGAATTTTGCGTCGAATACCATGGCTGCTGCCCAAGACTTATCCATTCCGCAAGCGTACAAGCCTTATTTTGACCATATGCTAAACTCCATGATGAATTATCCGTTTGATAACGCGGATGAGAACCAGGTAGCAGATCAGGTTTACGCCGCCGCGTGCGATCCGTCTAATCGGCTGCGTTATCTCGCAGGTCCGGATGCGGAAGAAACGGCTAAACTGAGATGGACCCAGTCGGAAGAAAAGTACATGGCGGCCATGCGCGACCTTCTGGGGCAAACAGCGTGGCAAAATAGTCAGGAAGGTTAAAAAATGGAAGAAAGAGTGCACCCGGAACTTAAAAGTTTGTTTTCCGTTTTGCCGGAAGTCGTTTACACTCGAGAGAATTTAGCAGCCAAAAGGAAAGAGATGCAGGAGTTTGTTGCCGGTATGGCTGCAACACTGCCGATTAATGATGCCGTTCTGACCTCAGAAAGATATATTCCTGGCGCAGCAGGGGATCCGGATGTGCGGATCAAGATTTACGAACCGAGAGTGAAGAATGGTCCTCTTCCGGGCGTTCTGTATCTTCACGGCGGCGGTTATATCCTGGGTTCTGCGGATATGATGGACCCTGCCCTGCAGCATCTGGCATTGGAACTCGAATGCGTCATCGTTTCCGTCGATTATCGGCTGGCGCCGGAGCATTCTTTTCCGGCTCCGCTCGAAGATTGCTACGCTGCGCTTAAATGGTTCTCCGGAAACGCCGAAGAACTGGGGAGCGACACCTCCAGAATCGCAGTAGTGGGTCCAAGTGCCGGCGGTGGATTAACGGCTGCCGTCTCCCTTTTGGCAAGAGACCGAAACGGCCCTTCCATCCTATTCCAAATGCCTCTTTACCCGATGCTTGACGATCGAGTTATGACCAAGTCCAGCCATGAAATAACGGATGACCGAGTATGGAGTAAAGCCAAAACCCAATTGGCATGGGAAATGTATTTAGGGGAACAAGGTGAAGTATCCCCCTATGCCGCACCGGCACGTTCAACCGATTTGTCGGGACTTCCGCCCACGTACACCTGTGTCGGTGACCTGGATCCGTTTCGCGATGAAACCATCGACTATGTACTGAGGCTAACGCAGGCCGGTGTGCCAACGGAATTTCATTTGTACCCCGGATGTTTTCATGGCTTCGAAGAATACTTTCCTTCTGCCGAGATCAGCCAGAGCGTGATAAAAGAATATCACGCGGCTTTAAAGCGTGCCCTATATGGGTTTTAACCGACAGCGTACGGTATTCCATGACAATAGAGGAATGGGAAAACCTATAGGATGATAGATGGGTTACAAAGTTCCATAATCCGTAGCCGTCATTTAATTGGGCGGCTTTTTTGCATTATTATAGCGTCACTAGAGCTTATCGAGAGGCTTCTTTCTACGTTACGAAACCCGTGATATCTCGTTTTCTGATTGTTATCTATCAATTTATGTAAGAAATTGAAGATAGAATCTTTAATTTGTGAAGTGAAATGTATGCGCTTACCTTCTATAATTTTCAAGTAAAGGAGGTGATAGCCATATGTTCTCGCAATATGACACGGGATAAGAAATGTACGGCAAGGAGAAACAATCGACAAGAAGTTGGGATGCAAGGTCAGTAGTAAACAAAACAATAATAGTATTTGAGGAGGTAAAGTTATGTTTAAGTTCAATAAGAAAATTTTGACTTTATGTCTTGCGGCTTCAATGAGTTTTGGCTTGTTTGGAGCAACCTCAAATGCAGCGACGGACTATTGGCAGAATTGGACCGACGGGGGCGGGACAGTCAATGCGGTCAATGGCTCTGGTGGCAATTACAGCGTTACATGGCAAAATACCGGAAATTTTGTTGTCGGCAAAGGCTGGGGTACCGGATCACCCAATCGAACGGTAAACTACAATGCCGGCGTCTGGGCCCCGTCCGGCAACGGGTATTTGACTCTTTATGGGTGGACGAGAAACTCCCTCATCGAATATTACGTCGTTGATAGCTGGGGCACCTATAGACCTACTGGAACGCATAAAGGCACCGTGACCAGTGATGGGGGTACCTATGACATCTATACGACGATGCGATACAACGCCCCTTCCATTGACGGTACGCAAACTTTCCAACAGTTCTGGAGCGTCCGTCAGTCGAAGAGAGCGACCGGAAGCAACGTAGCGATCACGTTCGGCAACCACGTTAACGCTTGGAAGAGTAAAGGAATGAATTTGGGGAGCAGCTGGTCTTATCAAGTGTTAGCGACCGAGGGCTATCAAAGCAGCGGCAGCTCTAATGTAACGGTGTGGTAACCGGGTAATTTTTGATCATGCTCCGAGGCCGTTCGGCTTTACAGCCGACGGCCTTAACGATTCCAACAAAAAGAAACTTGCCTGCATCCTACGGGAATAGGGCTATTCCCATCAAAAGGAGATTTATCCATGAGAAAGCTATTAATATTTCTTTTAATAGCAATAATGGTTGTTGTCGGCGCCTGTTCGCAAGAACGGTCGGAACAGAAGGATAACTTAGTGCTCGTCAAAGGCGGGACTTTTATAAACACGAAGTCTAACTATTATGGAAAAAGCGTAACCCTATCGAACTTTTATATCGGAAAATACGAGGTAACTCAAAAAGAGTGGACGGAGGTCATGGGTAGCAATCCCTCCCAATTCATTGGCGACGATTTGCCGGTAGAAATGGTAAGCTGGTACGACGTTGTTGAGTACTGTAATCAAAGAAGTATAAAAGAAGGCTTAGAACCTTATTACAATATAGACAAGAGTAAGATAGACCCGAACAATAAGAGCGAAAACGATCATATGAAATGGATCGTAACGATCAATGAGGAAGCGAACGGTTACCGGTTGCCGACGGAAGCGGAATGGGAATATGCCGCCGGCGGAGGTCAGATGAGCAAGGGTTACAAATACAGCGGAAGCAATAAAGCCGATGAAGTGGCATGGTATTGGAGAAACGCCGGGGATCAGTACTTATCGGGAGACTGGAACTGGCCTATCATCGAAAACAACCATACGAAAACGCAATCGATCGGGGACAAGAAACCCAACGAGTTAGGACTTTACGATATGTCGGGCAATGTAAGGGAATGGTGCTGGAACTGGTACGGAAACGAATTGGACAGCGATAGCGGCTCTTTCCGGAGCGTGAAGGGCGGCGGTTGGATCGGCGACGTTGGCAGCAACGAGGTATCCTTCCGAGGCAAGTTCGAGGCGAATGGCTTTGGTCCCGATCAAGGTTTTCGTGTAAGTCGGAACGAGTAAACGGGAACGATACATGTCGAGGGTGATCGAAAAAATTCTACAGAAGGAAAAATATTTCTATCCCTTTCCTGTGAAACTTCCAATATAATAAAAGGAACTTTATAAAAACAAACTGGGGGAACACAATGAAAACATCGCTTAATAACCCGGTGCAGGGAAGGAATGATCGTTTTTCCTCAGCTGGTTTTATCTTGGCCGCCATCGGAAGTTCTGTTGGTCTGGGCAATATGTGGAAATTTCCGTATATTACGGGAGAAAACGGTGGGGCCGCGTTCTTTCTGCTGTTCATCGTCTGTTTGATCTTGATCGGCTTGCCTTTGCTTTTGGCGGAACTGGCCATCGGACGAGCAGGCAGAGGCAGTGCGTCCACGTCGTTTGTAAAAGCCGGCGGGCCGAAAATGTTCGGTCGTCTCGGATTGCTGCAAGTGATTGCACCTTTTCTTATTCTGACCTTTTATGTCATCGTTGCCGGCTGGACGCTCCATTATGCCGTGCAGTCCTTCAGCGGAAGTCTGTACAGCAGTTCCGATTATAGCGGACAGTTCAGCTCATTTACCCAAGGCTACCTGCCGCTGGTCTGGCAGGCGGCGGCAATTTTGATTACCGGGTTCGTTGTAGCTAAAGGGATCTCCGGGGGCATCGAAAAATTCAACAAAGTGCTGATTCCCGGCCTGATTGTTCTCCTGATCATATTGATGGTCCGGGCAGTAACCTTGCCCGGAGCCGAAGCTGGCGTATCCTTTTTTCTCCAGCCCGATTTCTCGAAATTGAGCCCGGAAGCGGCATTGGTGGCGCTGGGACATGCCTTTTTCTCCCTGTCGCTCGGGATGGGCATTCTGCTTACCTACGGGGCTTATGTGGACAAGCGTCAATCCCTCGGCACGGCCACCCTTGCGATTGGAGCCGGAGACTTGATCTATGCGTTCATTGCGGGGTTGATTATCTTCCCGACAACCGCCTCTTTCGGCATTGAGCCCGATGCGGGCCCGTCCCTGGTCTTTATGGCGCTTCCTGCCGCTTTCTCGGCGATGCCAATGGGAGCATTCTTTGGCGGGCTGTTCTTCGTACTGCTGGCGATTGCGGCGTTAACTTCCTCGGTGTCGCTGCTTGAAGTCCCGGTATCCTACGTGATGGACCGTTGGGGATGGGGACGTGTGAAGTCCGTGGTGATCGTCAGCATGCTGGTACTGTTGGTCGGGCTTCCTTCCGTCTTGTCCTTTGGCATCGCGCCGGCCTTGACGGATATGGGCGGGAAAACCTTCTTTGACTGGCTCGATTTCATTACATCGAATATTCTGCTTCCGCTCGGTGGTCTTATCACGACCGTCTTTGCCGGATACTTCTGGAAAAATGCTGCGGAGGCCGCAGGGCTCAAAGCGGGCTGGTTCCGGATATGGCTGTTCATGCTCCGGTATATTGCTCCGGTTCTCGTGCTCCTGGTACTGCTGCACACAACCGGAATTCTTACATTTTAGGAGCAAAAAGGGCAATCTTCAGGTCGCCGTTGATCTGGAAGATTGCCTTTTTTTGCAATTCCGCTTTTTGATTTGAATCCAGGTTACCTCGCGTAGTAAGCTAGGTGAAGAATCCATGGTGAAGGAAGGGAGTCGTCAAATGTTGAATTTGGACTCGGTGATGCAGGAGCTTGAGGCTCTCGGCAAGGAACGCCTTAAGAAAATGTATGTATCCAACGGTGCCCGCGAACCGCTTTTTGGCGTGGCGACGGGGGCGATGAAGCCCCTGGCGAAGAAAATCAAAATCAACCAGCCTTTGGCGGAACAGCTCTATGCTACGGGGAATTACGACGCCATGTACTTTGCCGGCATCATTGCCGATCCGAAGGCGATGTCGGAAGCGGATTTCGAACGTTGGATGGATGGGGCTTATTTCTATATGCTGTCCGATTATGTGGT
The DNA here is from genome assembly GCF_050565405.1 of Paenibacillus macerans. Lineage (GTDB taxonomy): Bacteria > Bacillota > Bacilli > Paenibacillales > Paenibacillaceae > Fontibacillus > Fontibacillus macerans_B. The sequence goes on along the minus strand of NZ_JBNYYG010000019.1, from coordinate 52,032 downwards.
TGCCGTCACCTTGACGGAAGCGCCAATTGCCCAAGAGGTTGCCGATAAGTGGATCGCAAGCGGGGAAGAGCTGAGAATGTCGGCGGGCTGGAGCTGTTACTGCTGGCTCTTGGGGAGTCGGCCGGATGGTGAATTTTCCGAAAGCAAACTCGCCCATATGCTGGAGTTGGTTGAAAAGACGATTCACGAGTCTCCCGAACGAACAAAGTCAGCGATGAATAATTTCCTGTACACGGTGGCGGTATCCTATTTGCCGCTCCATGATCAAGCGGTCCAGACCGCAAAGGCGGTCGGCCCGGTAGAAATCAAACGGGACAAGAAGAAAAGCAGCATCCTGCTTGCTTCCGACAGCATTCAAAAAGCAGTAGATAAGGGGCAGGTTGGATTTAAGCGGAAGTATGTGCGGTGTTAGGCGGATTGGCGAAAATATTAAAGAGGGGCGAAAACCCCTCTTTTTCTTGCTTTATGCTTTACTATTTAGCGACTCAGAACGAAGTATTCGTAAGTGATACACGTCCTCGTATGCACCCCATTTCAATACTTGTTGGCGCTGCGATTATATGCTTGGCAAATATAAGTTAACCCAAACTGGAAGCCATTGAAATAAGCAACAATTTAACCCGGTGTACTCCCCTTTAAGTAAACCGCTGCTTGAAGGGGAGTTTTTTTTACCCTTTGGCTTGTTTCGTCCGGTAACTCGGAGCGATGCTGCCCCGCTTCGTCTTCTGCTTCATATTCGTTCCAATCACTCCTGCAATAATGAACGCGGAACCGATGAGATGATAGACGGTCACTGTCTCTCCGAGAATGAAGGCTCCGGCTGCGATGGAGATAACGGTGGACAGATTGGAAAATACGCTGATCTTGGAAGCTTCAAGCTGGGTCAGCGCGTAACTGGACGAGTAAGCTGTCACCAGCGATGCCAGTATGCCGAGATAAAGAATGGACCAGACAAATTCCGAATTCGCCAACGGCGTGCAGATTTGGTTCATTGTTCCGTTAGCCACATGACTCGCGAGTGACGCTGACCAAAAGACTACGCATCCGATCGCCATCATGGAGATGGTAACTTCGGTCGGCGTAAACGTACGAAGCAGATAGCGCGAAAGTACGACATAGCCCGCAGATGCGAGACATGAAAGGAATAGCAGCGATATGCCCGCCACATTTGTAAGATCAATGCCCGTGTTTTGCATGACAAAGATCAATACAACGCCGAATACGGACAGCAGGATCGAGAGCTTCTGCCGCAGTGTCGTGGATTCCTTCAGAAAAACCCCCGCCAGCAAGGCGGTTAGGATCGGCGTTGTCGCAAAGATAATGCCGCCTTCAGCAGATGAAGCGTGCTTCAATCCAAAGGTCTGCAAGGTAAAGAAGCCGAGCGGATACATCAGGGCTAAGAGGAACAATCTTGGCCACGGCTTGTCCTTGAGCGAAAGGCGAAACACGCCGGTGGCGACCAGTACAACAATTGCCGCGAACGACAAGGTAAAGCGAAAAGCAAGGGGGTCGATCGGGTTGGCGTACGCGAGGGCGACCTTCGTAAACATAAATGATAATCCGATGATGGCCGCGTAGACGAGAACGGCGATGTAAGCATAGACGCGACCGTGTTGTGTCTTGAATCGCATGGATGAATTCCTCCTATTAGAGGTTGTTGTTACTGGAATCGTAAGGCATTCCGTTTCAGGGTACAATTCGAAAAAATCGAAACTGTATCGATACAGTTATGGTCGGCAGTTATAGCGCGGAGGCGATTTTTTCGCTATAGTGAGGTCTAAGAAGAACTTCGGACAGATCTTGAAGCATGGGGAGCGGGCAGATCATGAAAAAATATTCGGAGATCCTGGCGGATATTGAACAAAAGCGGGCTGCAGGCGAGCTTCGCCCAGGACAGAAGCTGCCGTCGGTTCGTCAGGCAGCGGATATGTACGGCTGCAGCATCAGCACAGTGACGCGGGCTTATGCGGAGCTTGAGAAACGCCATGCGATCTATTCGATTCCGCAGAGCGGTTACTATATGGTGGAGGACGAAGAGGAAGATGCCGGTATAGATGACGGGGTGATTGATTTTGCCTCCTCATCTCCCGATCTGAATGTATTTCCTTACCGGGACTTTCAGCATTGCTTGAACAAGGCAATCGACACCTACAAATACCATTTGTTTACCTATGGGGATCCGAAGGGGCTTGACGCTTTGCGTGAAACGCTCGTTAAGCATCTCGCTGATGATCAAGTGTTCGCGAAGGCCCGGCAAATCGCGGTAACGTCGGGCATCCAGCAGGCGCTTCAAACATTAGCGCGGATGCCGTTCCCGAACGGCAGGACGGCAATTCTGGTGGAACAGCCGAGCTATAACTTGTATTTGAAATTCCTTGAGGCGGAGGGGCTGCCGGTGAAGAGCATCGCGCGTACCACAGGCGGCATCGATCTGCAGCAACTGGAGGAGCACTTTCGCGGCGGGGAAATCAAATGCTTCTACACGATGTCGAGACATCATAATCCGCTTGGCACATCTTACGGTGCCAGGGAGAAAAAGACGATAGCCCGCCTCGCAGCCAGGTATGATGTGTATGTGGTGGCGATCCGGCCCTCCAGATTCAGCTTGCCGAGCAGATCGGCTCCGCGGCTTACGGTTATGCCGTTGGTACGCTCGAACAGCTCGGCGTAGACTTCTCCGTTGATCTCGGTATAGGACATGATGCGGAAATCCGTATCATACCCCTTCACGGCATAAATGTCCGTTTCGCCGATATTGGAGGCCAGTTCGATGTATTCGTCCTGGCCGCTCCATTCATCGATGCCGCCCGTTGTCCGTCCGGGTTGGTGGATTTTCCTGAAGTTGGTGCACCTCTATCTGTGATTGTAGACCTCCAAACCGAATATCGGTATCTTGTTTGCGACAATTATTCGATTTTTTACAGATATGAAGACGGCGTGGTCTATGTACTTAGAGTCCTATACGGTAGACGGAATTACATGCGCGTTTTGTTTGATCATTTACGGAATGAGCCGCAAAGATGACGAGGATCCCGAACATTGCTCCTCTTGCCGATCTTAATGCGAGGGCTATCGGGGCGCGGGGGCGTGCGGAATTATGGTATGAAAATTGAATACAATTCATCTTTTCTGCCGATTCCGACGAATTGTATTCGAAAAATCATACAGATTGTGATTGACCGGTGGAGGTGGGCTCGTTCAACTCGCAACCCCGTACACTACAACGGCCTTCCGTTCAGCGTCGGCGGAGCCTCTTGGTTCATTTCCGGGCCGAACTGGTCGGCAGCTCCGGCGGGATTGCCGTCCTGGTTCCATGCGTCCTTCGTCATGAAGGCGCCGCGCCGTCCTTCATCGGTCGAGTCTTTGGCCCGCGCCTGCTCGAGCCGCTCTTTTGCCTTTTCTGCTCGGTTCACCGAGTTACCTCCTTTTCGCGTTTCATGGTTTTTATTAGTGTTTCCCCAAACGCTGGTTTTACCTCCATAAGCTGCTCCGAATTAAACCGAATGCAAAAACGTGCGAATATACGGGATCGCGGCCCCGATCGGAACTCCGTCTTCCTGGGAACGGCTAAGGTGAATAAAGGGCTCATGGCTGGGAAAGGCCGTTCTTCCGTAAACTTTTTCATGAAGAATATCCAGATCCTGTTGCTTTAAATAAGGCGAAATGTGCCCGCCCAGAATAAATTCGCGGTTAATGACAAGATGGATGTTGTTGATCGAAAAAGCCAAATGATCCAAAAAGGTATTCCACCGCTTTACATAGGGAGGAATCCCGGAACGCACTTGCCGGAAGAACAAATCCAAGGTTTCTCCCTCCTCCAAAAGGGCACTTACCGAGCAGCGGGTTTCCATGCATCCCTTTTTCCCGCAGTAACAAAGAGAGCCGTTTGGATCAATCGTCATATGTTCGACCGTTCCGCTATGACCCTCGTTCCCCATCTCAATTTGGCCATGGATGATAATGGCTCCCCCAAGATGCTTTCCAATCGACAAGTAGACCGCGTCGCCAATGTCATTTCTTACCCACAGTTCTGCGGTTGCCGCTCCCTTGGCATCATGCACAAACATGCAAGGATACTTGAGATGCCGCGCAAAAACATCGATTTCCAGCCCGGTGCAATTTAATATTTTTCCGTAGGTGATTTTTTGCCCATCGGCGGAGGTTAAGGCTTGTACGCCTAAACCAATGCCGAGGATCTGATCTTCCTTCACATCCAGAGTGGAGATGAACGATTGCACAGCTGCGCTCAGCGTTTGGTAATAGCGGTCTTCGTTGGCGTAACCCAGCGAGAATTCCGTTTGCCGAATGGGAGCGCCGAGCAAATCAACCGCCAAGACGCGCACGGTTTCTTTCTGAATTTCCACGCCGACACTAATCCGCGCTTGAGGACGGATGGTATAGGCGGCTGCGCGCCGGCCGACGGAAGATTCAAACTGACCGCTCTTCTCAATCAGTCCTTCCTCTTCCAATCGAACCAGATTTTGCGTGACGGTCGGCAAGCTCAAATGAAGTTGGTTGGCGACTTCCTGCTTCGAAAGCTTCCCGTTTTGGTAAATCAGGTGATAAGTCGACGAGTAATTATTCTTTTTTATATCTTTAGTTGCCATACTGGAATCCATAAAAATACCTCGATTTTATAAAATAATTTTACAAAAAACATTTATTTAACGCTGGTTTAACTATATCATATCGGCTTAGGCGGCAACAACCGTAGCGGAATGTTTAAATGTGCATATTGACGGCAATAAATAACGGGTTTATTATATAAATGAATTTTATAAAATAATTTTACAAAATAAAATGACTAAATGGGAGGCGTTACGTATGGGCATTATTGAAAAAATGAGATTGGACGGCAAGAAAATTTTTGTCACGGGCGGCGCAAGAGGAATCGGGAAAAGCGTTGCGACCGCTTTTGCCGAAGCGGGAGCGGATGTAGCGATTGTGGACCTGGATATCGAGGAAGCTAACAAGACAGCCGAAGAGCTCGTAAAAAACCATAAAATTAAAGCGCTTGCAATCCAGGCTGATGTAACCAAACCTGAAGAGGTGGACGCCATGATCCGGGAAGTGCTGCGCGTTTTCGGACGTTTGGACGTGGCCTTCTGCAATGCCGGCATCTGCATGAATATCCCGGCCGAGGAAATGACGTACGACCAGTGGAAAAAAGTGATCGAAATTAACCTGACCGGGGTATTTCTGACGGCGCAGGCAGCCGGAAAAGTCATGTTGAAACAAGGCGGCGGATCGATCATCAATACCGCTTCCATGTCTGGACATATCGTGAACGTACCGCAACCGCAATGCTCCTACAACGCCTCCAAAGCGGGAGTGATCCAGCTGACCAAATCGCTGGCCGTGGAATGGGCGACAAGAAACGTGCGCGTGAATTCCATCAGTCCCGGATATATCGGAACGGAACTTACCTTGAATTCTCCAAGCTTGCGGCCCTTGATTGAACAATGGAATAACATGGCCCCGCTTAAACGGATGGGGAAACCCGAAGAACTGCAGTCCATCTGTGTCTATCTTGCGGGAGATACCAGCAGCTTTACGACCGGAGCCGATTTCGTCATCGACGGCGCCTTTACTTGCATTTAGAAAGGAGATTGCAAATGTACTACTTGCTAGGAACGGATATCGGCACATCGGGCACCAAAACGATCTTGGCGGACACGAACGGGAATGTGGTTGCCCAGGACTTGCAGGAATATGACGTATTGACCCCCAAGCCTTTATGGGCGGAGCAGTGGCCCGATGTTTGGCTGGACGCGGCCAAAACCTCGATTGTAAATACGGTGCGGAAATCGGGGATTCCGGCGGAGAGCATTCGCGGCATCGCCATCAGCGGTTTGTACGGAGGTTCCGGCATTCCTTTGGACGACAACATGGAGCCGGTCAGACCGTGCATGATTTGGATGGACCGCAGAGCGGAGGAAGAAACCAAGTGGGTTTTGGAGCGGATCGGCGAAGAAAAGCTGCTGGAAATCACCCATAATGGAGCCGATCCCTATTACGGCTATACGAAAATATTGTGGATGAAACGCAATGAACCGGAAAACTGGAAAAGAACCAAGCTTTTTCTTCCGCCCAATGATTATGTCATCTATAAACTGACCGGGGAAATAGCTATCGATTACTCTTCTGCCGGAAATATCGGCGGCATTTTTGATATGAATACCCGAACCTGGTCGAAAGAAATAATGGATGCGCTGGGCATTCCGCTGTCCATGATGCCGGAAAAACTGGTGGAATCCACGGATATTGTCGGCGGTTTAACCCAAGACGCCGCGGCTGAGCTAGGTCTTCCCGCAGGAATGCCGGTGATCGCCAGCGGGATCGACTGCGGGGCCGCCAATATCGGCCTCGGCGTATTGGAGCCGGGAATTTATGCGGCGGCCATCGGCACCTCGATGTGCGCGGCCTTCATTTCCGATCAACCGCTGAAGGGAAAAGGATTGATTGTCTGGCCCTATTTATACGATGCCAAACAACTGTCCTACTATTTTGCCGGCGGGGCCACGGCGGGAGCGATCGTGAAATGGTTCCGGCAAACGATGTGCCAATGGGAAATCGAAGCGGAACAAGCCGGCGGAAAAAACGCGTACGATGTTTTAAACGAGCAAGCAGCCAACATCCCGGCCGGAAGCGAAGGTTTGATCGTACTTCCTTACTTTATGGGAGAGCGAAGCCCGATTTGGGATTCGGACGCCAAAGGAACGATTGTCGGGCTTTCCTTGGCGCATACCAAAGCGCATATTTACCGGGCTTTTCTGGAAGCGGTTGCGTTTTCTTTAAGGGATGCGATGGAGGCCACCGGAGAAAATCTCGGCGAGCATATCTTGATTGCCGGCGGCGTGACGAAGTCAACCTTGTGGCGGCAAATCTTTGCCGATGTGACCGGCTATCCGATCGTTTGCCCGGTTCATGATGTCGAAGCGAATATGGGGGATGTCATGCTTGCCGGCATTGGAACAGGCCTGCTCTCTTATGAAGAGGTGAAGAAATGGCCGGTTTTGGACGAGAAAATCATACCCATTCCCCGGAACCATGAAAAATATAACCGTTATTACGAGGTTTATAAATCGGTCTATCATCATTTAAAGCTTGATATGAAAACGCTAACAGCACTCTCTCGATCGTAATCGCAATCCAAAAATGGTTGATAAAGGATAGGTGAACCAATGAGCAGATGGAAAACAAGAATCGGTTATGGGGTCGGCGACTTAGGGTGCAACCTGGTATTTAGCACGATGGCGTCTTATTTGATGTTTTTTTACACGGATGTCTTCGGCATCACTGCTGCTGCCGCGGGCACTTTAATGCTGGTAACCAAAGTCATCGATGCCCTTACGGATACCGGCATGGGATTGCTGGTGGATCGAACGAAAACGAGATGGGGGCAGGGGAGACCTTATTTTCTGATTGGAGCCATTCCCTTTGCTGTATTTACCGTCATGACGTTTATGGTTCCCGATTTCACGACGACCGGAAAATTAATATGGGCTTATGTCACGTATTGCTTGTTATGTACGGCCTATACGATCGTCAATATCCCGTTAAATACGATCGTTCCACGATTGACCACGGATAATCACGAACGCAACTGGCTCGTGTCCACCCGAATGATTTGTGCGCTTGTGGGGACCGCTTTGGTGATGTCCATTACGACGCCGTTGGTCAATTCCTTTGGCCAAGGGGATACGCAAAAAGGCTTTTTGCTCACCATGAGCCTGTATGGCGTTGCCGCCATGTTGATCTTTATCTTTACGTTCATGAACACGAAAGAGGTTGTCCCTCCGTCCGTGGTACGCGGGAAGTCATCTTTTAGAGAAGACCTGAAAGGGTTGACGGGCCAGAGCATCCTGTTCTTTATCCTGAATTTCCTCTACTTCGCGCTGTTCGTTATTCGAAATACAACCGTCATCTATTATTTTACCTATAATCTCGGACGGACGGATTGGCTAACCTTTGTCGGCCTGTTCGGCATTTTGTCGGGACTCCCCATGCTGCTGATTTTGCCTTGGCTGCAAAAGCGGATGTCCAAGAAAAAAGTCTTGCTGCTGAGCACGGCCATTTATATTGCCGGAGATTTGCTCATTTACTTTGGAAAATCCTCCGCTGCACTGCTCATCGCGGGACTGGCGATAACCGGGCTCGGTATTTACGGCATCTTCGGCATCACGTTTGCGATTCAACCGGATGTCATCGATTACTCGGAATACAAGAAGAAAAAAAGCATTTCCGGCATGATTGCGGCTTTCCAAGGATTTTTCGTCAAAGGAAGCATGGGGTTGGCCAGCGCTTTAATCGGACTTATTTTGAGTATGGGCGGTTATATTCCAAACGCCACGCAAACGGCAACCGCTTTAAAATATATCGAATTAACGTTTATATGGATCCCGTTAATCATCTGTATCTTCATTGGAGTTACCATTTGGTTCTATAAGCTTGACGATAAGCGGGCAGAGATGGACATCGAGCTCGATCGGCGCCGGGCTATGGTGGGAGAGAACGCGGTTGGTTTTTAAACTACATCTCCGATTGGGATTGGAAAGGAAGCTGGACTTGAGTATTTGCATGCCAGGTGAAGGATTTCGAGCATGGACAAAATATATAGCGTATACTGGACGCAAACTGCTTTGGATGAACTAAGCGGCATCCTTGCCTATCCGCCGGAAGTTAAGGAACGTATCTATCTGGATTCGTTTGATCGACTGCAGTATTCACCCACGCTAACCGCTAAACAAATTCAGCAGGGTACGTTGCGGGGACTTTGGGCTAGACTTGGACTTTAGCAGGTCATTCTTGTATTTGAAGTTGATGCCGAAGCAGCGAATGTATGGATTTACGGTATTAAGCATAAGCGAGAAAATGTTTACTTGAAGCGTGACAGAAAATAAAACCACCCGAAGGAAGACCCGAACGATTTGAAAATCGTTCGGGTTTTTTCGTCTTCCGAAGAGGTTCCTTATTTAGATTGACTGGACCGAATCAGCGGCAGAAAAAGTTCGTCGATGATCTCCATAACGGTTTCGTCGGATACCGGTTCAAAGGAAGTAAGGAATTCGTGCTGCAGCAAACTGATCGGCAGTAAGGCCACGCGTGGACGGATTCCGTCAACACGGACTTCGCCCCGCGCCTCCGCGTTTTGGAGGATGGTCATGATGGCGGCGGTCCACTTTTCTTTCGCTCCGGTCTTCTTTTTCTTAGGAAAAGAAGCAAAAAATTCGTTCCCCAGACGTTCGGCCATAAGACCGTGTATGGTTTCGGCGCCAATCGCTTGCAACGGCCCGGTGATTTTACGCAGCAGCATCAGCAGATCGTCCCGCAGATTACCGGTATCCGGCACATCATCGAAAGGTTTGGGAACATGTTTCCGCAATGCGGCAAGGACAAGCTTGGACTTGCTGGGCCAGCGGCGGTATACGGCATTTTTATTGGTCTTGGCTCGCGCGGCAACGCCTTCCATGGTCAGGCGGGCGTAACCGACAGCGGTAAGCTCGTCCCAGGCGGCCTGAAGGATGTCATTCTCCAGGAACTCGCCCCGGCGACGCGTGGTTGTGTTCTCCATGAGCATTCCCTCTTTGAATTTTAATGTGATGGTTGCACTTCTTGTAAAGCTAGTATATCACATTCGCATAAGGTACGTAACGTACCGTACCTTATGCGAATGGAAAGGAGCAAAATTGTCATGGCAGAAAACAAATCCAAAGCCGCAAAACCTCCCAAAGAAAAGCTGGATCCCGCGGTGCTTAAGGCTTCGATCATCTTGATATTGGGCGCCCTGGCCTCCCAATTCAATTCCACCATGATCAATGTGGCCATCAAAACACTGACCATGGATCTGAACACCACCGTTTCCGTCATCCAGTGGGTGATTACGGGGTTTATCCTGGCCATGGGGCTGGCGGTGCCGGTTTCGGGCTGGGCCAACAAACGTTTTGGCGGGTTCCATCCTGTGCTCGCAAGCGTGGAATGTCGGCAGCCTGATCGTCTTCCGGTTTCTGCAAGGAGCGGGAGCGGGGCTGATGATCCCGACGCTGCAAACCTTGCTTGTCCAGATTTCCGGCGGCCGTAATCTTGGACGCATCATGTCCGTAGTCAGTATCCCTACCTTGCTGGGACCGATTCTTGGCCCGGTGCTGGGCGGGGTCATTATCGACAGCTTAAGCTGGCAATGGATTTTTTACGTCAATATCCCGATTATCATCGTAGCTGCATTATTGGCTTGGCGGCTCTTGACCGATGGTTGTAAAATCTTGCCTTATGGCGGCCAGACAGCCGCCAATTAAAAAAACCACAACATCCGGACTCAACCGAGTCCGGATGTTGTGGTTTTTGAGTTCAAGTTGTTCTGCGTAGCGCTTACAGCCCTTTAACGAATTCCGCCGATTTGATGCCGGCTTGACGCCCGAAGATGATGATCTCCGCAACGGAGTTGCCGCCGATGCGGTTTTGGCCGTGCAGGCCGCCCGTCACTTCGCCGGCCGCAAACAGGCCCGGAATCGGTTTGCCGTCTTTGTTCAACACTTCCGTATTCGTGTTGATTTTCACGCCGCCCATGGTGTAGTGGATGCCGGGGGCGATTTTGATGGCGTAGTACGGCGCGCCGGACAGGTCGTTATCCATCCCGGTGGTTCTGCCGAACTCGGCGTCGTTTTTGCTCTTCACCGCATTGTTCCAGGAGTCCAGGGTCGCTTTCAGCGAATCCGCCGGTACGCCCATTTGCTCGGCCAAAGCTTCAATCGTATCGCCCTGGATTACGAAGCCCATTTTCTCGTATTGCTGGATCGCTTTGGCCCGGGATTTTACGCCCGAATCAAACACGAGGTAAGCGGATTTTTCGGGAAGCCCATTAATGGCGGCGGTCACTTTATCGCGAGTATCCATCTCGTTGACGAAACGTTTGCCTTCGCTGGAAACGAGGAGGGCCCCTTCACCGCGAACGGCTTCCCCGATGAGATAGGATTTCTCTTGCTGTACGGTCGGGTGAACCTGAATTTGATCCATGTCGACCGTAACGCCTCCCAATTTCTCAATCATCGTAATGCCGTCGCCGGTGCTGCCGATTTGGTTCGTGGTCACGTATCCAGCCAAATCAGGTCTAACGCTGGTGATCATATCCTGGTTGGCACCGTAACCGCCGGTGGTCACAATGACCGCATTGGCGGTAATCGTTTTTTCATCCGTTTGGTTGAAAAGAACCTTGACGCCATTCACTTTGCCGTCTTTTTCGGTAATTTCCTTGACATCGGCGTTCACGAACAGCGGAATTTCTTGCTCTTGTACGTTTCTCACCAAGCCATCGACAAGGTATTTCCCTACGGCCGATCCGTCTTCGGGACGGTGCGTGCGCTTTTCGCTCATCCCGCCCGTAATCGTGAGATTGTTCAAGCGAATCCCGATGGAATCCAGCCAATCGATCGCAGCTGCGGAATTGTCGACGAAGAAACGGAGCATATCTTTGTCGTTGGTATCATGCCCACCTTTTAAGGTTTCCTCATAAAACAAATCATTGCTGTCTTCAATGCCTTGCTCTTTTTGAAATTTCGTTTCGGAAGCGTTCATGCCCGAAGACGATTTCGTCGTGTTGCCGCCGGCTACCGGCATTTTTTCGAAAATAACCGGGTTCATGCCGCTGGCTTTGGCTTCCAGCGCGGCGCTCATGCCGGCGCCGCCCGCACCGACAATGATAATATCGTAGTTGTCTTTCAATTGATCGTACGGAGTATAGCTTTGTTCGGAGGCACCGCTCACGGCTTCCGTTTTTGGAGCTTCTTCTTTTTTTGCGTTGTCTTGGCCCTGGCTTTGATTCCCGTTGCTGCCGTTACCGCTGCCGCATCCCGCGATGACGAGCATGAGCGACAATACGAGAATGAGCGCTGCTGTTGCTTTCCTTTGCATGATAAACCCTCCACTTTTGTCTATGTTTGGGTGAACCGGCGAGTCCGACAAAAACGAAGGGGAACCGATCGAATCGAGAGAAGAGGAGGGGAAGACATCCCTGCGCCCTAAGCTTCGATTGTTCACGGTTTCCCCGACGGCTTCGTTATTCTCTTCTGTTCCCCTTTTTTGAGGATAACACAGGTTTCCAATAAAATAAGTGAATCATTTCACAAATAAAGACGGAGCTTGCCGCATGGAGTGGGAAATACAGGGGGAGCGGCGCTATTTTCAAAATAAATGACATGAACCCCGTTTTTTAGTCTATAATTGAAATATAGGTACATCCTTAGGGTGATAAATAACAAAACGGCGGATTTCAACAAACACCGTTTCACTCAGCTAGAGTGGGCGGTGTTTTATTTTTAGGTCAAGTTGGAGGTTTCCCAAAAAAGCTTAAAGGAGGATGTCTCATGTTTGCGGTTAATGAATACGTCATCTATGGAAGCAACGGGGTATGCCAAGTTAAAGACATTTGCACGCCGCCGGGGGTAGAGGGGAATCGCAAGTATTATTTGCTTAATCCCGTCTATCTCAAAGGTACGACGATTTATACGCCGGTCGACAATATTAAAGTGATTATGCGCAGCATCATCTCGAGGGAAGAATCGGAGCGCCTGATCCACCGGATTCCGAGCATCGACACGACCTGGATCAGCAACGATAAGGCAAGGGAAGCGAGCTGCAAGCAAGCGATCGGTACTTGCGATTACGTGGAATGGGTCAAGGTCATGAAGACGATGCTGCACAAAAAAAGAGAGCAGCTCAGCTTAGGCAAGAAACTTCGGCAAGTGGATGAACGCCTCTTAAGCTCGGCCGCCGAGAACCTGCACGGCGAGTTGGCCATCGCTTTAGACATTCCCAAAGAAGAAGTCGAAGACTATATTGCGAGCCGGATCGGGCGAATGGAGAACTCGGATGAGTCAACGGACAGTCGGACGCAAGGTTTTCAAAGCCAATAACAGGATCCATAATAGGGATGCATAGATATTGATGCGCTCCTTGATTCCCAGCCATGGCGTTGGCAGCTGTGCCGTAATCCGGGGGCCGTCCAGACCGGCCCAGGCTCCAAACAGGATAAGGACCAGAAGGGTCGCCAGCGAATACAGGCGGAACCCCTTCCCGTGCAAAGCGGCACCAAACCGGATATATAGCATAATGAGGAGTACGAGTACCCCCGTAAGAACCGCATGCATGGTGTCGCTCGCGGTAACTTCGGCTCCGCGCAAATGCATGGGAAAAAGGAGCAGCGCCACTTGGCCCACAATCCCATAGCCGATAAGCAAAATTCCCGTGAAGCGCGTTTGCTTTCGGTTATCCGTTAACCCGATGCCTATGCCGAATGCGATGATGAGCAGATTGTAAATGGAAAAAAGCGAAACGAGAAGCGGTCTGGTCGGAGCCCCAACAGCCTGCAGCTCGCTGACGGCCTGGGAAGTGTAGCTGTAGCCTTCCCACTGCAAGGCTGCCAGGACATCAGTGCCGATATAAAGAAGGGAGGAAAGGATGCCGCAAACAAGCAATGCTTTCTGCACGATCCCTGCGTTCAGGGTTTGATTCATAATAATAACTCTCCTTCGGTTGAATGAATCAATAAAATATTCATTCATATTGGGTTGAAAAAAATCCCAAAATCAGGATTTTGGGCGTTCGGCTAAGCCTTTCATGATAAATTCCGTGACGTAAACCAGCAGCTGCGGAAAATGCTCGATCCCGATTTCGCTTTTATGAATATCGATATACAGGATGGAAGTAAAGATGGCGTTGATCATCTCGTCATCGATATCCTCCCTGATTTTCCCTTCAGCCTTCCAGGTTCGGATCATGTCGATTCTACCGCCATGCGTGAGCTCATCAAAGCTGCTTAGACCTCCGTCCTCGTAAAACTGCTGCTCCAATTTGCGAAAGAGCTCCTTGTTGTACCACTCCTTCAGGATCGGATTTGAATTCATGTGAACCGCATTTTCCGTGACCATCTTGGTAATCAGGGTTACGGGATCCTCGTTGAAGTCCATGGACTCCATCAATTTCTTCTTCAGCTCTTCGTTTTCTTTGAAATAAACCTCCAGGAAAAGCTGCTCTTTGGAAGAGTAGTAGTTATAAAAGGTACCTACGCCAATCCCTGCCGATTTTGCAATCTCGGAAACATTGGTTTCTTTGAATCCTTTGGAGTAAAATATATCCCTTGCCGATTGAAAGATAGCTGCTTTTTTGTCCAACAAGTAACTGGCCTCCATGTTCTTGAATGAACTGTTTTTTAATTCATTCATATCGTAGCATGATTATAGGCGGGTGTCAAAAGAACCCCGAATCCTTTAGGATCCGGGGTTCTTCGGTTCTGCTTAAACGGCTTCCATCTTCTGCGCCGTGTACAGCCGGTAGTACAGGCCGCGTTTGGCCATGAGCTCGTCGTGCGAGCCGCATTCGGCGATGCCTTTATTGGACACATACATGATGCGGTCGCAGTTCTTGACGGTGGACAACCGGTGCGCAATGATGAACGAGGTACGGCCTTTCAGCAGCTCGTTCAGGCCTTGCTGGAGCAACCGCTCCGTTTTGGCGTCGATCGAAGAGGTTGCTTCGTCCAGGATCAGGATGCGCGGGTCGGCCAGCAGCGTCCGGGCGAACGAGATGAGCTGCCGTTGTCCCTGGGACAGCTTCGAACCGCGTTCATTGACCTCGGTTTGATAGCCCTGCTCGAACTCGCGGATGAACTCGTCGGCGCATACCGTCTTCGCCGCGGCGATAATCTCCTCTTCGGTGGCGTCCAGCCGGCCGTAGCGGATATTGTCCATGATTGTCCCGGAGAAAATAAAGCTGTCCTGCAGCATGATCCCCATCTGGCTGCGCAGCGACTTCAACGTTACCTCCGAGATGTCGTGGCCGTCGATCAGGATCTCGCCGCCGGTCAAATTGTAGAACCGCGAGATCAGGTTCACGACCGTCGTTTTGCCAGCGCCCGTCGGTCCGACGAGGGCGATGCTTTCCCCGGCCTTCACGTCGAAGCTCAGGTTCTCCAGAATGTTGATGCCCGGGTCGTAGGCAAATGTCACGTCGTCGAACTTGACGTTGCCCGTGACTTGCGGCAACAGCTTCGCATCCGGAACGTCGCTGACCGTGACCGGCTCATCCAGCGTTTCGAAGATCCGCTCGAGATAAGCGACGGCGTTGATGAAGTTGTTGTACAATTGCGACAGGTTCAGAATCGGCTGCCAGAACCGGGCCGCGTAGCTGCTCATCGCGAGGATGACGCCGAAGGTCACGTCCTTCGGATCGAGCGCCAGCAGGCCGACCAGATAAATCAGCGTCGTCACGATCGTGGCCAGGTTGTCGACCGAAAACGGGATTAAGGCGTTGTAGCGCAGCGCCCGCATCCATTCCTTGCGGTAATTCCCGGCCAGGCGCGTAAAGATGCCTTCGTTGTGCTTCTCGCGGGAGAAAATTTGCGTCACGCCGATCCCGCTGATGCTCTCCTGCAAATACGCGTTCATGTTGGAGCTTTTGTTCGAAACGGCTTGCCAGGCGCGGCGCTGGCGGGTTTTGATCATCAGCATGACGCCGAGGAACACCGGCAAGCCGGCCAGGGTCACCAGCGACAGCCGCACATCCACCGCAAACATGAACGCGGCGATAAAGATCAGGTTGACGATTTCCAGGATGAAATTGATGATCCCGTTGGACAGGACGTCCGACACCGCATTGACGTAGTTGACGACGCGGATGAGGATTTTCCCTTGCGGCCGGTCGTCGTAGTATTTAAACGGCAGCTCCTGCAAGTGCTTGAACAAATCCGTGCGAATGTCAAAAATGATGTCCTGCCCGACGCTGGTCATGATCCGGGAACGGATCGTGGCCAGGATGACGCTGACCACGATCGTCAGCAGCATCAGCACTGACCAGCCGACCAGCGCAAGGAACGCTTTCTCCGGAATGGTGACGTCGACGACGTGCTGGATGATAAGCGGCGCCGAGAGCGCGATGGCCGCCGAAAGGGCGCTCAACACGAACGCGACGATCATCGGTTTCTGTTGCTTCTTGATATACACCATGGCGCGCCGGAAGTGCCTGATGTCAAAGGGCGATTCCAGGTTCTCGTCGATGTCGAATTTATTCCTTGCCATGCATGCTCACCTGCCTTCCAATCCCCTCGTTCTGCAGCATAAAGACGTCGTAATAGTAGCCCCGCTTCGCCAACAGCTCCGCATGGGTGCCTTCCTCGATCAGGCGGCCGCCGTCCAGGATCAGGATACGGTCCGCTTCGGCGGTCGTGGATACGCGCTGCGCGATGATCAGCTTCGTGCAGGAATAATTCAGCTCGCGCAAGCTTTTCTGGATATGCTCCTCCGTCTCAAGGTCGACCGCGGAGGTCGTGTCGTCCTGAATCAAGATCGGACGGTGTACCGCCATAGCGCGAGCCAGGGCAATCCGCTGCTTCTGCCCGCCCGACAAGCCGACGCCGCGTTCCCCGACGATCGTGTCGTACCCTTCGGGCATTTTCGTGATAAAATCATGCGCCGCAGCCAACCGGGCATATTCCATCGTTTGTTCCTCCGGCAGGTCCGGGTCGCCATAGGCGATGTTGCCGTCGATCGTATCGGAGAACAGGAGAACGTCCTGCGTCGCTATGCCGATGTTGCCGCGGAGCTCGTTGAGCTCCAGCTTGCGCACGTCGGTGCCGTCGACCAGCACGCGCCCCCCGGACACGTCGTAGAAGCGCGGGATCAAGTTAACGAGCGACGTTTTGCCCGAGCCCGTCGAGCCCATGATGGCAACGGTTTCACCCGGCTCGACCGTAAAGCTGATATCGTGCAGGACCTCGCCGCCGTCATATTTGAAGCTGACGCGGTCAAATTCGATTCGCCCTTCGTAACGCCGTGCGTCTGCGGCTTTGTGTTCGTTGACGATGTTCGGCTTGGCGTAATAAATTTCGACGATCTTGCTTAAGCTGGCGAAGAAACGCTGGATATCGTTAATAATAATGCCGATGTTGCGCATGGGGTTGGAAACGGCCCAGATCAGCGCGGAAAAGGCGGAAAATTCCCCGAAGGTGATCCGCTCCTGCATGACGAAATAGCCGCCGGCGAGCATCAGGATCACGTTGAACGCTTGCGCGAACGTCTCCAGATAAGGGAAGTAGTCCAGCCAGACGAGCGCGGCCTTTTTGTTCGCTTGGGAGAAGTGGACGTTCTTGTCCGTGAACTTCTCGATTTCGTATTCCTCGCGAGCGAACGCTTTGACGACGCGGTTGCCCGAAATGTTCTCCTGCGTGGTCGTGTTCAACTGGGACAGCCGTTCGCGAAGGTCGATATACATGGGACGAACGCGCTTTGCAAACACGAAGGCTACGACGAAAATCGGCGGCGACAGGATCAGCAGCCACAAGGTCAGCACGGCGTCGATCGTGAAGAAGTAGACGACCGCGGCCACGAAAATCGTCAGCGATTCGATGATCGTTTTGATGATCCACGCCATCGAATGGCGCACCATGTCCAGGTCGCCCGTCATCTTGGTCATGAGGTCGCCGGTGCGGTTATGGTCGTAGTATTCCATATCCTGACCTTGAATTTTGTTGTACAAATAGATCCGGATGTTGTACAACATATTTTGGGAAGCTTGCTCGTATTGCATCGTCGTTATATAAGCAAGCCCCGTGCGCAGCAGGGAGAAACCGATCATGCCCACGCATAGCATGATGAGCAGCCCCCGCTCCTGCGTCAAATTCTGGATCGCATGGTCGCCGGTAATAAACGTGTCGACGATGCGTTGGCCGATGTACGGATTGATGATCATGAGCGAGGAGCCCACGACGGAAAGAACTAGCCCCAATATGTATCTCGCCCGGTTTCCCTCCAGATTCTGCCACAGCCATTTGAGTTCGAACATCTCATCACCTGTTTCTGTTTGTTCTCGCATTCTTGCTGCAAAATTGCTTTCCCTTTTCGCAAATCATGGTGATTATACCACAACCGTCAGAAGGTAAAACCCGCGTATTCCAGCTTGTTGTCACATATGTTTGCATTTTCTCCACGGGATCGGCCCTATGCTTTTATTTCGGTAAATTCTTTCCAATATGAAGTGGATATCATGGATTTTTATCGAGCTGAACGAAAAAAACGATGAAAAGAGGGATCGCGATGATTGACGGCATCACTATAGCACCGCTTGTTCCAGCAGACCGGGAGGCGGTTTGCCGGGTTTTCGAGTTGGCCATACCCGATGCATTTGCGCGGGAAGGGCTTGGGGATTTAGAGGAAGAAATTCACGGAGAAATCGGTCATAAGCAAAAAATGTTGAACTCGGCGCTGGCTTCGGCTAACGCGGGCGTTCGTTTCCTCATCGCCAAAGCGGAAGGCGAGGTGGTCGGGACGATCTCCTTTGGTCCTTGCGGGAAGGAGATTCGGGAATGTACCCACCAGGCCTTGGATGACGTCGGGGAGCTTGGAAGCTTATACATATTGCCTTCATACCAGGGACAGGGCCTCGGTTCGGCGCTGATCAAAGCGCTGGCGACGCAGCTCCACCGGCAAGGCATCAAGCGGTTTTGCCTGGACAGCGGTTACCGGCGGGCGCAGCAAAGATGGCTGCGCAAGTTTGGCGAGCCGTATACCGTAGGTAAGGATTATTGGGGACCGGGGCACGATCATATGGTTTGGCTGTGCAATGTAAAGGATTATGCTGGCTGACGCAATTTTGCGGTCATCCCGATGATGAGTCGCCTCCAGTCAGCGAATAAGGGAAAAAAGTACCCTTATTCCCCGCCGAAACCGGGCGATGTGAGAAATAGGGCCATTAAATGTCCTTATTATTCACGGATTGGCGTATGCCTGTTTCGTAAAATTTTAATCACATTCCTTTGCATCTCTCCCCTTTATTTCATTTTTTTAATGAATTTAGCATAGATTTGGCCCGGTTTTACATTCTCTTTACGGAGATTTGACCAAAACCGGGTAGATTAATGTCTCCGCGAAAAATAAGCTTGATGCAAACAATTTCGAGGAGATCTGATAAGTAATGCTCAAGAGGATATTTGCCTGTTTTTTGGTTGCCGCGCTAACGGCCTCCGGTTTATTTCAACCGGGCGGGTTTGCAAGCGCCAACGAAGCCGCGCTTAATTCCGGAGCCCCGCTTCCCTCGCCGGAGTTGATCGTGACGGAAGCTTACATCGACGACATCGACCGGCCGGAGTGGGTTCCGACGGGGGTGAGTACCTTCGATCCCATGGAATATGTGGAAATTTACAATGCTGCTGACAAGCCGATTAACTTTTCGGGGGATTATGGCTTGTATCATTTCCGAAAATCCGCCAATAAAGAATATAGCCTTCCCGTATACGGCGAGACGGAGGAAATCATCATTCCGGCCAGAAGCAGCATCGTATTGTGGGGATTTCTGGCAAGCCGCTATACGAATGCTTCGGCCGATCAAGTGCCCGGGATGGAGGATTTCCGCTTGGCGTTTGGCATCGGCGGCGATGTTCCGGTCTACCGGGTGAATACGAGTTCCAGCACAGGGTTCTACAATACATATAACGGCAGCTTCCGCATCAAGAAAAAAGACGGGACCCTGGTATCCGAATCCGCCTTTACTCCGGCCACGGATTCCGCCGACGGGAAAAGCATCGAGTTTCGGATGCCCGCGGAAGGAACGCTCCTGTCCGTGTACCGGCAGAAAGCGGACCCGACGCCGGGAACAGTGGCGGAAGAGCAATACACTACGCCTCCGGTTTTAAAGGAACCGGTCATCCGCAGCATCGACGCCAAGGAGAGTTACGGCCTTGAGGAGGCGTTTGCGGTATCGGCCGACATTGAAGACGCGCAACAAGCGCGCCTCTTTTTCAAACAGAACGAAGCAACCGGTTATCAGCAACTTTCTATGACCAGCGAAGGCAACGGCAAATTTGAAGTGAGTGTGCCCCGTTCCAAGTTATGGGGGGAAACGCTGACCTGGCACATCGAGGCTTATAACGATACGAAATCCGCCAAGTCGGAGGACAAAACCGCGCAAATCGAATACCCCTATGACCCCGCAAAACAGCCCCAGGTATTGATGACCGAACTCAAAACGGAAGATACCGGTTATAACTACGTCGAATATTACAACAATGCCGATCATGCCATCAATTTCGTTTATTATAATGTGTTTTATGAATATCCTTCCGGATTGTCTTATAAATACTGGACGTTTGATACAAACGCCTTAATGGTGGAACCGGGGGGCACCCTGGTGGTCTGGATCAACGACGACGACGGGAAAACCGTGGAGCAGTTTAACGAGCACTATGGCGTACAACTGGAAGAGAACAAATCGATCATGAAAGTAAACTACTCCGGGATGAGCCCGAACGATGAGAGAACGTTGAAGCTGGGAAACACCTACGAAAATTTCATCGTCGCCGGGACCTATCACGAGGACGAAATGGACGATACAGCCAAGGCGACGTCCATACATTACACCTACAGCCGGGATAACGGCATCCGCATGGTCAAGGCCGATTCGGAAAGCGGGCCGACGCCGGGCCGTGTCGAGGATTGGCAGGTACCCGCCGAAAGAGCGCCGTTCGATCATTACGGCGGCTACGAGGATGACGAAAGCACGATGGTGCTGAAGCCGAGAGAGGAAATACCGGAATCGATCAAGGAGGGCGAAGCCCTGAATGTCGCTTTCGACTTATATGATACGGCTACGGGCGTCAACACCATCGAGACGTACTACAAGTTTGACGACGAAGAGAATTACCGTGTCATGATGGACAAGCGCCAACGGATCGCCAAGCAGTTCATTACCTCGATTCCTGCCAGCGAATTTTTGGGCCATAAAAAAGTGAGGTTTTACCTCCGGGCATACAACGCGTTTCGTTATTACGATACGCCGGAATACGAGGTTGCCATCCGTCCCGGCATCGCTGCGGGAGACATTGGGCTGAACGTGTCGGAAGGCCAAATCCTCAGCGATACGGTGTCGATTACGGCTACGGCCGGCGGCGGGGACGGGGAGATCGGCATCAAGCTCGATGGACGGGAGCAAACCGTAGTGCCGATGATCGAGAATGGAGCTTATTTCTCCTATAAAACCGATAATCTAACCTCGTATTACAAAAACGCCATAACCGTCGGGGGTGACGTTATCAAGCTGCTGTCGAGCTGGGCCAACGTGAACCAGAAGGCCGCGCAGATCGACAGCCGTTATTTTGTGAAAAAAGATGACGGAGACTACGAAATAACGGTTACGGTTCGCTCCGGCTCGCAAGGCAGTCCTTTTGAGGAGAACGACGATCATGCCGCTTTTGCCATGAGTCAAATGGCGTTGTACCTGCCAAACGGCTTGTTCGTTTACCCGGATAACGGAATCGAGTACGCCAAACCGTATACCATCGGCGATGGAAGCATGGCCTTGGACGTGCATTTCACGGTTCCCGAAGCGGAAATCAAGGCCCGGGGGTTCGTATTGAACACCTCGGATTTGCCGGATGGAAAGCATATTGTCGAAGCAACGGCGGGCGCTGTTTCCAAAACCGTGTCCATCATCGTGGACAATATGCCGCCGGAGATCGATTTGGGCGTGGCGGACGGGCAAGTTCTCCGCAGCGGGGACGAAATTGCGCCGCAAGCCTATGACGAATCCGGCGGCATTGACGACACGAAGACGGTTGTGACTCTGGATGGCGAGGTCATCCAACCTCCCTTCAAAATTTCCGGCCAGTATTTGCAAAGCGGCGAGCATACTTTAGCCGCTTCCTATACAGATAATGCCGGGCAAACCGCGCAGCGATCCGTTGTTTTTACGGCGGATATCCGCGTTCCTTTGGCTGAAATCAACGAAGTGGAGCAAACCAAAAGCCGCGCGGCCACTCTGTCGGTACAACTTGATGAGGACCAGGCATCCGATGTAACCGTTGAGTTCCTGGAGGGGCAATCCTATTCGCTTGCACAGAAAAATATCCGGGTGACGTCCGGGGCTGGGGACGACCCGCTGGGCGCGGGCGGCTCGGACAGCCTGATTTCGGCCAGCGACAAGGAACTGCCGTATCAGTTGTTCCGCATCGAAACCGGAGAGTTGACGGATGACAGCGTCATTGAGGCGGATTGGCAGGGAAGCAGCGACGCAGCCGGCACGCTGCAGATGTTCGCGCTGAATGTGGCCGAAGGCAAGTGGGATCCCGTTGCCGCAGCGGAACAAGGGAGACTGAGCGCATCGTTCAAGGCGAAGGATCACGTGAAGGAGGGACAGGCCCTGCTGCTGGTGCAAAACCGCAGCCAAGGCAGCTATCCTTTCGCGGGTGGCCCGGGGGTGTCCGAGCCCCCGTTGACCGGCCAGGCCGCGGGCGAGCCTGCGGAATGGGACGGAACCGAAGTGCCGGAGCGGTATGATTTCAGCTTTGCCTGGATCAGCGACCCGCAGTATTACGTAGAAAGCTGGCCGGACCACTACATGAACATGAACCGGTGGATCATCGATAAACGGGACCGGCTGAACATTAAATACACGATCAATACCGGAGACCTGATCGACGAATGGGATCGGGACGAGCAGTGGAAGATCGCCGACGCGGCCCAGCGTCTCCTGGACGATAGCGGCATGCCGAACGGCGTACTAGCCGGGAATCACGACGTCGCTTCGGGCAATGAGGAATACGGCAGTTACTGGAAGTATTTTGGCGAGGAACGGTATAAGCACAACAGCTACTACGGCGGTTCCTACCGGAACAATTTGGGCCATTATGATCTGATTTCCGCCGGCGGACAGGACTTCATTATTCTTTATATGAGCTGGGACGTGTATCAGCCGGAAGTCGATTGGATGAACGAGGTGCTGGCCAAATATCCGGAACGCAAGGCGATTATCGCCATGCACCGTTATTTGAAGCAGGGCGGGACGTTGGACTATGCCGGCGAGTTGGTGCAAAACGAGGTCGTGGCAAAAAATCCTAACGTTTTTGCCGTCATCAACGGGCATTATTTCGGGGCGGCCATTAAAATCGACGGCTTCGATGACGACAAGGACGGAGTGGCGGAGCGTAAAGTCTATCAAATATGCACCGATTATCAGGGCGCGGTCGAAGGCGGATTGCAGTACCTGAAAATGCTGTATTTTGATCTCGAAAACAACAAGGTGTACATGAACGCCTACTCGCCGTATCTGGACGATTTTAACTATTTCGATCAACCCAAGCTGGATTCGTATGACATCGGCGTCACGGCCAGCTCGCAGGACATATATGAGCTGGACGTGCCGTTCAATACGGAGCTCAAGACGCTGAAGACGGAAAATATCCGGGTGGACGTTTACACCGACCGCAGCATCGGCAAGCGGGAGCGGGTGTCGGGACAAGTCGATCAGGTGTGGGAGGGCTTGACTCCGGATACGGAGTATCAGTGGTACGCGAACATTGCGGATGAGCGGGGAGAGGTTTACCGCACAGCAATCGCCCGCGTCCGGACGCCGGAATACGATCAAGTGCCGACCGATCCGGCCGCGCCGGTCATTACGTCGGTCGTTCCCGGGGACGGACAGGTGGAGATTGGCTGGGCTCCGGTTGCGGATGCGACGGGCTATAAAATATTCGTAAGCTCCGGGCCGATCGTGGGAACGGTCAGCACCTCGGTTTACGGCGATCAGCCGTTTGAAAACGAACTGATGCTTGAGGCCGGGCCGCTCCTCCTTGAACCGGCGGCAGATACGGTGAGCAGTGCGGTCTATGCAGAGCCTGGGCCTGCGGGTGAAACGGCAACAGGCGTCCAACCGGCGGCGGTCGATACGGTTCCCGCTACCGTAGACCGTTATCGGGCAATCGGATTGACCAACGGGGTAACCTACTATTTTGCCGTAAAAGCCATCTACGCCGAGGGAGAAGGTCCGTACTCGAACGAAGTGAGCGCGGCCCCGGCTACCGTGCCCGGAGCTCCGACGGCGGTCACGGCTTGGGCGGGCAGCGGCAAAGCGACCGTTAGCTTTACCGCGCCTGCGGATGACGGCGGCAGCCTGATTACCGGTTATATCGTGACCGCCAGCCCTGGAGGAATAACCGCTACGGGGAATGGAACAACGATAACCATCGCCGGCTTGCGGAACGGTACGGAGTATACCTTTACCGTGAAGGCGGTCAACCGCGCCGGCAGCGGACCGGAGTCGGCACCGTCCAATGCGGTGACCCCACATAGTTCTATAGGCGGTGGTTCGGGTGGAGGTACGCCAAGCGGGAATTCGCCGGGAAGCCCGGTGACTACCAAAGCTCCCGAAACCGGGACGAATGGAGTGCGGCTCTTCGTCAATGGAAGTGAGGAAGACGCCGCGGCAACCTATACAACGGCCCAACTCGATGGCAAAACGGTGATGACCGTTGCCCTTGATACCGAAGCTATCGAAAACCGGCTTAAGCAGGAGGGCGATCAGGCCAAGGTAACCGTACAGCTCGATGCGGCTTGGGCTGTCGTGGATGTGCAAATGAGCGGCCAAGCCGTTAAGAGCATGGAGGCAAGGGCATCCGCGCTGGAAATTAAGACGGCGGGAATGGTTTATCTGCTTCCGGCCACCCGGCTCGGCCAGGACCGGATGCTGCCGCAATTAGGCTCTGCAGCCGGATTGCCTGACACCGTGGTCAATATCAAACTATCCAAAGTACCCGGGGAAACGTCAGCCCGGATTGAAGAAACGGCAAGGGCCGCCGGCTACCGTTTGCTTGCGGAACCGATCGGATTTGCAGTGACCTACATCAATGGCGATACTATGGCAGAGCTTGACCGGTTTGGCGGCTATGTCGAGAGAACGATGGCATTGACTGAGGGGGATATATCCACTATGGCCGTGACTGGCGCAGTATGGGGCGGAGACGGCGATTTTTCTCCGATGCCTACCGCAGTTACCGCCGAGGATGGACAGAATTATGCGAGAATCAGCAGTATGTCGAACGGCACCTTCGTTTTGCTCGGAAATTCCGCGTCGTATACGGACACCGGAAACCACTGGTCGCGCGAAGCCGTTGAAGACTTGGGTTCCAGGCTGATTGTCAACGGGGTTGGCGGCGGCAAGTTTGCCCCGGACAAACAGGTAACGAGAGCCGAGCTTGCCGCCGTCATCGTGAGAGGCTTAGGCTTGACGGGAAGCGGCACAGAGAAGAATATATTTCGTGATGTAACCGGGGGTGCCTGGTATTATGACGAGGTATCCATCGCTTATGAGCAGGGGCTTCTTACCGGAGATGAGCACGGCAGCTTCCGGCCTATGGAGCCGGTCTCTCGCGAGCAGGCGATGGCGATGATCGCCAGAGCGATGAGCATCGCCGGACTGGAAGCGGACCTTGCCGGAACCGGAGCCGGTGCGGCGGACGAAGTGTTGGCAGCCTTTGGCGACGCTGCGCAAATGGCCGGTTGGGCGAAAGAAGCCGCGGCAGTGGCCGTAAAGTCGGGGATCGTAACGGGATTGGACGGCGGGAAGCTCGCTCCGCAAGAAGCCGTAACGAGAGCGCAGGCGGCGGTTATGGTACGAAGATTGCTGCAAAAATCGGAATTGATCGATTATTAACAAGCGCTATATGAAAGCCGCTGACCTGTTCGGCGGCTTTTTTCATGCCCTCCTTTCCTGATTTCGCCGGTTTCCGAAATAACCTCTTAATCAAAGAACACAATTCTTGAATCTTATAACGGTGTTGTTAATCGCGGGATTTATCTGATGCTGGATGTGACCGTCCCGACGGCCAGCATCCCATGCGAAGAGAATCGTTCGAATTCGGAACGGTTCTTTTTTGCTTAATTTGAAGGATGCCTCAAAATTATGTTATACTGATATGATGCACTTGAACTACGATTCGGTAAACCGAAAATAACATATCGAAGTAAGGAGTAAACATGCAATTTAAAGAACTGAACATTATCCCTTCTATTTTAAAGGCACTCGACCATGAAAACTATACAACGCCTACAGCCATCCAGGAAAAAGCGATTCCCCCCATCCTAAGCGGGAGGGATCTGCTGGGTTGCGCGCAGACCGGGACGGGGAAAACCGCCGCGTTTGCCATACCGACGCTGCAATTGCTGAACGAAACCAGCGTCCCGCAGACGGGCCGGCGGAAGATTCGCGCGCTGGTCATCACGCCGACGAGAGAATTGGCGCTGCAAATCCACGAGAATTTTTGCGCTTACGGGAAGCACACCAAGCTTAGCAGTGCCGTCATTTTCGGAGGCGTATCGCAAAAGTCGCAGGAAACCGCGCTGCAGAAAGGCGTGGATATTCTGGTGGCAACGCCCGGCCGTCTTAATGATCTGATCAATCAGAAGCTGGTCGATTTGAAGTTCCTGCAAATTCTCATCCTTGACGAAGCGGACCGCATGCTGGATATGGGATTTATCCACGACGTCAAGAAGATCATTGCCAAAACGCCGCCCAAGAAGCAAACCTTGCTGTTTTCGGCGACCATGCCGGACGCGATCGCCCAAATGGCCAACTCGATTTTGGTGAATCCCGTCAAAGTGGCGATCACTCCGGTTTCTTCTACCGTGAATACGATTCAACAAAATCTGTATTTCGTGGATAAGGTAAATAAAAAGGACCTGTTGCTGCACATTTTAAAGGATAAGTCCATTGCGTCCGCGATCGTGTTTACCCGAACCAAGCATGGGGCGGACCGGCTGGTACGCCACTTGACCAAGGTCAAAGTGAGCGCAGCGGCGATTCATGGCGATAAATCGCAAAATGCCCGGCAAGCGGCCCTCAATAACTTCAAGAATAAATCGCTGCGGATTTTGGTCGCTACCGATATCGCGGCGAGAGGCATCGACATCGACGAGCTGTCGCACGTGATCAACTACGAGCTGCCGAATATTCCCGAAACCTACGTCCATCGGATCGGTCGAACGGGACGGGCGGGGCAAAGCGGCGTGGCGATTTCCTTGTGCGATTTCGATGAGAAGCCCTATTTGGCCGATATCGAAAAATTGATCGGGAAACGAATCAACGTAATCAAGGACCATCCTTACCCTATGACCCAGACGGCACCCGCCCCGAAAGAGGCTCCGCCCGCACGGGAACCTAGAAACAAGGCCAAGGAAAAGGCGAGGGGAAAGGAAAATGCAAACGCAAGGGTAAAGGAAAAGGTAAAAGTAAAGGGATAATCGGCACAACAACTGTAGCGGAGTGATGACATGGCCAAAGGCAAAGGCGGCACGGGCAGAGGAACGGACAAAAAAGGATGGAACCGCTGGCAGGCGAGTGCGAGAAGAGCAAAAAACGCTCCTAAGCCTTATACCAGCAAAGCCGACAAAAAGGGGCATGGCGCATCGGCGGGAATCGATCAGGCCACCAAACCTGAATGATGAACAGGCCGGCCCGGAATGAAGCCAAAGGAGCGGAACTCGTAAAGATGAATATGAATATGGAACGGCAAGACATGGAATCGAATCCCGATTACAAGGAATTAAGAAAGGCGGCCAATCGTACGTCGAATTGGCGGGAGCGGCTGCAAGCCGTCGAGGTTTTGGGGCAGCACGAGACGGAGCAATCGATCGAAATCCTGACCCATATCATGAATCATGATGCGGTACATGGGATTCAAGCGGCTGCTTACCGGAAGTTGATCCAATTCGGCCTTGGGGTTCAAATGCCCCCGAAGCGGACAGACGAGCTGTTTAAGGGACTCACCAAAATGCTGGTAAGAATCAAGAAGAGCTTGCCCGAGGGACATACGTTTGAACAATTCGAGGAAAAATTAAAGAAGATGAGAATCGACGTATACGATACGTACGAAGGAGCAAAAGGCGAAGAGTTCGGCCCTTGGCTAAAGGACAAGTGGGCTTCGTTATCGACCGACAGAAGAATGAAACGATAAAACTGACAATAACGCGAATGGATCGTTTACGGATTCACGCCAGCCGGAGATTCTTTGGAATTTCCGGCTTTTTTGCGTCCTAAAGTTCATATCATCGAAGATTAGAAGACCCTAATTTAGGAAATAGTGCGCCGTATTTTACATAGATTTAACCGTAAAGAAGGACATTCCGTCAGGCTGACTTGCCCTGTAACATCCGATGATTTCGAAAGCGCTTACCTCCTTGCGGCTTCGGCAAAATCCAATACGTTCGGCGTTTCGCCGGGACACCCGCGGTTTCATCCAATCACGCCCCTTTACTTACAGATATAAGAAGCGGCGGAATTATTGACTAGCCGCAAATGGGTAACACATCCCGGGAAGCGGGCCGGTTTGCCGAAGGGCTTTACAGAAATTTAATGTCCTCTTTACGGTGCATGAATTGAATGAAATGGGGTGAACACGTATTATTGCTTAAATCATCGATACTTTATTGAGGAGGGAAATAGGGAGTGAAGAAAAGAATCACGCTGACAAGCCGGTTGCTTGCCATCGTCGTGCTATTAACCTCGTTGTTCTCGGCGGGGTATATCCCGGTCCTGCCGGCAAAGGCGGAGTCCGGGGATGTTAATGTGTTTGCCGGTGCCGGGGCAACAGCCACGGCAAACGGGGAGATTTCCGATGAATTTGCTGCGGCCAAAGCGATTGACGGAAATCTCGGAGGCAGCAAATGGGCGTATGAAGGGGATTCGCAGCCGCCCGGCGAGCCCAACCCTTATTGGCTGAAAGTCGACGCCGGGGCCGAAGCAACCGTGCACCGGTTCGTGCTGGCCCATGCAGGCGCGGCGGGAGAGCCGGATTCGGGGAACACCCGGGCCTTTACCATTGAAACAAGCCTGGACGACGTGAGCTGGACGCCTGCGGTAACGGTAACGGACAATACGTACGGCACATCGGCGCATGAATTGGATGTCCCGGTAACGGCACGCTTCTTCAAGCTGAACATCACCGATCCGGGGGAAGCGAATGCAAACGGGAATTATCAGGCCAATATCTACGAATTTGAAGCCTACGGTACTTTGGCAACCCCATCGGATGCCGAGCCGGAAACCGGTCCGTCAACGGATCCGGAGCTCGTCCCGGTCACCGGCATTACGCTGGACAAGCCCAGCCTGGAGCTGACGATCGGCGAGACGGCGCAGTTGAAGGCGGAAGTCGCACCGGCGAATGCGACGGATGCAACCTATGCCTGGACAAGCGATGATTCCGGGGTCGCAACCGTCAGCCCGGACGGCTTGGTCACGGCCGTTGGAGCCGGCACCACGGGCATCACGGCAACGACGACGGACGGCGGCTACAAGGCGTCCGCGCTGGTGACGGTCGCAGGCCCGGCCGCGGCGGCGCTTGCGGATCCTTCAGCTTTGATTCCGCGAGGCAGCGAGTGGAAGTATCTCGACGACGGCACGGATCAGGGGACGGCCTGGCGGGACAACGGTTTTGACGTTAGCGGCTGGAAACAAGCGCCTGCTTCGCTGGGTTATGCCAGCAACGGCAAACCCAATCCGCCGGCTACCGTGATTAGCTACGGGCCGGATTCCGGCAATAAATATATCACGACTTATTTCCGCAAAACCTTCGAAGTGGCGGATGCGTCGGCGATCCGGGAGCTGGCGGCGACACTGATCCGCGACGACGGCGCGGTGGTTTATTTGAACGGGGAGGAGGTCTTCCGGACGAATATGCCGAGTGGGACGATTACGTATACGACCCGGGCTTCCGGCAACGTCGCAGACCCGCGGGAGGAGTATCCGTTTACCATCGACCCGTCCCTGCTGGTGAATGGCACCAACGTGCTGGCTGTCGAAGTGCATCAGGATAGCGCCACCAGCTCCGACCTGTACTTTGACCTGGATCTCAAGGGAGATACGGCAGGGCCTCCGGTGACCGGCAACGATCAGGGGTTGCTCGCCCAATATTATACGGGGACCGGCGAGTTTGGCTTTGGCGAGCTTAAAGCGACCACAGTGGATTCGCAAATCAACTTTACGAATCTGGATCCGGTGCTGCAAAGCCGGACCGGTAGCCAGGACCATGCCAATGCCCGCTGGACCGGGCGGATCATGGCACCGGAAACCGGCGACTACACGTTCTACATGATCGGCGACAACGGATTCCGGCTTTGGATCGACGATCAACCGGTCATCGACCACTGGGTAAACGATTGGGACAAGGAGCAGACCAGCGCCCCGATTACGCTGCAGGGCGGCCAAAAGTACAACTTCAAAGTGGAATACTTCGAGGATAAGGGCGGCTCCAATTTGTATTTGCGATGGTCGACGCCAAGTCTGGCGAAGGATATCGTCCCCGCTTCCGCGTTCTATTTGCCGGAAGACTACAGCGGGCCGATCGCGGGCAGCGTGGCCGTGAACGGCTTGGAAGTATCACTGAGTATGGCGGCGGAGCTGGACGACTTGCCGGCCGGCTTGAAGGATCGCTTGAGCGTGACGTCCGGCGGGCGGACGGTCGCGGCGCAAAGCGCAGAGCTTGGCACGGACAGTTCCGTGTTGAAGCTGAAACTGTCCGAGGCAGTCAGGTCCAATGAAATCGTCAACGTGACGTACGACGGTCAAGGCGGGCTGAGATATGCCGCAGACGGCCGTGCCGTGGGCAGCTTTGCGTTCAGCCCGGAGAACCGGGCGGGGAATTATGCGCCGATTGCGATTGCGATGTCTTTTTACAAGGATCCCCAAACGAAACGTTCTTTCGCCTGGTACACGAATTACGACAAACCGGAGAACGCTCCGGCGGGCGCCACGGACAGCATTGTGGATATCGTGCCGGCCGGACAAGGCTTCGATTCCCCGGGGGTCATGCGTTTCGTGGGAAAACCGGAGGATACGCGGATTCTGAATTTGAAAATCACCAACACGACCAACGGCTCCTTCATTAGCCATAAAGTGTTGGCGCAGGGCTTGCTGCCGGGAACTGCGTACCAGTACCGGGTTGGCAGCGACGGGAATTGGAGCCAGACGGGGACGTTTACGACCGAAGGGGCCCAAGAACCGAATTACGAGTTCCTGTACCTGACGGACTCGCAAGGTGCGAATACGCATGATTACGAGGTCTGGGCTGACACGCTCGGTCAAGCTTTGGATCATTATCCGAAATCGAAGTTCATGATCATGACCGGCGACCAGGTGGATGCCGGGGCGCTGGAAAGCCAATGGCTCGATTATTTCGGCAAGCCCCAGGACATGCTGATGCATCTTCCGATCATGGCGGCCGTCGGAAACCATGAAGGACCTTATAACGACAACTACTATTATCATTTTTATTACCCGAACGATTCCATCGACGACCCGCTTCCGCCGGGCAGCGTCTATTCGTTCGATTACGGCGACGCCCATTTCATGGTGCTGAATACGATGGACATGGGCTGGGACAATCGGCAGCGGGAAGCGTTCAAGCAGCAGATCGAATGGCTGAAACGGGAAGTGGCCCAGACGGACAAGAAGTGGAAGGTCGTAGCCTTCCACAAAGCGATTTATTCCGTAGGCGGACATTCCGCCGACAGCGAAATTTTTGAACTGCGGGACATGCTTTACCCCGTGTTCGATGAGCTTGGGATCGACATCGTCCTGCAGGGGCATGACCATACTTACATGCGTTCCTACCAAATGTACGACGATACGCCGATCAAGAATCCGGAGCTGGACGATAACGGGAACCCGCTGAATCCAGATGGCACGATGTATATCGTCAATAACTCGGCAGGGACGAAATACTACGACGTGAACAATAACATCGACAAATATTATGCCGCCGTTTACGAGCAGCGGAAAACACCGATTTACTCCGGCATCCGCATGACGAAGGACAGCTTTACGATCGAATCGTACCGCTCGGGCGAGCAAAACCCGTTTGACGCTTACACGATCGTGCGGACGGACGACAAGCCGGATCCGGTCAGAAATCTGAGCGCCGGCAAAACCGGAAACGGAAAATGGGCGCTCACCTGGACCAAACCGGAGAACGGCAGTGCGGAAGACGGGATCAGAGGCTATCGCATCTATGAGGCGAACGGCAAGCTGGGCATGAACTGGAGCGTCTACGTTCCGGCCGAAGAAGGCAAGAACATGTACCAGTATATCGTCGATGAGGCCGACCCTTCGTCCGTATATGAATTTGCCGTTACAGCCGTCGACAAACGGGACAACTCGGAGGCCGTGACCGTGAAAGCGGAAGGAAACGCCGCAGCATCGCCGGTAGGTCCGGTCGTTGATGACGGGGCCAATACGTTCGGCTGGACCCATGCCCCGGGCTTCGATAACCCGGCGGATTACGAGTACAGCGTGGACGGCGGGGCAACCTGGCAGCCGGTTACGGCGAACCCGCAACCGATCGGGACCGGCGAATATCCGGCCGGCCGGATCAGCGTACGCGTGAAAGCGAACGCCGTCCCGGGCATCGAAGCGGGGGTGCCGCTACCGTCGGACCAAGCGTTTACGAACGACCTTTATTCGCTTTCCGGCAAGTTGACCCGCGACGGGAAATTGAAGGTCGACGTCACGGTAAAACAACTGGATGTTAACGGCGGCGAGGCGAACGTCGTGTTCCAACTGATGAACGGCAATACGCCGGTTTTGATCAATGCGATTCCGGTCAAGCCGGATCAGCTGCAGGTTTCCCAATACTTTAATGTCAGCGGAGCGAATTACAAGGTGAAGGTGTTCGTCATGGACCGGTTCAACAGCGATCCGAACGTGCCGGTTTATCTGTCGAGACCGCTGGTGCTCCAGTAATGGATAGAAAGAAGGGACGATACTCCGTGAAAAAATATATGGCAGGCTTGCTGGCGTTGCTGTTCGCGCTCTCGCCGGTCTCCGTCCTGGCGGCCGACGCCTTCACGTTAACGCTAAGCACGAAGGAAGTGCGCCGCGGCGGCGAACTGACGTTATCCGGCACGGTTCCGGGCGAGTCGGACGATGCCGTCGCCATCAAAATCGTTAGTCCGGCGCAAACGGTCTTTTACGTCGACATGATCCAGGCGGTCAGCGGCAACTATTCCGCAACCGTCGGGATTCCGGCGAGCGACGATCTCGCTCCGCCGGGCCGCTATACCGTCGTTGCGGGCAGCGGGGGCGAAACGAAAACCGAGACGTTCTCTGTCGTAAGCGGGAGCACGCCGGGTGGCGGCGGTTCGGGGACGAGTCCGACTCCCCCTGCGGCTTCGACTCCGGCGGATGGAACGGGTATCCCGCCTGGCGCCGGCCAGGCCGACGGTTCCATCGCGCGGCCGGAGCTGGCGCAGGACGGACGGTATATCGTCGGCAGCGACACGTTGGCGCAAACCGCTCAGCAAGCGGTCAGCGGCGGCGCGGTATCGATTGAGCTGCCAGCGGCGGCCGGCGAAGCGGGAACCGCGTTGGAGCTGCCGGGGCAAGCTTTGAACGAGCTCAAGGCGAAGAACCTAGGCCTTGTGATTACGACGGGAACCCGGACGGTACGCTTTTCGGCCGGAGCCATTGCGGCGTCAGACAACGCGTCGTCGCGGGTGCGCGTCGTGCTGAACGCGGCCTGGTCCGCGGTAGCGCAAACGACGGTGGAGCAGTCGCTGCGGGCCGATGCCGACTATAAGCCGACCGGCGTCGTGCTGTCGGTAGTCATTCAGGTCATCTCCGGGGATCGGATTCAGGAGATTCACCAGCTGGATCGGCCGGCAATCGTCACGCTGAAGTTGACCGAAGAGCAGGAGAAGAAGATTTCCGCCGAGCTGGCCGGCGTATATTACGTGGACGGCCAGGGAGCCGAATACGTGCCGGGTAAATTGGAAGGCGGCGTATTCACCTTTACGGCGGAGCATTTTAGCTACTATGCGATTTTGGAATATAACAAAACGTTCCTGGACTTGGTCGGGCACTGGGCGGAACAAGCCGTGAAATCGCTGGCGGCGAAGCATATCGTCACCGGCGTGGATGAACGGCACTACGCCCCGAACCGCAGCATCACGCGCGCGGAATTCGTCACGCTGATCATGCGTGGCGTAGAGCAAGCCGATGGTACGGGCCAGGCTACTACAAGCGGTTCTGGCGCAACCCCGTTCAAGGACGTAACGGCGGACCGGTATTACGCACAACCGGTAGCGCAAGCTGCGGCCCTAGGCATCGTCTCGGGCTATAACGGGGCGTTCCGGCCCAACGATCCGATTACGCGGGAGGAAGCCGTCGTATCGCTGGTGCGCGCGGCGGAGGCCATGGACGCATCGGGTAAGGGCGGACAGGGAGCCCCGGCTTTCGCTGATGCGAAGGAGATCTCGGCCTGGGCGACGGCCGCGGCGAATCAGGCATGGACGCAGGGCTGGATTCAGGGGGACGGCAGCCGCTTTCACCCGCGTCAAGCGGTAACCCGGGCCGAAGTGGCCGTCATGGTCGGGCGGCTCCTGTAAATGTCGGACGGATCATGGACTAGACGAAAGCGAGGGAAACGAAACGCGATGGGGAAGAGGATAGTCTCGATATTGTTGACGGTGATGCTGTTGTACGGCTTGATGGAATCGCTGTTCGTCGTCGGCACCGTTTCGGCGGCCGAGCTGCGGGCGGTTGCCGCGGCGGCGGGAGGGGGAACGGCTACCCGCAATGTGGCGCTGAACGCCAAGGCGACGGCCTCGGGCCAATGCAAAAGCAGCGAAGGCCCCAAGTTTGCCGTAGACGGCAAAAACGATACCAAGTGGTGCGATAACTCGGCGGCGAAGATCAAGTGGATGAAGCTCGATTTGGGCCAGGTATATACCATCAATGAGTGGGTCGTCAAAAACGCGGGCTTGAACGAAGGCACCAGCCCGTTCTGGAACACGAAAAATTTCCGCCTGCAAAAAAGTGACGACGGCGCGGCCTGGACGGATGTCGACGTCGTGCAAAACAACGCGCAGACGATCGTCGACCGTTATTTGCCGGAGCCTTTTTCCGCCCGGTACGTACGGTTTTACGTGAGCCAAGGGGCCTACGACTCCAATACGGTGCGCCTGTACGAGTTGGAGCTCTACGGGGTCGACGCGGGACAAACGCCGGCGTATCCGCCGGTAGGCCTGGACCCGGCCGACTACGTGGACCCGTTCATCAATACGCTGGGCGACAACGGCCAGACGAATCCGGGGCCGACCATGCCGTTCGGGCTGGTCTCGCTGGGACCGGATAGCGACGGCGGCGCTTTTAGCGGCTACTACTATCAGGATAAAAACCTGAAGGGGTTTTCGCATCTGCGGTTTAGCGGCGTCGGCTGCAACGGGGCGGGCGGCAACATCCTGATGATGCCGGAAACCCGCACGTTCACGAACAACAGCAACGAATACAAGCAACCCTACGACAAAAACAGCGAGCAGGCTTCCGCGGGTTATTACGCGGTGAAACTGGCTTCCGGCGTCGGGGTCGAGCTGACCGCGTCGGATAAGGTAGGCTTTCATCGGTATACTTTCCCGGAGAACGCGTCGACCGGATCCGTGCTTGTCGATTTAAGCAATAACTACAGCAGAGACGGTATGCTGGATGCCAGCCTGCAAGTCGAGAACAATAATACGATTTCCGGCATGATTAAAGCCAAGAATGTTTGCGAACACGGTTATTACACGATGTATTACTCCATCCAGTTCGACCAAGACTTTGATTCCTACACCTCTTGGTCCGGCGATGCAACCGGAGCGGAAGCGACGCGCACCGGCCCGAAAACCGGCGCGTGGGTCAACTTCAATACGGCTGGGGGTACAACGGTGCAAGCCAAGGTCGGCTTGTCGCCGATCAGCGTCGAGCAGGCGAAATACGAGCGCGATCACGATATCGTAGGATGGGATTTCGATGCCCAGCACGCCAAAATCCGCAACGCCTGGAACGAGCTGCTCGGCAAGGTCGAGGTGACGGATGCGGACGAAGAGAATAAGCGGATTTTTTACACGCAGCTGTACCATACGTTCCTCCATCCCAAGAACGTCACCAGCTCGGCGGGCACCTTCCGGGCGGGACGGGACGAGAACACGATCCGCCAAGCCTCGGAGCTGGGCGACGATTTCGAGTATTACAACGGCTGGACGACCTGGGACGATTTCCGAAAATATGCCCTGTTCTCCGTGCTGACGCCGAAGGAATACAACAACATGGTCAAATCGCTGGTCGATTTGTACAAAACGCGCGGGACATATACCCAGTGGGGGGATGGCTACTGGCCAAGCCCGACGGTGCGCAACGAGTTTAACGGCGCGGTTGTCCTGGATGCCTACGCGAAGGGATTCAAGGATTTCGACGCCTATACGGCACTGAAAGGTATGGGCGCCGATGCCGATAACTTCGGGGACCAGGATAAAGTGTCCGGCCAACTGGAAAAGGCGAGAAGCGGCTATTTCCCGATGAAATTGGCCGAGCTGATCGGCGACAAAGATACGTACGAGAAATACAAGCGCGTGGCGCAGTCTTACCAAAGCCTGTGGAATCCGAAACAGGCCGACGAAACCGGCAAGAAGATCGGTTTCTTCACGCCGAACGGGACGGACGTCAGCGGCTCGGACGTTACGGCGGTGGACAAATACGCCTACCAAGGCAATCTGTGGCAGTATCGCTGGTCCGTGATGCAGGACATTCAAGGACTGGCCGAGCTGGTGGGCGGCAAAACGGAAATGGCCAAGCAACTGGTGGACTTTTTCCAAAGAGACGAATACATGGCCATTAACGAAACGGACTTGGATGCCCCGTATTTGTTCAATTATCTGGGGTATCCTTATCTGACCCAATATTACGCCCGGGAATTCACGACGGAAGTGGTCACGCAAAAATACCACAACCACGGGGCTTACTCGTATCCGCTCCAATCGCGCGTGTACCGGGCCGACCCGGAAGGGTACCTGCCGTCGATGGACGACGATGCGGGCGCGATGGCCTCTTGGTTCGTGTACAGCGCGTTAGGCTTGTTCCCGGCCAATCCGGGGGACGCCGCTTTCCTGATCGGATCGCCGATCTTCTCGGAAGTGAAGCTGCATCTGGACGGCGGAAAGACGTTGACGATCAAGGCGAACAACGTTTCCAGCCAGAACCGCTTCATTCAATCGGCGCTGTTGAACGGGAAGAACTTCGACCAGGCCTGGATCGACTACAAGGAGATCATGGCCGGCGGAACCTTGGAGTTCGAAATGGGGTCCAAGCCGAATATGGCTTGGGGCGCCACGGCCAAGTCGACCCCGCCGATGACCGATTACGGCGCCGGCGTCGACGATACGCTTAGCCGTCAGGAGCTGATCGCCCTTGGCTCGGCGTGGAAATATTACGACAAAGGGCAAGCGCCGAACGGCGGCTGGCACGAGGCCGGGTTCGACGACAACGCCTGGGGCGCGGGGGCGGCTCCGCTCGGTTACGATAATAAAGGCTACGCCAAAACGATCGTCGGCTACGGAACGGACGGCAACAACAAGTATCCGACGACGTACTTCCGTAAAACGTTCGAGGTGGCGGACACCCAGGATATCCTTGAACTTGACGCCGCGTTGGTTCGCGACGACGGCGCCGTCGTTTACCTGAACGGGAAGGAAATCATTCGTACCAATATGCCAGGCGGTCCGGTAGGCTATACCACATACGCCAACGTCACCGTCAACGACGAGCGGGACAAGAACACGTTCCGTATCGACCCGTCGCTGCTGGTGACAGGCACCAACGTGCTGACGGCGGAGGTCCATCAATCGGGGGGCAGCAGTTCGGATATCGCTTTCGATTTCGGACTGGAAGCCGTGAAGCGGCTGACGGTGCCTGCGGCTCCGACCGGGCCCGTGGCCGATGACGAAGCCAATACCTTCGGTTGGACCGTCGTGCCGGGCTTTGAGAACGCAACCGACTATGAATTCACGACCGACGGAGGCAAGAACTGGACGGCCGCTTCCGCCAATCCGCAAATCGTGGGTCCGGGCGCTTATGCGGCGGGACAGGTTCAAGTCAGAATCAAGGGAGACGCAAGCTCGGGGAGAGCTCCCGGCGAGCGTTTGGTTTCCGATAAGGTTTACACCTCCGATATCGTGTGGGACGTGTTCGACCTGAAGGCGGACGTGAACCGGAAAGGCAATATGGTGGTGAATATCGACGGTAACCTGAAAGGAGCTTACGCCGATCAGGCGGTCGCCGTCATCCAACTGATGAACGGCAGCGGCCAGGCGATGTTGTCCAGCGCCGTGCCCGTGGAAACGGGAGCATTCGACTTATCGCAGACGTTTAACGTCAATTCGAGCAGATATCAGGTGAACATTTACCTGGTGGATGACTATAACGGCAGCATCTACGATTCGGTGTGGCTGGCTGAGCCAATCGTCTCGCAGCCGGAACAGGCTCCCGAACCACCCGAACATCCGGGCGAAGGTGAACTGCCAGAACCGATTCCGGTACCGGCAAAAACGCCTGACGTGCCGGAGCTGCCGGTCGAGCCGGAACCGCCGGTGGAAGACCCGAAAACGGTTCAGTTCGAGCGATTCTCAACGATGTCGATAGACGTGAATACGTTCAATAACAACCCGCTTGGAACGGAAGACGCGAACAACGGAACCGTGGTGAAAAATACCTTTAACGGCGCTTGGCTGTCGTATAAGGGCATTGATTTCGGCACGGAAGGAGCGAACCGGGTAATCGTGGAATACACGGCTCCATCGGATAAGGCTCCGACCGACGCGGCGCTCGAATTCCGGCTGGGCGGCGTGGACGGAGAACTTGTCGGCACGGTAACGTTGCCGAACACCGGCAACGGCTGGGACAATTACTCGACCGTCAACGCCGCATTCGCCAAAACCGTAACCGGGAAACAGGACCTTTACGTTGTCATGAGAGGCAGCACGACGAGCGCACGCCCATACATCGGAAACTTCGACAAGTTTACCTGGGGAAATCAGAAGATCAGAACCGACTTTGCCCAACTGGAGCTTGAAAACTTCGATGAATGGACGACCGAGCTGAATCCCGCCAAAGGCACTCCTTTAAAAAAGGAGCGGGCTTCAGGCGGAATCGAAAGCGATCAAGTAGCCAATACGTTCAATGGGGCATGGATGGCCTACAAAGGAATGGATTTCGGCAGCGAAGGCGTCAATCAGTTCTCCATTACCTATGCGGGCAACACCTCGAATACGGCTTCGGACGCCAGGGTCGAAATTCGGCTTGGCGGCGCTAACGGCACCTTGGTCGGGACAGTAGCCACGCCGCCGACGGCCAGTTCCTGGGGAGAATACAAAACGGCATCCGGCAAATTGAACCGGACCTTGACCGGCGTGCAGGACGTTTATCTCGTGCTCGCCGGTACAACCGATTCGAAATACACCTATATCGGGAATTTTGAATCTGCGGCCTTTTCGTATATAAATACCAGAACCGACTTTGCCAAGCTGGAACTGGAAAACTATGATGCGTGGTCGACGGCGAAAAATCCGGCGAAAGGGACGCCTCTCAAAACAGAAATCAGCAATGGCCATAATCAGGTCGCAAACACCTTTAACGGCGCTTGGCTCGCCTACAAAGGAATGGACTTCGGCAGCGCCGGAGTGAATGAGTTCTCGATCGAGTACTCAGGCAACAGCAGCAGTTGCCCCAATGATGCCGTGGTCGAAGTTCGGCTCGGTGGAGTAGACGGCACGTTGGTTGGCACGCTTCCCGTTCCGCCGACGGCGGGGTCCTGGGGAACCTACAAGATTGCGTCCGGCGAACTGAACCGAACCGTTACCGGGGTTTATGATGTGTATCTCGTCCTGACCGGTACGACAGACTCGAAGTATATCTACATCGGTAACTTCGATAACGCCTCGTTTACCAAAAAATAAAAATCGAGTTGATAGAAAAGGGGCCGCGACGCGCATCGCCGATGCCATCGTCGCCGCCTATGGGCCGGCAGGGGATGCGTGAAGATTGCTAATGAAAGAAGCAGAGCGAACGGGCGCTCTGCTTCTTTTTTTAGTTAAATTCGCCGGACTTTTTCCGCTTAATTGTGCCCAGAACCTGCCCGCGACCCGACCTCCTGATCCAACCGTGTTATTCTCCCGACAGCAACCGAAGCAGGTTTTGCGGGATGTTGATCTTCTGGTTGTCGAGCAGCAGTTGGAAATCGCCGTTGGCCTCCGCTTGGTGGGCGTGCTTGATCTCCTCCATCTCCTGCTGGAGCTGTTCCATTTTCATATCGAGCTCGTAAGCGGTGTCGGCGGCGTTTTTGAGATCCTGCAGCAGCCGTTCCGGGACGGACTCGTTGTATTTGTAGAAAATTTTGTGCTCCAGGCTGGCCCAGAAATCCATGGCGATCGTACGGATTTGGATTTCGACGCAGACCAGTTCTTCGCGGTCCGACATAAACACCGGGACCTCGACTAACATGTGCAGGCTTTTGTAGCCGTTGGGCTTGGGATTTTTGATATAATCCTTCACCGAGAGAATGTTCAAATCCTTTTGGGCTTGCAGCATCTCGCTGATCCGGTAAATGTCCGAAATAAAAGAGCAGGTAATCCGGATACCGGCGATATCGTGAATGTTGCGCTTGATGTCGTCAAGAGAGGTGATGCCGCCTTTGCGATAGAGCTTTTTCATGATGCTTTCCGGCGATTTGACCCGCGATTTCGTGTGTTCGATCGGATTATAATCATGGAGCAGTTGAAACTCCTCCTGCAAAATTTCGATTTTGGTCTCCACCTCATGGAGCGCGAATTTGTACATCATGATGAACCGCGTCAGCGTTTTCTGCAAAGCCTTCATTTGTTCCAGGGGATTGGCATTGGGCTTGTCGATCATGGTTTGGTTTTCCGTCCTTTGTCTTAAGATGCAAAAACGATTGCCTATTCCCATTATAGCCTAGGGGGTAGCCGGGATGCCAGAAAGGGCGGAAGCGAGAGCCGCTCAGCCGGTATGGTATAATGAACGCATAAGCGTTCAGGCCCACGAATGCGGCGAAACTGTGAATGTCGGAGGAAATTCCATGAGAACGGAAGACCAAGTCAAACGCAAGCTGATCGAACTTAAACAACTGTTGGCCGTCAGGGAAAACGACCCCGTGATCCAAGCCCAGGTCGATATGTTGGAGTGGATTCTAAACCAGCCCACCGAAAAATACCATGCTTAACCCAAACGGAGCCGCCCAAAGACTTTTCATCCGGAGAGCCTAGGGACGGCTCCTCTTCTTTTTAAGTCG
The DNA here is from genome assembly GCF_050565405.1 of Paenibacillus macerans. Taxonomy (GTDB): domain Bacteria; phylum Bacillota; class Bacilli; order Paenibacillales; family Paenibacillaceae; genus Fontibacillus; species Fontibacillus macerans_B. The sequence goes on along the minus strand of NZ_JBNYYG010000019.1, from coordinate 11,114 downwards.
TCCGCTGCAGAAGCAGCGCGTCCGTTAAGCGTGTTGGATGAGGCCGTAGCCGAGTTGAGCAGAGAATTAGCCCGCTATCCAACGACGGTACTGGAGCAACGTTCCTAGTGACTCAAAAACCATTAAAGTGTCTGAGAAGTTGGATGAATTCATGAAGTTGAGCATCATTCAAGCCTGAGATCCGTTCAAAAAAAACGGACTCTTTTTCTTTGAGGGCCTGAATTGTCTTTTGCTGTCCGTACTCTGTAAGTGAAAGAAGAATGGCTCGGCCATCATCAGGAGAAGCTTCCCTTCTCACATACCCAAGAACTTCCAATTGTTTCGCGAGTCGGCTTACGGAACTGCGATCCATAGCCGTTGATTCCGCTAGGGCCGCAGCACTTGTTGGCCCGTAAGAGTAGAGCCAACGAACAATATGGAAGGAAGCAGGCTGCAACGACGAATCGAACCGCGCCGCAGCCCTGACGTTTAATGCATGCGCAGCGCTGATGAGAGCGTTAAGCTGCTCGCCTAAAGCGATCTCCAATTGCTCTCTCGGGTTATTGCTGGATTGATTGTTTTCCATCTATATCCACCTTACTTTCAGTCAAAAAATAACTTCTCCATTTGATTGACATATATCAATTAAATCAATATAGTTGACATATATCAATCAAATTCATTGGCTGATACCGTTTTTTTGGATTTATTTTTTCAAAAATATTGTATCACCATAAAGGAGAATGGTCATGATGCCGAAAAATCCAGTTGTTGTCATAACCGGAGCCACAAGTGGTCTGGGACAGCTTGCGGCCATTGATTTGGCGAAACGAGGTTTCCGCCTGGTTCTGACAGCTAGAAGCAGAGCACGCGCGGAAGCAACGAAGAAAATCATTCAAGAAACCCATGCTTCCGCCAATGTTGCCTTCTTTTTCGGGGACCTGTCGTTAATGAGTGAGGTTAAGCGAGTCGGCAAAGAAATTGCTGCAGCGTACCCTGTCATCGATGTGCTTTTGAACAATGCGGGAATTCACGCCTTCAAGCCGCGAATCACCTCCGAGGGATTTTCGGAAATGATCGCCGTTAACTATTTAGCTCCATGGTTACTGACGCATGCCTTGCAGCCATCCTTACAAAAAGCGGGGAAAGCCCGGGTTGTCAATGTTGCCTCGGAAGCCTCGCGAAACCATGGCAAATTACAGCTGCCTGAGGATTTAACCGATACCTCTCCTTTTACTGCCCGCGGCTCGTCCGCGATATATGGAAAAACCAAGTTGTTGAACATCATGTTCACGGTTGAATTGGCCCGACGATGGGCTGGTACGGGGATCAGTGTGAATGCCCTGAATCCGGGATTCAATGTCACCGGCCTTGGACGTGAACTCAGATTTGCATCTGTCATCGAACGTCTTATGAACCTTTTTCATATTGGAGATCCCCGAAGGGGGGCTGAAATCATGACTCGCTTAATCACGGACTCAAAGTATCAAGAGGTGACAGGAGGGTACTTCAACGTGGGAACCGGGAATCCGATTAAGCCCGTGCACCCTGGAGGAGATGCCGCAATGCAAAAAAAGTTATGGAACGCCACCCAAGACCTGCTGTCTCATCATGGGTTCCTCGAATAAAGGTTACAAGACGATGGTCTGCCGCTCCTGCAGGAGAAGACAAATCGTAAACGAAAAAGACGATCTCGCAATGAAAGCGAGATCGTCTTTTTTGCGCAAACTAACCTTTTGCTCAGCCGCCCAACTGCGATTTCACTTGCTGGACTTCCATGTTGTCCGCCATCATCGCCGGTTGATAGAAGCCTTTCGATTGCGCCAGGTGGAACAACTCGTATTGGGATGCCTCGCAATTGTTCCGAATCTGCTGGATCGTGGATCTCAGCTGGGGATTGGCGCATTCCGAAATCACGCTGGTGTAGGTGGTCAGGCTGCTTTTGACCATCGAAAGCGCGTCATTGACCATGTCTTTATCTTGCATCATGTCGACCTGATTCCTCCCTAGTTTAAAAATGACATTAGCTGTTGCTTGGTGTTCAGCGCGTCCTGGGCCGATTTTTGAAAATAAGCCTTTACCTGCGGGTCGGCGGATTGCTGCGCGTAGGTGAGCATTTTTTGGTGTGCCGTCTCATGGGCGCCGATGAGGTGCCGCAGGCTTTGCAGCTCCTGCTCGTTGATTTGGGCCATGCCTCTTGCTCCTTTCATTTGGTATTCGCTGGTTATTGTCTGCGATTCACAGGCAAATATGCGCGAAAGCTCGTTCGTCCGGCGGGAGAAGAGCGGATTCTTGGATAAAATGTGACGCCGACTGTTCAGCGGCAGTCGCTCGACCGCAGCTGCAGCGTTTCGGGCCTTATTTCATTGCTCGAACGGGGAAATGCGGGCGTGTATGCGTCCAAAGTCCTACATCCCCTGGCATGGAAGATATTAAAATAGTCACTGTGATTTTTACGTTTTTTGTTAAAATTAGTAAAGCCGTAATTGTGCATGAATCGACAAAAATTGGCGTAACCTGCATTTTTTACATGTGAAAATAATCTCAAAAGGTGGAATAATTTATGTCCAGGCAAGTCAAGCCATTGCGTTTCTTCAGGTTGTTCCGGTTCTCATCGCTTACCGGCAAAATACTCGCGTTGATCGTATTGCTGATGGCGGTGTGCGCGGTTTCGTTTACGCTGGTCTCCTATTATGAAGTGCAAAGATCGATGACCATGCAGATGAAAAGCGACGGCACGACGCTGGTTACGAACATGAAACGGGAGATCGCCAATAACGAGATTATGAACCTGGAGGAACTGCAGAAGGTGTTCCAAACGATCAAAACGGAAGGGAACGGGAATATCGAATATATTTCATTATCCGACGCCTCCGGACAAATGATCGTTTCCGATAACAGCAAGATCCGGAAGGAAGGCGAGACCGCGGAGACGGACGCCACCTCCTCTGCCTCGGCCGCGGGCTCCGGCACCGATATATCGGCGGTCGTTGCCCGGCAGGAAACCCGGGGAAGCATTTTGGAAACGGCCGGCGGGGAAAAGGTATATAACATTTCAACGGATTTCGCTTATAGCGAGGAGCTTTCCGGAGCATTGAACGTCGGGATCTCGCTGGAAAGCATGTATGCGCAAATCCGCGAAGCCTTGCTCGAAACGATTATCATTTCGCTGGTTATTTTGTTGTTCGCGGTGGGGCTCGGCCTGTTGATGGCCCGGAGAATGATCCGGCCGATCTCGATGATGTCGGATCGGATCAAAGGATTTGCGGCAGGGGATTTCTCGACGGAATTCGTACATAACGGCAACGACGAAATCGGCAAAATGGCGGCGGATCTCGCGCATATGCGAAGAACGCTGGGCGGCATGATGGAGAATATTCAGCGCAGCGCCATCCGGGTGACGGCCGGCTCGCAGCAGCTTTCCGCCATGATCGAGGAATCCTCGATCGCCGCCAGGGAAATTTCCGCGGCGACGGATTCGCTGGCCGCCGGTTCCGGGGATCTGGCGTTGAACTCGCAGGAAGGGCTGGAACGGCTGAACCGGCTCGCAGAAGAAATCATATCGCTGGCGCAGCGGGCCGATCAGATGAAAGCGACCATCGAAGAGACGCGGGAAGCGAACCAAATCAGCATGGGAAGCATGAAGCAACTGCAGCAGGCCATTCGCGAAAACGCGGAAGTGACGATGGGCATCGAGGAACAGGTAAACGATCTCAGCGCGAAATCGGAGGCGATCACGCAGGTCACCTCGGTCATCAAAACGGTGGCGGAGCAGACGAATTTGCTGGCTTTGAACGTGATGATCGAAAGCGCTAGGGCCGGGGAGCAGGGCCGGGGGTTTGCCGTGGTAGCGATGCAAATCCGCAAGCTGGCCGAGCAAACGACCGGCTCCGTGCAAGGGATCGAAGAGATGGTTCGGGAAGTAAGCACGGCGGTGAGCCGGACGCAGGGCTACATGCAGCAAGGCGCCGAGGTCATTACCCGGACGAGCGAGGTTTCGCGGGAAACCGGACAAGCCTTCAAGAAGATCGACCAAACGGTGCATCATATCATTGAGGAAATGCAGGTGCTGATCGGCGGCATCGACCAGGTGAACCACGACAAGAACGAGGTCATCGGCACGATCGAAAGCATCTCCTCGATCGCTCAGGAGTCGACCGCATCCACGGAGGAAATATCGGCGTCCACCGAGGAGCAACTGGCCAGCATGGAGCAAGTCTCGTCATCGGCCGGCGAAATGAAGGACGTGGCGGACGAGCTGAATCGCCTAGTCGGCCAATTCAAGTTTTAGCGGGGGAGCTTGGATTCGGAAAGCTTGCACCCCGGGGAAGTCATCCGTTACACTGGAACAAGAGAAGGATCGGGTGATCCGGCCAATAACCGATGGATGGGGAACCAAGCATGACATTGAAGAAGCGGGAGCAGCAGTCGCTGCTGACCAAAGAGAAGATTTTGCGCAATTCGATCGAGCTGATCTCGGCCTACGGGTACGACGAGGTGACCATCTCGCAAATCTGCAAGGCCAGCGAGGTGGCCAAAGGTTCTTTTTATACCCATTTCAGCTCCAAAAGCGATATCGCGATCGAAATATTGAAGGATATCAACGAGCGCTTGTTCCACGGCTTGAAGGTGAATCCCGAACTGCCGGCGGAGCCGCAGCTGCAGGAGTATATCCGGCTTTATTTCCGGACCGTATTGGAATGCGGGCCCGCCATGTCGCGGGAAATATTCAAAATCATCTATTCCGTTCAGTTCACGAGCGGCGACGTTTCCGATTTGCATAACAGCTTTATCGAGGGGTATATCCGGCTGGGGCAGCAGCAAGGGGCTTTCCGCTCCGAACTGATGCCGGAGAAAATCGGCCATTACTGGTCCGATGGGAATCTGGGGTTGGTCCGCTATTGGATCGCCGACGTCGAGCAATTCGATTTGCTGAAGGAAGGCCAGGACTATTTTGAGTTTATGATGAAGGCCGTTCGCATCTAAAAAAACAACCCGTTCGTTCCGATGGAGGCCATCGGGCGAACGGGTTTCTTGTTATAGGGAGGGGGTAGAGCCTTGTCCCTTATTTATTTATGGGCAGCGGCATGTTCCCCGGCGATCCGGCCGGAGTTGACGGCAAATGCCATCGTCAAGCCCTCAACGTCCGGATAGCTGTTATCGTATAATCCGCCGGCGTCGTTGCCGACGGCATAGAGGCCGGAGATGACCTTGCCTTCGGCGGTCAGCGCCTGAAGATCCTCGTTGACGCGCACGCCCCCGATAGAACCGTAGGTAGAGCCGCTGACGCGGATGGCGTAGAAGGGACCTTTTTCGATCGTGTATTGCAGGTAAGCCGGATCTTTATAGTAGAGCGTATCTTTTTTCGCCGTGACGGCCTGGTTGTACGCTTGTGCCGAGGCCTTCAGCTTCGCGGCGTTCATGCCCGTCGCTTTGGCCAGCTCGTCCAGCGTTTTGCCGATGTGAACGACGCCATCTTTGGAGAACGTCTCAAGGTCGGCCTGCAAACCTTTGATCGGAGCCGTCTTCAACTTGCTTACGTCGTTGCGCCCTTGAGCAAACAAGCCGTCCCCGTTCACCTGATAAGCGCCGCACAATGGGCTGCCTTCCTTGGTCAATTTGTCGACCGTGGCCTGGTCGATGACGGCGAAATATTCGCCGCCTGCGGAATATGCCGCGTTGCCCCACAGGACGTTATCGTAAACGACGCCTTCGTCGACGAACCGCGTACCTTCTTTATTGACCCAGAACAGCGGCAGGTCTTTGACCGTAAAAGTCGGACGGCCGTTGTAGTTTTCGAAAATCCCTTTGGTGCCCGAAAGGTCGCCCAAGTGGATTTGAATCACGCCGCTGCCGATTTCGTCGGCCCCGACGGCCCAAGCCATTTTCACGCCTTCGCCCTTGTTGCCCCAGCCGTAATAGTTGTAGTAGTTCACCTTGGTTTTCTCTTTGAACATCTCTTCGTTGGCGCCGAATCCGCCGCTGGCGAGGATGACGTTTTTCGCCGTGACCTTCAGCGTGCTGCCGTCCTCCATCGTGGCGTTGACGCCGGTCACGCGGCCGTTGGCGTCGGTGATCAGCGACTGGCCGGTCGTGTTGAAACGGACGTCGACGCCGAGTTCTTTTTGCATCCGCTCATGCAGCTTGGCGAAATCTTCTTTGGAATTCGTCCACAGATGGTAAGTCTTCGGCGAGTCGACGTGAAGCTTCTGGTTGACGCCGAGGCTTAGGCGCAAGCCGATGCCGTTTGCCTGCAGCCAGTCGATCGTGCTGCCCGACTTGTTGAGAATGGCTTTGAGCAGCGGGGCGTTGCTGCGGTAGTGATTGTATTTTTCCAGATAGTTAAACAGGTACTCGGTCGTTACGGTTTCGCCGGCAGCTTTCTGGAGCGAGGTTTCCGTACCGGCGATGCCCATCGCGTAGTTCAGCAGGCCGCCCATGGCGGAGGTTTTCTCCAGTACGATAACCTTAGCGCCGCCTTGCGCCGCTGCTAACGCGGCGGCCGTTCCCGAGGTGCCTCCGCCAACCACGACGACATCCGCCGTTGCGGTTTCGACCTTCTTGTTGGTCGTAACCGTTTGCAAATCGGACGGCTTTAAACCGGTTTGCGCGAGCGCCGCTTTGGCGGCAGCCAGTACGGCGGCCGAGGTGTGGGAGGCACCGGATATGCCGTCCAGCTCAACACTTTGCTTGGCCAACATTTGCTCCTGCAGCTTCTTCGCTGCGGCGCCTCCAACCTCCGGCGTTTCTTTGTCGGCGGTGATGGTCACCCCGGTTATTTTTTTGCCTTCTACCGTCAAGGTAACTTTTACATCGCCTCCAAATCCTTTTTGCGTGGAGGTACCCGTTTTACTGCTTGCTCCCTGCGCTGCGGCAACGGACGCGTCGACTCCTGCCTTGCCGCCGATTTGAGTGCCTCCAAGCACGAGCGAAAGACCTAGGAGGCCAACCGTAACCGGTTTGATCCAAGATTTCATAGCCAAAACTCCCCTTCAACATTGGTTTGGCTACGTTCGATGACCGAGGTCATTGAACGCGGTCACTAATAGATTAACTCGATTGGTTTATTATTAAAGTGAAAAAATTCACAAGTTGTCAAGAAAGCGGTTAACCTTATAATAGAAGCAGCGACTTTAAAGAGGGGGCAAGGGGTATGAACAAAACGGCAGGAGTGGAAGTCCCGCGGCTTGGCGTGGGAGCGGTGATCCTGAACGAACGCCGGGAGATATTGCTGGTGCTGCGCAATCGGGCGCCGGAAAAGGATACCTGGAGCATTCCAGGCGGAAAGATCGACCTCTACGAAACGATGGAAGAAGGGGTCATTCGCGAAATCAAGGAAGAGGTGAACCTCGACATTGCGGTGAAGGGGGTGATGTGCACGGCCGAGACGATCCGGCCGGAGAAGGCGGAGCATTGGGTATCGGTCATTTACGAAGCGTCCGTCGTTGGCGGCGAGCTGCGAAACATGGAGGAAGGCGGGGCGATCGGCGCCGTCGAGTGGTTCACGCTTGATCGGCTGCCGGACAAGCTTGCCAGCTTCACTGTACCTGCAATCGAGGCAGTGAAGAGCCGAGAGTAGCAGACGGTCAGGGCAATGAAGTGGCTTTACAGCCTCCGCAAGGGATAATAGAGATCCACCTCGCAGTAATGCGCGTCAGCCAGGGCCGGCACCGTGTCCGCCACCATGCCTTCCGGAAGTTCCTCCAACCGCGACACTTTGGGGGAGGGTCTGGCGGGAGCGCATTTTGGGGGATGCCCCGTTCCCCGACTACGGGGAAGATCGATAAGGAGGAATGGAAATGCTGGAAATACCGGAAAGCCGGACTATCGCCTCGCAATGGAATCGGACGGTTACGGGCAGGACCATCCGAAATGTTTCCGCAAACGCCTCGCCGCACGGCTTCGCCTTCTACTTCGGCGACCCGGCGGAGTATCCCCGGCGTCTCAATGGACGGCGCATCGGAGAAGCCCGCGCCCTGGCAGGGCAAATCGAGATCGACGCGGAAGCGATGCGCCTTCTCTTCGGCGATGGCGTCAATATCCGCTATTACCCGCCAGAGGAAGAGATGCCCGGGAAGCATCAGTTGCTTCTCGGGCTGGACGACGGTGCTTCCATCGTATGCACCGTGCAAATGTACGGGGGATTATGGGCTTATCCCGAGGGCGAAAACGAGAATCCATACTACCTCATAGCCAAAGAAAAACCTTCGCCGCTGTCTGCGGACTTTGATGAAGGCTATTTTGCCTCGCTCCTGGAGGCAGCTAAGCCGTCGCTTAGCGCCAAGGCGTTTCTCGCCACCGAGCAGCGCATTCCCGGCCTGGGCAACGGAGTGCTCCAGGACATCCTGTTTCTTGCCGGCATTCATCCCCGCACCCGGCTGGCGGCGCTGAAGGAGCAGGAACTGGAGGCGCTGTACCGGAGCGTCAAAAACACGCTGCGGGAGATGACCGATCAGGGCGGACGCAATACGGAAAAGGATTTGCTGGGGAGGAGGGGCGGGTATGAGGTACACCTGTCCAGCCTCACGTGGAAAGAGCCCTGCCCCGTTTGCGGCTCCGAGATTACTCGCCAGGCCTATCTGGGCGGAAACGTGTATTTTTGCCCGTCCTGCCAGCCTCTTCGGAGGTAAAGCGATTCGCACGCAGACTCGAAACGGCAAAAAGCCCTGCACATGGCATGTGCAGGGTTTTGCTGCCTTAATCGATCAAGCCCGGGCCTACGCCGGCGCGGCTTGGGCCGAGCCCCTGAATCGCCAGGAATTGAACTGCTTAAGCAGCTTCGGCAAGGAGCGACCAACAAGCTAATCGCCCAAGCGATGGCTTTACTGGAAGGTACCGTGCGGATCTACCTTTCCGGGCTGTACGGAAAGATGGCTGTGTCTTCCCGCACGCAGGTTTTGATCGCCGCGCAGGAACGGGGCTTATTTGACGAATAGGGAAGTAATCGGGATCGATCCGGCGTTAACGACAGCATAGCGTCGTCACCCATAAGGGTTGTAAAACGTACAACATTTTGGGGACTTAACCTGCCTAATACGAATTAAGTTGTAAAACGTACAACATGTCGAGCCGCTTTTCGCCAACTGAGGTCAAATTGTTGTACAAAATACAATATTTTTGCCGAATACCGCCCTTATCGCTTCAAAATGATGTACTAAATACAACAATCGGGATGCACTAGCTCCTCGTCCCACGCCACGGTAAAGCTTAAAACCGGAGACGGGGTGGTCTAAACGGAGGGGCGGGAAGTCCTTCATATCTTCTGAGGCCAAAGCGGGGTCCCAAACCAAAAGAAAACCTCGAGTCTGTACAGACCCAAGGTTGCTCTTTTCGTGACCGGAGCCGCTATTACGGCAAAATATTCCCCGCGGCGCGGTAGATTTCGTACCATTCCTCGCGGGTCAAGCGAATCTCGCCGGCTTTGATGCAGTCTTTCAGGCGTTCGATATTCATCGTGCCGATAATCGGCTGCATTTGGGCCGGATGGCGCAGCAGCCAGGCGATGGCGATCGTCGTGTTGGACACGCCGTATTTTGCGGCGATTTCGTCGATTTTCCGGTTCAGCTCGGGGAACTTGTCGCTGCCGAGGAAGACCCCTTCGAAAAATCCATATTGGAACGGGGACCAAGGCTGGATAGTAATATCGTTCAAGCGGCAGAAATCCAGCACGCCGCCGTCGCGATTGACGGCCGCTTCATTCTCCATATTGACGTTGATGCCGGCCGAAATCATCGTGGTGTTCGTGATGCTGAGCTGCAGTTGGTTGGCGACGATCGGCTGCTTTACGAATTTTTTCAGCAGCTGGATTTGCATCGGGTTTTGGTTGGATACGCCGAAGTGGCGGACTTTGCCCGAGCCGTGCAGTTGGTCAAACGCTTCGGCGACTTCCTCCGGCTCCACCAGCGCGTCCGGACGGTGCAGCAACAATACGTCGAGATAGTCGGTATTCAAGCGTTTCAAAATCCCGTCCACCGACGACAAAATATGCTCTTTCGAAAAATCGAACGAACCCTGACGGATGCCGCATTTGGATTGCAGGATGATTTTCTCCCGAATCTGGGCGTTCATATGGATTGCGTCGGCGAAAATCTCCTCGCAGTTGCCGCCGCCATATATATCCGCGTGGTCGAAGAAATTCGCGCCTTCTTCCAGCGAGGTTTGCACGAAACGTTCCGCTTCGGTTTTGTCCAGCGAATTGATCCGCATGCAGCCGACGGCGATAACGGGCACTTCCAGCGTACTGGTTCCAAGCTTGATGGTTTTCATGGATTGGAGCCTCCTCATGGTTTATGAAAAATATCAACGGTCCATCCCGGCAAGTATGTATCGATAAACTAAACAACGGCGGGTGCCGTACGGCGCCTGGATGCCCCCATCATTGTGACATAGAAGCACTGCGGTTTCAAGACTCGAAAGATGAAATCCGAGCGACCACACACTTTGCATAAAAAAGCCGCCGGGGTATCCCGGCGGCCTGAAGGCGGGTGCGTTAACGTTAACGCACGGATCCGCCTGTTTCCGCGTAGCGTTTGTCTTTCAGCACGACGTGATCGCTGTATAGCATGGAGTCGCTGCTTAATCGGAAAGTAGGGTAGTTATCATGAGCATATAGCCGCATTACGCCATCGAACAGAATTTCCTGCTGGCGGTCGACCACAAAGGAGAAACCGTCGGACGCTACTGGAACATCGGTCGGGAGCGGTTCGCGAACCAGGTGAAGCGAATACACGCTTCCTGCGCTGCAGCCTTCCGTTTCGCCGACCAATTTGAAATACCCCGGTTCTCCGCCAAGACTTTTTTGCAGCTTTTCTTTAGTTAAGTTCGTGATTTCCACTTTCATCGCCATCGTCTCCTTTCTAGCGAAAATAGATCAAATCAGCTCTTTCAATGCATTCAAAGCGGCGTCATAGTCGGGGTGATCGCTCATTTCGCGCAAATATTCCACATAACGCACCGTATCGTGTTCATCCACAATAAAGATAGACCGCATATCCAGCTGCAATTCCTTGATTAACACGCCATAGGCCTCGCCGAAAGAGCGGTTCTTGTAATCGGTCAATACCTCGAGGCGGTCAATGCCGGCCACGGTACAAAAGCGGCTTTGGGCAAAAGGCAGGTCGACGGAAATCGTCAAC
>NZ_JBNYYG010000018.1:0-96050 GCF_050565405.1 Paenibacillus macerans | reverse complement strand
TACTGGGACACAGGGGTATGAAAAAAGGATGCGTTAATTATTATAGCGCATCCTTTTTGTTTTTTCAAAGAGCTTTTTGCGAAAAAACACGGTTCCATCAGTGAGGCAACTGCTCCAGTTTGGCGGCAACGTTCTCGTTCGAGAGCAGATTTTGCAGGAACTCCTTGCGTTGGACGGCCGGCTCCGGCCAGCCCCGATCCCCGAACCGTTCTTCCGCCACTTCGGCGAATGCCTGATGCATGCTGTTGTCGTACCAATCGATCTCCAAATCGGCTTCGCTGCGGATCATGCGGATGATTTCGTACCCGTTCCCGTCCTTGGAGCGAGCCACATAGGCGAACAAATCGGGGTCGCCCACCGCGCCCGGATACACCTGGATCACCGCGCAGGCTCGGCCTTGATGCTCATCCAACCGCCTGTATTCAGCGTCCTTGATATAGTACATAGCCGATGATGCTCCTTTCGTTTGAATCAAAGGTTGTTACAGCTTCGCCATAAAACCGGAGCGTTCCATTTGAGCCCGGGTTTCCGCCATGCCCAGCCGGTAAATTTCCCGGTACAACGCGTTCAGATGGCTTTGGTAGCTACGGTTCACGTCGTCCTCCGGCGTATCCGGCCAAGGATACGTAAAAGCCATAAAGCCGCTTTCCTCCTTCTCCCCCAATTGCTCCAGCAGATGGCTCAGAGTATCCGCCTCCTCCCGAGTAGCTTCCACCGCCCATTCGTACGCCGCAGCCCCGGGGTCGTCCAGCAGAGAACGCCCTTGGACGGAAACGTAATAAGTCCTCTTTTCCACGGCACTACCTCCTCTCGCTAATACCTGCAAGTCATAGTTTTCCATGATGGACAGACATTTTATGCCCTTGTTCGGCATAATTTGTTAATACTTTTCACCCGGTCGGCAAGCGGGGACTTGTAAAGCAATGCGGAGAGGAGATAGCAAAAATGTGCGGAATAACCGGCTTTATCGAATGGAACCGGGACTTGACCAAGGAATCGGATCTGGTATTATCCATGACATCCTGCTTGGAAAAACGGGGACCCGATGCGCAGGGAACATGGATTTCCGGCCCGTGTGCCTTCGGTCATCGGCGCCTTAGCGTCATGGACCCCGAAAACGGGGCTCAGCCGATGATCATTCATGAAGAAGATGCGGTGTTCACGATTGTATATAACGGGGAAATTTACAACGCTCCGGAGCTAAAAGCCGAGCTGCAGCGCAGGGGCCGTACGTTTCGTACCAATTGCGATACGGAGGTGCTGCTGCAATCGTATATCGAGTGGGGGCCGGATTGCGTATACCGGCTTAATGGTATTTTTGCGTTTGCCGTATGGGACAGCGTCAGGGAGCACGTTTTCTTCGCACGGGATCGCCTAGGCGTGAAGCCGTTGTTTTACAGCGAGGTGGACGGAACATTGATCTTCGGCTCCGAGCCGAAGTCGATTTTGCGCCATCCGAAGGTCGAGCCCATCGTTGGCCCCGAAGGTCTCGCCGAAATTTTCGTCATCGGCCCGGCCCGAACGCCCGGCCATGGCGTGTACAAGGACCTCAAGGAACTGCGTCCCGGCCACGTGATGATTTACAGCCGCAGCGGGCTGCGCAAATACGCCTACTGGAAGCTGGAAGCCGAGCCGCATACCGACAATGTTGAAGAAACGGCCTCCACCATCCGCAAACTGCTGCAGGACACGATGGAGCGCCAGCTGATCTCCGACGTACCCGTGTGCACCCTGCTGTCGGGCGGTCTCGACTCCAGCGCGCTGACCGCTTTGGCCGTCGATTATTACAAGCGGACCGGCCAAGGGCAGGTGCATACGTATTCGATCGATTACGTCGATAACGACAAACACTTCCAGGCCCATAGCTATCAGCCCGGCGCGGACGGCCCGTGGATTAAGCGCATGGTCGAGGAACTGCAAACGAACCATCATGCGATCACCTTCGATACCCCTGAACTGGCCTCGGCGCTGCCCGACTCGACGATCGCCCGCGACATGCCGGGCATGGCTGATGTCGACGCTTCGCTGCTGCTGTTTTGCCGGGAAATCAAAAAGGGGGCGACGGTCGCCATCTCCGGCGAAGCCGCGGACGAAGTGTTCGGCGGTTACCCGTGGTTCCACCGCGAAGAGCTGTTGAATTCCGGGACGTTCCCGTGGTCGGTGGCAACCGGGCTGCGCGCTGATTTACTGTCCCCGGAAATCCGCGAGTGGATCAAACCGGAGCAGTACATCGCAGATCGGTACAGCGAAGCGGTAGGGGAGACGCCAAAACTGGAAGGGGAGACGGGGGAGCGGGCCCGCATGCGCGTGATGTCGTACCTGAACATCACCCGCTTCATGCCGACGCTGCTCGACCGCAAGGACCGCATGAGCATGGCCGCCGGCCTCGAGGTCCGTGTCCCGTATTGCGACCACCGGCTCGTACAGTACGTCTGGAACATCCCCTGGGAAATCAAAACAACCGGCAATCGGGAAAAAGGCATCCTGCGCAAAGCGCTCGAAGGCATCTTGCCCGAAGACGTGCTGTACCGCAAAAAAAGCCCGTATCCCAAAACGCATAATCCGAACTATCTTACCGCCGTCCGCGATCAAATGCTGGGGATTCTCGATAATCCGGCGTCACCCATCCTGCCGTTGATCGACGCGGATAAAATCCGCGCCATCGCCGCTTCGAAGGAATCGTCCTCCAATCTGCCGTGGTTCGGCCAACTGATGTCGGGACCTCAGCTGTTCGCCTATTTGTCGCAGGTGAATTTCTGGTTAAGCCAATACAATATCGCAATTCGTTAATGGGATAAAGATGGAACCAGGCCGGGGATCAAACCGCTCCCCGGCCTGGCTATTTGTTAGGGCTATTATTTTAACGCGCCGCTCAGCTTCTCGGCCAGCGCCCGCAGCGCCGCGCCGCGATGGCTGACGGCCTGCTTCTCTTCCAGCGTCAGCTCGGCGAACGTCTTCTCGTACGCCGGCAAGTAGAACAGCGGATCGTATCCGAATCCGCCCCCGCCCGCCGGCACGGAGGTGATCCAGCCCTCGGCCGTGCCGGAGGCCTCCACAAATTGCCCGCCGGCCGGATCGTACAGCGCCAGATGGCAGACGAACCGCGCCGTGCTGAGCAGCGGCTGCTCCGTATCCTCGCCCAGCCGGCGCTTTTCCAACTCGGCAAGCAGCTTCTCGTTGTTGTCCTCGTCGGAAGCGCCCTCGCCGGCAAAACGCGCCGAATACACGCCCGGCGCGCCGTCCAGCTGGTCGACGCATAACCCCGAGTCGTCGGCCAGCACGGCCCGCCCCAACGCATCGCCGACCGTCTTGGCCTTCTTGCGCGCATTCTCGGCAAACGTCTCTCCGTCCTCCACGACTTCCGGCACGTCCGGGTAATCGGCCAAACTTTGCACCTGCTTGCCGAGCGGCGCCAAGGCGTAGGCGAACTCCTTCGCCTTACCCGCGTTCCGCGTCGCCACCACAATGACAGGACCTTCGATCATGCTCAAACCGCCGATCCGGATTGCCCGCTGCGGATATGCAATGCAATCGGGCCCAGCGCCTCGCGCTGCTGCTCGATCATTTCCCGGATCCCTTTCTCGGCCAACGCCAGCATGCCGTCCAATTCGGCGCGGGAGAACGGATTCTCTTCTCCGGTCCCCTGAATCTCTACGAACTGGCCTTCTCCCGTCATCACCACATTCATATCGACTTTCGCTTTGGAATCTTCTTCATAATTCAAATCCAATAAAGTTTCCTGTCCGACGATGCCGACGCTGACGGATGCCAGATAATCGGTGATCGGAAATACCGGAAGCGAATGCTTCTGCGCGATTTTATGCATCGCCAGGGCCATTGCCACGAACGCGCCGGTAATCGACGTCGTCCGCGTTCCGCCGTCCGCCTGCAGCACATCGCAGTCAATCGTGACGGAGCGCTCGCCGAGCGCATGCAAATCGACGACCGAACGCAGCGAACGGCCGATCAGACGCTGGATTTCCATCGTCCGGCCGCTCAGCTTGCCGCGGGCCGATTCCCGCTGGTTGCGCGTTTGGGTCGCCCGGGGCAGCATCGAATATTCGGCCGTCACCCAGCCTTTGCCCTGGCCCTTCATGAACATCGGGACCTTCTCCTCCACGGTCGCCGTACACATGACTTTCGTATCGCCCACCTCGATGTAGACGGAACCCTCTGCATATTTATTGATATTGACGGTCAAATTCATCGGCCGGCGCTCGTCCGCCCCACGTCCGTTACTTCTCATCATTACTGCCTCCTACGTTTTCTTGCTGTCAGTTTGCTTTTCCTATTCTACCAAAGTGTGGTCATAAAAGCATCTTTCCATTCGGCAAAAAAGAACCTTGCCGGAGCAAGGTTCCGTTCGTCATTTCAGTTCCGGCGTCCGCCAAGGAACGGTAGCGCTAAAGCGGGATTTCGTTGATCGTTTCCGGCCGCATCACCGGCTCGCTGTAGGTTTGGTTGTCCATGCCCACGACTTCCTTCTGCCCGTTCAACCAAATGCGGACCTTGCTGTCATCGGCGTTTTCCGTCACCGTAAGCACCAGCGACTGCATCATTTGGGCCGGCAGCTTCTCGCCGGCTTCGAACATGTCGTCCTGAAGCGACACGGTCACGATGCCGTCCTTGGATACCTCGACGTTATCCAGTTTCGTATTATCCGTGACGACCCGCTCCAGACCGTCGTTTTTCTGCGGTCCTTTCAAGAGCTCGCCGAGTGCCGCTTTGACCCGATCGTTCCCCGCAGGCACAAAACGCGTTACCGGCACGAAATACTGCACGCCGTCCGGCGTGGCGGCCGAGAAGTACACGATGACCGGACTCGTTTGCGACAAACCGGATTCGGCATTCAGCTCCAGATTAATGCCGAAACTGCGGCTGAGCGGCCGGTCGAGCGGCGTGCCGTTCACCGGCATTTCGTTCAACTTTTCGCCTTCCATCCACAGCTGGACCTTCTCCACGTCGGGCGTTCCGGTCAGGGTCCAGGTGACGGCTTCGAGGATTTTCCGCTCATCCGCGGCGTCGTAGCCGGCAAACGCCTTGTTGAATTCCACGACGGCCAGTTTTTCGTCTTTCTTGACGGTGACGGCTTTAATCTCGCTGCCCGCAGGCAGCACGCCGTTGAATCCGGCCGGCAGCAGACCGGCATAAGAACCGTCCTGGACCAGCAGCTCCAGCATCCGGTTCAGCTTCATCGAAGCTTCGCCTTCCGGCAAATGCAGGGCGACCGGAGCCAGTTTACCATACTCGTTCTCCAAATAAACCGTAGAGAGCGCCTCCTCCGTCATGAAGCTTGTCTGCTTCACGGAGCCCCCCCCCTCCAGCATCTGGGTTTCTACATCCGCAGGCGGAGGATCGATTTGGGCGGAAGAGTTCCCCCCAAACATCCCGCAGCCTGATAACAGCAGCGGAAGCGAAATTGCACTGACGGCAGCCGTGTTACGAATTCGGCGGTTCCATTTCATCGTCTTCAGGTTCCTCCCTAACAATTTTCTAAGGTTTGTATTACTATATATACGAGCCCTTTTTCGAAAAATAACTATATTTTTCCGGGAACTGGACAAACTGCTTCATATCCATGTCAACATGACTAAATAGCGAGGGGTAGAGAGTATGGGGATGGACCAACCGAAAGCGAAGGCGCCTTACAGCCTGAACAGCAAAAAAGTCGCCGACGCCACCAAGGAGTGGCTGCATAAACGCGGCGTAACTACCGAACAGATCGCCGAACTCGTGTTGTTTTTACAGCAAAAATATTATCCGAACCTGACCATGGAAGAGTGCATACATAACGTCGAGCAGGTATTGACCAAACGCGAGGTGCAAAATGCGGTGTTGACCGGCATTCAGCTGGACATTATGGCCGAGCAGGGGTTGTTGATCCCCGAGCTTCAAGACATGATCGCCAATGACGAGGGATTGTACGGGGTCGATGAGATTCTGGCTTTTTCGATCGTCAACGTATACGGCAGCATCGGGTTTACCAATTACGGATACGTCGATAAACTGAAGCCCGGCATTCTGGAGAAGCTAAACGACAAAACCCTGGGGCCCTGCAACACGTTCCTCGACGATATCGTCGGCGCGGTCGCGGCCTCGGCCAGCAGCCGGATCGCCCACCGCAAACAGGCCGAACGGGAAAAAGAACAGGGTGAGGAAACGCTCGATGCGGAGCGGTAAGACTAATTTATGCATGAGAAAAAAAGGCGCTTGGACCGGTTCCAGGCGTCTTTTCTCATGGGCTTGCAACAAATGGTACCCGCGTAAATGCCGCTCTTCTTATTGTCATGGATGGCGGGGCGACGCGTACAGCACGGTACCGCGGTCCCCGCACTCCTGCTCATAGGCGCGGCCCCGCCTAACCAGCTCCACCAGGTGCGCCAGCGTCTCCGACATGGCGAAGCGCATCTGGTGGATGCCCAGCTCCGTGCCGAACAGCGACGCGCAGACGTCGAATCCGCATTGCGGCCGCTCCCGCAGCAGTTCTTCGATGCGCGACAGCCGCTCCTCATGGTGCTGCAGCAGCATCCGCACGCGCTCGCCGAAGTACCCGAACGGATTCCGGTGGCCCGGGTAAGCGAGCTCTACCTCGTAACCGCTAAGCTTGACGAGCGAGATGAGAAACGATTGGAGCGGCTGCGGATCGCTGCCCGGCAGGAAGCTGACGTTGGGGGAAATTTGCGGCAGCACCGCATCTCCGCAAAGCATCAGTTTTCGTTCCGCATCGTAAAAGGAGAGATGGCCCGGAGCATGTCCGGCGGTTTCGATCGGTTCCCAGGCTCGTCCGCCCATCGTGACCGACTCGCCTTCGCCGATGAAAGTCACTTCCGGCGACGGCGTCACTTGACCGACAAAGCCGTTTAAATGATCCGGCAGCCGGGCACACCAGGACTCCGGCATCCCGTGCTGCCGGAACAAGCCAGGCAGCGCCTCGTTCATCCGGCCGTCCTCCCCCCACATCAGCTTGGTCTCCGCAAACGCCCGCGAAGACATCAGCACCGGGGCCCCGGTCAACGATTGCAGATAACCCGCCAGGCCATAATGGTCGGGATGGTGATGGGTCAGGACGATTTGGGCGATCTCGCGGGGCGAAATCCCGAGCTCGCGCCAAGCAGCCTGCCATTCGGCCTCGGTCTCCTTCGTCCGCGGACCCGGGTCGACGATCGTAATCCCTTCCTCGCCCCGCAGCACGTAGCTGTTGACCCGGCGCAGCGGGGGAGCCATGGATATGGGGACACGGGCGATGAGTTCTTTTTCCCATAGCTGGATTTCCGGCAGTAATGTCATCGGCGCGCCCCCACCAGGATCATGCGCCGCGACGTTTCGGGATAGTAATCGTCCTCGTCGTAATCCCCGTGGACTTTTTTCAGAACGAGCCCCGCCAGCAGCAGCATCCTCTGGAAATCCTCCAGCGAATACAGCTTGATCCGTTCCAGATAACGCCTCGGCTCGCCGTCTTGCCCCTGACCGCTTCCCGATTCGCCGATCCCCGTGATTTCAATATCCTTGAACACGTAACCGTCCTCGATCCGGCGCCGCTCGATAATCCGCTGGCCTTCGTCCATCCGTTCCGAATAGGGAACCAGATGCGCCGCCGTATAGGCCGGGTTCAAAAAATCCAGAATAAACCGGCCCTCCGGCTTCAGCATTCGGGCCACCTCCCTCAGTACTTGGACATGCTCCTCGTCCCTCTTGAAGTACCCGAACGAGCTGAACAGATTCACCACCCCATCGAAACCGCCTTCAAGCGGCAGTTCCCGCATATCGGCCTGATGCCAAGCGACCCGGCCCTCGGGATCGCGGCGTATCGCTTCGCGGAGCAGCACTTCCGACAAATCTACCCCGGTGACCGCATAACCGGCTTCGGCCATAACCATGGCGTGGCGCCCCATGCCGCAGCACAAATCCAGCACCATGGCCCCCGGAGGAAGGCCAAGCCAGCCGATCATTCGCTTCACCTCATGCCGGGCCCCCTGCGCGTCGCGATGCTTATATACCAGCAGATAATCCTCTCCGAAACTGCGCTCATACCATTCCGACATTCATTCCGCCTCCTATCCAACCCCAACGCAAAATCACGTTTCTCTCGCAATATTCACATTGTACCGCCTGCTCCCTGGAAACTCCAAACATAACCTGTGTGAACGGCGGCCTGAAGGGTTGAGCGGGATGGGGCGCAAAGAAAAAAGCCGTGGACTTCCCGCCCCCGGCTGATCCATCTTTCCCCCGTCAATACAGCTTTTCCGTGATGGCTTTTGCCGTCATTTCCCGATATTTTAAAGCCTCGTCCTTGATTCTCAGCGAGACGCCTACGTTCAAAATATCGATTATGGCCAGCTGAGAAATTTTGGCCGACAAGGAACTGCCCTGGAGCGGGTTTTCCCGACCCACCATCAGCAGCACGATATCCGCCAACTTGGTGATCGGCGATCTTGCATTGCTGGTGATCACGATGATTTGGGCGCCGGCTCTTTTGGCCAGGTTCAGGTTGTCGATCGTATCCTTCGTGCTGCCGGAAATAGAAATACCGACGGCTACGTCGCCTTTCCCCATCAGGGATGCCATCATCGCCTGGAAATGGGTATCGGTTCTGGCCGAACTGTGCTTGCCGATCCTGGAGAAGCTGTGCGCGGCTTGCTGGGCCGTCAAGCCCGAGGAACCCACGCCGAAGAAGTGGATGTTGTTCGCCTGATGCAGCAGGAAAATGGCTTTCTCCAATTGCTCGGCATTCACCAGCTCCGAGGTTTGCTCCAACGTCTCGATGTGCATTGAAATGATCTTCCGGTTCAACGTCGAGGCGTCATCCTCTTCCGTCACTTCATGATACAGGCGATCGGAGGGCTTGACCAAATCCTGCGCGAGCGAAAGCTTAAAATCCTGAAATCCGTGGAATTTCAGCTTCCGGCAAAGCCGGAGAACGGTCGTTTCTCCCACGTCGGCGCGTTCCGCCAGTTCCGTGACCGAATAATAAATCACGTCTTGGGCATTCTCCAATATAAAATGAGCCACTTTCTGTTCCGTTTTCGTCAATCCGCCGAAATGGCTGCGGATCGACAGCAGCGTTTTTCCCATCCCTTGTTCGTTCAACAAGCAAATTCCCCTTTCAGGCCCGGTCCTTGACCGGCTTCGCCGTAACACGCGGTTTCCTTGACATGTGATGTTCTATAATAAGTTATACATAAACCCCGAAAAATGGCAAATCCATTCGCTATTCTCATCACGAAGCTCCGGTTTATTCAAGTTTCGAAGAATCCGGCGGCGGCCCCGATGACCCCTCCGTCATCGCCAAGCCGGGCCGCTACGATTTCGACATTAGGCGATTCACCGTAAACGGGAAGTAAAAATCCGGCCAATTCGCGCCGGACGGGGTTCAGCAAAAGCTCTCCCTGCTTTGTAACCGCCCCTCCGATGACGATACCCTCCGGATCAAAAAGATGGACCAGATTGGCTAGTCCGACCGCGATATTCCGGGCGTATTCGCCGATGATTCCCAGTGCCGGCTCCTGCCCTTTCCCGGCGGCGGCAAATACGTTTTCCGGCAAGTTTAGTCCGTCCGCCTCGCCCCTCAAATCACGAACCATGCCCATAAGCGCCGTCACGGAGGCATATTGTTCGAAGCAGCCCGACCTGCCGCAATTGCATGGCCGTCCGCCGTCTACGATGACATGATGGCCGATTTCTCCCGCATATCCGTTAAGGCCCCGGTAGGGCCGCCGGTTGATCACGAGACACCCGCCTACGCCGGTTCCCAGCGTGACGCAAACAAAGTCCCGCCACCGCCGGCCGGCCCCGACCCAGGCTTCGCCGAAGGCCATGGCGTTGGCATCGTTATCGACCGAAACGGGAAGACCGGTCAGCGAAGCCAGGCGGCTGCCCAGCTTCATGCCCGCCCAGCCCGGCAAATTGGCCGTTGCTCCCTTAACCACGCCGTTGACGCTGTCGACTTGGCCCGCGGAGCCGATGCCGGCGCCACGCACTCGCCAACCTTGGGCCATGGCCTCGCCCTCCAGCGTCTTGATCACACCGCCAACCCGTTGCAGCAGTGCTTCGCCGCCTTGATGAGGTTGCGTAGGAAGACTCCAGCGGCGAAGCATCTCGCCCGCGCCGTTCACGATGCCGGCCTTGATATTGGTCCCTCCGAGATCGAGGCCGATCGCCACCTCGCCTCCTGCGTTAGTTCCGTTCATCTGCATTCATCCTCCCTAGGCCCGGGTTCGAGGTCCAACTCAAACCCCACTTCGAACATCCGGCGCCACGGCAGAGTGACGCCGCTGATCTTCAAACCCGCTGCCGCCTGATCGCACAGATACGCGGCAGCAAACCGGTTCAGCTTCTCGCCGATGATCCGGCATACCTGGACCCCGACGTGAGAGAGTTCGAAATAACTTGCGCCCAACCCCGGAAGATCCTCCACGCAAACCTGCCGGCGAACCAGCGCCTGATAGCCCCAATCCTCGATCAGCCTGGATACGTAAAAATGCCTGCTGGCCAGACGAAACCGGCGCAAACCAAGCTCCGCCTCGGCCGTTTCCTCCGCTTCTCCCCTCCCGGCCCGGTAATAGGAAGCGATCACGGCATGGGCAATGACGGTCCCCAGCGAATTCCCCGAAGTATTCCACGCGGCGTAGCCCTGCAGCCGTTCGAGCAAGCCAAGGCGATGCAGCTGTTTCATGAGCAAATCGTCTCCGCCGTTGCACAAGGCTACATCCGCCAGCATAACGAGGCGTCCGCGATCCAGGTAATGCTTCATGGCCTGGGCGAATTCGCGCGTGTTGACTTCGGAAAAATAAGCGCGGTTCCTGTCTTGAAGCGCCGTGTCGGTTTCCGCCATCGCCGCTTGGGAAACGGGCGGGGAATGAACCATCAGAATCGCGTCCGCCTCCCCCGAGGCATCGGCCATGAAGGCTCCGGCCGCCGTGAGATGGGCCTTGATGCTTTCGTTCAGACTGCGATCCTCGTACTTCGGAATACACAGCGGTCCTTGGGTAGAGGAATACCTAAAGTACAGGGCGGGCGAATGTTGCTTCAATGCGCAAAACACGCGGGCAAACAACGTGCAGCCGATTTCGTCCGCCCCCGGATAAATCGCCACCCGTTCCGTCAATCCGGCCGACTCGGCCCGCACGGCCAGCTTCCTTTGTTCCATGGCGCTGAAACCGTATTGGGCATTGTCGTCGAGCGGGATGATCAAATAATCGATGATCCCCGACTCCGCCAAATCCATGGCAGCCTCGTTGACGGCCGAGTTCACGCTGCGCCGGGTGCGGTAGTCGCGTTGCACCTCCTCCGGGATTACCGCGAGGACTTCGTCCAGGCGACGTTGCTCTTCGGCGCTTAACGAGTCCGTATTCCGCTTGTCGGACAACCAGCCAAGCTCGAAAATTTCCCGGCCGAACCGATCGTAATACTCCGGCTCTTCCTCGCTGCTCGAATAGGCGGGAACCCGGGTGATCAAATTGAACGCATAAATGTTCATCTGCGGTCGGTTTGCCTTCACGAAGTTCAGCAGTTTCAGCCGGTCCCCGCAAATCTCCGCGGTATCATGATGCAGTCGGGAGGGGACGATGCCGCCGTGCACGAGCATATCAAGCGAGGCGATCAGCACGTCAGCGTCCCTGCACTGCTCTATCAGCCAATCGCCCAATCCCGCCAGATCCGCACGACGTTTTTTGTCGCCGAGCAGTTCCGATGGAGGAACCGCCAACCCGATATCGGTCATAGCCGCCAATTGCTGCGGATACAGCAGGTTGCACGGTCTTTCGTCCAATGGCAAATACACTACTTTTGTCGTCATCACAGAACACCAACCTTCAAGCTGAATATTGGATGTATGAATATCATCGCGGGTTCGGAAATGAAGCTTATTCTTTGACTGCTCCAGCGGTGATCCCCCGGATAAATTGCTTTTGCATCAGCAGGAACAAGACGATCATCGGAATGAGCGACATGACCGAGCCGGCCATGATCGCCGTCCAATCGATATCCCTGGAAGTCCTGAATAAAGCCATCCCCACCGGAAGCGTCCGCATCCGGTCGCTATTCGTTACCAGCAAGGGCCACAGCAAATTGTTCCAGGCGGTATTGAACGTGAATATGGCCAGCGTGGCCATCGCGCCGCGGTTCATGGGAACGACGATTTTCCGGAAGGTGTGGAGCTGCGAGCTCCCGTCGATCGTTGCCGCCTCGATCACGGCGTCCGGCATGGACAACATGAACTGGCGAATCAAAAAAATGCCGAAGGCGGTTGAAATCTGCGGCAGGATCAATCCCTGATACGTATCGATCCAGCCGAAGCCCGAAACCATCCGAAACAGCGGGATCATGGTCGCCTGGAACGGTATCATGAGCGTGACTAGGAACAACATGAATAATGCGTTCCTGCCCGGAAACCTCAATTTCGCGAAGGCATAACCCGCCATGGTGCATAGCAGGACGGTAATGGCCGTGATCAAAAGAGCCACCCCAATGCTGTTCGCATAGTAACGTCCGAAAGGTATCATGGTGAACACCTTCTCGTAATTGGCCAGGTCGAGCGAATCAGGGATCCATTTCGGCGGGAAACGGAACACTTCGCTGCCCGGCTTGAACGACGTGGAGAGCATCCACGCCAGCGGAGCGAGATTCAGTACAAGGCCCCCGCTGAGGAACAGGTATACGAAAAACAGCCGTAATTTCTTTTTTCGGAATTCTCCCATGGCGGTTACCTCATTCTTCTTTCTTGTAAATCAGCTTGAACTGGATCAACGAGATGATTAACAACATGATCAGAAAGATATAAGACAAGGCCGAAGTGTACCCCAATTTCAGGTACCTGAAGTTGGAGAAAATCTGAAACACGATCGTTTCCGTGGATTTGACGGGACCGCCGTTGGTCATCACGTAAATTTGGTCAAACACGTTAAAAGCGCCGATGACCCCGTAAATCAACAGAAAGGCAAACGTATCCTTCAAGCCGGGAAAGGTGACGTGGACAAAAGACTTAAAGCCGCCGGCGCCATCGATTTTGGCCGCTTCGTATAAGTGCTCGGGGATTTTCTGCAAAGCCGCCAGAAATACGATCATCGAGAAGCCCATACCCTGCCAGATGCTGGTGCCGATAATGGAATACATGGCGATTCGCTTGTCGGTCAGCCAACCGACCGGTTCGAAGCCCAGCTCGCCCAGGAGAAAATTCAACAAGCCCTTTTCGTTGTAGATCAGCGTCCAAACGAGGGCGACGACGACCATCGGCGTAATGACGGGGATAAAATAGGAAACCTTGAAAAAGCTTTGAAACCGGGTCAGCCGGTCGATGGCGAGCGCCAGGATCAACGCCACGCCCATGCCTCCCGCCAGACTGACCACGGCAAACTTAACCGTATTGGCCAAAGCGAGATGAAAGTCCTTGTTGCGCAAAATCGCCGCGTAGTTATCGATACCGACATATTTGGCGCTTTGCAGCCCGTTCCAGTTCGTGAAGCTCATCAAAAACCCGTACACCATCGGGATCAGGCTGAAAACGATCAGCAGGACTACGGGAATAAGCACGAATAGGTAGGCTTCTTTGCTCTTCCCGATCTCTTTGATGAGCCTTGTAAATCCGGGACGCCGGTTTCGCTCCGGCTTGGCCGCCAGTTGTACGCTCATTACGACCCATCCTTTCAGATAAGGGCGGGCATCATTGCATACCCGCCCCACGATTCAATTGACGTTTCCTTTTATTCCTGCGCCAAGATTTGGTTCACCCGTTCGGCGGCCTCGTCCAAAGCGTCTTGCGGAGTGGCCTCGTTCATAACCGCTTTTGCCACGGCATCCGATATCGCCTGGCTGATCTCCTGCCAAGAGCTGACGATCGGATTCGGTTTTCCGTTCTCCACCGCTTTTTTGAACACTTCCATCGGCACCTCGTTGCCGAAGAACGGGTCCGGCGAATTGACTTCTTCCGAATCCAGGGCCGGCAAGTACCCCGGTGCCGCCCCCGAAGTTTGGTACACCTGGATCGCGTTCTCTTCCCGGCTCAGAAATTCGATGAATTTCCAGGCTTCTTCTTTGTGCTCGGATTTTTCGAAAATGCTGAGATAAGTCCCGCCGATATGCGTTCCGTATTGTTTGTTGCTGAGAGCGTCAGTGATTTTCCACTTGCCTTCCTGCTCCGGATTGCTGTTTTTGATCAATCCCATGACGTAAGGTCCGTCCTGGAACATCGCGATCGTGCCGTCCTTAAGTCCGGCGACGTAGCTGCCGCGGTCCGGCGTCCAGTTGACGCCGATTTTATGCTTGTTGACCAAGTCGGCGTAAAATTGCAGGGCTTCCACTCCTTCCGGACTATTGAACGCCGCTTGCTTGTTGTCGTCCGTAAGTACTTTGCCGCCGTTTGCGTAAAGGAACGGCTCGTAGTGATACCAGTCCGGCATGACCAGAAAAGCGTATTGATCCGTTTTGCCGTCTCCGTCCAAGTCCTTGGTCAATTTTTTGCCGACCTCGACGAGCTCGTCCCAGTTCGCAGGCGGCGCGCTTACCCCGGCTTCTTCAAGCAAATCGCTGCGATAATACAGCGAATAGGAGTCGAAATCGTAAGGAATGCCGAACAATCCCTGCTCGGTCGTCGCCGCTTGGATCATACCTTCGCTATATACGTCCTTGATGTTCTTCCCGTTCACTTTGCCGCCGGAAAGCGGATTGAGATCCGCAAACAATCCAAACACCGTATATTTCGGGTTCCACATCAGTCCGGAAGTCGCGATATCCGGGGTTTCTCCGCCCGAAGCCGCCGCGGCCATTTTATCCCAGAAGTTATCCCACGGCTGCTCCTGAAAATCTACTTTGATGCCCGGGAATTCCTCTTCAAATTTGGGAATCAAGGGTTTGATCGGCGTCGTCGCTCCATAGTTGTCCCAAATGGTGATCGTGACTTGCTTTTGAGCGCCCGCTCCGTTTTCGCCGTCCCCGGTGGACTGCGCTCCTTCATTGCCTCCGGAACACCCCGATAATACGGCCACTGACAACAGCATCGACAACAACATAACCGACAGTAATTTTTTGCTTTTCATAGTAACCCTCCTTTTTTGGAATTCCATCGTTTGATAAAAACCTTGATTCCTGAATCGAAGCGGTTCATCCCCCCTCTCAAAGTCTTGCCGGGTACCCTGGCCGGTTGGAGTCACGTAAAAACTCAGTTGTATTGGAATTGGGATAAGGCGTCGGCATATTGGCGGGCGATTTGTTGGGGCCTCGTTATGGCCCCGCCGATGACAACGGCGTAGGCTCCCTCCCGTAAGCAGCGCTGCGCCTGTTCCGGGCTATGAACCCTGCCTTCTGCCAGCACGGGGATCTTGACCCGGCGCGACAGATCGGCGATCAACTGAAAATCGGGTTCATGCCGCTGCGGACTATACGGTGTATAGCCCGATAACGTCGTCGAGATCAAATCGAAGCCAAGCTGCTCCGCTGCAAGCCCTTCGTCGACGGTTGAGATGTCAGCCATCAGGAGAACGGGCGGGCCTTTTTTTAACTCGCAGACCAGCTCGGCCAACTGAAGTCCGTCGGGCCGATCGCGCTCTGTGGCATCCATCGCCACGATATCCGCTCCGGCGGCGATCACGCCCTCAGCCTCCTTCAGGGTAGGGGTAATATACACGCTTGAACCGGCATAATCCCGTTTCCACAATCCGATCAGGGGAAGTTTGGTCGCTCGTTTGATCGCAGCGATATCGGGCGGCGTGTTGGCACGGATTCCGACCGCTAACCCCATTTCGGCGGATACCGCGAACCGGGCCATATAGTCGCTGCCGAAGAACGGTTCCCCTTCAAGAGCTTGGCACGAGACAATCAAACCGCCTTTGAAGGAATCGATGATGGGATGGGACATAGGATATAACCTCCGTTTATTGGTTTGATTCTCCTTTATTTAGTTTAAAGAAGAATATTTTCTCCATTTTCAATTAAAAAAATATTTCGCTATTTTTCGGAACGCTTAGAAAAAAGAATATTATCTCCATTTTTTAAAAAAATAACGGCTTTTTTCTCTATTATAGAGTCCGATGTTTCGTTTGTAAACCAAAATTCACATTGCCCTGAATGATCAAGAGCAAAAGGGCCGGTTAAAAGAAAACCGCCGGAGGCTATTCCCCGGCGGTACTGCGGTCGCACCGCGCCGATCTTAATTGGCTGCGGCTTCATCCGTGAGCGTATTGGTGATCTTCGATTTGCTGCGCATCTCCTCCAGCCAAGTTCCCGACAGGCTCGCGACTTGCTGGGACGTAAGGCCTTTGCGAATCTCTTCCTTCTTCTCTTCCAGCGTAGCTTCATGGGCTTCCTTGCGGTCGGTCACTTTAATGACCTGATACCCTTCGCCGGTTTTTACGGCACCGCTGACTTCATCCTTTGCCAGTTTAAAGGCCGCTTCTTCAACCGCTTCTTCTCTTTCCCCGCGGGCAAAGAAATCGGTGTCTCCGCCTTGCTCCTTCGTTGCGGTGTCCAGCGACTTGCTCTTCGCCAATTCGGCGAAGTCCGCGCCTTCGTTCAACTGCTTGATGATATCCTTCGCCTCTTGCTCGGTCGCCACCAAAATCACGGAAGCGCGCACCTGCTCCGGCGTATTAAAGGATTCTTTGTTCGTCTCGAACGTTTCCTTGATCTGCTCGTCGGTAACTTTGACTTGCGGTTGAAGAATCTTGGTCAGCTTCAGTTCCATCACGACCTGCTTGCGCAAATCGTCCATAGTCATACCGTACTGCACCAGCGCTTGGTTCAGCGCATCCTCCGAACCGAATTGCTTTTTATAGCTTTCGATTTCCGCATCGATGTCGGCGTCCGTTACCGTAATATTCTGCTTTTGCGCCTCCTGATTCACCAACTCCTGGTTAATCAAATTCGTGAGCGCCTGTTCTCCGCCGCTGGCGGCCAATTCGTCAAAGAGACGGTCCTTGGTGATTTCCACCCCGTTCACCGTAGCGACGGCTTCCGCCTTTTGCGTGGCAAACGGCGGTTTGATCAATACAATAATGAGCAATACGGCCAAGATCAGCGATACGATCGGCCATAATTTACTCGACTTGGCCGGCCGGACCGGATCCGCCTGATCGGCGAAGCCCTGAGAAACCATGATCGGCGCGGATTCGTATTCGGATGCAGGCAAGGCTTCGTTCTCTTCGTCAGGTGCGGTAAATTCCGCCTCGGAAGACGGATCGTAATCCTTGTCGAACTCCGGGGATCCAAGCCCGTCTTGCGCCTCCGGAGCGGCCTGTCCTTCCGGCTGGTCGCCTTCCTTGGCCTGAGATTCCGCTTCTCCTCCGGCTAAATCCAGCTTGCTCTTGTCCTTATCTTCCATTCACTTGCGACTCCCTTCCTCTAACAACCCTCATTTTTTTGAAAATCGTGCTTTCTTGACTTTACCAGAATTATATCGGACATACCTTAAATAATCATAAAAAAACGCCGGCCTTTTTTAAGATAACTTTAAGGATCCGTGGAGACCCCGCCCAAATTATGGGGTCCGTCATTCGTGTTCTGGGCAAAAAAGGTGTAGAATATACTGGTAAATCTAGTTCGGGAGGAACGATAGCGACGATGGATTATCAATCTTACTTTACGAATCACCGCGAACAACATTTGAAGGAGCTCGAAGAGCTGCTCCGCATCCCCAGCATTTCCGCCTTGTCCGAGCACAAAAGAGACGTGCTGAAAGCCGCCGAATGGATCGCCGAATCCCTTCGCAGCGCCGGCATGGAAGGCGTGGAGATCCACCCGACCGCCGGGCATCCCGTTGTGTACGGAGAACATCTCCATGCCCCGGGCAAACCGACCGTATTGGTCTATGGCCATTATGACGTTCAGCCGGTGGACCCGCTGGCGCTGTGGGAGACGCCGCCTTTTGAACCCACGATCCGGAACGGCAAGCTGTATGCCCGCGGCGCAACGGACGACAAAGGCCAGGTATTTATGCATATCAAGGCAATCGAAGCGATTTTGCGGCAGGAGAAAGAGCTGCCTATCAATATCAAGTTTTGCATCGAAGGGGAAGAGGAGGTCACCAGCCCGAATTTACCTTCCTTCCTGGAGAACAATCAGGAGAAGCTGGCGGCCGACGTCATCCTGATTTCCGATACCGCGCTGATGGCTCCGGGCAAACCGGCGATCTGCATCGGTCTTCGCGGCTTGTGCGCCATGGAAGTATCCATATTTACCGCAAACACCGATTTGCATTCGGGAACGTTCGGCGGCGGCGTGCCTAACGCGCTCCATGCGCTCGTCGCGCTGCTGGCCTCTCTTCACGACGAGCAGGGCCGGGTCACGGTGGAAGGGTTCTATGAAGGCGTTCATGAGCTCACCCCGCTCGTGCGGGAAGAGTTCGCCAAGCAGCAGTTCGATGAAGAGAAGCTCAAACGCGATTTGGGCCTGGACGCGTTGTTCGGCGAGGAAGGCTACTCCTTCGTGGAGCGGACCGGCGCCCGGCCGACGCTGGAGCTGAATGGGGTGTACGGCGGTTTCCAAGGAGAAGGCACCAAAACCGTGCTGCCGAAGGAAGCCCACGCCAAAATCACCTGCCGCTTGGTCGGCGACCAGGATCCGCAGGCGACGATCGACCGCATCGAGCGCCATCTGCAGGAGCATGTGCAGCCTGGCGCAACCTTGAAGGTAAAAGCGACCGAGAAAGCCCGGGCGTTTACGATTGATCCGGAGAATCCGATGCTGCAAAAAGCGGCGGACGCATACGAAGCTGTGTACGGCACGCGTGCGCTCTTTACCAAGGACGGCGGATCGATCCCGATCGTCGAAACCTTGTCCCGAGTCCTGTCGGCTCCGGCCGTCATGATGGGCTTCGGGCTTCCGGACGAAAACCTGCATGCGCCGAACGAGCACTTCAATTTGGAAAATTTCGATAAGGGCCTGCTGACGATCGTCGAGTACCTGAAATCGCTGTAAGCTGGATCACAATAACGAAAAGCCGTCCGAGTTCGGACGGCTTTTTTTGTTTGGCTTCTATTGCGAAATTCATTCGATTCGATTATTATAGAACACAAGTCTGGTTCTATGTTTATAGAACACACGGCATTGTTCGTTTTTAACCTGAACATAGAAAGGAATCGTGTAGCGGCGATGGATTATAAGGTTGATGTGGAATTTGCCCCAATATATGAGTGCGTGACCAGCTTGACTGCTTTTTTCAACAAACAAAACCATGGCGCCATCGATGCCGGAAAGCTCTGGGTGCGGGAGGTTCAAGACCTGTTTGCGCCCGTGACGCTAAATAAGATGCGGGAAACGGCCAAAACGTTGGAGGACTTTAGCCTCTCCCCCTACATTTGGAGCTGCTCCGGTACCCGAACGGTCGCCGGCTTTCTGGATTGGTTCAACGGATTATCGACGGGCCAGTTGTTCGAAATTTCCGCCATTTGTGGTCAATCGGTCCCATCCAATCTCCCGGAGCTGCGAAATTTGGCTTCGGAAGTTTTGCGGGAATGGGATTTGCGTTATTTCAGCCGCATCGATCCGGCTATTATCGAAGGACTGCAGCAAGAAGCCCTATCAATGAAGTCGCGAGTGAACGAAACGAACGGCATGGAGGTCTACGAGCAGGCGACGGGAGGAATGAGGCTGCATCCCAATGATACCCTGCAGCGTGTCATTCTCATCCCCCAATACCATTTCCGTCCGCTGGTCACCTCAAGCCTCTATGATAACATCGGATTCACCCATTACTCCTGCGACATCTTTCCTCCGGCACAGGGCTACCCTGCTCCCGGCCTCCTTCGGCTAACGCGGGCGCTGTCGGATGAGACGCGGCTGCGCATTTTGCACCTGCTGGCGCAGAAGCAGATGACCTTTACCGAAATCGTGCGCGAGATCGCGTTATCCAAGAGCACGATTCATTACCATCTAATCGCGCTGCGGGCGGCGGGACTGGTCATCGTTCATTACCATGCCAAGAGCATCCAGTACAAATCCGTGGAATACAGCCTGCGCCGCGAGGCTCTGGATGATTTCCCGCTCCATATCGGCGCTTATATCAATAGCTGATTGTTCTGTCTAGCAAGAAATGAATCAAGGGGATGACATCTCGTGAAAAAGCGCAGTTATTACGGACTGCTGTCAACGATTGCCTTAAGCGGCTTTGGCGATGCTTTCGGCTTGCTTGCCATGGAGTGGCTGGTGTATGAGATCACCGGGTCCAAATTGGCGATGGGCGCGCTCGCCCTTAGCTCCGGCATTCCGGAGCTGGCGCTCCGTCTTCTCGGTTCCCCGTTGTCCGACCGACTGCCGCGAGGCCGCCTGATGGCCGGCCTCGCGGCTACGCGCCTGATCGCCATCTTGCTGCCCTTGGTTGCCGCTCTTACAGGCCAACTCCAGCTCTGGCATTTGTTCCTAGCGGCAGGGCTTAGCGGTTCCTGCGCAGCCCTGTTTATGCCCACGGCAATGGCCCTCGTTCCGGAAGTTGCCGACAGCCGCAAACTCATGCGCGCTTTTGCCGTTATCGACGGCTGCCGGAATGCGGCCGCCCTGATTGGTCCGGCGCTCGCAGGCGCGGTGATTGCCGCCGTGGGAACACTGACGGCATTAGGAATAAATGCCGTTTGTTAT
Source organism: Paenibacillus macerans (assembly GCF_050565405.1). Classification (GTDB taxonomy): domain Bacteria; phylum Bacillota; class Bacilli; order Paenibacillales; family Paenibacillaceae; genus Fontibacillus; species Fontibacillus macerans_B. The sequence goes on along the minus strand of NZ_JBNYYG010000018.1, from coordinate 75,491 downwards.
ACGGCGGGCATCGTCACGCTGCTGTTTCTGCCAAAGGTCGAACCTGCCGCACAAGCTCCGTCAGCCGTCTCGTTTGCCTCATATATTAGGGAAATTGCCGAAGGGTTTGACTTCTATCGGCAATTCCCGGCATTGCTTGCCATCATGGGAATGGTTTCGATCAGCAACATGAGCTCGGCGGCCATTTGGACGATGATGGTCCCGTATGTCCGCGAGGTACTCCGCCTTGATGCCGCCGCCATGGGCAGCTTGACGACCGCTACGGCTTTGGGTACTTTGGCGGGACTCGCCGTCATTTCCCTGATTGGGGAGATCAAATGGCGGCGGACGGTGATGCTTTGCAGTTTGGTTGCAATGGGTCTCTTCAACGCCATCCTCGGACTGGTGCAGAGCTTCCCGATTGCCCTGGTAGTACTGTTTGCCGCCGGTGCGGCCGGTCCCTTCTTCAGCTCGCTGAGCTCTTCATTGCATGGCCGGCTCGTTCCCGGCCACCTGCAGGGGCGAGTGAATGCGAACCGTTTTCTGATCGGCGGCGCTCTGTATCCCGTAGGGGCTTTTGTCGGCGGTGCGGTTGCCCAGCGCTACGGCTTACAAACCATGATGCTGGCTGCCGGCCTGCTCCCCGTCCTAACCTCTTGCGCCGCATGGTTACTTCCCGGCTTGAAGGCGCTGAACGGGGATTTGGACGACCTGCAGACCAGGGTCCATTCAACGCATTCGATCAGGGTGGGCGAAAGCAATGTTCCCGCGGACGGCTAGATGACTGGTTTCACCAGAAACAAAAAAACGCCTGACGGCGTTCAAGTTCAAAGCTGTATTCCGATCCGCATGCCGTACTGGCGTCCGCCACCAATGCAGGGATTTTGGACGAAAAATCGTACAATATCTGCTTTATGGCCTCGAGTCCAAAGCTAGCCACAATAAATCGACACTCTCCCTCGGTCCGTTAAAATCTGGAGACCTTACTTTGGGCTACGCGCCTTCCCTTCGGCCTATTTGCAGCACAAGACGCCTTCCCCGGACTCCATCTCGCTTTTGAGGCTACCCAGCACCTGATCCCAAGCGGCTTCATGCCATTCTTTGGCCTCGGACCAGGCAGGCGAGGATCCCCAACCGGAATGAACCAGCCGGATTTTCGTTCCTTGCCCCTCCGGCGCAAACTCGACGCGCACCACAGTCAATTCATCCCCACGATTCATGACCGTTTCGAAATCGTCCGGCCCTTTCCACTCGAAAACGAGCAGGCACGGTTCCTCTAGTTCGAGTATCGTGCAGCCTTTCGTGCCCATGCGATCTTTGTTCGACGGATCGAAAAACAGTTCGAATCTCCCGCCAATCTCGGGTTCAACCTTTGCCGCAGGCGCAAACCATAGCGTAATCCGTTGCTCGTCGATCCAGGCTTTCCAGACGAGTTCAAGCTCGGCGTCAATTTCGATTTCTTTTACGATCGGCGTAGTCATGCAAAGCACCTCCCCATTTTTCTCTTATTGTATCCGAACCTCGTCCTGTTTTTTTATCCTGGATTGCTCTCTTGAGAGAAGTTTCCCCATGAAATTTTGCAGCAGGTAGACCGGGGAGACGGAAATCGGCGGGTCCGTAATCAGTGGGGGACGAAGGTGGATTGCAATCGGCGCGGAGGCCGTCCCCCGCTGAACGAGGACGGGCAAATGTGCCCGGCCGCGAAGGCCATGGGTATTGGCGAAGTACTGCACCGAAACCAAAGGAAGCTCGAGCACGAGAGCAAACGCGTAGTAATGACCGTCGGCGGCTCCGTTCAGCGTAAACGGTCCCGTCTCCCGCAGCAGCGTGCAGCTCACTGGAGCCCCCTTAGGTACCGGTTCGGGAAACAAGCCGATCAGGATCAGTCCTTTGACGGATCTGTCGGCCGTGATCATGCCCGAAAGGCAGCTTTGCCCGCGGTTTCCTCAGGCGAAGCGAAGCGGGGGGAAGCCGTAACGACGATTCCGCTCTGCAGCTCCCGGTACATTTTACGGAACAGATTCGGTTGGACGCCGACGTACTGCTTAAACGTACGCGAAAAGGTACTGACGCTTGCATACCTTACCCGGGCGCTGACCTCGCAAACCGAGTAGCCGGAATCCATCAGCAGTTCCTTGCTTTTTTCAATGCGAACCAAGGAAATGTATTGGGAGATGCTTAAGCCGGTGCGCCGCTGAAACATCCGTTCCGCAAATGCGGACGCGAATCCCATGGTCCGCGCGAAGTTTCTCCACCCGGGATATCGCTTCCCCGACGACTTCCTCCACCGCTTCCATACTTTTGTTGATCGATATTTTTCCTTCGTCCATCCGCGTCATGCTCAGGATATTTTCGATCGAATGGATAAGCCAGCTTGTATCCTCGTAAATGCCCTGCAACAATTTCTCTTTTTCCGCCTGGTCAAGCGCATCGTCATGGTTGAGCAGCGCAGCTGCCGACCCAGGATGCCGGCCAACGGAGTCCTCAAGTCGTGCGCAACGCGGAGTTTTCGGCCTCCCGCTTCGCCCGGGTCGTCAAGGCGCTGGTCATGACAGCGACGGCCAGCATCACGGCAAAGGTCACCGGATAATCGTCCCTGTAAGCCACGAGCGAGTAATAAGGTTCGGTAAAAAAGAAATTGAACGCCAAGACGCCAATGACCGAAGCCGCCATCCCGTAAATATACCCGTCCGTCAGTCTGGCCACCAGCAATACGCCCAGGATATAGGCCATGATATAGTTTGATTCAGGCATCCCGATCGACCGGAAGCCGAGCGAAAGCAGCGTCGCCAAAGCGATCATGCCGACCGTCGCCGCCCAATTGGCGGCCGCCGGTTTCTTCCTCGTCCATTCCGTATCGGGCGCAAGCCCGGCGGCATCCGCCGCGCGTCGTAATTTCATAGTTATTCACCCGTTCTTTATCATACCTCATTTTTCGGATCCTGAGGAAACGATGGAACGAAAGCTTGGCTTGCGGGAAATAGAAACAAAAAAACCTCCTCTCCCTCCCGCGAACGGGATGAAAAAGAAGGCTTACGGCTCTCCATCGACCTCGGATAGCCGTCAGATTTTCAGCTCCCCAAGCTTGATCAGCTCGACAACCGCCTGCGCCCGACCTTTGACGTTCAATTTCTGCATAACATTCGAAATATGGTTGCGAACGGTTTTTTCGCTGATAAACAGCTGCCCGGCAATGTCGCGCGTCGTTTTATCCTGCACGAGAAGTTCAAAGACCTCACGTTCACGATGAGTTAACAGAAATTTGCTGTTACGATCGCTGCTCTTCAAAATGCGTCACCCCTCCTTGCTCGGGTTTTGTGGTTTAACAAGGTTAAGGGATACAGTCAACACATCTTATGAAAGAACAGGGGCAATGGTGCGGTGCGGCAAAGAAATGGGCGCTCCTTATTTATAGGCCATGGCGGCGCGAACCGCCTTCAGCCAGCCCTCGTAAAGCGCCTCCCGGGTCTCGCGCGGCATCGCCGGCTCAAAGCGGCGGTCGAGCCTTTTGCAGCTGCCGATATCCTGCAGGCCGTTCCAGTAGCCAACCGCCAGTCCCGCCAAAAAGGCCGCTCCCAGCGCCGTCGTCTCGCCGATGACCGGACGTTCGACCGGAACGCCGAGAATATCGCTTTGGAATTGCATCAGGAACCTGTTGGACACAGCCCCTCCGTCAACCTGCATGGACGGCACGGCATAACCGGCATCCTGCTCCATCGCGCCCAGGATATCCTTGGTTTGATAGGCCAGCGCTTCCAGCGTCGCCCGGATAAAATGCTCTTTCGTCGTGCCCCGGGTCAAGCCGAATACGGCGCCGCGCACGTCGCTGTCCCAATACGGGCTGCCGAGCCCGACGAAGGCCGGAACGACGTACACCCCTTCCGTCGACGCCACCCGCGAAGCATAGACTTCGCTGTCCTTCGCATCCCGGAACAAGCGCAGTCCGTCCCGCAGCCATTGGATCGCCGAGCCCGACACGAAAATGCTGCCCTCCAGCGCATATTCCACCTTCCCGTTCAGTCCCCAGGCGATGGAGGTGATCAACCCGTGTTCGGAGGCGACGGGTTTGTTCCCGGTATTCATCAGCATGAAGCAGCCGGTGCCGTACGTCGTTTTGACCATCCCCGGCTCGTAGCAAGCCTGGCCGAACAACGCCGCCTGCTGGTCGCCCGCCGCCCCCGCGATCGGCACCTCCTCGCCGAAGAAATGATACGGAATCGTCGTCCCGTACACCTCCGAGGAGGGACGGACTTCGGGCAGCAGCGCTTTCGGCACGTCCAGCAATGCGAGCAACTCGTCGTCCCAGGCGAGCTCGTGAATGTTGTACATCAGCGTCCGCGACGCATTGGAATAGTCCGTGACATGCAGCCGGCCGCCGGATAGTTTCCAGATCAGCCAGGTGTCGATCGTGCCGAACAGCAGCTCTCCGTTGCGGGCCCGTTCCCGCGAGCCCTCCACCCGATCCAGAATCCACTTCGCCTTGGTCCCGGAAAAATACGGATCGAGCAGCAGCCCGGTCTTGGCCCGAAACGTCGCGTCGTGGCCGGCGGCGCGCAGCTCCTCGCAGATCGGCGCGGTTTGGCGGGATTGCCATACGATAGCCGGGTAAATCGGATGGCCGCTCTCTTTTTCCCAGATGACCGTTGTTTCCCGCTGATTGGTGATGCCGATTCCGGCGATCTGCTTCGGTTTGATGCCGGACTCCGACAGGCAGGAGGCGATCACCGACAGAATCGAACCCCATATTTCATTCGGGTTTTGTTCCACCCAACCGGGCTCGGGAAAATACTGCGGGAACTCCCGCCCCGCCGAATGGACGATATCTCCCGCCCGATTGAACAAAATCGCCCGTGAGCTCGTCGTTCCTTGATCCAGCGCCAAAATGTAATGTTCCATGCATTCTCCTCATTCCGTCTTAAGAATAACGCTTACATTGTTTCTATTATCATAACCCGCTAGCCTTAAGCACGCCATCTCCGTATATCCAATTTTATCTTAAATTTTTATTGACGGCGGAAGGGCTTCCGCTTATGATGTTTTTTGACAGTGATAATCATTATCAATTAAGTTTTGATTATTCTAAGGTTCTCAAGGCATGTCTATTTAAGGAGGCACTCAATCTATGAATTTTCGTTACACGGTTCCAACAGCCCTGATTTTATCGGCGGCATTGCTTTTGTCCGGCTGCGGCGACGGAAAACAGGCCGGAAACGGCAGTGCTGCGCCGGCTGCGGCCAATGGAAATGTAACCCCTGATACGGCGGGGACAGGCGGGGGCGAAGCTGATGCCGGAGCGAACAAGGCCGATTTTCAACAGGCCGTCGAACAATACCGGGAATACGTCATTCAGGAATGCGACGCATTCGTTACCGAAACGGGAAAATTCGTGGAGGCCGTGAACAGCGGGGACATCGAAACCGCAAAAACGCTGTATGCGCCGGCCCGCATGCATTATGAACGCATCGAACCGATCGCCGAAGCGCTGGGCGATCTTGATCCGAACATCGATGCGCGCGACGGCGATGTCGAATCCGCGGAATGGCGCGGATTTCACCGCATCGAAAAAGCGCTGTGGGAAGACCGGTCCACGGCCGGCCAAACAGAATTTGCCGATCGCCTGCTAAGCGATGCCAAACTGCTGCGGGCCTTGGTGGAAACGGTCGATATTCAGGCTTCCCTGCTCGTAACTGGTGCCGTCGAACTGCTGAACGAAGTGTCCACCTCCAAAGTGACGGGAGAAGAAGAACGTTATTCCCGTACGGATTTGTATGATTTTGCCGCCAACGTGGAGGGGGCGAAAAAAATATACGAACTGCTGGCGCCTCAGCTCGCGGCAAAAGACGCCGAGCTGGATAAGCGGATCGCCGAGCGTTTTGCCGCGCTGGAACAAGAGCTTGCTCCATTCAAGGACGGCGAAGGTTACGTGAGCTACGATCAACTCCAGGAAGAGGATGTCCGTACTTTAAGCCAGAACCTCGACGCGTTGGCGGAACCTTTGTCCCACATGGGCAAGCTGCTGGGAGTCTGACGCCATGCGAAAAACAGAACTAAACTCAGAATCAGGGCACGGGAACCGCGGACGCTCCGAAGCTAGCGCGGAAGCCGGCGGCGGCCTGCTCGACAAGCGGTTTAGCCGCCGCGAGCTGCTCAAGATCGCCGGTGCGGGCGGCATCGGCCTGCTGCTTGGAGGCGGGGGCGCGTACGGCATGCTGGCGGCCAAAGAAATGCTCGCCAAAACCGCGCCAAAGGCCGGCGTTCCTTCCGGCAGCCTGGTGCCTTTTCACGGCGGGCATCAGGCCGGGATCGTTACGCCGGCCCAAAACTTCCTTTGCTTTGCGGCCTTCGACCTGACGACCCGCTCGCTGTCCGACGTGCGCAAGCTGTTCCAGGCCTGGACGGAAGCCGCGGCAGCCATGACCGAAGGCATGATGATCGGCAGCAGCAACGACAATCTCAACCTGCCCCCTTCCGATACCGGCGAGGCGGCAGGTCTTTCTCCGTCCAGGCTTACGCTCACGTTTGGCGTCGGGCCTTCCTTTTTTGACGGCCGCTTCGGCCTGTCCGGGCAGCGTCCGGCCTCCTTCAGCGAGCTGCCGTCATTTCGCGGGGACGCCCTGCTGCCCGAGTGGTGCGGCGGCGACCTCGCCGTGCAGGTGTGCGCCGACGATATGCAGGTAGCGTTCCATGCGGTCCGCAACCTGGCCCGGATCGGCCGCGGCACCGCCGTGCTGCGCTGGATGCAGGAAGGCTTCCAGCGCACCGGACCGGCGGACCCGGCCGGGGGGACGCCACGCAATCTGATGGGATTCAAGGACGGCACGGGGAATCCCGATATCGCGGACGCCGCCGCGATGAACGAATCCGTCTGGGTGCAGGCCGTGGACGGGGCCGGTTGGATGCGAGGCGGCAGTTATATGGCCATCCGCCGCATCCGGATGCGCATCGAGGTCTGGGACCGCTCGTCGCTCGCCGACCAGGAGCAAACGTTCGGCCGGCACCGGGGCTCGGGGGCGCCGTTGGGGTCAAAGGACGAATTTGCGCCCCTGGACTTAGACGCCAAGGATGCTTCCGGCCAACCCGTTCTGCCGATGACTTCCCACTCGCGCCTTGCGCATATGGACGGCAAACTCAAAATTTTGCGCAGAGCGTATTCCTACACCGGCGGCATGGATGCCAAAACCGGGCAACTGGATGCCGGGCTGATTTTCATCAGCTATCAACGAAATTTGCAGAAGCAATTTGTTCCGATGCAGCAAACGCTGGCGCAAAGCGATAAATTGAACGAATATATCCTTCATGTCGGCAGTGCCGTATTCGCCTGTTTCCCCGGCATTCGCGAAGGCGGTTATATCGGGGAGACGCTTTTCTAAGAAAGGAGTGCCAAGTTTATGTCCGTTACACCCTTCGAGCCGCGGCGAAGCCCGGCCCAAGCCGCAGCTGCCTTTCGTTCGCTGCGGATCGCGGCATTGCTGCTGCTGTGCCTGGCCGTTTTCCACGCAGGCTCCACGTCCAGGGCAGTGGCCGCATCACAACAGGATGCGGCCGCGCATGATTCGCTGCTGCCGCTTGTCGGAGGCGCCCTCGTGGAAGCCGGGGCCGGCAACTGGGATCAGGCTTCCGCCGATTTGGCGGAGTTCGAAGCGGCGTGGAATAACCTAAAGCCCGCCCCTGCGGGCGAAACGGCTTCCGGGATCTCCGCGTCGCTGGCGGCGGCCAAGGGGGCGCTTCAGCGCGAAAATCCGGAGGAAGCCGGGAAGCAGCTTTCCGCTTTAGCCAAGCAGGTCAACCAATTCATTAAGGGCAACAGCGAACAAGCGGACTTCTCGGCCGCGGGGAAAGAAGCGGCAGGGCGGTTGCTGGAGATGGCGAAAAATACGATTAAGTCGTTGGACAACGAAAATCTCGCGGAGGCTCAGACCCGCTACAAGGAGATCCTGAACGGGTGGAGCAAGATGGAGGGGCCGATTCGCAGCGGGCATTTTGGCGTGTATAGTGACGTGGAAACGCATATGAGCCTGATCCGCATTGCGCTCCAGGCCCAGCCAGCCAAAACCGGGCAGGCGGTCGAAGAGTTAAAGGCCCTTGCCGGCCTGCTGCAAAACTATATGGATGGCAAATTGGAAGAATCCTCCACATCCTCTCTCCCCAATGACGGAGGAAAGAATCTGCCGGATGCGCTGGCTCTGCTCCGGGAGGCGGACAAGGCCGTTAAAGCAAGGGATGCCGAGCAGGCGGCGAGCCAAATGCAAGCCTTTATCGTCATGTGGCCTGCAGTCGAAGGCGAGGTGTCGATTTCCTCCGCGTCGGTTTACACGTCCACGGAAAACCGGATGACCGAAGCGCAAAGCTATCTATTGTCCAGTCCGCCCGAATTTGACCGGGCGATGCGCGTCATCGGTCAAATGATAGGCGATCTGGGGCCATTGGCCGGCAAAACCTCCTATTCCGCTTGGGACGCGGCGCTGATTCTGCTCCGGGAGGGGCTTGAGGCGATCCTCGTGCTCGCCGCCCTGCTTGCTTTCGCGAAGCGGGCCAATCAGACCGCCGCCCGCAGATTTATCTGGGCGGGAGCCGGAACCGGCCTGGCGTTATCCGCCGCTCTGGCGGTGCTGCTTACCTATGCCGTCGCCCAGGCGGTATCCGGCGGCGCACGCGAACTGATCGAGGGGATCATCGGCCTGCTTGCCGTCGTAATGATGCTGGCGGTCGGGCATTTTTTTCACAGCAAATCGAGCGCGCAGGCCTGGAACAGCTACGTCGCAAAACAAGTCGGCGGGGCGATGGAACGGGGAAGCATGTGGTCGCTGTTTCTTTTGTCGGGGTTGGCCATTTTGCGGGAAGGTGCGGAAACCGCCATCTTCTATATCGGGATGGCTCCCAATATTGAGCCCGCCCAACTGCTGACGGGTATGCTCGGCGCAGCGGCCGCGCTCGGAGGGCTTGGCTTTGTCATTATCCGCTTTAGCGTCAAGCTGCCGGTCAAACCTTTTATGTTGGCTGCAACCCTGTTTATTTATTACCTGGTCCTCCGCTTTTTGGGCGAAAGCCTGCATGCCTTGCAGGTGGCCGGCGTTCTTCCTACTCACAGCCAAGGCTGGCTGCCGGCGGCCGGATGGCTTGGCGCTTACCCGACTTGGGAAACCTTTGCGCCCCAAAGCATTTTGCTGCTGTTCATCGTTTGGCGCTTGCTGGCGACGGAAAGACGGAAAGAAACACCCGCGTTGCCATAAGACACGTCGCCGTTTTCCCGATGATGAAGCCATTGAAGCCAGCTCATGCCAAAAAACGCCGGGTACGCGCACCCGGCGTTTTTTGGGCATACTCCCTTTTCTTGCTTCCTCAGGTTCTCTCCGCTTTTGCAAACTTCTCGATAATACGGATCAGTACATCGAGTTCATGCTGATCCAAAACGGATAAATGCGATTTCAACACTTCCCGGGACTTTTTCTTCGCTTCCTCAAACACTTCGGCTCCCCGGTCGGTGACCGACAGCAATACCGCCCGCCGATCCTGCTCGTCATGCCGACGTTCCACGTAGCCGCTCTGGACGAGCCGGTCAATCATCACCGTGATCGCGCTGGGCTTTACTTCGAGCTTGTCGGCCAAATAGCTGACATTGCAGGTTTTCTTCCGGGCAATGAGCGCCAGCATATGAAACTGGGGACCGGTCAGGCCAAGATCCTGATGATACATCAATTCGCTTTTCATTTTACGAAACGTGTTCGACCACGCTAATTCGATCCGTTCGATATAACTGTCGAGATCAAACGCCAACGCAACCCTTCCTCTCTCCCGCTGGGTGTAACCTAATTTTAAGTGTATTATGCGACGTTCGAAAATACAAGGAATCCGTCGCGAATTGTCGGGCAAAGCTACTTGAAAAAGGCACGAAAATCCAGTATGATGAAGTCGAAATAATTTTCATGATATTTGTTAAATATATAAAAATAATTTTCGTATCGTCTTTGAACCATCGATCTTTAAAGGAGGAATCCGTTATTTTGACTCCTATCCTTCATGCGGTCACCAGTCATTTGGATACGTTGCCGCCGCAAGAGCGCAAACTGGGAGAATACATTCTGGAAGCGCCTGCCGCCGTCATCCGTTCGGGTATCACGGAGTTGGCCAACGCCTGCGGGATCAGCCCTTCGACGGTGACGCGTTTTTGCAAAACGTTTCATTTCAAGGGGTTCCCGGATTTCAAAATGAAGCTGGCCGGCGAGCTCGCCCATAAACCGGCGGATAACCACTACCAGGACATCATCGCCGGCAACGATTTGCAGAAAATCGTCGAAGCGATGGAAGCGAATCATTTGGCTTCCATCACGGACACCACCCGCTTGCTGGACATGAACCAGCTGGCCCGGGCCGTGGAAGCGTTGTGCCGCGCCAAACGCATCGATTTGTACGGCGTCGCCACCTCATCGATCGTGGCCCAGGATTTCTACCAAAAGCTGATCCGCATCGGCAAAAACTGCACCGCCTTCGCCGATTCGCATATGCAGATCACCTCGGCGTCCTCGCTCTCCGAAGGCGATGTCGCATTGGCCGTCTCTTATTCCGGAGAGACGCCGGAAACCATCGACGCGCTGCGCTGCGCCAAGGACAGCGGGGCGGTCACGCTGTCGCTGACCCAATACGGCAGCAATCGCCTGGCTACGCTGGCCGATATCTCGTTATTCTCCTCTTCGCTGGAGGAAGGTATGCGCCGCGGCGACATGGCCTCGCGCATCGCCCAATTGCATGTCGTCGATATTTTGTTCACGGGGATGGTTAGCCTGGAATTTCAGGATTATATTCCCAAGCTGGAAAGTTCGTATCAAAACGTTCAAATTTACCGTAAAACTCAGGGAGGTCAAAACTTATGCTGAATATCATCAAAACGAGCAGCGAACAGCAATTCAACGAAACAGGGGCCGGAATCATCGCCAGCCTGCTGCAAGCCAATCCGCGTGCCATTTTAGGTCTGGCGACGGGCAGCACGCCGGTCGGCGTGTACGAAAAGCTGATCGAGCTTTACAAGAATGGCAGCGTCAGCTTCAAGCAAGCAAGCAGCTACAATCTGGACGAATACATCGGGCTGCCCGCCGATCATCCCGAAAGTTATCGCCGATTCATGGACGAGAAGCTGTTTAACCATATCGATATTTTGTCCGAGAATACGCATGTCCCATCCGGCAGCTCGGCCGACCCGCAGCAAGCAGCCAAGGATTATGCGCAACTGCTGGATGAAGCCGGCCAAATCGATTTGCAGCTGCTGGGCCTTGGCCATAACGGCCATATCGGATTTAACGAGCCTGGCGAGGAGCTGCAAGGTCCGCCGCATGTCGTGGAGCTGGAGGAACGAACGCGTTTGGCGAATGCAAGATTTTTCAACTCCATCGATGAGGTGCCGACGCATGCGCTCACGATGGGGATCGGCTCGATCCTGCAAGCCAAGCAAATCCTGCTGATGGCCAAAGGCGAAGACAAGGCGGAAATTATCGCTCAGGCGCTTCAGGGGCCGATTACGACGAAATGCCCGGCATCGCTGCTGCAAACCCATTCGAACGTCGTGGTTGTGGTCGATCGGGCTGCAGGGAGATTGCTGTAATGAGCGAACGATATTTGAACATCATCCATGCGGAAGCCGTAACGCCCCGGGGAATTATTCATGACGGTGCGGTGACGGTCGAAGACGGCGTGATCACGTATGTCGGTTCTACCGACGGGATGCCGGCAAGTCCGTCTGCCGATGTCCATACGGTCGATGCGGCGGGCAGCTTTGTGCTGCCGGGCTTTATAGACGTACATGTGCACGGCGGCATGCTGGAGGATTTCTCCTTGCCAAGCAAGCAAGGACTGGATGCGATCACGAAGCTGCACTGCAGCCAGGGAACGACCTCGATGCTGGCAACGACGATGACGCTGCCCAAAGCGATGATCGAAAATGTGCTGTCTGAGGTCCACCGGTACATGGAAGGCGAAATGCCCTATGCCCAACTGGTCGGCGTTCACTTGGAAGGGCCTTTTATCAGCCCGAAATGGCCGGGCGCGCAAAATCCGGAGCATATCGTCCCGCCGAACCGCGAATGGGTGGAAGCGTGGGATAAACAATATACGGGTTTGATCAAACAGGTCACGTTTGCTCCCGAACGGGAAGGCGCGCATGAGCTGATCCGCTATTTGCGCAAGCAGGGCATCGCGGCGGCAGCTGGCCATACCGATGCAACGTACGAGGAAATCATGGCCGCCTATGAAGTCGGATTAAACCATTCCGTTCATATGTTCAACGCCATGACCCCGCTGCATCACCGCAAGCCGGGCACCGCCGGGGCCATACTGAGCACGCCGGGCATCAGCGCGGAGATCATTGCCGACGGAATCCACGTCCACCGCGCCGCAATCCAGCTGCTGGCCAGCGTAAAGACCGGCAGCAATCTGATCCTGATCACCGATGCCATGTCGGCGGCCGGACTCGGCAACGGCGACTACATGCTGGGCGATCTGCCGGTGGTGGTCAAGGATAACGTCTGCACGCTCAAAGAAAGCGAAGGGACGCTTGCGGGCAGCACGCTGACGATGATCCGCGGCTTCCGCCATCTCGTCCGCGAGGTCGGCTTATCCGTAGAACGCGCTTCGCAAGCCGCTAGCGGCAATCCGGCCAAGCTGATCCGCATCGATCATTTGACCGGTTCCGTCGAGACCGGCAAGCAAGCGGATTTGCTGCTGGTGGACCGCGAGCTCGAGCTGCGGCAGGTTTGGATCAAGGGCCGGGCGTTCAACGATAACGAATGACGAGGCAAGCCGGAAACGCCAAAAGCGCGAGCAGTCGGGGGTAATTAACTCCCGGTCTCGCGCTTTTTCGTATGCCAGCTAGAATTCGGCGTTAGCGGGTCGTGCCGCCCGTAAATCCAGCGTTCGTGTTGCCTGCACCGGTGCCCATCGTCCCGGTTCCGTTGCCCCTACCGGCATTAGGACCTGTCGGAGTATACCCGTTAGGGCCGGTCATCGTTCCGGTACGTCCGGGAAACACGCGATTGATCATCGTTTCGAAGTCGCCGATCATGTTGTTCAGCGTGCCGCCCCCACGGGTTTGCGTTCCGTAGTCCCCGATGCGGGAAACGAAGTCGGAATCGCCGGATACATAGACGTTGCGAATATGAGGGGCCGTTTGCTTAATGGCGGCAGTAATCCGGTCTTTCACGTCTTGGGAGACATTATCGGTTACCCCCGCAGCTCCGGTGCCCGTTCCGTTGGCGCCGACGCCCGTGCGATTACGCATCATCCCGTTATCCGTGCCGGTTCCGTATATCGAGGTTCCCGCCCCCCGGTTCACGCCGTTCATGCCCATGTTGCCGGGATACATCGAACCCGCGCGGTTTCCGGTCGTTCCTGTGCCCAGCATCGTTCCCGTTCCGTTTCCGCGGCCCGTATATCCGTTGCGGACGTTATTATCCGCGCCGAACAACCCGTCGCGGCCGAAGTCGAACAGACTTCCCGCCGTGCCGGTTCTGCCCACCATACCGCCGCCGCGGGCCAATCCATTATCCCCGGCTCCGCGTGTTCCGTAGTCCGCCCCGTATGGACCCCCGACATTGGTCGTCCCCAGGCCGATGCCGTTTGGACGCTGCATTCCGTAAGCGGTGGTGCGCCCGGTCGTATTGTTGCCGTGCAATGTTACGCCGACATAGGCGTCACGATCGGTCACGACAACATGCGCCGTTTGCACATCGCGGAGCTGAGCCACTTTATTGCTCAATGCCGGGCTATAGCGAAGGGACCGAATCCGTTGATCCTGCCCATTTCCGGCGCTACGCGAGAACAGGCGATTTCCTTCGTTCAGCGAGTTCACGTCATAGTTCCGGTTATTGTTATTCCGCAGGCCTTGGGTACGAACATTGTTGTTGTCCGTAGCGTCACCGCAACCCGCAATCCCTACAACTCCGGCAAGCAATGCGGCCGACAGCGAAAAATTAACGACTTTGGCTCCTCGCATGTAGTCATCCTCCATTTATAAATCATGATGTATGAAACAGCACTTATCATTCGCCAAAGCCCCCTGCCGTCATACAGGTAAACATAACCGCGAGACCCATCAAGCAACTGCGGCATGCTGCGCGTTTTTACGCGATGTTCGCGATGGTTCCACCCACACGGGCAAACCGGACGAAGCGTATGATATTTACGAAACCGTTTAATAAATTCAAGGGGTGTTTGCCCATGAAAGTGCTTTTTACGTTTTACGTTCCGAGCGGAGGCGTGGAAACCTTAAACCGTTTACGTTGCACGGCCCTCAAAAATCACGGCATTGAGGGTCATCTCCTATATCTTCAGCCCGGTTCGGGGCTGGGCAATACGCAATCGGCGAGTATCCCCGTCACCGTGGCCCCCAGCGACGGCGAACTGATCAACCTCCTGCCGCAATACGATGCAGTCGTGACCACCTCAGATTATTTGATGCCGGGCAGACTGCGCCGGCTTGGCTTTTCCAAGCCGATCATTTTTGAAATCCAGGGGCTCGGGACCAGGCAACAGGCTATGCAGACGCTTCAGGAAGGATCGGAGGAAATTCGCCGGTACTGCCAGGCTTCCCTGATGCCGCCTACCCCCCATTTGGTCGAGCTGTCCTCCATATACTATCCCGCGTTGCCCAAATTCGTCTTTCCCAACCTGCTTGATATGCAGCATTTCCATTACAAAGTTCAGCCGAAGTATCCAGTTCCGGTCATTGCCTGGGTAGGCAGGCTGGAGCCGAATAAGAACTGGGAGCTTTTCCTGGAAATCGCCGCCGGTTTGATCCGTCAACGCCCTCAAATGGAGATTTGGATGTTCCTGGATTACCAGCTCCCTTCCGAGGAAACCAAAAACGCATTTTGGCAGTACGTCCAGTCGCTCGGACTACAACCGAAGCTCAAGCTGTACCCCAATACCCCAAACCGGGAAATGCCCTTTTATTTGTCCCGGATCGGGGATTCCGGCGGGATGATGATTTCCACCTCTTCCCTGGAGGGTTTCGGTTATGCCGTGGCCGAAGCTCTGGCGTGCCGCTGTCCCGTCCTGAGCACCGACTCCGAAGGAGTCCGTTTTTTTATCAAACATAATCAGACCGGCAGATTTTTTAGCTTTCCTAATGTCGGGGAGGCGGTATCGGGGGCGATCGAAATGATGGATCATGTTCATTTGCGGGAGCAAATCCGCAGCGGCGGCCAACAGCATATCTCGCAATGGATGTCTCCGCTTCAATATGCCAACTCGTTCCGGCAAATGCTAAATCAACTGAATGTGTGGTAGCAACAAAAGAACCTCCATTTCTGGAGGTTCTTTTGTTGGCAATAAATTCGGGCAAAGTACATATACTATTGGGTAGCAGCCGCATCCAACGCCTGTTTCAGCTTTTGCTCATTGTCTTTCAAACCGGGATCGTCCGGCAAATAACGGAGCGCCGCCTGGTTGTGTTCATAGGCTTTTTGGAGTTGGCCAAGGCGGGCATAACACAGACACAATCGGCTGTGGGGCAACCAGGTACGTGAAGCCTGATTGACGATTCCCGTCCAGCTGCCGCCATGCGCCGTTTGCAGCGCCTGGACATACCAGTAAACGGCCATGGTCCACTCCTGGCGTTCCTCCATGCATTTACCGATGCTACAGCAGATTTCCGATTGAGGAACATCGTAATAGAGCGATCCGAGCAACGTCTGCAGCTTCTCCGCAGAACGCCCTAGCTGCCCATAACATTCGGCCAGCCTGGCGCAGGCCATCACCAGATCGTCACGGCTCGCGAGTGGATCCCGCAGGAACTCCTCAAAATGGGAAGCCGCCTCTTCAAGCCGCCCTGAATCCTGCAGCTCGCAAGCCAAATGGAAGCGCAAGCGGCCCTGCAGCTCGCCGCCCGAAGCCAGCCAACGCTCGATGATTTGCAGATTCCGGCCGGCGTGGTTCCCGGTGCCCAAATGGGTAACTGCAGCATCCGAGATCAGTCCGTTCCCCTCCGTCACGTTTAGGTATTCGTGCACGATGCCTATCCATTGGTAATTTCGGCTGCGCTTCACGATCCGGTTGCGTTTGGTCAGCGCCAAGGCCTCTCCGGTCGTCTCATGCTGACGGAGCACGTAATTCATCACGATGGCATCGATGTCCGAAGACAGGGTTTGCTTCAGTACGCGCACTTTCTCCCGATTCGGTTCGGTAAAAATATCGTCGGCATCCAGCCATAGGATATAGTCGCAGGTAGCCAAGGAGAAGGCAAAATTCCGGGCGGCCGCGAAATCGTCCCGCCATTCGAAATCGTAGATTCGTTCGGTAAACGCCGCGGCCGTTTCTTTCGTGCGGTCATTCGATCCCGTATCGACGATCACGATTTCGTCAACCAGGCCGGCGACCGACTTCAGGCAAACCGGGAGGTTCGTTTCCTCGTTTTTGACGATCATGCATAAGCTTATGGTGATCAGCTCATGAAACCTCCCTCTTTAAGCAATTCGGCGATTTCGGACTTTTCCAGCAAGGACGCGTTGGAATGATATTCGGAGAAGAGGGCTGGACTTAAGCCGGCATAATGGGCGCTAAGTTGCCGGGAGCCGGGAGGAAGAATGACGAAATACTGATCGCTGTATTTTAAGGTATAAGGCGATTCATAACGCGAAACCAACACCTCGTGCAGCTTCTCGCCGGGACGAATGCCGATTTCCTTGAACGGGACGCTGTGTCCGACATAATGCTCCGCAAGTACTTCGGCAATATCGACGATGCGGCACGCCTTCATCTTCATGACGAACGTTTCGCCGCCGATCGCCGTGGTCGCTGCCTTTAGCAGCAAATCGATGGCCTGGGACAACGTAAGAAAAAAGCGGGTCATCTCCCGAAACGTCAACGTCAGCTCCTTGCCTTCCCGAAGCTGGTTAATGAACAGCGGAACGACGCTGCCGTTCGTTCCCAATACGTTACCGCCGCGGATGCATGTAAAGCGGGTATCTTCGCTCAAATCATTGGCGCGGATCATCAACTTTTCCCCGATCGCTTTGGTCATGCCGTACGTATTGGTCGGATCCACCGCTTTGTCCGTGGATACGTCGATGACCTTGGCCACCTTCTGCACAATGCTCGCACGGATAATATTCTCCGTACCGAGTACATTCGTTTTCAACGCTTCTTCCGGCTGATATTCGCATACCGGAACATGCTTCAGCGCAGCCAGATGGAACACGTAATCGACGCCCTTGCAAGCGGCTTCCACCGCCCGGTAATCCCGGACATCGCCGATCAGGTAACGAAGACAGGCATGCCCGCCGAATTCCCGCTGCATCAGCACCTGAGCGTATTCATTTCTGGAGAAGATGCGTATTTCCTGAGGTTGTTCCTTCAGCAGCCTTCGCGTCAACGTTTTTCCCCAGGAACCGGTTCCCCCGGTTATCAAAATCGTCTTGTTTTTGAACATGACCTTACCTTCCTTTCTTCCCTACATATCATAATCAAGACCTGCCGATTTGCTTGGGTTTAAAGACCTTTTTCCTCGGACCCGGCATCTTGCGCGAACTTCCTGGACGTGCCGTCGCCCAAAGCAACGATTCTTGCCTTACCTTTTCGTCCGGCCGCGGCGTTCCGCGTGTCGAATACGAACGGTGCGTGCTCGACCACCTCCTGTAAGGGCAGGCCGCGGTGATTGACCGCCAACAGCACGCAATCGGCCGAAGCAAGCCGGTCGGCTTCCAAATGGATCGATTTCAATCGAATGCCGCCGACTTCGAACTCGGGCACCAAGGGATCATGGTATGCAACCTCGGCTCCTTCCGCCATCAACAGCCGGATCATATCGATCGAGCTGGATTCGCGGATATCGGCGACATCCTCTTTGAACGTAACGCCGAGGACCAGGATCCGCTTGTCGGTTAACAAGGGACTATTCAATTCCTCCTTAATCCGGGACACGACGTATGCCGGCATACCGTCATTAACGCGCGAGCTGGCCTCGATAAACGAACTGGCGGCTCCAAGCTGGCGGGCTTTCCACTGCAAATAGATCGGGTCGACCGGAATGCAATGCCCGCCTACCCCCGGACCTGGATAAAAAGCCTTGAAACCAAACGGTTTGGATGACGCGGCCTCAACGACTTCCCACACATTGATGCCGAGCTTGTCGCATAATACGGCAAATTCATTGATAAATGAAATGTTAACGAAGCGGAACGTATTTTCGAGCAATTTAGCCATTTCCGCCGTTTCGGTCGACGATACGCGCACGACGGTCCGAAAGACGGTTCGGTACAATTCTTCCGTCCGTTCGGCGCAGGCTTCGGTAATGCCGCTGACGATCTTGGGTATTTCCGGCAAAGGAAACCGGCGGTTCCCCGGATCGACGCGCTCCGGCGAAAAACCGACGTAGAGATCCACGCCCGCTTTCAATCCGCTTTTCTCCAGCAAGGGCAGGATCACTTCCCTGGTGGTACCGGGATAAGTCGAGCTCTCCAAGGCGACCAATTGGCCCGATCGCGCGTTGTCGCCGATCTGTTCGGCGGCATCGATCAGGTAAGTCAAATCCGGGACATGCTGTTCCGTCAACGGGGTCGGTACGCAAATGATGACCGCCTCCGCGGCGGTAATTCCGCTGAAATCCGACATTACGAGCAGCCGCTGCCCCTGAACGAATCCTTTAATTTTCGCATCGGAGATCCCGGCGATATAACTTCGCCCTTCTCTCAGCACCTTTAATTTGTTCTCGTCCTTATCGATGCCGATGACGCGAAAGCCCCGATCCAGATACGTCTCGGCTAAAGGCAATCCGACATAACCCAAACCGACGATGGCAATGATACGGCTCAAATTCCATCTCCCCCTTCCGCTTGATAATCGGGATAGTCCCTATTTTTTCGCTTCGACGATCGAACCGATCATTTGAAGAAGCTGCTCAGTCCTGACGGCCGTTGTATGTTTCTCGCGAACGAATTCATAACCTTGCCGGGTAATCTTTGCCCGGATCGCCTCGTTCTTGGGATGCAGGTAAAAATTGATTTTCGCCAGAAAATCCCTTTCCGTAATGGCTACGTAATGGATGCCCGGCGTGAAGCCAAGCTCCTTCAAATCATCGTTTTCCGAAGCCAGCAGCAACGTATGGCAAGCGGGCACTTCAAAATATTTACGCAGCGGATAGTGGTGAATGGAATCGCAGGTCAAGAACATTTTCGCCCGGTTGACCTCAAGCGCAAAGCTTCGTGCCACGAACGCCTGGGCATCGGATTTGAAATCGGCATAGCCGGGATGACTGTGAAACACGAAGCCCGGCCGACGAGACAAAGCTGTTCTCATCTTATTCCGCAATGGATACACTTTCGGGTTCACGGCTCCCATCAGCAAGATTTCGATATTTTTGCGGCGGTGATAATCCCTGAAAATACTGGGTTCCACAAAATGGGGAAGCCAAATTAGATTCCCCTTGAATTCGGGATACCGTTTGCGGAACGAACGGCGGTAAATCGTAAATATATGCGATGACGGGTGACGGAGAAGAAATTCCCGGCGTTTCTCGATTTTGGTATGGATATCATGCATGATCATCCCCCACGGGATGTTCAGTTCCGATAATCCTCGCACCGGAGGACAATACGATGCATGGAACATATCGTTGAACAGAATAAAATCCGGCTTGAAGGGCAGCCGCCGGAGGATCGCCTTCACGTCTCCGCCTTTATGATCCAAAGCCACGTCGGCGTATTTGCGCAGCTCCATTTGCATGTAATGAAAATTCCGCTCCAGGTAACTGCTGAAATCCTTGGTCACGAACAATATTTTTAGGCGCTTCATTCTGTCATTTCCTTTTCTATCTGAAGTCTATCTGCCCTTGTTTAGCAGGAAAACCTGCCCGGGTCACCCCGAGGCAGGTTTTCTCAGCATGACCTAACCCTGTTGGGCAATGCCTGTGAAAGCTTCCGGGCCGTTGCGCACGGCTGTCGTAGCACCGGAAATGAAGGAAGTGTACACGGTTTCCGGGGCAGCAGGAGCAAGCAAGTCGGCAGCCACGAATGCAGTGACTTGCGTCGACGCCGCATCACTGACGACGCTGTCGAGGGTAAAGATGACATTGGCGGGAGCATACGTCGCACCGCGGACGATTTCGATCGTGAATGTGTCGCCGACGTCTCCCAAGATGCCTATAACCCCTTGCAGAATGACGATTGGATTAGGCACGTTTTGCGTCTGCAGACCGATAATCCCGAACAAAGCGGGAGTATCCGTAAGCGGAGTACCGGGAAAGCCGGGCTGGTTGGAGTTGACGGAGCTTCTAGCGTCAAGAAAAACACCCATCTCTTATTCACCACCTTCTTGTAATCTAGTACAGGTTATGATTAAGAAGTGTTTTTCGTATAGACAACTTGCTCAAGATACCCGCTCATTTTAGATTCTATCAAGGCTGATAGACTCAATCTGCGGTTTACGAAGTGGCAATCAGATGCGTCAAAGCCGCCCTGTAGCGGTTTTGGAGATAGACGATTTCCGCCGAAATGGCCGCTTGATGCCGCAGCGTCCCCATCCCCGTATGCCGCCGGTACGAGGTCAATGCAATATTGAGATAAGGAAAAGACGCCCGGGATAGCAGGACCCGGTGCCATAAATCGTAATCATGCGTATAGGGCAGGCCTTCGTCGAACAAGCCGACACGCTCGATCAAGCTGCGACGGATCATCACGGTACAGCCGTTGACCGGATTGCCGCTGTAAAACGTGTTCGCCAACTCCCTCATCCCTAGCGGCGTCATGCCGGCATGGTATTGCGTCGCATGGCCGTGCACGTCGATGTAATTGAAGTTGGTGTGGGAGATCTCCGCGCCTTGCTCCCGCATGAAATGAAGCTGGGTGGTGATTTTGTCCGGGTGGAACAGATCGTCCGAGCTAAGCCAGGCGATGTAATCCCCGGAGGCATGGCGGATCCCGTGATTCAGCGCGGATGCCGTTCCTCCGTTGGCCTTGCCCAAATAGTAAACATGATTCCGGTAAGGGGCTAAACGTTCGGCATGGATGGTTGAACCGTCGTCGACGACGATGATTTCCTTATTCGGATAAGTCTGATCCAAAGCGCTTTGCACGGCTTGCTCGATATAGGGACAGTTGTAAAACGGAATAATAATGCTTACCTTCGGGTTCATGGCGAAAGATTTCCCTCCTTGCGGAAATAGTCCAGAATATCGCGCAGCGATTGTTCCCAGGGAACTGCGGCATGCCACCCCATAGACCATAAGGCCTGCGGCTGTGCGGGGGCAGCGTCGGCCGAAGAGGGCTCCCCTTCTTCAGGGCCGACTCGGACATTCAGATCCGCATCCGTCAGCTTGCCGAATCCGGCCATCAGCTCGGCCAAGCTTCGCTCCCGTCCGGAGCATACCGGATAAACTCCGCCGTCCGCCCCTTTCCTCAGCAGCAGCTCAAAAGCGTCCACCGCATCGCGTACATCCAGAAAATCACGCCGTTCGTTGGCCTTCGTGAGCGAGAAGGCAGGGGGAGATTCCCCGCGTTCCATGCGGACGATATGACGGGCAAGCAGGGAGCAAACACCCGTCGACGGGCCGGATCCGATCAAGTTTCCCGGCTCGGCGATCATGACGCCGAGCCGGAACAGTTGCCCCCAAGCCAGGGCCGCAACCTCCTGAAGGGACTTGCTTAATCCGTAGGGATGAGTGGGGCGGAGCGGGGCATGAAGCCCGAACTTGAGCCGGGAGCCGGCGACCAGCACGCGGGAATCCTTGATTCCGCAAGCGTGCAGCGCGTCAAGCACATGCAGAGTCGTCATCACATTGCTTTCTATATAATAAAGCGGTTCGGACCAGGAATCCGGGACCGAGTTTTTGCCGCCTAAATGCAGCACATACTGCGGCCTTGTCCGGGCGATCATTTCCCTGACCAGCCGTTTGTCCGTCAAATCGCAAACATAACACTCCGTTCCTTCCGCCGCGGGAACCCCGGCTTCGCTTCGCACCGCCGCGATAACGCGATACCCTTTGGCGGCGAAACGACGGCCGGCGTGCCGGCCGACGAAGCCGGCCGCACCCGTGATCAGGACCGTCGCTTCGTCAGCCATGCCGTTTCATCCAATCCGCCATCTCCTCCAACATTTGCCGGAAAGAAGGGAGGGGGACGGCGGCTTCCGTTCGGGTACTTACCAGCGTCCGGTCGATCGCGGGACCGTCGTCCGGCTCGATTTCGACGTTGGTCTTTCCCCAGATTTCACTGAACATCTGCAGCATTTCGTATTTGCTGACGATCTCGGTATGGGCCAGGTGGATCAGCCCGGACACCGGGCGATCCATCAGCGCCTCGACGGCCTTGGCCAGCTGCAGCGTCGTGACGCCGTTCCATTTGACCCGCCGATAACCGCCCACCTTGCCTTCCTGGCTCATGAACCAATGGAACAATCCGATCCCGTCCGGACGAATTTCCGGTCCGATGATCGAAGTGCGGATGGTCAGGTGCCCTTCGTCCCGCACCTCCCCCAACGTTTTGGTGAGCGCATACGTGGTAACCCCGTCAGGTTGGTCGTCCTCCCGGTAGTTGCCGCGGTCTCCCGAAAAGACGCAGTCGGTGCTGATATGAATCAGCTTCGCCTTCACTTTGTCCGCCAGATGCCGCAGGCGATGGGGTAGGAACCCGTTGATATGGTAAGCCATGATTTTGTCCCGATCGGCAAACTGGTTGAGCACTCCCACCGCATTGACGATCAAATCCGGCCGGACGAGCTGTACCGCCTGATCGACGGCAAGCATATCGGTGACGTCGAGGATCAACGACTCCGGGTCGGAGGTATCGCGGGAGGTATAGAACACCTGATGCTTACCCTGTTCGCGAAAGTACCGGACCAGCACATGCCCGGCCATCCCGCTTCCCCCGAGGACCAAGATTTTCATGTAAGGAATCCTCCTCTGGCAAGCAGATCGCGGATCGCTTCCTTGTTCATCAAATGGTGCTCCGAGCTCAGCTCCCCGAAGGAAACACGCGGCAGATTCCCGTACCGCTCCTGCAAGCCCGGTATTTCCAGCGCGGGGAGGATCACCAAATATTCATGGTCGTACACTACGGTCGTACGGCTTTCGTATTCGCTGAGCAGCAGCTCGTGGATCCGTTCCCCGGGGCGAATGCCCGATTCGACGATCGTTACCTCTTGCGTGGCGTAGGCTTCGATGATCACTTCAGCCAGCTCCACGATCCGGCAGGTAGGCATCAGCATCACGAAGATTTCGCCGCCAACGCTTTCCCGCGACGCCTTGAACAGCAATTGGACGGCTTCCGGCATCGTAAAGAAGAAGCGGGTCATCTCCATATCGGTGATCCGGACCTCGTGCTTCTCGCGGACCTGCTGCTTGAACAAGTGGATGACGCTGCCGTTGGTCCCAAGCACATTTCCGCCGCGGATGCACACGAATCGGGTGTCGTTTTGGAGCAGGTTGGCGTAAACGACCAGCTTCTCGCCGATCGCCTTGGTCATCCCGTAAAAATTCGACGGGTTGGCCGCTTTGTCGGTGGAGATGTACATCACTTTCTTGACCTTGTTTTCGATCGCGGCTTCAATAACGTTTTGCGTGCCCAGCACATTCGTCTTCAGCGCCTCGCCGGGCTGCTCCTCGCAAACCGGGACATGCTTCAGGGCCGCAAGATGATAGACGATATCCACGTTCCGGCACGCGGCCATGAGCGCTTCTTTGTCGCGAATGTCGCCGATGCGGAACGTCAGCCGCTTGTCTTCGAAGGTGCGGCTCATCGCGACCTGGGCAGCTTCCCCCCGGGAATATACGATGATCTCCTTCGGCTCCTGGGGCAACAGCTGCCGGATGAGCTCATACCCCCACGACCCCGTCCCCCCGGTAACGAGAATGACTTGATCCTTAAACATTTAGCTTCCCTCCAAGCACAAATTTGACCACCTTTTGCGAAACCTTCTCCTCGAGGTATCCGTCGGGACAAGGCCATGTGCGCTCCATGCCGGCCATCATCTCCGCCGCCCCGGCGATCGCCCCGGCATCGATGCCCGAGACGACATTGCTGCCGCAATCGATCGTTTCGGGCCGTTCGGTGGTCCGGCGAATCGTCACGGTCGGCACCCGCATGATGCAGCACTCCTCCTGCACCGTGCCGCTGTCCGTCAAAGCGCAAAGCGCGTGCTTTTCCAGCTTCACGAAATCGAAAAAACCAAACGGTTCATGGAATTCGACCAAGGGATTCATTTTCAGCTTCAAATCCCGCTCGATCCGGGATTTCGTGCGCGGATGGATGCTGCAGATCAACCGGCGCGAGGAAGCGGCGGCTACCCGGTTCAGTCCCTCCATGATTTCGTGCAGGGACCGGGGCCGATCGACGTTTTCGGCGCGGTGCGCCGTCACGAGGTAATAATCTCCCTCCCGCAAACCCAAACGCTGCAAAATATCGCTGGCGTCGATTTGCCGTTCGTAATGCTTCATGACTTCATAAATCGGATTGCCGGTCAACACGATGCGCCGGCTGGGGACGCCTTCCGCCAGCAAGTGATTTTTGCTTTGCTGGGTATAGGGCATATTGATCGTCGAAACCGCATCGATCACTTTCCGGTTTTTCTCTTCGGGAACCTCCAGATCGAAGCAGCGGTTGCCCGCCTCCATATGGATGACCGGGTACCCGAGCCGTTCGGCCAGGACGGCGCACAGCGCGCTGTTCGTATCTCCCAGCAGCAACACGCGGTCCGGGCGCTCCTGGTCCAAAATGCGTTCCATTTGGGCAAACATGGCGGAAAGCTGCCCGCCGAGCGTCATTTGATGGTCCTGAAACACATAATCCGGCTGCCTGACGCCAAGCTCCTGAAAAAATACGTCGCTGAGGCTGGCCGTGAAGTTTTGTCCCGTATGGACCAGCACATGCTTGTCGGCCCACCGGTCTAGCAAAGGTATGATCAGGCTCAGACGGATGATCTCCGGCCTGGTCCCCAGTATCGTCATGATTTTCAATGTCTCATCTCCTTGCAGCCTTACGGCGTTTTCGTGTTCGTCGGGAGCCGGTACTCGCCAGCCGCCGCCGGAGAGCAGGGCGCCGGACCGATTTGCGCCGCCGCTTCAAGCCGCGGGCATGGGATCTCTTGCCGGCTCGAGCTTTGCTGCGGCGTTGTCTCGCCGCCCGCCTAGGGCGCGATGCTTTATCGCCCGGGGAAGCCGGTGCCGCGGCGGCCGGCAATTCCGCAACGGAGCGGAAATCCGCCTCCGCCGCGGGCGGATTAGCCGGTTCGGGCAGCGCCACGATGCTCCCCGCCAGCCCCTGCATGCGTTCAACAAGCCCGAGCAGGCGCTGCTCGTAAACCGCCGGGCCGAACAAGGCCTCCGCCTGCAGTTGGTTGTTTACCCCCACGCCGTTCGCCAGCTCCGGCAAGGACAACAGCTCGGCGCATCTTGCCGCGATCCCGGCGGTATCCCGCGTCGGGACCAAATAGTGCGCGTTCCCCGTCGCTTCCAATATTTCGCGCAGTCCCCCCGAGGCATAGGCGACCACCGGTTTGCCGGTCACCATCGCCTCCAGCGCGGTGAGTCCGAATCCCTCCGGCAAAATTCCCGGGATAATCACGATATCCATCGCGCAGAAAGCCGCTTCGACATGGTCTTCGAAGTTGGCGAAGATAAAGCGTTCCTTGTAGGGAGACGCTTGAACCATCCGCTGGAGATCGCGGTAATATTCGTGATGGATTTCCGCGCCTATCACAACGAACCGCGTCTCCTTGAATGGCTCCGCCAGCTTCAGCGCCGCTTCGAGAAAATGATCGGCTCCCTTCTCCGGGATGAGATAGGAGGAAATATACCCGACCAGCGTCTCGGAAGGCTTGACGTTCCACAGTTTCCTTTTGTGCCGGCGCAGCGCCGGCCACGACTCGGGATGCATATCTTCGGGATTCCAAGAAGGATACAGCAGAACCGTCTTGCCTTCGGCCGGGCTTCCCTGAAAAGGGCTTAACACCGAATGGGAGATCCCGATGATCAAGTCGCCGTATCTGTCGACGATTTCGACGGCCCCCGGGGTAAAGTCGTTGTCCGCGATGACTTCGGTAATCTGCCAGACGACCGGAATGCCCAGCTGTTTGGCCGCAATGGCCGGCGAGACGTTCACGCTGGAATTCACGAAGACGGCATCGGGGCGCTCCCGGGACAGCAGTTCCGTCGTGATCCGCACCGCCTCGCTCCGGGTGACGGCAGTAAAATCGTTCGAAAGTCCGGCGTACGGGGAGCACATGCCGTATAGCAATTCATTTCCGCAGACCAAGGTGCGGATTCCGTATCGCTTTGCCAGCACCGTCAGGCTCCCTTGCCGGGGGACCACGATCGTGCAGTCGTAATGGGCCGTCAGCCTTCTCGCGCAAAATAGCAGCAGCTTTTCGGCACCTGTCACATTTCTCGTGTTGCACACGTGCGAAAACAACATCAGCTTCTTTCTACCCGGCACCATTGCCCTCTCCTTCGCTTGATATGATACTGTCCGCTATCGGGCCCTCCGCTTTCTTTCGCACGTCAGCCGAAGATCACGTTCAACAGCTCATTCAGCCGATTGCCGTAGGTGTGGTCCCGAAGGGTCCGTT
Source organism: Paenibacillus macerans (assembly GCF_050565405.1). GTDB lineage: Bacteria > Bacillota > Bacilli > Paenibacillales > Paenibacillaceae > Fontibacillus > Fontibacillus macerans_B. Next base: position 48,974 of record NZ_JBNYYG010000018.1, on the reverse strand, counting down.
CCAGCGCGCGCAGCGCAATCTCTCTTCTTTCCTTCTCGTGGGTCAGGTAGAAGCGCGTCTTGTCGACCAGTTCTTCCGGCGTGGAAAAGGTCTCGATCTCTTCCCCCGGCGTATAAAAAGAAGCGAGGTCATCGCGCGCATCCACCAGCTGCAGCGTGGCGCACGCCGATATTTCAAAGGTCCGGGGGTTGGGAGAAGCCGCAAGGATACCGGCCCCGTTGTTGTTGACGTCCCCATCTAACGGAGAGCGATGGAGGTTTATAATGACCTTCGAGCCGCTGTAAACCTCGGCCGTCTCCACCGGTCCCATCCATTTGCCAAGCTCGATCCGGTCCGCATAGATCGGAAATTCCGGCAGGCGATCCCACCAGATGCCGTTGATCAGCAGCCCTTGCTCCATGAGCGGGGCCATGACCGGACGCAGATAATGCACTCGGTTCCAGTAGGCCGAGCCGATAAAGCTTAGCGTCCTGCGGACCTTGGATTGTATCAGCGTCGGACGGTAATGCTCCGGATAAGCGGCGAAGGGCAAATAGTGGACATGACTGCAACCGGCCGCGAGATAAGGCTCGATGCAATTCCGCTCCAGCGTGAATACATAATCGTAATGGGGCGAAAGGGGAACCGTTATATCCGTGTAATAGGGATCGTCCGTGAACCATACGGCGGTCGGTATGCCCATGGCCCGCACGGCGTCGACGTAATCCGCCGGCAGCTCCAAACCGTCAAGCGCCAATAAGAGATCCGGTTTATGACGCGCCGCCAGCTCCGGAATCGGATCGTGCGGTACGGCGGCAATCAACTCGGTCGTTAAGGTGCGAAGCGTCGTCATGACGGCTTCATCGAGCGGGGCATAAGGGAAACCTTTTCCCGAGCCTACGTAAAGCACCTTCAGATTCCGAACCGGAAACGCCGGCCGTTCGCGGTTTACGATGACGTTGGCCCTCCCTCTCAGATACCCCTCGTCATGCCCGTCGCGAAGTCCATCGGCTCTGCCGCGCTCCGTCGGGGTAAGCATTTCTTGATGCACCATCGCTGCCGCTTCCTCTGTGATCATACTGTCACTCCTTTTGTCATAGTTCGAAGCTAACTCTTCACCATCATTTCCAGCAATCTGGCAACGCGATCCGCATAGGTATGCACCGACCGCGTCGTCCAAAGAGAGCGCCAGGCAATGAGCCGCCGCTCCTCCTCATGTTCCAGGTAATACCGGATTTTGGACTCCAGCTCCTCGATGTCCTGGAACGTTTCGATGTCGTATCCGGGATGGTAGTAGGCAACCAAATCCTTGCGGACATCGGTAAGTTGGAATGCGCCGCAGCCGGCGATCTCATAGGTCCGGGGATTGATCGATCCCCCGGGCGTATCGCGGCCGTTCCGGTTGTCTTGACCCGCCTGCGTGGGGCGGTGGATGTTCAGCACGATCTTGGAGGAGTTGTAATAATTGACCGTTTCCTCTGCGGGAACCCAGCCCTGCCGGATAAATGGCGAATACTGCTCGAAGTGAGGCAATCGTTCCCAATGCCCTCCGGCGATCAGCACTCGTTTGTCCTCCAGAAAGGAGACCAAACGTTCAAACAAATCCACCCGGTTCCAAAAGGCATTGCCGATGAAACACACATCGTACCGGTACTCCGGCTTCGCCGGAACGGGACGGAACACATGCGGATTGGCGGCAAGCGGGAGATGGTACACTTCCGGGCATCCGATGGAACGGTACAGGGGCACGCATTCGATTTCGTGCGTGAATACCACGTCGTAGCAGGGGGCCAGCGGTATCGTATCATCGGTAAAATACGGGTCGTCGACAAACCATACGGCCGTCCGGATGCCCATCTCCCGGATTCGTTCTACCTGCGAGGCATGGCCTTCCGGAAACACATGAAGCGAATTCATCACCAGCACCAGATCGGGACGGTGGAGCTCCGCCTCCTGCAGCATCGTATCCGGCGAGGCTACGATGCAGGCGTCCGTCAGCTCCGCAAGCGCGTATTCGACCCCTGCATCGATCGCGTCAAACCCCTGCGGGACGTACAGCACCCGCAAGTTTCGTTTCGGACGGGAGGGGAGCGGAACCCGTTCGAGCACGGCCCGGCAACCGCCGTAGCGCCGTCCCTCGTCGTACCCGGCCTTATAAGCTTCGCTGTAGCGATTTTCCTCATCTCTCTTCAAGTTCTTCATCCTATCTTCGTGGATTCTATCTTTGCGGATTTCCTGGGTCTTAATAAATATATGCCGAGGGGACACGTGCATCATGGACGACTACCCGCCCGCCTGATAAATTGGCGAATGCCGTTACGAGACGGCAGCCCGTGCCCAAATCCGCCATCGCGGCACCCGAGCGACGCAAAAAACCGCCGCCGGTATGTCCGGCGGCGGTTCGTCGCTTGCTAGATTTGCTCTTTGTAGGCCAGCTTATGGCCATCCTCGTAACCTTGGGAAAACCCGCTGTTGAAGCCTTCCTGATAAGCATCGTTGTAAGCCTGATCATAGGCGGCCGGGTCCTCGGCCACCTGGATCGGCGCCGCTTCGGCTACGGGAGCCGGTGCTGCGGGAACCGGCACGATCACGCGCCGGAGTCTGAGTCTTCTTTTGCGGCGGCGCGGGCGCAGCTTCCGCACGATTTTGCTCCGTTTACGGCGGACGATGCCCGTTTTACGCCCTCGTTTCAGGGACAGTTTCCGCTTCTTGCCTGACCGCACCTTGCGCAGGGTGCGCGATTTCACCCGGCGGGTGCGCCGGAGTTTCGTTTTGGCCATCACTTAATCCTCCTGTTCTCCTCGGGCGGCGTCGTATGCGTCATAACAAGCGTCCATAATCCAGGGCGACGAAGGAGTTCCATAATGAATGCGATGAAAAGTTAACCCGCAGACGGTGCGGGCCATCGCTTCCTGATATTTCGTCAACTTTTCGATATTGCCCGCAAGCTGCCTGGCCGTTTCTCCGGACAGTTCGGTCACGTCGGCCAGGCTGCCGAGAATCCGCGCCATTGCCTGCTGGCTTTGGCTGATCGAATCGATAAGCCGGAGTTTGGCTTCTTCGCCGGCTTGGAGAGGCATCGTCATTTGCTTGAATCCTCCAGATCAAAACCTCCGCCGCCGAATAATCCGCCAAACCCGCCGTCCAGTCCGCCGAGCCCGCCATCGCCGCCGGCTTCCTCCTCCTCGGTCGACAGCACCGTTTTCAGGTTGCTGCACAATCCGTTTTGCAGCTTGGTCAAGCCTTCGACGACCTCCACGAGCTGTTCGTGAACGTCCAGCGGGTCAGACAGCTGTTTTTCATGATCCTCGAAACCGCTCTCCAGCACATGATTCAATATCCAGTTGCGCACCTTCTCGGATTCGACCGCCTTCGCCTCCAGTATCATCGCAACGTTCCACTGGATTTGGGCAGCCGCATCCAACATGCGCAAATAAGCCTGCTCCCTGCTCATGGCATCATACCCCGCTTCCGAAGGTTCACTCTTCTTCGTGGCCTTTCAATTCCTTCATGACTAAGCCCAAATTTTCCGCCATCGCCTCCTGAAGGTCGGCTATGGCATTTAAATAGGAGATCACGCTTTTGTTGATCCGGCCCGTATTCTCCAAGATGCCGGGCATTCCTTCAAACGCGGGCCCGGCGTCGGGAATGGCGTGAACGATCTGCGCCATGCGCACGGCGACCTGCCGCTCGGCGTCAAGCACCCGCGCCATCTGCTGGTGGGAGTGGGCCATGTGGACGATGATCTCCGTAATTTTTTGCTCCACCCTGATTCCTCCTAAATAGGGGCACTCCGCTCTGGCGCTATAGCCAAGAACCTGCCCGACTGATGCCCTGCAATAGCATATGCCGCTGCGGATGAGCGCGTTCCAAGCGCGGACCGCCTATAAATCATCGTTCAGCAATCGCGGAGGGGGCAAAATAGGCAAGCCCTCCGGATATGCCGAAAGTACGCCTTCCGGCACCGCTTCCTCCGAAGCCGCGAGCCCCCACGTCCCCAGCGCGTACTCGGACACGATCTCCCGGCGGAGCCCCCGGTCGATTTGGTACAACCGCCCGTCGCTGCCGCGAACGACGGCCCCGTCAGTCAGGCCGGAGCCGGGCCGAACGGGAAGTCCTCCTTGCGAGCGGACCGGACCCTGCGGCAACTGGAGCAAATCCAGCACCGACAGGCGCGTCGCCGGTAACGGAAACCCGGTTGCGCCGGTATCGCTTCCCGCCTGCCCCGCGTCCGGGGAAACCGGGTGCCGAATGCCTTGCTCCAGCCAATACACCGTCGACGACCAGCCTTTGACCAAGACATGGGTCGGGAAGAAATCGGCCGACCGCAGCGCACCTCCCGTTCGCCAACCGGCCGACCGCGGATACAGGCCCTGCAATTCCCCCCACTTTTCGCGGAAAAAGTCGTGGTTTCGGGCATTCACGTCGGTAAAGCCTTGCTGTCCAAGCCCCTTCATCGTCATGCTGCCATAGTGATGGACGAAGGTGTCCCCGGCGATAACCATCCGTTTCCCCTGAAGCCGCAGGCGGGCGACCCAGTCGTCGTCCTCGTAATTGCCGATTTCGTAACCTTCGTCGAAATAACCGATTTGCTCGAACGTGCTGCGCGGAAACGCAACGCAAAAGCCGACCAGCCGATCGGTCATCCGCCATTTCCGGGGATCCGCTGCATTATGCGCGGCGGCGAAGGCCGGCATCTCCGCGACGTTCTCGTAAGGCACGTCGATCAGTTGCTCGCCGCTGATATAATTCGTCACCGGACCCGCCGCTGCGGCATCCGGAAATCCCCGCAAGCAGTTCAGCAGTTGGTCGAGCCAACGTTCCGTCACCAGCACATCATTGTTCAGCAGTACGATCGTATGTCCTTTGGCCATCATTAACCCGGAATTGATCGCCCGGGCAAATCCCAGATTCCGCGGATGTACCGTCAGGCGAATCCGGCCGCGCCTCCGCCGCACCTCCTCCGCCGTTCCGTCCTCCGAGCCGTTGTCGACGACGATGATCTCGTAGGGCAACGAAGTATGGGCCTCGATGCTGTCCAGGCATTCGAGCAGCAGGGCCTTTCGATTATAGGTCGGAATGATGATGCTCGTTCCCTCAAGGCCGGCGCCGAACGTCCGGAGGCCTTCCCGGACGCCATGGTCGTAACCGTCGGCATACCCTCGTTCGAACAGCAAGCGGGAACGTTCCTGCCGGACGGGGGGAACGGACGGCGGAACGCTCCGGCGTTGCGATGTTGCTGTTAGCTTCCTTTCCATTTGCATCATATTACACCTCCCCGACCAGCGGCAGAACCGCTTCTCCTAGAATCAGCTTATTGGCCAGATGGCCCAGATCCAGCGTTACCTTGCCTAGTTCCCGGGCCAGGCGAGCGCAGATCATTACTGCACCCACGCCGGCCGAAACCAGCGCAAGATCGAAATCGCGGTATTCGCGGGCCCGTTCCAGGATCGCCGGCACGTCGGCCACGCCCTGAACTGGAGCCAGCCAGCCGGCAACCGGCATTCCGCGCTGCATGAAGAATTCCGCAAGCTCCTGCGCCTGATTGCCGATCAGCAGCAGGCGGCGGCCCTTCAGCAGTCTAGCCAGGTACCCGCCGTCGTTCAGTTCGTAATTGACGGTCGAGGTAGTCAGGCGCAGCCCGCGGTAATCGATCCCGAAGTGCCGCAGCACCGGGAACAGCAGCCCTTGATAGGACGGATGCCGGGATTCCGGCACCCCGACGATATCGGCCGCGCACACGGCGTCCGCCAAGGCCTCGCGGGCGCCCGCATCCGGCAGCTGCACGCCCGCGTAAGGCAAAAACGCGCCCCAGCGCATCGCCTCCTCCGCGGGCAATACCGTGCCGTGCGCCAGCGTGAGCAGTTCCCCGTCGCCGAGGCGGACGATGGACATCGGGCGGCCCTCCCGCAGCGCTTCGGCGGCCGCTGCATACACGGCCTCCGGCGTGAGCAGCGGGTGCAGCAGCCCGGAGACGGAACGGAAGCCGGCGGCGATCACATCGTCGACGGTCAGCTCGGGCAGCAGCATGTGGCGGGGAATCAATCGGCCCAACTTAGCCTCTCCGCCGTCGAACATGCCCTCCCGGCGGCCTTCCTCATACGCGGCGGCTCGTACGCCCTCCACCGCCGCCGCATCCCAAACGGCCGCGGGTATTTCTGCCGCATCCGGCATGAAGACATTGGCCGGGGCGGCCTGATCGGATGCGGGCAGGGGCTGCGGAGGCGGAGGCGGCGCAAATCCGGGCGGATTCGTTGCCGTCGCCGCTCCTCGGCCGCCCTTCCGCCGGCGCGGGACCGCGGGCGGGCGAAGACGGCGCTTCATCCGCTTGGAGGCAGCGCCTCCGCCTTTCATCCGGAGGACTGCCTTGCGCGGCCTCCGCCCGGCCGGACGTCCGGCCCCCGACGCCGCCCCGAACGCGCCCGGCTTACGCCGGGATCGTCGGGACGTGCCGGATTTATGTCCGTATCTCGCCATGTCCCGCTCCTCCTTTCCACAAAACTCGGAACGTTTAGAGGTTGTTCAAAAAGTCGTCTTTCCATGACGAAGCAATTCCTAAAGTGGATTCGACGTCGAATCTTGAATTCAGCCGGGACTTCCGTTGCTCACGTAGATCTGTCTACGCTCCGCTACTCATTCCCTAGCTTCATCCAACCTTCTCGGTCCTGAAATTCCGACTTTTTGAACACGCACGTTTAGGGAAGTACGCCTTTCATGTGATTGACGGCCTCCTGCAGCGATTCCAAGGTGCCGGCATCCCCCCACCAAAGCTTGAGCACGTCGAACTCCAGCTTGCCGTCCTCGGCATAGCGGTTATTCACGTCCGTGATCTCCAGCTCCCCGCGGGCGGAACGGCTGATGCTGCGGATCATGCCGAATACGGCGTCATCGTACATGTAAATGCCGGTAACCGAGTATCTCGACTTCGGTTTTTGCGGTTTCTCCTCGATATAAGCGATAAGGTTCGGATCCTCGGTATCGAATACCGGCACGCCGTACCGCCGCGGATCGTCCACCGGCTTCAGCATGACTCGGGCGCTTCCCGGCGGCTGCTGTTCAAACTTTTCCACATAAGGGGTCAAGTCGTCCAAAAACAAATTGTCGCCGAGCAATACGACGAACTTCTCGCCGGACGGAATAAACCCTTCGGCAAGCTCCAGCGCCTCGGCAATCCCGCCGGCCGACTCCTGGACGCGATACGTGAGATTTACGCCGAAATTTTCGCCGCTCCCGAGGAAATCCGCGTACAATCCGGCGGACTGCTTGCCGATGACGATGAGGATGTCGGTGATTCCGGCTTGACGCAGCCGTTCTATGCCGTAACAGACCATCGGATGGCTCCCGACCGGAAGCAGGTGCTTGTTGATTAATCGGGTCAGCGGGTATAGACGCGTTCCGGTGCCCCCCGCCAAAATCACACCTTTCATGAACTCTCCTCCCCAATAAAAAATTCGCTAGATAAACTGCCAGGGATCCACTCCCCATTTATCGATGAACCGCTGCCGGTTCCGTTCGATCAAACCGTTCCAGCCCTCCGGATGGCGGGCCTTGAAGCTGGCGCTGCCGGCATGATGCACGAGCGTGTCGCCGCAAACAAGCAGACGATAGCCCAGTTGCCGCGCCCGGTAGCAATAATCGTCATCCTCATAATGACCCGGCGAGAAACGTTCGTCCAGCAGCCCCGCGCGGGTGAGCACCTCCCGCTTCAGCAGCAGGCATAAACCGACCAGGCGCTGAACATCCTGCCATTTCGCCGGATCGGATTGGTTATGCCGCTCGGCGACCTGAGCGAAACTCTCGCCTTCGCCCCAAGGGACATCCACCTGCTGCCGCCCGCTGGCATAATTCGTCACCGGGCCGACCATGCCGATGTCCGGCGCGCTGTCCAGCGCCCGCAGCATGTTGGGCAGCCACCTCGGGGATACCGTCACGTCATTGTTGAGCAGCAGCAGTTGATCCCCCGATGCGACGGAGAGCCCCCGGTTCACGGCGACCGGAAAACCTTCGTTTTGCGGCAACGCCACCAGGATCAGCCGCTCCCGCAAGCAATACGATGTGGTATCGTCCTCGGAGCCGTTGTCCACGACGATAATTTCATGGGGGACCTCCGTATGCCGGCGGATCGCTTCCACGCAGGGCCCCAGGAGATGGAGCCCGTTATAGGTGGGGATGATGATGCTCGTGACTCCGCCCTCATTCATCTAAGCATTCCTCGCTTTCGCCAGTTCGCTGCGGGAAAGCGTCGCAAACCGCAGCCGGACGCCCTCCGTTTTCATGACCTCGGCGAGCGCTTCTACATGATCGCCGATAATCATCTGCGCTACCGCGTTGCCCGCCCCGCTGTTGCCGCTGCGGACGCGGTTTTTGCGGATGACGTCGACGGAGATCGTGGCGTTCACCGTCAAGCCCCGGGCCAAAGCCAACGCCTGGGCCTTTGGCGGCACGATCAGCGCGCGCGTTCCCACCGTTCCCAACGCCCTGCGGGATAAGGCATGCGGTACGGCCGTCAGCGAATTCGCCTTGAGATCCGCCCGTCCCAACGCTTGATTGAGGAACGCTTTGCAGCGCGTCACCTCATCCTGCAGCGCAAAAGCCGGCAAATAGGGCGATACATCGTTTAAGGCCAAATCGTCCCCCCGGTCGACGGCGACCAGAAAAGCCGCCAGCTCCTCGGCCGGGACGCAAATATCGCCATCCGTAAACAACAAAATATCGCCAACGGCCGCGGCCGCCCCGATCGCCCGGCCGACGTCGTGGCCAAGCCGCTCGGGGAAGTTCAGCCGGGTAACCCGCGGGTCTTTCTCCACAGCGCTAAAGCTGCCGTCGCTGCACCCGTTCAGCACCACGATGATTTCCCGCAGCGGCAGCTTGCGAAGCTCCGCCAATACCGCAGGCAGCGTCTTCTCTTCGTTGCTCGCCGTGACGATGGCCGAAGCGCTTCCTTGGAGCGACAGGGGAATCCACGGGGAATCGAGGCCAGCCGCCGAAGCGTATCCCCGGCGATACGCCAGGGCGACGGGGAGCAGCTCCGCAAACGGCAGGTCTTGGGGCAAATGCGCTTGAGCCCATTCCCGAAAGCTTTGCTGCATGCGGGACGAAGAGGCTATCGCCCCCTCCCCGTCCAATTTTGCGGCTTGGGTTCCCGCTGTCGCGGCCTTCAGCTCAAGCCGCTTTTTTCGCCCGTCGGCACCTCCCGGCCTTCTGGAACCTTCGCGAACGGCAAACCGGCTGCCTTTACGGACGGACGAACCGGCGGAAGGCCGGGCCGTTCTTTTGCGCGTTCGCCGAAGCGGGACGACTTTCCGGGCCCGGCGGGATTTTATCGCAAGTTTCGTTTTCATTATTCTATCACCTCACCTTGCCGCGCTTCCGCTCCAGATCGCTGTAGCCGCCGCGGGGTCCCTGCTGGCGAATGAGCCAATCGACGGCTTCCAAATGATCGCCCGCCACCAGCGCGGTCAGCGGATCGGTGCGCTTCTCCTTTCCCCGTTTCCGGGCTCTAACGGGGTTCAGCCTGCCGACGGAAACGGTATGGACCGCCTGCACGTTTAATCCAAGCAGCACCGCCTTGGTCAAGGCCAGCGGCGGAACCTCCAGCGCGCCAAGCCCGATCGCTTCCGCTCCCCGTCGGCTCAGGGCATGCGGCACGGCGGTGAGCGACGCTCCCTGCAAATCGGGACGCGCCAGCAAACCGTTCAGGACGTGTTTGGCCAACACGACCGGGTGAACATCCCTTTGGCGCACCGGCCCGGAATAACGGTTGAGCGCAACATCGGCGCCGGACAGCACCGCCTCTACGAACGGGCGCAGCTCCCGCGCCCGAATGACCATGTCGGCGTCGATGAACAGCAGCACCCGGCCTAGAGCGGCCTCCGCGCCGACGCGCCTTCCGACATCATGCCCCAGCGGCTCCGGCGTGCGGATCAGGCGGGCTCCGCATTTTTCGGCCAGCTCGGCCGTCCCGTCCGTCGACCCGTTGGCGACGACGATCGTTTCGCTGCGGGGATGCACCCGTCCGGCTTCGCGCAGGACGTCCCGTAGCGTCGCCCTTTCATTCATTGCCGGGATGATGATGGATACCATGGGGTCGGGATGATTGACCAAACGCGGCATCATCGGCTTGCGCTGAATCGGCTTGCGGTTCAGCCGGCCGCGCGATTTGCGTTTTTTGACCACATCTCTTTCCTCCCAAATCGTGATATACCGGAGCATATACCACAGTGTATGACGTCCCGGAGGCGTTGCAACGGCAAACGTACAGCTGTCCACGCGTTTGCAGCCCGGACCTCGGGCCCGAAATTCATCCCCGAACAAGAAAAAAACGCCTTCCGGCGTTTTCTCAATTCATCCCGTTCGACACTCGATCAATTTTTGACGCGGCGGCGATCGGGAAGTTCTGCCGACCCGGCGCGCATCATGTCTGCCCAGCGATCCGCGGCGTGCTCCCAACGGAACCGGCTGCAGGCGAGTTCTCTGCCGGCGAGGCCTATCGCTTGGCGGAGTTCCTTCTCCTCCAGCAGCCGGACGATCCGGTCGGCCAAGCGATCCTCCGGCCCCTCGGCAATCAGCGGATAACCGGTGTAATCATCCGCGATGCTTCCCGGAACCGCACCCGATCCCGCGACGACGACCGGCACGGCCGAAGCCATCGCTTCAATCATTCCCAGCCCGAACGCCGCTTCATCATCCGCCGTAACGGCTGCACAATCGGCCAGGATGTACCAGTCGGCGGCTTTAAGGTAAGGCGTATAAGGTACCAGCGCGACCCGGTCCCCGAAATCCGCCGCGAGGGTCTTCAGCTCCCGTTCCAGTTCCATATCCCGCAGAACGCCGGAATATGGACTGCCGACGATGACCAGCATCGCTTCCGGCTCGCGGGCCAGCACGCCGGGAAACGCCCCCAGGAGATGGCGCACACCATTGGTCAGCGTCAGGCGGCCGATCCATAACACGATTTTCCGGCGCTCCCAGCCCAGTTCCGCCAGACGGACACGGCGCCTTTCTTCCCCTTCCGCCGTCCAGCGCGGGATGAACTCCTCGGGGCTGACCCCCGGCGGGTTCACCCAAACGGGCGTATGAAGCTGAGGGAATTGCGCGAGGAGTTCCTGCCGAACAAACTCGCTGTTCACGATCAAACCATCCAAGGTCTCCAGCATGCGCAGCGTGCACGTTTTGGGATGGCAGGAAGGGGCAAACAGGCTGGCGGAGTGCAGACTGAGCAGCACGCGGGCCAGCGGCAGCCTACCCTTCAGCTGACAAGCCAGCAGCGGCCGGTTATGCACGTCCACCGTTTCCGGCCGCCATTTGCGGAGATGTCTCAGGAGCGATTCCAGATAAAGCCGCCCCCCGGGCAGGCGATAGCAGGGGACATTTCCGATCCAGCCCTGCGAGGGCAGATGTCCGTCGGCCATGCCGAAGATGCGGATGTGCAGCCGCTCGGATGCCGGCGGGATCATTTGTTCGATCACCCGTTCCGCCGAGCGGCTTTTTCCTGGAGGCGCCGCAAAGGCCCCGGGCGAGATTACCGCGACTTTTTCCCGTTCCATGAACGGTCTCCTCCTCCCTGTATGCATAGGTTAGCTATCCTTAAATATACGGTCCGCGCTCGGCAAATGTGACACTTCTTCAAAAGAAGAGCCCAAATCGTTGGTTTCGCCTCCCGTTGATCGCCCGAAAACAGGCGGCTGCCGCAGAACAGTCGTCCACTCTTTTTGCCCGGGACAACATAGATTGGAGGAAGAAGCACGGGAAGGAGGAAACCCATTGAGGCAGGAATATGTCGGAATATTGCTGAATTCCAGCATGTACCGGGGGATTCCCACGCGTAAAACCGGCCAGGAGTCGATTTCGGGCTACGAGGAGACGGCGCGGGAGTATGGGCTGGTTCCCTGCTTTTTGCGCCTGGGCGACATCGATCCGGCTGAGGGAACCTGCGTCGGCTATGTATATAACGGCGTCGATTACATCGAAGCGGAGGTCCCTTTGCCGCAGGTCATCCATAACCGGGCCCTGTATCCCGAACCGGCAGCCCACCGGAAAATCCATACATTGATCTCCGAGGGGATTACGATCTATAACGTCAATAACCGGTACGGCAAAGACGTCATTCACCGCTTGCTCTGGAACGCTCCCCATCTGCGCCATTACCTTCCCGCGGCGATGCCCGCCAAGCCCGCAGCCTTGCGATCGATGATGTCCCGTTATCCCGACCTGATTCTGAAGCCGGTCCGCGGCTCTGTAGGCCAGGGCGTCATGCGGCTTCGGTACGCAAAATCGTCCGGCTGGGAATTGACCTATGCTTCGCCCTTCGGCAAAAGCGAATGGCACACCCTCAAGCTGCGGCGGGGCGAGCTTCCGTTATGGACCCGGCGGCGGCTGCTGCGCACGCCTTATCTCGTGCAGGAGCGCATCCCGCTGGCGGAGTGCGAGGACCGTCCGTTGGATTTGCGGGTGACCGTGCAGCGCGGGATCAGCGGCGAATGGAGCGTGACGGGACGTTTTGCCAAACTCGCCCCGGCCGGCAGCTTCGTCTGCAACATCGCCAAAGGCGGCGCTGCCCTTCCGGCGGAGGAGTTGCTGGCCAAGGCGCTCCCGGCGCATAAGGTTCCCGGCGTGTTGGCCCACGTCGAGGCGCTGGCGCTGGGGGTCTGCCGCCATCTGGGCTCGCGCTTGCCCTTGCTGGCCGATTTGGGGCTGGACATCGGCTTGACCGCAGGCGGGATGCCCTACTTCATCGAATGCAACGGCCGCGACCAGCGTTACGGCTTCCGCAAAGCGGAGATGACCTCCACCTGGAAGGACACGTACCGCCAGCCGATGGCCTACGCGCGCTACCTGATCGACCACCCGTCCCGGGTTCAGATTTCGCAAAAGCTGACCGGTTCTGAACGGGCCTGAAGCTGCTTTTGATCCTCGCCGGTCGCTCATGCGGCCGGCGAGTGGGTTCCGGGGCGGATGGCGCCTCCCGGCGGATCGCGAGTGGCTGCGAAATCTGCGCCATAAGTGAGGCAGCCCGCTTCCCCCACCGCCAGGGCCCTTCACCGTCAGGTCCCCACCGTAAGGGATGAATTTGTATGATTTTTCATATACATTTTGCCTGAATCAAGAGGAATGGTGAATTATATACGATTTCTCATACAAAATTCGTTGATATCGATAGGAATGATTGAAATATATACGATTATTCATACAGATTTATCGATGCAGGCATTCAAGACTAGATTATGCTTGATTATTCATACAAAATCTCCACAAACCTGGCAAGTGACTGAAGAAACGCAACTCGCCCTATTCGACCCGATTGCGAACGTTCAAGAATTCAAACACACCTCCGAACGCTCCATCGACTCATGAACTCATGAACTCATCAACGCTCACGAACGCAAGGGGCCTTATTCCTCGTCTTTCCGCGGCATTTTGCCCGGCTTCGAATGGAATAACGCCCCTCAGGTTCGTTCGTTATGAGTTTTCCGTTGGATCGGCGAAGAACGCCAATCCGGTTCGTTACGCTGCAAGCTCTGCTACTTGTACCTCACGTCGGCGATGCCAAACGGAGGGTACGCGACGGCCAGAGCGTATGCCGCAGCCGCAGCCGCGGCCAACAGCAGCAGCACCAGCACATCGTACCGCGAATAGGCGGTGCGATAATAGTAAGTCCGCGGCCGGTCGCTGTCGAAGGCTTTGGCCTCCATGGCGACGGCAACGCGGTGCGCCCGGCGGATGCTTTGCGAGAGCAGCGGCACGGCGTACAGCTTGGCCTGGCCGACCAGGGCAACCAGGCCGCGCGGCCTGCGCACCCCGCGGATCAGCAGGGCGTTCCGGCGGACAAGCAGTTCCTCCCAGACCATCGGGAGGAGCCGGACGGAGGCCATGAAGCTGTAAGCATACTTCGGCGGCAGCTTCATCTGCTGCATCAGCGCATAAAACAACGCGACCGACGAAGTGGTCAACACGAACAGCAAGCCTTCGGCGGCGAAGGTCACCGACTTGAGTCCGATATGGATCCCGCGGAAGAAGCTCTCCTCGGAGATGCGAAACAGCCCCCAAGCCCACCAAATCTCCTCCCCTTTTCCGAACAGGATCATCGTGGCGGAAGAGGAGACGAAGATCAGCAGGAAGGGCAGGACCAGCAGGGCCACTTTCCAAAGCTCATATCCGCTCAGCGCAAACAACAGCAGGGTGAACAGGATAGCCTGATAGAAAATAAAGTCCAGCCGATGCGTAAACAAGGTCAGCAGAAACAGCAGTATCATCATTGCCAGCTTGCAGGCCGGGTTGACCCGGTGCAGCCAGGTTTGCGTTTTCGGCGTCAGCAGCCGCTTCATTTCAAAGTCACCGCCTCCGGGGAAAGTTGGTGCAAGCCTCCCGCCTCGCCGGCGGAAGCCGCGGCGGCCGTCAGCCCTTTCCCCCGCCGGGTCAGCCGCCGGGAGACCAGCCGGCCGTCCATGACTTCCCAGCGCTGGGTGGCCACCCCATCGGCGATCCGTTCCTCGTGCGTGACCATCACGATCGCCGTTCCGCGCCGCCGCAGCTCTTCGCATAACGTCAGGATGGCAAACGTATTGACCGCATCCTGACCGAAGGTCGGCTCGTCGAGCAGCAGCAGCGGCTGCTCGCGCACCGCCGCGCCGGCGACGCTAAGCCGCCGTTTTTGGCCCAGCGACAGCTGGTACGGGTGCCGCTCCTCGTAGTCCTCCAAGCCGAACTGCCGCAAAGTGCGGGCGACGCGCTCGCGGATTTCCTCAGCCGCCAGCCCGTCTTCCCGCAGCGAAAAGGCGACCTCATCCGTCACCCGATCGGCGACGAACTGGAATTCGGGATTCTGGAACACGAATCCGACCTGGCGTGCGGCCTGCTCCAATAACCGTTTGCGGGCGCGGCGGCGAACGTTCCCGTTCAGCATCGGCATGCCTTGCAGCACAAATGCGCCTTCCGCCGGCAGCAGGCCCATCAAGCTGAGCAGCAGCGAGCTTTTGCCCGCTCCGTTCGGCCCCGTCACGGCGATGAAATCGCCGGGATTCACCCGAGCCTGCCCCACTTGAATGACCGGCTTGCCTTGTCTAAGGCCGCAGAAGTCCTCAAGCTCGAGCGCCGGCGTTTCCTCCGGGCCCGCGAAGGCCGCAGGCTCCAGCAAACGACTTCCGTCCGGGGTCGCGAAGAAATCCTCCCATACGCCGGGATACCAAATCCCGAACGCCTCCAGCTCGCGGCGGAACTCGGCGAAGACCGATGCCGGCGCTCCGTCTCCCAGAAGGCGTCCGTCCGGCCCGAACAGCGCGACGCGGTCCACAAGACGAAGCGCCATCAGCTCTTCAATCCGGTGTTCGACGATGATCAGGGTCCGATCCTCGGCGATCCGGGCGATCGATTCCCAGATCTGCTCCCGGCCCTCCGGGTCCAGCAGGGCGGAAGGCTCGTCGAGCAGCAGCACCTCCGGCTCGCCGAGCAGCACCGAAGCGAGCGCCAGCCGCTGCTTCATGCCCTGGGACAACGAATTCACCGGCACATGAAGCTCGGGAAGCCGAAGACCCACTTTGGCCAAGACGGCCTCCATCCGGGTAGGCATCTCCGGCCGGGGGACGCCCCGGTTCTCCAGCGCAAACGCCAGCTCTTCATCGACATAGGGCATGCAAAACTGCGTGTCGGGGTCCTGGAACAGGAACCCCCACGACGCCGGCAACTGCTGCGAAGCGCAGCGCATCGGGATTTCGACAAGCTCCGGGATGATGCCGGACAGCACCTGCAGCAGCGTCGACTTGCCGCAGCCGCTCGGCCCGAGCAGCAGCACCTTCTCCCCGCGGCGAACCGAAAAGGACAAATCCTTGAACACGAAATCCGCTTCGCCGGGGAACTTCAGCCGAAGCTCCCGCACCTCCGCCGCCTTTTCTCCCCGCACCATCAGTCGTTCAACGCCGCGTAATCTTTAGGATCGACCGGACGCAACAGCGTGGTCACTCCCGTAGCTTCCACGGCCTTTACCAGCCCGTATGCGAAATAACCGCAAATCAACGCCGCGCTGACGGCCCGCATCGCGTATTTGGCGGTCAGCAGCCAGGCCTCATAATCCTGTACGTACCCGTAGAAGAAATCGGGAATGACCGAGCCGACGGCCGCTCCGATCCCGGCCAACGCGGCAACCGAGCCGGAAAATTTGCGATACCGGAAAGCGGCGAACACCAATTCCGCCCCCAAGCCTTGCAACACGCCGTAAAGCACGAGCTGAACGCCCCATTCGCTGCCGAACAGGATTTCCACGTGGGCCGCCGCCACCTCGGCGATCAGCGCCACCCCCGGCTTGCGAATCAACAGGAATACCAGCGTCGCCGCCAAAAACCACATCCCGTACACCAGTTCATCCGCCTGGAAAAACAGCGGGGAGAACAAATTGTACACCGAGCTCCAGAAATGATATACCACGCCCAGCACCACCGAAACGAGCACCGTCACGAGCAGATCGCTCAGTTTCAATCCGCGTCTGCTTGGTTTGGTTGCAACTTCTTTCATCTTCTTCTCTCCTTCTCGAATCTGCATTTTTTCCTCGCCGCAAAAAAACCGCCTGAATAAGCTCAGACGGTTGTCAAGTCCACGGGGTTATGGCACATGCACACTTACATGCACATTTAGGCACACGAATATCCCGGACGATCGATTCTCTACGCTGGCATTATCCAGATCAGATTAACGGTCCGCAGCGGATTATGCTGCCATCTCAGCCTGATTGCCTCAAGCCCCCGTATCCTATGCGATTGTAATTAACATACATCAACTTTTTCCAAGCGGCAAGCCCCAATTTGAAAATGGCCAGGGAAACGCTACCATATTGATTTCGGCTCTATTCTGTGTCAATATTAGCGGAAGTGGCTACGAACCCATCACACAAACTCATTCAATGAACTCATCATAGAACTAGGAGGATGCGATTTGGCGGCAACGTGGATGAAATGGATGACGGAACTGTCCTCCCGAAAATGGATTTCCCAGATGATGGGCCGGTTCTCCCACTCGGGGATGAGCCGATTAATGATTCCTTTTTTCGCAAAATCGTACGGGATTCCGCTGCATGAAGCGGAAAAAGAGCTCAGGGATTACCGGACGCTCAACGAATTTTTCACCCGAAAATTAAAGCCCGGCATGCGCCCGCTTCATTCGGAACCGGGAGCGTTGATCAGCCCGGTGGATGCGCTCATTACGTTCATGGGCGAGGTCCGGTCCGGCACGATCCTGAACGTCAAAGGCCAGGATTACTCCTTGGAGGAGCTGCTGGCCCGCTCGCCGCGCGTGGAAACATATAAACACGGCTATGCCTTTGTTTTGTATTTGAGTCCGACCGACTATCACCGGATTCACGCCCCCGTTGCCGGCAAGAAGCTGGAAAGCGATCACGTCAAGGGCAGGGTATATCCGGTCAACGATTTCGGCATGCGCCACATGAAGACGGTCTTGAGCCGGAATGAACGGTTGATTACTTATATCTCTCATGCTTACGGCGAGGTGGCGCTCGTCAAAGTGGGAGCGATGAACGTCAGCAGCATCAAATACACCGATGAAACGGCGAAGTCCTGGGAGCAAGGCGACGATCTGGCTTATTTCGAATTCGGATCGACCGTCGTGCTGCTCGCCCAGAACGGCACGTTTGCGCCGCTGTCCGGGCTCGAGCCAGGACGGAAGGTATGCATGGGCGAACCGCTGGGCCGCTTTTCGGCTGCGGCCAAAGCGTATACCCCGCCTCAGGAGACGAAGTAACGTGAAACCGGCTTAATGCGCCCCTGATCAGGACGGAGCTAAGCCGGTTTTTGCCGCTCTATTCCACCGTAATGCTGCCGATGGAGGTCTCGAGCGAAAGCTGCGGTCCGCCGCCGCCCCGTTCGCTGCTTCCTTTCGGCGCTCCTGTAATTTCGCCTAGCCCGCTGGACGTCTCCAGATCGCAGTCGAGAGCGGGATCGAGGACAGCCGTGATGCTGCCGACATCGGCTTTGGCCTGAAGCAGGCTATCCGTTTCCATGGCGAGGATCTCCAGATTCAGGCTGCCGGTGGCGGTTTCGATTTTGGATTTTCCGGCGATGCGGGCGTCAGCCACTTCGATCGAGCCTACATCCCCTACCAATCGATACGTTCCTTCCAAACCGCTCGCCGTTAGGTTGCCGACATGATTGATGACGTCGAATTCCCGGATTCCTGCAGGTACCTCCACCACATAGTCGATGCGGAATTCGGAAAACTGCAGCTCTTTGCGGGCCCAATCCCACAAATTCTTGTTCGGCTCGTCTTTGGCATGCACAAGCACTTCCACTTGGCCTCCCCGGTTCAAGACCGACACTGTGCTTTGCTCGAACAGCTTCTCCAGCTTTGCCTTCCGGGACGTCTTGTCCGCAGCCGAAACGGTTGCCTTCACCACGAGTTGGTCGGACGTGCCCTGCTTCAGCTCCAGACTGCCGACCGCATTCTCCAGGTGCAGTTCTTCCGCCGAGCCGATGGGCGCGGCGGCGGACAACTCGTGCGACACCCCTTTGAACGTCAAATCCTCTTGCCAATCTTCCGCGGCGAGTTCCACCGATTGTTGCACCGATTGCTGGACCGAGGCAACCGCGCCTCCCAACGTTTCCTCCACTTGATCCTGCAACGTTTGCGTTTCCGCCGGCCCGCAGCCGGCCACCAAGACCAACAGCGCGGCCGATGCCGCCATCCAGGCGATGTGATGCGTACGCTTCATCCGAGTTCCTCCTCAAAATTTCCATCTATCTCCATTATACCGCGCTATCCGGCCATCACCACAGGCGCGGGACCGGTACGTACCTGGACTTAGGTCCAAGTTCGCACATGAGCTCGCGCTGCGCAAAAAACGCCGGAGCCTATGGCTGCCGGCGGCAATTCGAGAATTGCGGAACGGGAGGGGGGGATTGGACCCGCGGATTCAGCGGATTTCCGACGGACTTTTGCCCGTGTATTGCTTGAACTGGCGGCTGAAGAAGAAAATGTCCCGGTACCCCAGCGCGTCGGCAACCTCCGTTACATTCATCCCGGCATGCAGCAGCAGATGCTGCGCCCGGTCTATCCGCGATTTGATGATGTACGACTGGACCGACATGCCGATGATTTCCTTGAATTTGATCGAGAAATAACGCGGGGACAAGCCCGCTCGGGCCGACAAGTCCTGTACCTTATGGGGGAGGCCCGGATGCTGCACCACGTAATTGGCCACCTCATGGATCACTTCATGAAGCTGGTTGCTTACCTTCTTCTCCACCGGAACCTCTCGCTCTTCGCGAAGCAAATGAATGAGCAACTGCTTGAGGATCAGACGCGCTTCCTCCTCGGCGGCATATGCCTTGACCAGGAACAGTCGGACATAGCGGGCCAGCATATATTCAAAATCGAGGGTATCCTCCAACACGCGGTAGGATCCCGGCACCTCCGTTACCTGCTCATGGACGTCGAAATGGATGTACGTCAGCACAAGCGGACGTTGCGGATTATGCGTGGCGCTCGTATGGTCCCCCTTGCGGAACAGAAAACAGCTGCCCTTGCTGACCGGAATGGGTTGGTCGTTCAGGACAACCGTGCCTTCTCCGCTCCACACATAGAACAGATCGTAGTTCTCCAGCGGCTTCTCCCGCTTATGCCACTTCCAGCCGGGCTCGCAGACGATTTTGGCGAATGCCGGCTTCAACTCGAATGAAGACGGTGAAACGTGAAGCATGTCCTTCCCTCCCGAAAAAAAATCCTGACGCGCATGAATCTGCCTCTATTATACCTTTAAAGTGCACGTTCAAAAAGTCAGGTTTTCAGCGCCGCAGCGCATGCTCTCTTGAATATCCTCCCACGCGGCTTTCATCCGGTATACGCCTTCGATCAGCGAACTTTCGTCCAAATGGGAAAACGCAAAGCAGGCCGCCGGCGTTCCCGGCGCGATCCGGTAGACGGCCGCGTCACGAAAGCTCACGCCGCGGGCGAGGGCAGCCTCGCGGAAGGCGCGGTACTCCTCGGCCGTGCGGCGCCATTCCGCGTAGAGCAGCAGCCCGGCATCGGCCGGACGGAGGCGGAACACCCCGCCCAGCTCCCGCTCCAGGCAGCGGCGGAACGCCTCCAGCTTGGCGCCGTAGTGGCGGCGCATCCGCCGCAGATGGCGTTCGTAGCCGCCCGTGCGCATGAACCGGGCGAGCGCCCGCTGCTCCAGCCCCGCCGGCGGCGCCGGCTCGTAGAGCGCCTTCGCGCTCGCGACCGGATGCGTCAGGCTGCGCGGCAGCACGGCATAGCCGACCCGCAGGCCGGCGAACATCGTCTTCGAGAAGGAGCCGACGTACACGACGCGCTCCTCCCGGTCCAGCGCCTTGAGCGGCTCCAGCGGGCGGCCGCCCCAGCGGAACTCGCCGTCGTAGTCGTCCTCGACGATGACCGCGTTCCGCCGCGCGGCCCATGCCAGCAGCTCGCGCCGCCGGGCGTGGGAGAGCACGGCGCCGGTCGGGAACTGCCGGCCCGGCGTGACAAACAGCAGCCGCGCGTCCCAGTCGCGCGGTACGACGCCGTCGCCGTCCAGCGGCGCCGGGACGGCGATGCCTCCGCAGGCGGCGACCGCCCGGGAGATCCCGTAGTAACACGGGGCCTCCAACACCGCGGGTTCGCCTTCCCCGAGCAGCAGCTGGGACAGCAGCGTAATCGCCTGCATCGAGCCGTTGAACAGGCAGATTTGCTCCGCATCTGCCGCAATGCCGCGGCTGCGCCGCAAATGCGCGGCGATCGCCGCGCGCAGCTCCGGCTCGCCGGCGGGGTCCGCCGCCGCAGCCGCGCCTCCCGGAGCGCCGGGCTTGCTGCGCCCCGCCCGGGCCAGCGCGCTTTTCCATTCGGCGGATGGAAACAGCGCCTCCCAAGGCCCGCCGTCCCGATATGATATCGGGGCGGCCGCCGTTTCGGCCCGCACCGCCGGGCGCGCTTCGCCCGGCTCGCTAGCTCCCGCGTCCGCGGTCGCAACATTCGCCGCATCGGCGGCGTCCCCCGTCGCGCCCATAAGCGCGGCAACCCTTTGTCCCCATCGGGACAAAGCGATCGGCGCTTTCGGGCCGGCATCCGCCGGCGGCGGCCGCAGCCCGCCGGTCACGAACGTTCCGCTGCCGACGGCAGACTGCACGTAGCCTTCGGCGTGCAGCATATCGTACGCTTGCGACACGCTCCCTCGGGACAGGCCGTACAGCGCCGCCAGCTCCCGGGTCGCCGGCAAGCGCGTTCCCTCCGGCAGCGTACCGTCGAGGATCGCCGCGCGCAGCGCATGATATAAGGCTAAATATTTGTAACGGTATTTTTCGCTGAACGAAGCCAGCGGGATCGTAAACTCCGGCATGCCTTTTCTCCTCCACCGCTTAATTGATACGATAAAAATGGCACTCAAAACGAAAACGGAACTTGACTGACAATGAGGCGTTTGTGATCAATCATAGCAACGGACCGGAATGCCATTCCGGCGGAATCCAACGCTTGGAGAATGCAACGGGCACGATAGTCCTCGGCGTTGCATCAAAGCTCACGGAGAATCTTGGGTAACAGCGGCCCCTGCTCCCCAATCCAGATTGCCGAAAATATCAGTCGAGAATTATAGACGAAAAATCGAATAGAATTCGCCATTTCCGTCGATTTCGATGGAATGTATATGAAATTTCATACTTAATTGCGCCTACGGAAGACGGAGTCCGATAATCTGTATGAAAAATCGAATAGATTTCTCCGTTTGTGCCCTTAGCGGCGAATTTTATACGAAAAATCGTATACAATCCGCCATTTCCGTTCATTCCGACAAATGAGATAGGCCGGTCCGTTCGCGGAAAAGACGACAGTACAATTGTTCGCCCCAAAGTGACCATCCGCCAAACGCCCGCCCACTTCCGGTCGCGCAAAATTGGACCATTAGAATTAATGTAAATTGGTTCTTTTTAATTGTCAATTTGCGGCGTAAGCTGGATTCCAAAATAAAGTGGGGAGCGAAAACGATGCGAAGAAAAGAATTCGGCATGCAGGAAGAAGCGGAAATACAACAGTTTTTGCGGGAAATGAACTTCGGTTTCCTCGGAACCGTCGGCGAAGACGGCTGGAGCCGGGTAACGCCGCTCAATTTCGTGTACGACGGCCAATGTTTTTATTTTCACGGCAGCCTGGCCGGCGAAAAGATGAAGCACCTGGCGAACGATCTCCGGGTCAGCTTCACGGTGGCGAAGGAGTATGCGATCATCCCGTCCTATTTTTCCGATCCCAAGCTCGCTTGCCCGGCTTCCGCTTATTACAAAAGCGTCATGGTGCGCGGCCGGGCGGAAAAGGTCGAAGATCTGGCGGAAAAGGCGCGGGCCTTCACCTTATTCATGGAAAAGCTGCAGCCTGAAGGAGGCTACTCGCCCATTACGCCGGCGGATCCGGATTATGCCGGTCAGCTCAAATCGGTATCCCTGTGCCGAATCGTCCCGGAAGCGATGAGCGCCAAATTCAAGTTCGGCCAAAACTTGAAGGAGCCCCGTTTTTCCGGGGTCGTAGAGGGCTTGGAAAATCGCGGCGGCGAGCTGGACCTCGAGACGATCGGCCATATGATGAAATATTGCCCTTTCCACCGTGAAAAATAGGCGTTTGCAGCGTGATTTGACCGTGACTCGTTTGGGTCGAGATGATATAATGTTAGGCAGTTTAAGACGGTACTGTCCTAAAATATCAAACCGATCGGAAGGATGAATGTGATGAACCCACTAGCGGAGCAATTAAACGAGAACGTCAAATCCGGCAATATCCATGTGTACGATATGCTGTCGACGCTGGGCAAAGAGATCTATTTCCCGAAGGAAGGCATTTTGAGCCAATCCGCCGAAGCTTCGGCCCACGCCAAAAAATATAACGCCACGATCGGCATCGCCACCGAAAGCGGCGGCCCGATGCATCTCGCGGCGATCCAGGACACGCTGTCTGCCTATAAACCGCAGGATTTGTACCCGTATGCCCCGCCGGCAGGCAAACCCGAGCTGCGCTCGGTTTGGCGCGACAAAATGATCAAGGAGAACCCGTCGCTCGCCGGCAAAAGCTTTGGCAATCCGGTCGTGACGAACGCGCTGACCCATGGTCTCAGCATTGTGGCCGACCTGTTCGTAGAGGAAGGAGATGCCGTCATTTTCCCCGATAAAAACTGGGAAAACTACGAGCTGACCTTCGGGATTCGCCGTCACGCCGAGATCGTTCATTTTCCGCTGTTCACCGAACGGATGACGTTCAACAGCGCCGGCCTGCGCGAAGCGCTGCTGGCCCAGAAGGACAAGGGCAAAGCGATCGTCATTTTGAACTTCCCGAACAACCCGACCGGATATACGCCGGGCGCGAAGGAAGGCGACGAGATCGTTGCCGCTATTCAAGCCGCCGCCGAAGCGGGCATCAACGTGGTCGTCGTAACGGACGACGCTTATTTCGGATTGTTCTTCGAGGAATCGCTGAAAGAATCGTTATTCGGCAAGCTGGCCGGCTTGCATCCGCGCATTTTGCCGGTGAAGGTCGACGGCGCGACGAAAGAAGAATACGTTTGGGGCTTCCGCGTCGGGTTCATCACTTACGCCTCCGAAGATAAAGACGTACTAACCGCCCTGGAGCAAAAAACGCTCGGCATCATCCGCGCGACGATTTCCAGCGGACCGCACCCTTCGCAAACCTTTGTGCTCCAAGCGTTGAAATCGCCGGATTTCGAAGCGCAAAAGGAGGCAAAATTCAAGGTGATGAAAGGCCGGGCCAACAAAGTCAAAGCGCTGCTCGATAGCGGCAAGTACGGCGACGTTTGGGAATACTACCCGTTTAATTCCGGCTATTTCATGTGCCTCAAGCTCAAGACCGTTTCCGCGGAGGCGCTGCGCCTGCATTTGATCCATCAATACGGCGTCGGCACGATCGCGCTGGGCGAAACCGACCTGCGGATCGCCTTCTCCTGCATCGCGGAGGAAAACCTCGAGGATCTGTTCGACTTGGTCTACCGCGGGGTTCAGGATCTCCAGGCGAAATAGGCGGCCGCGCAGCCGTTAACGGCCATGATGGCCCACGCACGTTCTCTTCCTTATTCATACAATAGGGGTGTAACGATTACACTTTTGATTTATGGGAAAGGGGAATGAAAATGAGCGGTGTAGAAGAAGTAAGAGGCGGATACGGCGGCCTGTTCACGAGCACTGGCGTAATCCTGGTTCTCTTTATTCTGTTGGTTATCGTAAGTCGTTCCATCCTGTACTAAAATAACGATCAAGCAAAAACGGACCGCCTCCCTTTATTCTGGGAAGCGGTCCGTTTTTATGGTGATTCAGCCAGCGCGAGGCTCAGTCGTCCTCGTCCTCTTCCCGCCATTTGCGCGACCAGGCGGCCCGCATTCCCAGCGCCAGCACGATGCCGGCAACCAGGGAACCAAACGTCAGCGCGGCATCCCCGCCCGGCACGAGCGGCATCGGCAGCCAAAGCAGCACGGCCAGCCCGAGCAGCAGGCGCGAGGTCAGGCGCAAGGAGGCGGCCTTCCGGGCTCCGGCCGGCAGCGGATAATAAGAGGCTGCCGGCGAATCCCGGTGGACCTGGCGCAAGGAGGCCAGCTGGGTTCCCGTCAGGAACACGAACAGGAGGTAGAGGGCGGCGCCCAGCCATGACTTGTCGTTCCACCCGGTCAACAGCATGCCGAGCAACGTCAGCCGGAACACGATGCCAAGCAGTTCGCTGCGGACAAAGGTTTTGACCAGCAGGTAGCGGTAAGCGTCCGCCGGATTCCACGGAATTCCGTTGCCTATCGCGGATAACCAGCGCCGCCGGATCACCTTCTGCCCTTCGGCCGGCACCTCAACGAACCAGCCCAGAATCAGCATCACCCGCGCCGCGCCCGAACGCTCGGCGGCGATCAGATTATCCCACGGGACGCGATGCTTCATCGGAAAGCGCAGGATCAACACGTAATTCACGCTGACGAGCAGCGTAAACAACGCGCTTTTCCACGCTGGCTGCCAGACCCATGCGGCGACCATCAGCAGAATGAAGCACCAGCGCAGCAGCCGGTATCCGGCTCTGGCCCGCGATGTCGTGATCCGCAGCTCCTGCCAGGTTCCGTAGGCGCTTAAAGCTTTGAGCAGCAGCAGCACCAAGGCCATCAGCCACAGCGGATGATGAATCGTCCCGCCGCTGCGTTGATACAGCGGCCAGGCCAGCAGCAGCACAACGTATAATCCAATCAGCTTATAAATAAGGCCGCTGCGGAAAGCCGGCGCCAGATACGCCTGCATCCTCGTTTCCTGCGGAAGCAGAAAAATCACGTCCGCCGGCTGTACATAGGTCCGGAATCCGGCGTGCACCGTCAGCGGCCCCAATAGGAGCAGCATGATCCAACGGACCGGCAGGCCGGCCGGCAGGTTCTGCAGAAAAGCCGTATACCAGGCGGAGAACGCGATGATCAACAGCAGCAGCAGCACGGCGACGCCGCTTTGGAACACGTAAGGCAAAAACGGGAGCACCTTGCCCCAAAAAGACGCCTTTCGCCGGCTGCGCAGCGCTCGAAGTTCCATCGTCACTCCCCGTCCTTCACTAAGGCATAGAAAATTTCCTCCAGCGCGGCTCCCGGCGTGCGCGCTTGCTCGCCGATTTCGGCCAGCGTCCCCTGCACCAGCACCTTACCCTGGTGCAGGACGATAAAGCGGTCGCAGTAATTTTCGATCGTCGACAGGATATGCGAGCTGAGCAAAATCGACGAGCCGCCTTGCTTCATCTCCAGCATGAAATCCAGCAGCGAACGGATCCCAAGCGGGTCGAGCCCCAGAAAAGGCTCGTCGATGATGTACAGCGGCGGCCGGGCGACGAAAGCGCACATGATCATGACTTTTTGCTTCATTCCTTTGGACAGATGCATCGACAGGCTGTCCGCCTTTTCCTCCATCCGGAACAGCTTCAGCAGCCGTTCGGCGCGCTCCCGGTAGGCTCCCGGCTCGACGCCGTAGGCCCGGGCCGCGAACTCGAGATGCTCCCGGACGGTCAATTCCTCGTACAACAGCGGAGACTCGGGGACGAACGCCAGGGAAGACTGGTAAGCTTCCGGCTCCTCGTTCCGCGTTTTGCCGGAGATGAGAATGTCTCCCCGGTGCGGCGCCATCAGCCCGAGAATATGTTTCATGGTCGTGCTCTTCCCGGCGCCGTTCAGACCGATCAGGCCGACCATTTCGCCCGGCTTCACTTCGAAGCTGATGTCATGGAGCACGGGACGGCCCAGGCTGTAGCCTCCGCTCAGTTCCTCAACCTGCAATATTGGCAATTCACTCAATCTTAACTCCTCCCAACCCCAAACGTGGAGTACAACTCCTACACCTCATGCCTAGCCTTCGATCGTGCCTCGTGAACACGGTTCGGCGATTCGAATGCCGTCTACTCGCGCGGCGGCTTGTTCTTCAACCACTTGGGAGCCCCTTTGTTCTTGCGGTCCTGCAGGCGCTCCTTCTTCCTTTCGGCCGTCGGCGACGCCTTCCGCACGCCAGCGTTTCCGGTGGCCGCCGGTTTTCCCGTCCGTCCGGAGACGCGCACGGGCCCCGACTGGCGATCCGGGCGCTCAGCGGCCCGTCCGCCGGACCGCTCTGCTTCATCGCCGGCCGGACGGCCCGCCCCCGGCTCCAAGCCGCGGCGGGCGCCTAAGCCCACGCCGGCTTTGCCGCTTCCCGCCGGGCGAGGGTTCCGCTTCGCGCCCGGAACCGCTTCGGCTCCCGCCACCTTGCCGCCGTGCAGCACCTTCGGCTCGATCCGGATGCCCAGCTCCCGGGAGAACTTGCGCATGATGAACTCTTCCTGCGGAGCGATGATCGACGCGGCTAGACCGTGCCGGCCCATCCGGCCCGTCCGTCCGACCCGGTGGACGTAGTGCTCGGAATCGATCGGCGGGTCCAGGTTCACGACCAGCGTAAGATCCTCGATGTCCAGCCCTCGAGCGGCCACGTCGCTGGCTACGAGCAGGCGGATTTTGCCCTCCCGGAACCGTTTCAGCGTCAAGCTGCGCGCCGTCTTGTCGGCATCCCCGTACAAAGCGCCCGCACTCAAGCCGACATAATTCATTTTCGCTTCCACCTCGGCGATCTGATCGGTGTTGTTGATGAAGACGATCGCGCGCTCCGGCTCGAAATGGCGCACGATCCGGCGCAGCATATCGATTTTGTCCCGCGGATCGCAAACGAAGTAAAGGTGCTCCAGCGTCTTGGACGTCCGCTGCTCCGGTTCGATCCCGACTTCAAACGGATCCTTCATTTCTTTTGCGGCCAACGCCCGGATCTCCGGGTTGATGGTTGCCGAGAGGAACATCAGCTGCCGTTCCCGCAGCGTTCCGCGCAAAATCTGCTCCACGTCGGCGGTTCCGCCAAGCTGGAACATTTGGTCGACTTCGTCTACGACGACTGTACGCAGCGTATGCAGCTTCAGCTTGCGCAGCGCGAGGATTTCGCGGATGCGTCCCGGCGTACCGACCACGAGCTCGGGGTGAAGCTTTAATTTTTCCAGCTGACGCTTGATCGCCGCTCCTCCGATCAAAGCCTGGGAGGTAATGCCCAGCGCTTCTCCGTATTTCTCCGCTTCCCGCTGGATTTGCATCGCCAGCTCCTGGGTAGGGGCTAAAATCAACCCTTGCAGCGTTTTCTCCCCCGGAGAGATCGATTGCAGCAGCGGCAGCAGATAGGCTAGCGTCTTCCCGGTACCCGTCTGCGACTGTGCGAGGATATCCCGGCCTTCCAGGGCTGCAGGAATGCACTCCGCCTGTACCGGAGACGGCTCGGCTATATCATAGTCCATCAGTTTTGCCGTGAGAATTTCTCCGATGCCCAAACCGGCAAACGTTGTTTTTGTTGTCATAGAGGCTCATCCTTTATTTTTCATAAATTACGTGTTGTCCATTGCCAATATTTTCATTATATGCGATAAGCATGAGTCACAACAAATGAATACCTTAATTCAAACCCCGAACATGCAAAAAGCCTGCCTTCGCAGGCAGGCTATTTCTTATTCAGCATCCGATAGCTTAACCGGTCCGCCAAACGGGGGAACATCTGGTACCATTTCGCCCCCACCCCGGCAATCCAGGGCAAATTCACCTCAAGCGGACCTTTCTCCAGCGCCGATACCATTGCCTTGGCAACGCGCTCCGGCTTCAGCATCAGCCATTGAACATTCTTGACGTATCCCCCGTCAGGGTCCGCGAGGTCAAAAAACGGTGTATCGATCGGCCCCGGATTTATCGTCGACACCGTAATGCCGTACTCCCGGACCTCCTGGCGCAAGGCGCTGCTAAATCCGACCACCGCGTGCTTGGTTGCCGTATATGCCGTCGATTTCGCCGTACCGATCTTGCCGGCCATCGAAGCTACGTTGACGATGCGGCCGGAACGTGCGGACTTCATGGCGGGCAGCACGGCTTTGGTGCACCTGACCATGCCTATGTAATTCACGTTCATCATCTCGGCGCATTCGGCAACCGTCATTTGATCCAGGTACTCGAATTTGCCGTATCCCGCATTGTTCAGCAGGCCATCGACCCGGCCGTATTCGGCAAATACCTGTTCAAAGCCGGTTTGGACAGAGATATCGTCGCCTACATCCATCTCCAGCAGTTTGTAAGGCCCCTTCATGCCGGCCGCCACCTGCTTCAGCTTGTCCGCCGAACGAGCCGCCAACACGACGACGGCCCCGCGCTCTGAGAGCATCTGCGACGCCATGGCCCCAATCCCGCTGGAAGCGCCGGTGATCACGACGATCTTGCCCGTTAACGACATAACTATACTTCCTTTCAAGAGGTTGTTCAAAAAGTCATCCTTCGATCACGAAGCAGATCAAGAAGCTTAATCGACGTCGAATCTTGAATTCAGCCGGGCCTTCCGTTGCTCACGTAGGTCTCCTACGCTCTGCTACTCATGCCCTAACTTCTTCCAACCTTCTCGGTGCTCCAAACCTGACTTTTTGAACCTTCATTGAATCGGTTTTCAAGCTTTCCTGATCCTATCTTAAGAGATCATCACTTGAATGTCCAATTGGCCGATCCCGTCCATGAGCAGCGGAATGCACAACGCCTTGCGCGGACTCATATGGGTTGCCTTTTCCGTCTTGATGACCTGCGGCGGCGTGATATCCACGGCAAAGCCCTGGTTGGACAAAATCGTGCTGGCATTCCCGCTGATCATATTGCCCAGCTCCGAAATCGCGCTTTGTCCCATCTCATCCATTTCCGTCAGTACGAATCCGCCCATCATCGCCGAAACGATGCGGAGCGCCACGGTCTCCTCCAGTCCAAACACAACCATTCCGCTGAAGTGACCGGACATGCCGATCTGTATCCAAATATGATCCTGTACAGGAATCACGTCTTTGACACCCATGCTCCCGGTGGAAGGAGAAACTTGAACAACTTGTTCAATGACCGAACGCGCGGACTCAAGAAAAGGATTTATCACTTCTGCTTTCAAAATTATGCGCCCCTTTTCACTAGGAGAATAACTTTATCGATACAAAAGACCCATCTTTTAGTTAAAAACAATTATACTTTATTCCTACTAATAAGTCATTAAAAATCGAATCTTGAGGTTTAGGCGAACATTCCGGATTAGGTATTGTCGAAGGGTGCCAAACGGCGCATCATTGATTTAACGAAGGAAAATCACCTATAATTATTTAAATCATAGGAAAGCCGTCGATGAGGCGGCTACCGAGGAACGGGAAAGAAAGGAGGCATTCCGGTGAATATTAGTCAATTAGAGACATTGATCACCATTTCCAAAACGAAAAGCTTCCGTAAGGCCGGGGAACTGCTGAACCTGACCCAGCCTGCCGTATCGGCCCAAATCAAAAGCCTGGAGGACGAGTTCCGGACGGTGCTGGTCGACCGCAACCAACCGGTAACCTTGACGGACCGGGGGCAAGTGTTCCTCGAACAGGCGGAACGTATCCTGGATATCGTCGAAGAGCTCAAGCAAAAGCTGTCCGATATGGAGCACACGCCGCAGGGCCATATCGTACTGGGGACCACGACGTCGATCGCCATTCAGATTTTGCCGCGGATTTTGTCATATTTTCAGGACCAGTTCCCGCTGATCAAAACCACCATCCAATCCATGCCTTCCAGCTTGATCTACCAAAACGTGGAGCAGGGGCTCGTCGATATCGGGATCGGTTATTTGATCGAAAATAACCCCCAAGTCCTGTCTTCGGTTCTATATTACGATACCTTCGAATTCGTCGTTTCGCCGCTGCACCCTCTGGCAAGCCAAACCTCGCCGACGCTGGATTCGCTGCGCGAAGTACCGCTAATCATGCTTTCCCCCGATACGGTCGGGCGCCGGTTCATCGACGACGTGTTCAAGCAGCATGACATCGAGCCGCATATCGTCATGGAGCTGTCCAGCAGCGAAGAGGTCAAACGGATGGTCGAGATCAACCTGGGCGCGGCGATTATTTCGCGGCAATCGATATTGCGCGAGCTGAAACAGGGCACGCTAAAGGTCGTGCCGATTCCCGAGCTCGAGGTCACGCACCCGGTTGGCGTCATTTATAAATCCAGCCGTTACATCAACTCGGCGATGCAGCAGTTTCTGGGCGACCTGAAGGGCATGCCGGAAACCCACTTCATCAGTTCCGAGTAAGCCATTCTACGCAACAGAATCCCTATCCAGAAAGGAGCGGTCCATCCGATGAAATTCGATCTTCACACCCACCATTTCCGCTGCGGCCATGCCGACGGGAACATTCGCGATTATATCGAAGCGGGCCTTGCCGCCGGGTTGTCGGTGATCGGCATCAGCGATCATACGCCTTACTTCGGCAGTCCGGAAGACCAGCCGTTTCCCCGTATATCCATGGGCAAGCAAGCTTTTGCCGGTTACGTCGAGGAAGTGCTGAAGCTCAAGCAAGAATACGCAGGCAGGATCGACGTCCTGCTCGGGATCGAATCGGATTTCTTCCCGGAACATGCCGAAGTCTACCGGAATACACTAAATCAATATCCCTTTGACTACGTGATCGGCTCGGTGCATAGCGTCGGGGAAGTGAGCATTTTTAACAAAAACCGCTGGAAAGGCCTCGGCCCGAAAGAGAAAGCCGCCAGCAAAGAAGCTTATTACAACCTCATCCGGCAGTCGGCAGAAAGCGGGATGTTCCAGATCCTGGGGCATATCGACGCCATGAAAGGCAACTATCCGGCCTTCTCGGACATTCCGGCGGCGCGGGCGATCGACGATACGCTGCAAACCATCGCCGAAAACGGCGTTGCCATCGAAATCAATACCTCCGGCAAAACGAAGCTGAGCGGCGGCTGGTACCCTGCCGACTCGATTCTCGAACGGGCGCTGCATTTCGGCGTAGAGGTCACCTTCGGCTCTGACGCCCATACGCCTGCCCGGGTAGGCGACGAGTGGGAGGACGTGGCCAGACGCTTAAAGGAAATCGGATTCAAGAACTGGGTGTACTTCAAGAATAAACAGAGGGTATCCGTACCGCTGTAATGAACAAAAAAAGGGAACCCGTGCGGTACTGCTCCGGGTTCCAAGAAAATATATATTCAAAAGGGGGTCATGTGATAAGTGTACCCTCTTTCTATTAGGGTTTGATCACAGCTATATTTCATTTGTGTAACAAAAGCTCTCACTTACGTTTCAAAGGAATTCCTCTCGGCGACATATAGCTTCAGCGCCTTTGGATCCCCTTCTCCGCGGCGGCTTACGGCTGCAAGCGGACCTTCGAAACGCAGCCCGCATTTCTGCAAAACGCGTTCCGATGCCGGATTATCGGTGCGGCAACGGGCCTCGATCCGATCCAGCCCGAGCGTGCCGAAACCGAAGTCCAGCAGGCAACGCGCCGCCTCGGTCGCATACCCCCGGTTCCAATGCGCCGGGGCAAGCAGGTAGCCGAGCCTCGCTGTTTTCCCTTCCGCCGACCAATACTGCAAGGAGCAAAGCCCGATCCATCGTCTTTCCTCCATGCTTTCGACGGCAAAATGAAGATCGCGCAAAGTCCGGTAAGACTCTTCAAAATAGCGGTATAAACGGCCCGGAAACAATAGCTTGCCCGGATTGATCTGCGTAAATGCCCGCACGGCCGGATCGGTCATGCAGCGGTACATCGCCTCGGAATCCTCCGGAACCAGCCCCCGCAGCAGCAGCCGCTCGCTCTCCAGCACCGGAAACCGGCTCCGCAGCTGCTCCTTGATCCCCGTCATGTTTCCTCCCGTTTGGTCATCCCGAACGAATTCCGCAAGCTGCTAAATCCGTACAGCACGACGTAACAGAACAACGTAATCAGAAAAACCCATTTGCAAAACGAGAGCGCGTGCTCCAGGTTTGCGGCGTCGCCGAAATAAGCGGCCGTTTCCCGCAGCACATACCCCGGGTCCCGCAATAGATCCCAGCTGTTCCAGCGGATAAAACGGCCGAGATAGATCCCGAAGCTGCTGAGGAGCAGCACGATCAAGGCGAATCCCCACCCCGTCAGGCTCCCCCACGCCTTACGCACGAGCTGATGCACCGACGCCAGGGACACGGAAGCGAGCGCCAGCCCCAAGAGCCCGGCAAACAAAAGCGTAAACAGATGATCCCAAAACGAAATTTCCAGCCAAAACTTGTTGCCTTCCGCAATCGGATAACGGTTAAACGGATGGAGCAAATCGGTGATCATATAAGCGGCGTTCGGATAAAAAAACAGCCACAGCAGACCCGTCGGCGCGTACAAGCCCAGCTTCGCCAACCTTGCCGGGATCAGGCTGATCAGGTCAAGGATCACGGCCAAGCCAAGCGGAATCCAGGCCAGGGTCGTATTCCAGATGATAAACAGGTAAGGAGGGGAACCGCCGGCCGGAAGGCGGGTGTGGACCACATAGAACATACCGATCACCGTTCCGATAAACAAAATAGCGTATAAATACAGTTTGCCCGGATAACCAAGCTCATTCCACTGCTGCAAAATACCGTACCTCCCGTCTAGGTCCTTATGGCCAATAAACGATTCGCCCCGGCGGATAGTTACGTTCCTTGCCGTGCCGCGGTAGTTCCATTGCTGAACCTCTTCTGGAACTTGGAATGCTGACATGGTATAAATCGAAGTAGATACCTTGATGACAAAGGAGTACGAAACATGCAGCCGTTTACCGCACGAACGATCGAAATTATCGCCTCCATCCCGCCGGGGAAGGTGATGACCTATGGCCAAATCGCCGCAGCCGCAGGCAGCCCGCGCGCCGCCCGGCAGATTGTCCGCATCCTGCATAGCATGAGCGGCAAATACCGATTGCCCTGGCACCGGGTGGTCAATGCCAAGGGAGAAATCGCGCTGCAGGATGAGGAGTCCAGCCAGGAGCAACAGTGGAATCTCGAAGCGGAAGACGTGGAGGTGCTGCCGGGCGGACGAATTGACTTGGCCCGTTACCAGTACTTCCCGGAAAGCTAGTTCATTTCAAGCCATACGGCTTGAGCAGGTTGCGGATCTCGCGATTGATGCCGTCCGCATCCGGGCCCGGGGCGGGATCGTCCGTCAGGGCGTATTTCTCTTTCAGCTTGAGCACGCCGTAAACGCGTTCGTCCAGCATCTCCGCCGTAATCTCTCCCGATTTCACGGCATCGGCCAGCGCCTGCAGCACCTGCCGCTCCTTGGCGTAATCATGTCCGACCAGCACGATGTTCCCGCCGGCCTGCACAAACTGCACCGCGGCTTCACCGATATCGTAATGCTCCGCGATCGCGCCCATCGTCATATCGTCGGAAATGACCATCCCGCCGAAACCCAGCTCTTCCCGCAGCAGGTCGTGAATCACCGCCTTGGAGAAGGAAGCCGGATGCTCGGGGTCCAGCTTCGGCATCAGCAGATGAGCGATCATGACAACGTCGGCGCCGTCCCGGATCGCCTGCTTAAACGGCACCAACTCCAGCTTGCGGAGCCGATCCAGGCCATGCTCGACCACGGGCAGGCCCAAATGCGAGTCGACCGAGGTGTCGCCGTGCCCCGGAAAATGCTTGACGACCGGAATCACGCCTTGATCGCGGATCCCTTTCATCACGGCGATCCCCATGCGGCTGACGACCTCCGGTTTCGTGCCGAAGGCCCGGTCCCCGATCACCGGATTTTCGGGATTGCTGTTGACGTCGAGCACGGGGGCAAAGTCGAGGTTCAAGCCGAAGCCCGACAGCTCGCCGCCGATCACCCCGCCGATTCGACCGGCCAACTCTACGCTGCCGGTATCGCCGATTTCACGGGCGGTCGGCAGTTTGGTTAGTTCTCCCGGCATGCGGCTGACCCGGCCGCCTTCCTCGTCGACGCTAAGGAACAACGGCACCGGCTGACTCCGATTGGCCGCTTTCAGCCCGTTAAACAGGCTAAGCGCCTGTTTGGCATCCTTGATATTGTCCTTGTAAAAGATAAACCCTCCCACATGGTCGTCCTCGATCAAGGAACGGGTTGCGCCATCCGGTTCCGTTCCGTCCATGCCGACCAGGACGAGTTGGCCGATCTTTTCCGCCGTGTTCAATTTGCCGAGCAGTTCGGCAACCGGGTCCGAAGGCGGCGCGGGTTCATCCGGCTCTACGGGAGCCTCCGGCGTTTCGGGAGAGGCGGGAGCTGCCTGCCCCTGGCCTGACCCGGCCGTGGACGCCCCGCTTCCCTCCCCGCCGCCCGCCGTTCCTTGCCGGGGGGCACACCCGCCGATCAGGAATACCAACAGCAACAGCATACCGACGCCCGCCAAAAAAAAGGGCAGGATGCTTCTCCCTCGTTTCGTGTTCATGTTATGCGCCTCCCGTTTCTTGATGTCCGCTGTTACCTATGGGGCGACCTTAAGCCTCTTGCTTCCATTTCTTCTCCGCAATGGACGGAACGAAGCTTTCCATCCGGGTAAGCAGTTCCCCCGGATCCTCCGACATATTGATCAGGGACTGATGCCCCTCATTCACGAATCCCGCCGTGATGCAGGATTCCACTAATCCGATCAACGGCTCGTAATAGCCTTTGACATTTAACACGCCCACCGGCTTCTGATGGATGCCGATCTGCAGCCAGCACAGCACCTCAAACAGCTCCTCCAGCGTCCCGAAACCTCCGGGCAAAGCGATAAAGCCGTCGGCCAGCTCGCTCATTTTGGCCTTCCGGTCGTGCATGTCGCGGGTCTCGATAAACTGCGTCAGCCCCGGATGGGCCATTTCGCCGTGAATCAGGCCGGAAGGCATAACCCCGACGGCCTCGCCGCCGGCCGCCAGGACCGCGCCTGCGACCGCGCCCATGAGCCCATGCCTGGAGCCCCCGTATATCAAGCGATAGCCTTGCTGCGCCATGACGCTTCCCAACTGCTCCGCCATGATGCGGTATTGCTCGTCTTCCCCGAATCTCGAACCGGCAAAAACGCAAATCGATTTCATCCTCTACCCCTCCTGCATCAGGTTAATCCGGCAGAACTTCCTCTTTGACGTTCGCTTCGCCGGCGATGTTCCAGCGATGGCTGAATTGGGCCAATTTCGGGTGCGGAACGGCCGGCATTGCCGCCAGCAGGAGCCGGAGCTTGACGATCCATTCCTCGAAGGAGGAGAAAGAAGCAAACTGGTTGGCCAACTCCGGCGTAAGGTAGATGAAATGAGGCGCCGGGTATTTCTCCGCGAGATGCCGGAGCGCCGCATCCATCGGCGTGTATTTCTTCCGTTTGCCTTCCCATCCCTCCACGGCGATCGCCACTCGGTTCCCGTCATGCTCCCGTTTCCATTGATGCAGCCGATCCTCTCTTCGGTAAAAAGGGCTGACCGGCTCCTTCGACATCCGCCGCACGGTTTCGTCATGCAGCGGATACAGCACCAGCTTCACAAATTTGCGGGCTTCCGCCTCCGCCTCCGCAGCCTGCAGCGCTTGATCCGAAATATGTTCAAACGAATCGTAGAAGATCATCGTGCCTTTCCGGCTGGCCGCCGGCGGCTCGTAACCAAAGGGCACCTGAATGTTTTGTCTCAAAGCGGGCTCCTCCTCGGGTGCGGTTTATTTAGGGATATATGGATAGGTTGCCCTTTATGCGTTAAAAAAAGCGGTTATCTTATGCCCCGCTCGATAAAATTCGGCGACACGGGCACCAGCCCCAGCTCCCGGGACCAAATCGACAGCTGGCCGATATGGTGGATTTCGTGGGCGATGACATGGCGCAGGATTTCGCCGCGCGTCAACTCTCTCCCCCATGGGTCGATGACGGGAATGCCGTCCATCTCGTCGCTCCAGGTTCGAAGGAAATCTTCAACCTCCGTGTGGAACGAAGCCGCCAGCTTTTTCACCAATTCCAAAGACATATACTGTTTGAAATCTTCCTCAAAATCCGGTTTTCCCTGGATCGTACGAATCCAGCTCCATTCGACGTCGGCGACGTGGAACAAAGTCTGCAAAATACTTCCGACGCCGCCGACCCGTTTGCGCAGCAGTTCCTCCGCGGATACGTTCTCGCACCATGCAAACCATTCATCCCTGACCTGCCAATTGTATTGGAACAACTTCAGCATCCGCCATTCTCCTCTCTGCACATAGCCATGGGAGCCGCAGCCCCCCACGGTAACCTGATTTTACCATAAGTTCCCGGTCCAATTCAGCCCGCGGAATGTAAAAAAACTCCCGGGACAGTCCCGAGAGTCGCCCGCGATCTATCGTTCACGATTCATGATCATCGCCGGCCGGTCGTTCCGCATAAGCCTCAGCGGCGGCCAGCAAATAATAGGCCAAGCCGGTCTGCTGGACCTCCAGCATGCTCCGATGGAAATCGTCCATCAGGAAAAAGCGGGCCTGCGCCGCAAAATCGGCGGGGGAAGCGGGATGTCCGTACTCTGCAACGAAGGCCAGATGCCGGGTGATCAGCTGCCGGATTTGCTCGTCCAGGTGGGATACCCCCGCTTGCAAGCCGGCGGCCATCCCCCCCATAAATTCGGCAGCCTCCTTGGCCTGCTCGTTCATTTCCGGCACGTCGATCGGTTGATCTCCGGGAATTTCCACCCCGTAGGTTTCACGCAAATGCTGCTCCTGCTCCTTCAGCGCCTCCCGCCACTCCGTTTCGCTCGCAAATCCGCGGAACAAATCCTCGCCGTCCATCGGTTCCCCTTTGGCCGAGCGCTCGAGCGAATTCTCCAGCGTTTGCAGGATGGATTCCAGCCGTTGCTTGCGGCCGCGCATCAGCTCCCTCTGCTCGGACAAAACCGCCAGGTGGTCCCGCTCCCTCTCCAATAGTTGCTTGATTCGCTGCAGCGGCAAATCGAGCTCCCGGTAAAATAAAATTTCCTGCAGCCTTTCCAATTCTTTCGTTCCGTACAACCGGTATCCAGACTCGCTGATTTCGCCGGGCGGCAGCAAGCCGATTTTGTGATAGTGATGCAGCGTTTTGACGGTGACCCCGGAAAGGTCCGAGACCTCTTTGACCGTGTGAAGCATATACGTTCCTCCTTTATTTACATGGATGCTCTTTTGGACGTTCGCCTGGAGGGGAATGGTCTTCCCCCTTCGTCCGCTTCATCATCTTAAGGCCTCCCCTAAGGGGAGGGTCAAGGACAAAAACCAGCTCAAAAAAAGTTTGACCCTCCCCTTGCCGGAGCCCTTAAGATGAGGTCCGAACATTCATCTCAAGGAGGATTTTTCGTATGCCAAGCAGCTCCATCTCGTTATTTCGCAATCGGTTCGTACGCGCCGTGCTGGTATCCAATCTTTTTTCCCAACTGGGGATTTGGATCCGTAATTTATCCGTACTGTTGTACGTCATGCACCGGACGGAAGGGGACGCCCTGGCTGTGTCCATGGTGTCGGTGGCCGAATATGCTCCGATCTTCGCTTTTTCGTTTATCGGAGGAGCTTTCGCTGACCGCTGGCGCCCCAAAGCAACTATCCTATGCTGCGAGTCGCTCAGCTCCTTGTCGGTGTTTCTCATCTTTCTGTGGTTGGAAAACGGGATCTGGCAGGCCGTGTTCTTCGCTACTTTATGCTCCTCCGTGTTATCCCAGTTTGCCCAACCACCCGGCATGAAACTGTTTAAAATGCATTTACGGGGGGATGAGGCGACCGCTTGTATGTCTTTGCTGCAGACGTTGTTTTCGATCTTTATGATCGCCGGACCGGTGATCGGCACTTGGATTTACAGACAGCTTGGAATCCGACCGGCGATCCTGTTGACCTGCGTATGCTTCCTGCTCTCGGCGGTATCCCTGTTGGTCATGCCTGCCGATCGCAGAGAGGCAACGGATCCGGAAGGGACGCGCGGGTCGCTCTGGGTCGATCTGAAGGACGGCTTGCGCTACGTCGCCGGTCACCGCAATCTGCTGTCTCTCAGCCTTTGCTTTATGATCGTTGGATTGGGCGTCGGCCTGATATCTCCTTTGAGCATCTTTGTCGTCACGGAGCGTTTAGGCCTGCCAGCGGAGGCCTTGTCTTGGATTCAGATTCCTTATGGGCTCGGCGAACTGGCCGGCGGCCTGGTTACGTTCCTGGTCGCTGCCAAAATCGCGCCGCAGCGCCTGCTGACGATCGGTTTGCTGGCCAATGCGGCAGGCATCGCGCTTACCGGCCTTTCATCCTCCCTATGGCTCACCATGCTGGCCCAGTTGGGCATCGCCTTGCTTCAACCGGCTATATTTATCGGCAACAATGCACTTGTCATGCAGCAGACCGAGACCGCTTATATCGGACGGGTGACCGGCATTCGAACGCCGTTGATGACCGGCGCGATGTTGCTGGCGATGAGTTTGGTCGGCGTGCTGAAAAGCGTGCTGACGCTGGAAGGGATATACGTGTTAGCCGGGGGGTGTTTTGCAGCCGGACTGCTGATACTGCTGCCCTATCGCGGAACAAATCGCAACGCAGCAGGTGAGGCATAGGGCACTGTCGCTCCTCAGTCCCACACCTGGTCCAGCTTGTCAGCGTAAAATCCGATGGCTCTGGCGTACTCGCGAATGCCCTCCTCCGCCGACGAGCTCGACAGCTCCGTTAGTAGCAGCCGCATCGCTTCCGCGTGTTCACCGAGATTGTATAAGGCCATGGCCAGAAATACGCCAAACTCCTTGCGGCGGGGATGCTGCCGGAGCCCTTGTTCCAAAATCTTCTTCGCCTTGGCGTATTCGCCCAAGGTTCGGTAGGTGCTCCCCAGGCCCAGCAACGCCCCGGGCCTTTGCTCCTCGCTAAGACCGCAGACTAGGGCTTTTTTATAATACGGCACCGCTTCCCGCTCGCGCCCGAGCACATCATGCGTCCAGGCCAATTGGCATAGCAGCTCGGGGTTGTCCGGCTCCGTATCCAACAGTTCCAACAGGATTAGGCGGGCTTCCTCCGCCTGACCGGCGTTTCTTCGTTCGATGGCCTTATGGATAAGACTTGATACTTCCATATTTATTCAACGCTCCTATCATGCCGCCAGGATCAATCATGGAACAGCCGCCCGTTAAGGGCTTGGCGAATCGTTTCCGTGTACGGGTTGTGACGCTCATCGGGCAAAATCCGAAAATACAAACTTCTCAAAAAATTCTTTACATTCATGATTAGGACAAAGTCCTCCGAGGTTCGGCCTTCCCTCGGCATATCTCCAAGCTCAAGTATCCACCGGGAAATATCCTCTTCCAGAAGCAAGTTCCTGTTCAATATCGCAACGAAGGCGGTAACCATTCGCTCATCCTCTTCATGAATGAACGCATATCGGGTCTGGATTAATAGAGCTTGGAACGCCTCCAAAAAACCCGCCAGCTCTTCCCGTTGAATAAACTTTGATTGGACAACGTCCTCGACCGCATCGGCGGCGTGCGCCACGGCATGGGCCCAACCTGTATCCCCGGTATACCCCCGTAAATCCATTTCCTGGCGAAGATAGGACAACAGCTTGCGGCTCGCCATCTGAATATCCGATTCGTCCAAGAAGGGCGCTTGTCTATCGGCGTGCATGATCAAAGGGATCATCAATACCGAAAAAGAACGCGTAAACACAGAATCGGTCTGTTCCTCGCCGACGCGGTAAAAAAGATGCTGATCATCAAGGCAAGCGGAAAGCATCTGGCGCAGTTGCCCCGCAACAAACACCCCTTGCAGGATCCAGTGCCGCAGCGTGCTATAAATGAGCTCGTCGCGTAATACGGGGTCCGGGTCGCCGATCCGCTCCATCATCGCCAGGGCCATTTCAAATGCCGAAGCCGAGGCGGGAATCTGATAGTTTGTTATTTGGATGCCTAGCAATTGATCTTTTAACGATAACTTCTCTGAATCCGTCTTGTCCATCTAATGTATATCTCCTTTACTACCGTTTGGCCGAAATCAGGCTCGCGGCCGGAGGTCAGTTGCTCAACCCAAAAATAGAAGGAGAAGCCGCCAAGGACTTCTCCTCTATACCCTCAAGACAAATGAATCCGCTTATTCCTGGCCGATCGGCTGATCCGTCTTGCCCTGGAGCTTCACCAGTCTCATGATAACGGAGGCCGCCTCGGCTTTGGTGACCTTCTGCTGCGGGTTAAACTTTCCGCTTTGCCCTTGCAGCAGTCCTAAACGCACCGCGATAGCTACCTCGCCGGACCGGGTGATCGCTTTGGCGTCGCTGAAGTCATTGACGGCGGAACCTTGCCCCAGGAAATTCGCCAGTTTATCGTATTGCAGCATCGAGGTCAGCAAGACGGCCAACCGCTCCCGGGTCAGCTGTTGATTCAACTGCAATGCGGCAACTTCCTTCGCTTCGAACCACTTCCGTTCCACCGCAAAGCTCACGGCCGAATAGTATTCGCTATCCGTCGGGATTCCGGCAATCGCCTCGGCCGGCGAAGCCGAGGCATAAGCCGTATGATACGGGTTTGCGGCGGACGCCATCATATTCAGCCAATCCCCGACCGTGATGACCTCGTCGGGATGGATGTTTCCCGCCTCATCCAATTGCAGAACGCGGTATTGCAGCAGCGCCGCAAGATCCTGTTCGGCCCAATGCCCCTTTAAGTCTTTGGCAGCCGCCGCTTCTCCCCCGCCCATCGTCCTGATATCCTCAAACGTAGTCACCCATTTGCCCGTAACGGCGTCCAGCACTTGAGAGGATCTACTCGTATCTTCCTGCTGGGCGGCATAGACGAGATACACGTTTGGCTCAACATACACGTTATCGGTCATGTATCCGCCGATTTGGGCATATTGCAGCTGCAGGCGGTAATTCTCAAGATAGGCCTTGGTCGCCTGTTCGGCCGTTACGGTAGCGGCTTCGCTTCCCGGCAGATCCTTCGGCACCGCTCCATGATCGGCGTAATAATAAAATAAACGGCCATATTGGTCCAGTGTGATCGACACGCCTTGGTCGCGAATCGGCAAGCCGTTCGCATAGCGATCGAAATGATAGCGGTATTGCTCCCCGTCCGAGATCCGGCTCCATTCCGCCCCTCGATCGACCAGCTTCAATTCCTTGTCCGCTTGCGGGTATAACAGGTTTACCCATTCCAAGGCGCGTTGTTTCGCCGTTTCATAGGTCAATTTGACCGCTCCGGAAGGAGCGGCGATCGGCTTCTCTGGTTGCCCGTAATTATAAGATTCGATCTGGAACTCCACGATTTGGCCGGTTAAGGCATCGACCACCGCCGAAGTTTGCGTAGGGAAACCGGCGCGGAAAACATCTTCCGGACCTTCCTCCCATCTTAAACGCCACATGCTGCGTTCAGGGGCTTGATAGTCCTTATCCAGATTGGGAAATCTCAGCTTGCGTCCCTCCGGTACGAAGGCAGCCTGTTCTACCAGCTTGGCGGCTTCGTCGGACGTCAGTTCCGTTCCCGAGGTTCTAGGCACGAATACTTTCGCCGCGGTCGGTACGTCGCTGTACGTTATCGGGGCAGCGCCCAACTCTTTCCCTTCCCAGTCGATCTTATTCCCGTTGTCGGCCCGGATGTACGAGGCGGCGCTGTCGGAAGGGCTCCAGGCAAGTACCCAATCCTTGATTACGCCGTCTTTGCGCAAAGGCACGTACCCCAGTTCCGCCTGAAATTCCTCGCGGAACTTCTTCTCCGCGTCGGCTTGCGTAACGACCGGCACCGAGGACGGATATTGCAGGCTTTCTTCCGATCTGGAAAACTGCGTGATCTCTCCATCCCCGCTCACCGAAAGGTAGAGGCTTTCAAATCCAGAAGGCAAGCCGTTTTTCAGGATGTCGAAACTAAAGCTGTATTGTACGGGGCCGAATAAGGCCCTGATATCTCCGTACACGTCATACTCGGCTTCTTTGATCTCGTCGGCCGAGAGCGAGGGTGCCGCCTTGGCAATAAAGGCTTTCGCTTTCTCCAACGCCTGCTCCCTCGTAAGTTTCGGCGGGTAGTATCCTTGATTCCCCTCCACCGGAAAACTGAGATATGTACTTATCAAGTCTCCGGTCATTGCGTCTACCCGGCTGTCAAAGCCGTATTGCGAATTCCCGCTTTTGACCGTCCAGTTGATGGTCCAGACCATCTGATTTTTCGGGGCCGGGTACACGTTGGTGACGCCG
This sequence comes from Paenibacillus macerans, assembly GCF_050565405.1. Taxonomy (GTDB): domain Bacteria; phylum Bacillota; class Bacilli; order Paenibacillales; family Paenibacillaceae; genus Fontibacillus; species Fontibacillus macerans_B. The sequence goes on along the minus strand of NZ_JBNYYG010000018.1, from coordinate 6,550 downwards.
AGTTCCACTTGGGAAACCTCGGCTGTTTGCAAGGCCGGGAACAATTCCCGCACCTTGGCGATGGCCTGCTCCTTCGTGAATTTCGCCTTCGCCGGATCCGCGGATACGTCCCCCGGCTTGGCCTGCGGCGTTCCGGAACTCGCATTAACCGTAACTACGTCCGTGCTGCTTGATGCAGACCCGCCGCCTTCCCCGCTTTCCGCAAAAACCGCGCCTTGGGGCAACGCCACTGAAAGCGCAATCAATCCTATGAATGCCAATTTCGCCGACGGACCCCTACCGGATCCTTCTGCCGGTCTTCCTGAAAAATGCCGTTGATCCTGCAACTCGTTTCATCCTTCCCATTTCCATTTTTTCTCTCTAATTGTAAATCCATAGGTATGCTTTTACCATCCTTTTTCGTGGCCCACGGCAAAAAAAACGGCCCGCTTGCCAAACAAACGGGTCGTTTTCGTCATTTTTATGGAGGGCTTGGCGTTACAAAAGCACCGGCTTAGGCAACAGCCGTTCGGCCTCCGCTACCGCCTCGTCCACCGTTTGGGCGCGGATCGCGGTAAACTGCGCGTCCGTATACTGATCCTCTGTATGCGCGTACCGGGGATCATAGTAGTAGATCAACAAAAGCTCGATCGCACGGTCATACTGCCCGTTAACCAGGCTTTGCTCGATATCCGCGGCGATCGGCGTGTGAATCTTCGATTTGATTTTCCGAAACGCCTGCAGACAGGCATCCGGATGATTCCCCGGCTCGTAGTCATCCAAAATGATCTGAACGCGCACGCTTAACGGCAGCTCGATGCGGATATGACGGCCCTGCTCTTTTTTGGCGATGAGGAAATCCGGGACCACGACTTTGCCGATCCGCTTGCTCTCCGCTTCCATCAACACATAGGGAGCGTCCTGATAATGCAGCAAATCTTCCAGCAGCAGCGAATCGAACATTTTCTGATTACGGGCCTGCAAGCCGATTTGCCCAAACACGGAACCTCGATGGCCCGCCATCCCTTCCAGATCGATTACAGGGTACCCCTTCTCCTGGAGTTTACGGAGCAGCAGCGTCTTGCCGCTGCCCGTGTTCCCGTGGATCACCGTCATTTCGGGAACGAAGGACATGTCCTCCAGCGAGCCGACGACCCATTGGCGATAAGCCCGGTAACCGCCGGCCAAACGGTACGCGTGAATGTCCATCAGGCTCAGCAGCGTCGCCGTCGTTCTGCTCCGCATGCCTCCGCGCCAGCAGAACACCGCCTTGCGGCCCGGAATTTCCGCAAACCGGCGGACGAAGTCCGGCAGCTTGGCCGATACGACTTCCAGCCCGCGCTGCTTGGCGGCGTCCACGCTGACTTGTTTATACAAAGTTCCGATTTCCGCCCGTTCCCGATCGTCAAACAGCGGAATATTCAAGCTGCCCGGAATGGTCGATTCGGCATACTCGGAAGGGGAGCGTACGTCGATCATCGTGAACGCCTTCCCGTTCTCTCGCTGCTCCGCCCAATCGTCCAGGCTTAAATCCTGAAACATATCCAATATCCAAACCCCTTCCTACTCCTCAACCACGATATGCCCCGCGTTTTGGGCGGTCACCTCGCCGATGAGGCTCGCTTCCACGCCGGCTTCCCGCAGGGCGGCCAGCAGCCGTTCGCTTTGCTCCGGATTTACCGAAATCAGCAGGCCCCCCGATGTCACGGCGTCGCACAAAATATAACGGCCGGTCTGATCCAGCGAAGCCGGGAACGTAATGTCCGCCTCCACGTGGGCGAAATTGTTTTTGGTTCCGCCCGGGACGAAACCTTGCTCCGCTAATTCGCGGACGCGAGGGAGCACGGGAACGGCGGTATGACGGATCGTGATGCCTGTGCCGCTGCCCTTGGCCATCTCCAGGGCATGACCCATCAGGCCGAATCCGGTCACGTCCGTGCAGGCGCGTACGTCATACGGCTCCATCACTTCGGCGGCCGTTTTGTTCAGCGTCGCCATGACGGAGGTAACGCGGCTTGTCTCTTCCGCGCTGAGCTGGTCTTTCTTGATCGAGGTGGTCATGATTCCGACGCCGATCGGCTTCGTGAGGATCAGCCTATCCCCCGGTTTGGCGCCGGCATTCGTTCTGACCTTGTCCGGATGCACCAAGCCGGTAACGGCCAAGCCGAATTTCGGCTCCTTGTCGTCGATGGAATGGCCGCCGACGAGCGTGGCTCCGGCTTCCCGCACTTTGTCCGCTGCGCCGCGCAGGATATCGGCCAGGATGCTCTTATCCAACGTGGAAATCGGAAAAGCCACGATATTCAGCACCGTCAGCGGCTTGCCCCCCATCGCGTAAATATCACTGAGCGCGTTGGCCGCGGCGATTTGGCCGAACGAATACGGGTCGTCCACGATCGGCGTGAAAAAATCGACCGTTTGCACCAGCGCCAGCTCGTCGCTTAACCGGTAAACCCCGGCGTCGTCGCTTGTATCGAGTCCTACCAGCAAATCGGGATTCGGTACCGCCGGCGGGAGACTCCGGATCACCTGCATCAGGTCGGCCGGGCCGATTTTGCAGCCGCAGCCCCCTTTGCTGGAAAGAGACGTTAATTTTACAGGCTCAACTGTAGACATAAATCCTCACATTCCTTCCCTACATCGTTATAGGAAAATCAACTATATATCATATAAAGCGTACTCCAGGTGCGGCCAAAAAGGCAACTCGTCCGATCGGCGCCAGGCCCGTCTTTTCCCGATAAAGATCGCTTGCCAACGTATGGTATACTATATTTCGTGTGTGTTGGATCAAATATTAAACGTTATGTGGAGGGAACTAGGGCTTATGGTTTCATCATCGACTGGCGGAAATTTTCCGCAGCAGCAGCCTCACGCTTTCAATAAACGCAAAACGGCGTTGTTTATCATCCTGTTTCTCATCATAGCCATCGCTGGCTTAAGTTATGTCAAGTGGTGGCCTTATTATGGAAAAGCGTTCAAAGCCGCCACCGAGCATTCGATCGGTTCATCGATTCTCGGAGCGGACGCGGCGGCCCCGGCTTCTTGGGGAGCGGCCCTCGATTATGCGGCCGCCTATTTCAAATCCGTATGGAAAGCGGCGGTGCTCGGCATCCTGCTCGGTTCGCTCGTTCAGGTGCTGCTTCCGGCGCAGTGGCTGTACAAGGTGCTCGGCAGCAGCCGCTTCAAAAGCACCTTCCTCGGCGGCGTCGCTTCCCTGCCGGGCATGATGTGCACCTGCTGCGCCGCTCCGATCGCCACCGGCCTGCGCAAAAGAAACGTATCCGTCGGCGCCAGCCTGGCTTTCTGGATCGGGAATCCGGTGCTGAACCCGGCCACGCTGATCTTTATGACCTTCGTACTATCCTGGAAATTTACCGTACTCCGCCTCGTATTCGGCATCCTGCTGACGTTCGGGGTTAGCTACTTCGCGAATCGTCTGGCCAAAGGAAAAGACGTGCCCGTGCCGGCGGAAATGGAACAAGCGGAGGCGGAAGCCGCGGCGAAGAACGAAGGCCCGTTTGCCGTACGCTGGTTGAAAAGCCTCGGGCTGATGATATTGAACGTGGTTCCGGCCTACCTGTTGTCCGTCCTGCTGCTCGGCGCTTTCCAAGGCGTCCTTTTCCCGGTGGAACTTGGCGGCGGCATGCTGGAGATCCTCTTGTTCGCCCTCGTCGGCACACTGTTCGTCATCCCGACGGCGGCGGAGATTCCGATCATCCAATCGTTCACCGCGCTTGGTTTGGGCGCCGGTCCGGCTGCCGCCCTGCTGCTTACGCTTCCGGCGATCAGCCTGCCGTCCATGCTGATGGTGTCCCGCTCCTTCCCGCGCAAGGTGCTGCTGTTCGTGTTCGCTTCGGTGGTTATCCTCGGCATCGTGACCGGGTTGGTTGGGGCTTTGGTGCTGTAGCGGGAGCCAAAGGGGCATGCCTCTCGGGTCCGGCAACCGGTAGCCGGTTGCTGGCTGCCTATGCAAAATAGCGGTAAATAATGGCCTTATTCGGCCGATATCCGCTCGAAACTGAGAAATAACGGTAAATTGTGGCGCTATTTTTCCGGAAACGGTCGAAATCAATGGATTTCTTCCCTTTCTCGAGCAAATAGCGCCTTTTTGTTCCGCTATTCGCTCAAACATCGCCGAGGCGGCGGAAATAGCGCCCTTTTTTTCCGCTATTGCTCGGATCGGCCCAAGCTTGGCGAGCGATAAGCAATAAGCGGTTCTATGAACAGTGCGTGACATCACCATTTTTTTCGGCACCTTATGCTATACTCACGGAGCAAAATACGACAGAGGGTGATAGTTACGATAGTCATTAAACGCGACGGGTCCGAAGTGGCCTTTGACCGGCAGAAAATCATCGATGCGATCTGCGCCGCCATGAACAGCACGGAGAAAAAAATCGATATGGACGTAGCGCAAAGGGTTGCCGACAAAGTGACCGCAAGAATCTCCAAGCTGGAGAAGGTGGACATCGAGCATATTCAGGACGAAGTGCAGTCCGCGCTGATGAACAGCCGCCGAAAAGACGCCGCCGAGGCGTATATCGGCTACCGCGAAATCCGGACGCTGAAGCGGCGCGAGCGCAGCAGCCTGGACAAAAAGGTGCTGGGGCTGCTGGAGCTGACGAACGAGGAAGTGCTCAAAGAAAACTCGAACAAAGACGGAGCAACCATCCCGACGCAAAGGGACTTGCTCGCCGGCATCATGGCCAAGGATTTCGCCCAGACCTACATGGTCCCTAAGCGGGTGGTGGAAGCCCATAACAACGGGAGCCTGCATTTTCACGATCAGGATTACAGCCCGTATTTCCCGATTTACAACTGCATGCTGATCGATCTTAAAGGCATGCTGGAAAACGGCTTTAAGCTGGGCAACGCGCAGATCGAAACGCCGCGTTCCATTACGACCGCGACGGCCATCACGGCCCAGATCATCGCCCAGGTGGCCAGTCATATTTACGGCGGAAACACGATTAACGAAATCGATCAAATTTTGGCGCCCTATGTGGCGAAATCTTTTGTCAAACATTATAAGAACGGCCTGGAGTGGCTGTATGAACTGGATAGCGCGGCGATCGCCGAACTCGATATTTCCTATGAAAATGCGAAATTGCACGAACGTTATCCGAGATGCTTCGACTATGCCAAAAAACTGACGGAAAAGGAAACCTCGGACGCCTTTCAATCGCTGGAGTACGAAATCAATACGCTCGTCAGCGCCAACGGCCAAACGCCGTTCAGCACCTTTGGCTTCGGGCGGGGGATAAGCTGGGAGGAACGGCAGATCCAAATCGCCATTTTGCGGAACCGGATTCGCGGACTCGGCAAAGACGGCAAAACGCCGGTGTTCCCCAAACTCATTTTCGGATTGGAAGAAGGGGTGAATCTGCGGCCGGGCGATCCGAATTACGACATCAAGCAGCTCGCGCTGAAATGCAGCACGTTGCGCATGTATCCCGACATCATTTCGGTGCCGAAGGTCAAAGCGATCACCGGATCGTTCAAATTCCCGATGGGCTGCCGCTCTTTCCTCGGCGCATACGAAGAAAACGGGCGGGAGCTGCATGACGGGCGCTTCAACATGGGCGTGGTGACCGCCAATCTGCCGCGCCTGGCGATTCGGGCAAAAGGATCGGAGCAAACCTTCTACCGGCTGCTGGACGAGCTGCTGGAGGTCTGCAAGGAAGGGCTGATGTATCGCATCGAACGCCTGAAGGGCGTCAAAGCCAAGGTCGCTCCCATTTTGTATATGGAAGGGGCGGCCGGCAGCCGGCTGCAGCCGGAGGATACCATCGACCATTTGCTGACGGACGGCCGGGCGAGCATCTCGCTGGGATACATAGGCATCCATGAAACGATCTTGTCGCTGTACGGCCAACATATCTACGATGATCGGCTGTTGCGGCAAAAGGGACTCGACATCGTGCGGTATTTGAGCGAAAAAGCCGCGGAATGGAAGAAGGAAACCGGATACGGCTTCAGCCTGTACTCCACGCCGGCGGAATCGCTGTGCTACCGTTTCTGCAAGCTGGACGAGCAACGCTTCGGAAGCCTCGAGGGGATTACGGACAAAGGCTATTACACGAATTCGTTCCACCTGGACGTGGCGAAGAAGGTGACGCCCTTCGAAAAAATCGAATTCGAACAGGATTATTCCGTCTACGCCAACGGCGGCTTCATCACTTACTGCGAATTCGACTCGCTGGTGCAAAATCCGGAGGCGCTGGAAGCGGTATGGGACTTCGCTTACGAGCGGGTGCCTTACTTCGGGACGAACACCCCGACGGACAAATGCCTGGAGTGCGGCTACGAGGGAGAGTTCGAAGCGACCCCTACGGGCTTTGAATGTCCGAACTGCGGAAACCGCAATCCGAAAACCTCGTCGGTGATCCGGCGCTGCTGCGGTTATTTGTCCGAGCCGAGCCAGCGGCCGTTCAACGCGGGGAAACAGCGGGAAGTGCTGGCCCGCGTCAAGCATATGTGACGCTTGTCAACAACTCATGACTAAAGTCACGAGCTTGTAACTGCCCGGAAGTGCATGCGACAAAAAGTCTCCTTCCTTAACATGGCGTTA
>NZ_JBNYYG010000017.1:0-103085 GCF_050565405.1 Paenibacillus macerans | reverse complement strand
CCAAAAGGTTGCCGGCTTTATTGTCAAGCATGGATGATTAGAAATTCCATGGATTTCATGAATGCTTTAATGCAACGCTAGTGCTTAACGGCTGCTTTTTCTGGTCCAAAAGTCGGGTTTCCCCCGCCTTACTTCAAGATTTCGCTCATTTCAACGATAAAATGATAGAAGGACTACCCCCTTAAACGAATAAGATATTACGTAATAGGAAGTGATCCGCTGTGTTGGACAGACCGATAATCGAAATACTGCATCAGGCTCAAGCGGGGAACAAAGCCGAGCGGGACCGGCTGATCGACTTCTATCGACCTTTTATCATCCGAGCGGTATCCCATGTATGCAAGAGGCAGGTTAGCTGGAACCAGGATGAGGCAAGTATCGGGATGATTGCGTTAAACGAGGCGATTGACCGATATAATGAGACGTCTGGGAAGTCGTTTGACAATTTTGCTTACATGATCATTCGCCACCGGCTTGTCGATGAATTTCGCAGGCAGGGGAAATATGCGCAAATGGAAAGCGCCGTTTGGAACGGGGAACAGGAGGATTCTGCCCAAATCGCGCTGGAGGTTGCCAGTTCCCTGGAGTTATATGACCGGGAACAATCGGCCCAAGCGCTTGCCGAGGAGCTTCGGTTGTACGATGAGACGCTGCAGCAATACGGCGTTGCCCTGGAAGAGTTGGAAGCATGCTCGCCCAAGCATCGCGACACGAGAAGCCAACTGATTCGGATGGCCCAAACGTTCGGTGAACATCCGCAATGGCTGTCCACGTTGAAATCGACCAAAAGACTGCCGGCCAAAGAAATGTTGTCCGTATTCAAGGTCAGCTCCAAAACCTTGGAACGCAACCGAAAATATTTGATCGCGTTAATTCTGATTTATGCTTGCAGCGAGTTTAAGCGTATTAAAAATACTGTCTCTTTTGCGGAGAGGGAAGGGGAATGAGGATGTACGGAACGGTCATGAAAATTACGGAAAAAAGTATCGTAGTCCTCTGTGAAGACGGAACATTCCGCAATCTCCCCAGGCCATCGGTTCTGCCGGGGCTAGGCGATAAAATCCCGGTGACAGTGACCGAAAGGCCAACCGGCGCGAGAAAACGAAGTTTCAAAGCGGCGAGGATTGCCTGGCCTGCAGCCGCGTCCATACTGCTGTTGCTCGGCATCGTTATTTTGCTGAATTTCATGCCGCGATCTACGGGGCCGCTTACGGTGGTTGCGATCGATATCAATCCGAGCATTGAGCTCGGGGTTGCTTCAACCGGAAAGGTTGAGGAAGTGAAGCTGGTCAACGATGACGCCAAGTCGTTCGTCACGAAACGACAGCTTGAGGGAAAAACGTTCGATGAGGCCGTCGGCCAAATCATCATTGAAGCGGAGAAGCAGGGGTTTTTAGAGGCGGGAACGGCCAAAACCTGGATTTGGATGACCCTCGTTCCGCCGGAGAATAACGACAATCCCGCTTTTGCGATAGACCGATCCTCGATCGCGATCAAGGATAGCTATAAGCTGGAGCTGTTCACGGCGACCCCCGAACAGGTCAAAAAGGCGGCCGAGGCCGATTTATCCATCAACAAATATTTGGTGTATGAGCAGGCCGAAGCGCAAGGCGTTCAGCTCGACATTGCGGAGCTGCGCACTCATTCCATCGTCTCGGTGCTTCAAGCCGCGGGCATCGCGCCAAATGTTCTTATAAAAAACAATGCCGGGGCTGCAGACACGAGCTTCGGGGATTATCCCGCAGGCAACCGTCCGACTGCCGATCCGGCGCACCTGCAGGATCCCGTTATGGACCTGTCCAACGTCAATGAGCAGGATGCGAATAAGAGTATGACGGACGATCATCAGCGATCGACTCCGCAGGCAACCGTCCCGCCTGGGGAAGGGGTTAAGAATAAACCGAGTGTACAGGCTAAGAATCCAAACCTGCAGGCATCGAGTCAGGATTCCAAGCCTACCGGCTCCCCCGGTTCTCCTGCCGAAACGCGAATCAAACGCGATCAAGGGATTGCAGATGAGAAGCAGGAGAAATCATTGGAGGACAACACTCTGGTCAACGATACGCTTCAAAGCTCTGCGAAGCAAGACCCGGCCAAGATGACCGGGAACCATGGACAAGAAAGCGAAAGCGGGTTAACCCCGGCGGAGAGCGAACAGCAAAAAAGTAAAGGCAACGAGAAGAAGAGCGAACCGTCTGTTGATTCACCTCAAGATAAGGCGGCCCGGGAAACGAATGAGGAGGATGTCTTCGAGCCGCCAGCACCACCGGTGGCCGAACAACAACACGAACCCCCGGGACAAACGGATCTTTCCCGGGATGAGGTCAGGCCGCAGGCGGCCCCTCCCGATACCTCTTCCCCCTCCCGACCTTCTTCCGCGGACCAGGCGGCTCCGGGGAACAGCGCAGGGAAAGGAAAACCATAGTGCCCCCCCATAAGTTTCATCATGAAAAGGCGCAGAAGACCTGGCTGAACGTCATAGGTTTATGTGCCTTTTTTTTGGCGTGGCCCCCCACAAATCGATATATTCTATTCGTATTAGGTAATAAGTCGCGAAATAACTTATTTGCGAATACATCAAAGGGGGAAGCACAGATGAGATTAATCCCGATCACCGACTACAACGAACAGACCATGCAGCTGGCAAAGGCCGTTTACGACGGCCGAGGACGCGTGCTGCTGGCGGCTAACCACACAATCCATTCCCGCTTTCTGGAACGTTTCAGGCAAATGGGAATCTCCCATATCGTCGTCGAGGATACCGTATCGAAAGGCATCACATTGGAAGAGATGCTGGATATTCCTACCTGGCTGGAATTAATCGAGCACGTCAAAACGGCCTACGACGCAGCCGCCGGGAACAAGCCTTTTCCCATAAAATCATTGATGCAAGGGGCAGGGAGCTTGGTTGATGAAGTAAAGCGGCGGCCGATCGCCATCTCCGTGCCGGTTACGGCCGTCGTCGCGGAGCTTCACTCCTTTGCCCATGCGGTGAATGTCGCTTTGATCGCCTTACAGATCGCGAAATCTTTATCCTATAACGACCTTCAATTGCGGGATCTGGCAATAGGCTGCCTGCTGCATGATATCGGCAAAGGAATCAGTTTGGAACGGAAGACGCATCCGGAAACCGGTTTTCAATACTTGCGCACAATTCGCGAGATCAGCTTGCTATCGGCCCATGTCGCTTACCAGCACCATGAGCGATATAACGGAACCGGAGCTCCGCGGGGGATAGCCGGATCGGAAATTCATGAATATGCCCAAATTTGCGGCCTGGCCAACTTCTATGAGAATCTGGCTTCCGTGCTGAGGATTCCTCCGCATGAAGCCGTGGAAGCGGTAATGGCTCAGCTTGGGAGCGGTTATGCCGAACGGATCGTCCAGGCATTCGTCCAAGGGGTGGCACCGTATCCGCCCGGATCCAAGGTTGTCCTGAGCAATGGAGAGCTTGCCATCATTACCCGGATCGATTCCCATATGCAGCGGCCGGTCGTACGTTACCTAACCACGGGACAGGAAGTATCGTTAGCAGAATACCCCACCTTGATGATCACGGAGCTTGTGGTTTGCTGAAATTCGATGAGTGTTAGCAGCCAGAAACTTTCCACTTTGCCTTTGGACGGGTACAATAGGTTCGAGACGTACTTTGGAGGGCATTCATGGAGAAAACGAAAATTCTCATCATCGACGACGAAGAGGCGATTGCCGATCTGCTCGCTTACGGGCTGTATAAGGAAGGCTTCGACATCCGCACGGCGGGAACCGGGGCGGACGGTCTTGAAATGATGAAAACGTTCCGGCCCGATCTGCTGCTGCTGGACTGGATGCTGCCGGATCAAAGCGGGCTGGACATTTGCAAAAAAGTGACGGCAGCCTATAACATTCCCATCTTGATGATCACGGCGAAATCCGACATCACCGACAAGATCCTCGGTTTGGAATTCGGCGCCGACGACTATATTACGAAGCCGTTTGATTTGCGCGAGGTACTCGCCCGGATCCGCACGATCCTCCGCCGGGTCCAGCCGGCAGGCCACGGGCTTGAGGAATCCCGCGAGGAAGAGCGAATCCGCATCAGAAACATCGAGGTGATCGAAAGCGAACGGTTTGTCCGCAAGGACGGGGCCCCCGTCGATTTAACGCCGAAGGAATACGATCTACTGCTGCGGCTGTATCATAACCGGGGTAAAATCTATACGCGCGCCGAGCTGTTGGACCTCGTTTGGGGCTACGATTTTGCCGGGGATACGCGCACGGTGGATACCCATATCCAGCGGCTGCGCAAAAAGCTGGACGCCGGCGATCTGATCACGACCGTGTTCGGGATTGGCTACAAATTCGAAAAGCAGGTGGATTAGGGAAATGATCCGCACCATTCGGGGCAAGTTTCTCGTCGGTTTTTTTCTCATTTTCGCCCTATCCTTCCTGCTGCTTAACCAAACTGTCGCTCACATCATCCAAACCAGCAACCAGAAGATTATCACCGATGATCTGATCGGCTTGAAAAATAACAGCAACGTCTATGTGCGCCAGGCTTTCCTGATCAATCACTTTACGAACGACGACCTTTACTTCGGACAAATGGCCGAGGAGATGGTCACGGACCTTAATCGGGCTTCCAGCGAGGTGAGCGCCTACACGGTGGACGGCGTGCTGCTGTACTCCACCTCCGGAGAGGCTTTTGCCGGCGCCTCCGACGATGATTTGAAGCAGGCGATTGCGGGAAAAACCGCATACACGATCTCCTATGAAGAGGGGACGGCTGCCGTTCGCTATTCATATCCGGTCGTGATCGACGGAACCAAAGTGGGAATTCTGCGGTTCGCCAAAGACTTCACCCTGCTGTACGAGCAGACCGGCACGATTTTGAATACGATCACCTATCTGGCGCTGGCGATTTTCGCGGCGGCATTCCTGTTTTCGTATATCCTGTCCCGCAACATTACCATTCCACTGGTCAAGCTTAGCAAAGCTTCCAACGAAGTGATGAACGGGAATCTCGACGTCCACATCGACATCAAACGGACGCGGCGGGACGAAATCGGCCGGTTGGCTGCCAACTTCAACGAAATGATCGGTCAAATCAAGCAGCAAATCGCCCGAATCGAACGCGACCGCGATCGCCTCGAGCATTTGAACCGGCAGCGGAAGAACTTCTTCGACAATGTGACCCATGAGTTAAAAACGCCGTTGACATCCATTCTCGGCTACGCGGAAATCATCCGGCAGCAGGGCGAATCGGATCCGGCCTTTTTCGACAAAGGGATGAACCACGTTGTTCAGGAAAGCGAGCGCCTGCACGCGCTGGTGATGAGGCTGCTGGAGTTATCGCGGGAGACCGCCGGCCAGGAGGAGTTCAGTCGCGTCGAAACGGGACGGATCTTGCGTGATGTATGCGAGGCGCTGACGTTTAAGGCCAAACGCTACCAAAAGACGATTCGCTGCCATATCGCGGAAGAGCTCCATGTATACGCCCAAGGAGACCGGATCCGGCAATTGTTCATCAATTTACTGGATAATGCGGTCAAATATAGCGACGTCCATTCGGAGATCAAAGCCGAAGCCGTGCGTGCCGGGGAGACGGCTCGATTCGTCATTGCAAACCGCGGGGAGACGATTTCACGGGAGCATCTGACGGAAATTTTCGAGCCGTATTATGTGCCGGACCGCCAAGGCGCCAAGGAAGCGGGCAGCGTCGGTCTGGGGCTTGGCATCGCCAAATCGATCGTCGATGATCACGGAGGCAGCATCCGCATGACTAGCGAGAACGAAACAACCACCGTCGTGGTGGACCTGCCTTACATGAAAGCGGAGAGGGAGCGGCCATGAGCAAAAAAATAACGTTCCTGTTGGCTTCGGTCGTGCTGGCCGGCTTCTTGCTGTCCGGATGCATGAGGGATCAGCGCACCCAAACCATCATCATTCCCGACACGGAGGAAGATCGCGAGCAAAGCCAAACCAACGGGCCGTTCGAGGTCAAAACGATATTCCGGCTTCCGGGGGAAGTATGGAGAGGCGGCAGCGTTTTGGGCTGGTACGGACCGGACAAGCTGTTAAGGCTTGCTCAGGACTCCGGGGTTTCCGGGCAAACCCTGGAGAGCCTTGCTGCTCCTTTCGAGTCCGGGAAGAAGCTGTATCAGCTTGACAAGAAGACCGCCATCATGGGCTTGTCCCCGGATGGACGTTATGCCGTATCCTACGGGACGGGAAGCGACGGGCCCTTCTCGTTAAAGTTGATCTCGATCGCCGACCGATCGGAGAAAGTCGTCGACAAGTCCACTTCAAGAGAATTCCTTTCCAAATGGTTCATGTGGTCCGATAATAGCCGCTATCTCTCTTATTTAACTTCCGACGAAAGCATGAAAAGTGTTACCGTTAACGTATACGATTCGGATAGCGGGGAGCTTCGGCACTATGCTATGCCGGGAGGAAGCAAAGAGAATTTTAATGCTGCCGTCAAGTTCTCGGATGACGGAAAAACCGCCCTGATCGTCAACGGTTATTCGGATCGATCCGAATTAACCATCGGGATATGGGAAGGCGATAAGTTTAGCGCTCTTTATCAACATGAGCTTGCCGGCGGGACCCTTGTGGCCTGGATAAATAGCGATCAGGCGGCATTTATCGGCCGGGACGGCGCGCTGTATACGTATGATCCCCGAAACGATGCGGTCGCCGTATTGCTGGAACGCGCGGATGACTTTCAGCTGTCCCCCGATCGGAAATTCATCGCTTATACGAAGGATAAAGATACGATTTATGCCGGGAAGCTGCAGGGGAATAACATTTTGAACCCCAAATCCCTATATCAAGGCGTGATTCCCTGGCAAATGGCGTGGAGCCCGGACAACGGCAAGCTGCTGGTTCAAGGGCAAAAATCTTATACGATTTTGCCGAGCGAGCAAGAGTCAAAAGTGACCGAAATCAAGCCCGGGCCGGTTGGAAATGACTACATGCCTTTTGTTATCGAGTTTAAATAAATTCATATTTTAAACAAGCATCTTGAGGATAACGGAGCTTACTTTCGTAAGGCAGCCGTTTTTCGCAGGATGCTTTTTGTTTTGGAGACATTTTGTTTACAACTCGGCCAAACCTTGATGACATCTCTCCTTTACATTAAAGGGGCCGGTATTTAATCCGATATCGGCCGAAAGGAGGCTTGCGATTATGAAGAAAAAAATATCGCTTGTTTTAGCGAACTGTCTCATGTTATTCACGGTAGCCGCTTGCAGCGGAGGCGGAGGAGGTTCGCAATCCGGTGCATCCGGGACGAATGCGGCCGATTCGAACAAGGCAAAGACGGGAGATAACGCGCCTCAGGATAGCGGCGGCGGGTCCGGAACAGGCGGCAAAAAGACCATCGTGTTCCAAATGTTTTTCCCCGACGAGCGTTTTCAGGAAGCGAAAAAGAAATATGAAGCGCTGCACCCGGACGTCGAGATCAAGCTGGAGGATGTCCAGACCGACGATGCGCATTTGGAAGCGGAGATGGAGAAGTTTCAGACCGGCGTAAGCACCGCGATACTGGCAGGCAAAGGCCCCGATCTCATCCAGCTCGATGACTTGCCGGTGGAAAGTTATGTACGCAACGGGTTGCTTGTCAATCTCGAGACGCTGATGAGTCAGGACGCCTCTTTCAACAAGGACGATTACTTCACCAACATTCTCGAGAACGCCAAAACCGGCGGCGGGATTTATAAAATGCCGCTGTCTTTCTTCCTGTTAGGTCTTTCGGCGAACAAGGAGGCCATCGCACAGTCGGGCGTACAGATTGACGATCAAACGTGGTCGTGGAACGATTTTGCCGAAATCTCCAAAAAACTGGTAAGCAGCGCTTATCCGAACATCATCTACGCAGAGCCGCAAGATATGCTGAATTGGATGGTATCCGACAATGCTTCCTTGTTTATGGATGAGGCCAAGGGCGAGGCATATTTTGATTCCGCCTCCTTCACGGGACTGATGCAGCAGGTCAAAACGATGTCCGAAGACGGCATTATTGGAACGGACGGCAACCCCTTCTTTTTCCCCGTCCAAATCAACTCCCCCGGGGATTATTTCAAAGCGCTTGACGGCGGGGGACGCGGTTTGGATATGAAGCTTATCGTTAAGCCGCATGCGCAGGATATCGGCGTCGGAGGTTATTTTCAGGTATACCGCGGCGTCGGCATCAGCGCGAATTCGAAGGTGAAAGAGCAGGCCTGGGATTTCATCAAGTTCATGATGTCAGATCAAGTCTCGGCTTCCCCGATTCATGCCGGTTTTCCGATTAACAAAAAGCTGTATGACCAGGAAGTCGCCCAGTTGAAAAAGGACGGGACGGTGCCGACCGAAAAAGAGGGGCCGCATCATGGCGTACCCGTTAAGGTCAACGAGGAAGAGCTTGACGGACTGAAGAAGTATCTGACCGGAGCGATCCATCCGGTACCCAGAAACACCAAATCCACGAAGATTAACGAAATGATCCGCGAAGAGTCCAGGGCTTTCTTTAGCGGGCAAAAATCGGCGGAGGAGGTCGCGAAGCTGATTCAGAACAAAGTCACGACCTTTCTCAATGAATAAGCACCGTTCAGCCCTGCGGCTGCGCGGAGACGGCGCGGCGGCGCTGTTGTTTTTGGCGCCAAGCGCGATCGGCTTTTCGCTTTTTTACCTGATCCCTTTTGCTTTCGGCATTTATGAATCGTTTACGGACCGCGCGGTCGGCGGCAAATTCGTCGGGTTTGAAAACTACAAGGAACTGCTCTCCAGCGGTTCCTTCCGGAAAGCGGCGGTGAATACGCTGCTGTTTACGGGGGTCAGCGTTCCGGTCCTGATTGCGATATCGTTGACGCTTGCGCTACTGCTGAATCAACGGCTCTTTTTCCGCCATGGGCTGCAGACCGCGTTTATTTTGCCGCTTGTTGTCCCGGTCGCCTCGGTGGTGACGGTTTGGCAAATTTTTTTCGACTGGAACGGGACCCTGAACGCTTGGCTGCACTACTTTCACATCGGGAGAGTCGATTGGCTCCAGTCGGACGGGGCGATGGCGGTGATCGCCGTGATGTATCTCTGGAAAAACATCGGCTACGACATGATTTTATTTCTGGCCGCCCTGCAATCCATTCCGAAGGATTATTACGAGACGGCACGGATTGAAGGAGCGGGCCCCGTCCGCCAATTTCTCCAAATCACGCTGGTTTACCTGACGCCTGCGATGTTTTTCGTCGTTCTGATTTCGATCATCAACTCGTTTAAAGTTTTTCGCGAAACGTACCTGCTTGCCGGCGGTTATCCCTATGACCGGATTTACATGCTGCAGCATTACATGAACAACATGTTCGCTTCGCTGGATATCCAGAAGATGACGGCAGCGGCAACGCTGATGGTCGCCTGCATCGTCGTCCTGGTCACGGTTCTCCTGTCCGTAGAGCGCCGGTTTCGGGATGTCATGGAGTAAAGGGGGGCTTGTCATGAAAATATCGCAGTGGTTTCCCAAACTCGCTTTAACGGCGGCGATCGGCGGGTTTGCCGTTATCATGGCGGTTCCGCTGGTCCTGACCTTCACGAATTCGCTGATGACGGAACGGGAAATCGGATTGAATTACGACCTCATCGGACAGATGACGGATGTGGCGGCGGGAGGCAAGGACAGCTTCGTGAACCTGAAGCTTCTTCCCGACTGGCTGAGTTTGGGGCAATACCGGCAGGTATTGATCATGAATTCCCAATTCCTGCGGATGTTTTGGAATTCGACCGGCATGGTGGTTCCGATCGTAGCCGGCCAGACGCTCGTCGCCTCGCTGGCGGCCTATGTGTTTGCGAAGCTTCGCTTTCGCGGCAGGGACAAGCTGTTTCTGATTTATGTAATGACGATGCTGATGCCGTTTCAAGTGACGTTAGTCCCGAACTATTTGGTAGTGGACGAGCTTGGGCTGATGAATACGGAAGCGGCGATTGTTCTGCCGGGCATCTTCGGCGCGTTTGGGGTATTTATGCTGCGCCAGTTCATGGCCCACATCCCGAACGCTTATGCCGAAGCGGCGAAAATGGATGGGGCGGGACAGTGGACGATTTTTGCCCGCGTCGTGCTGCCGCTCGTTAAACCGGGGCTCGCCGCACTGACGGTGCTCTTGTTCGTGGATTACTGGAACATGATCGAGCAGCCGCTGATTTTCCTCCAGGATGCGTTCAAGCAGCCGTTGTCGCTGTATCTGGCGCACATTGCGGCGGAGGCGCGAGGGATTGGCTTTGCCGCGTCGGTGTTGTACATGACGCCGATGGTGCTGTTGTTTTTGTACGCGGAGTCTTATTTTATCGAAGGGGTTCAGCTATCGGGCATTAAAGGCTAGAGGACGGAGTGATACGCATTGGATACGCAAGGGAATGAAGAGCGGCGGCATAGCGCCCGGCAACGCAAAATCAGGTTGCTTGCCGGGTTGTTTATCGGCTCGCTGCTGGTATTTACACTGTTGGGCAACACGCTGCAGGGCTTGACGCTGCCCAAAGTGCTTATTGCCGAAGCGAGTCCGGGCGAGTTGGTCCATTCTTATGAAGGTACGGCTATGCTGCAGTATGAAGCCGAGCGGGCTTTACCGAATCCGGCGGGATGGAAGGTCGCCAGGGTGCTGGTTCAGGAAGGGGACAAGGTTCGAAAGGGAGATACGCTGGTCGAGTATGATCCCGGCGAAGCGCAGCAGCAATTGGTCGACATGAAAGCGAGCCTCGAGAAGCTTAAGCTGTCGCTTGGCGGACTGGAGGCAGCTTATAAGCAAGCGGCGCAGGATGGGGATGAAGCGGCGAAGCAAAACGCCAAAGCCGCGATCGAGACCGCGAATATCGATATATCCGCGCAGGGGCAGCATTTGGCGGCCTTGCAGCAAAGTCTGGAGGAAAACCGACGGCTGAAGGCACCGTTCGACGGGATCGTTATCGAGGTAGCGGCGGAGGAAGGGCTGGCTTCCGCCGGCGAGCCGGATATCCGCATGTCCAATGCCACCAAAGGCTTTCGCATGGAACTGCAAATTCCAAACGATGTCGGGGATTTGCTGCGGATCGGCGACGAGTTGGATGTCCTGCTGCCGGACCGGGATAACCTTTCGGTTGCGGGCAAGATTTCCGGCCTGAAAGCGGGAACGGGCGGCGGCGCGTCCGGCAGCGGGACGAACGGTACGGCCGGGGACGCTGCTCCTGGGCAGCTATTGACGGTTTCGCTGCAAGGGGAAGATCTGCGCAGCGGGGAAAAAGCGCGGATCACGGTGGAGAAGTCGGGAAACGCGGGGACGCTGCTGATTCCGAACGCGGCGGTCCGGGAGGATGATGCCGGAGCTTTCGTCTATACGGTCGAGTCCAGGGAAGGCCCGCTCGGAAATGCGCACTACGTCGTTCGGACCGAGGTCGACGTCGCCGGCAGCAACGGGCACGCGACCTCGGTGGTCGGCGGGTTGTTCGAAGGGCAGCAGATCATCGTCGACAGCACGGATCCGATCATCGAAGGAAGCCGCGTGCGTTATTGAGAGGGAGAAGAGGAGAAATCGAGGGGAGACCAACGAAATGGGGAGAATGGCTAAAATACTTTATTTCATCGCGGTAATTATCATCGTGTTAGGTTTGCTGTCCTTCGGCGGCGTTTTTTCGATCGGCGGCGAGCGAACCGGCGCTGGCAACGGGAGCAGTCTTTTGTCCTCTGCGCCACCGTCGGCCGGGGAGGAAACCGTCGTCCCGGGCAAGACGGAAGGGGCGTACCGGATCGTCATCGATCCCGGCCACGGAGGAAAGGATCCGGGGGCGAACAGCGTCAGCGGCATGGAGGAGAAGGGCTTTACGCTTTCGCTGGCGCTGAAGGTCTATGATTTGCTGCGGCAGGAGCCGATGTTCGAGCCGTATTTGACGCGAACCGACGATCGATTCATCAAATTGGAGGACCGCTCGAGGTTCGCCAACGAGATGCAGGCTGACGCATTGATTTCGCTCCACGGCAATACGTTTGAGGGGCCGGAGGAGGTGTCCGGCACGGAAACGTATTATTTCGCCGAGGGGGATGGCAGCAGCGGGCTGGCGCAGGACATTCATCAGCATTTGATCGACGCTTTGGGTTTCGAGGACCGAGGTGTTCGTCAAGAGGACTGGAAGGTGCTGCGAACGAGCGAAGTACCGGCGGTTTTGGCGGAGGTCGGCTTTTTGACGAATCCCGGCAACGAAGCCGTGTTGTTAAGCGAGGCGGGGCAGGAAAAAGCCGCCCAGGCGATGGTGGACGCGTTGAAGCAGTATTTTTCCACGGGGAGTCAAGGCCACTGAAATCGGCGGCCGTCATTTGACCGAGTATTTCGTTTATGATATTTTAGTTTATAAGTAAACGATATGGAGAGTGACGCGAGGGGAATGGATTCTTCCGATAGTATCAAGTCGTTGATTTACGGGCAGGTTCTGCATTATTCCCATTTATATGAACAAATGCTGGATCTGGAGCTCATGGAACTAAAGGCGTGGGGGGAGGCCAGGGAACTGCCGGGTTTACCGGGCAATTTATCGACCATCCACGTCCTGGCTTGCATCGGCGATCACGAACCGATCAACCATTCAGGGGTTGCGGAAAAAATGAATTTATCGAAAGCGAGTATTACGAAGATCAGCACGAAGCTGTTGACGCACGGATATATCGAGCGAATCCAGCTTAACGATAACCGCAAGGAAGTGTATTACCGGCTTACGGCCCAGGGCAACAAGCTGTACAAGCTGCATGAAGCTCTGCATCAAGAGGAAGAACAGCGATTCATGCGGTTTTTGAACGACTATTCCGATAGCGAGCTGCAGACGATTTTGCGGTTTTTTCAAGCGATGGCGAAACAGATAGACGAGTGGAAAACGTAAATTTTTTTACGATTATAGTTTACTGGTAAACAAATTATAGGCGAGAGGGGGATAATGATGGATTTTTCCCAAACGATCCGAGAGCGCAGAACGATCCGGAAATTCAACGCTTCGCCGGTATCTCAGGAACTGGTCGTGGCTCTCTTAAACGAGGCGGCGGAATTATATGAATCCGAAGGAACGCCGCGTTGGCGTTGCATCTACGCCGGTACGCCGGAGTCGCGTGAGCGGCTCGCGGGTTTTATGCTGGGCAGGATGAAGGAAAGCAAATTGGGGAAGCTGATTCCATCCAAAATGATCGATCTCTACGTCAAAAGGGTGGTAGACATTCCGGCGCATCTTATCGTCGTAGCGGAAGCCGCTACCGACCGGCGCCAAAGCGATGAAAATTACGCCGCCGCCAGCAGCGTCATGCAGACGTTGCAGCTGCTGTCCTGGGAGCGGGGATTGGGCGTGCTATGGGATACGGAACCGGTCGTTCAAAGCGAGTCGTTGTTTGCTGGAATCGGTTTGCGGGAAGGGGATCGATTCGTCGGTGTTTTGCACATGGGTTACTTTGATAAAGCTCCGAAAGGAAGGAGAAGAACGCCGGCGGAACGGAAATGGACCGCGATTAGCGGCAGCGTTCAGCCGTCCGGACCGCATGCTGCCGTTTCGATTTCTGAGCATGACGTTCTGGAGGTGCTTAACGATGCGGTCTGGGCGCCGAATGACGGGATGAGGGAACCGTGGCGATTTATTTTCGTGACCGGCGGGGGGGCGACCGGATATCCCGGAGCGACTATCCCGGGAAATGCACCGGCGTATCTCCTCGTCGTGGCGAAGGAAGAGTCGGATCCGCACAAGCGTGAGGAGGATTACGCGGCGGTGTGCTGCCTGATCCAAAACTTTGAGCTGTTGGTCAAGTCCAAACCTTGGGGCGTGCGCCGGACCAGACCCGAATGGATTTACGATCCGCAGCCGTGTCGGCTTTATGGCGTTGAACCGGGGGAGCGGATCGTGGCGGTGCTGGAACTGGGAGGCGAGGAAGCCCATCCGACAACGAAAAAAGCCGCTCCCTGCGAGATCCGGTTCGAACTTTAATTACCTGCCGTTTCTCCCGTCGTCGTAACTGAGCTGCCACTCGATGCCGTATCGGTCCGTAACGTTGCCGTAGCAGGGGCTCCAGAACGTTTCCTGCAGCTCCATGCGGACCGAGCCGCCTTCCTTCAGCCGTTCGAAAGCGGAAGAGATTTCATCGCGGTTTTTGCTGACGAGCGCCAAACTGATATTGGTGCCGACGGTATAGGGCGAACCCGGGAACACGTCGGAGAACATCAGGCTGCTGCCGCTGACCTGAAGATTGGCATGCATGACCGGTCTTTCGCTTCTTCGGGAAGCGTATGACTCGGCTCGGCGGAATGCGCTTCGCCAAAGGTCATGATCTGCGGCTGCTCTACGCCAAACGCTTTGGCATAAAACTCGACCGCTTCGCGGCAGTTGCCGTTAAAATACAGATAAGCTTCAACAGGCATAGGGATTCACTCCTCCTAGGGGATATTTGATTGCCCATCCCCCATCATTGCCACAACAGGCCTCATCGAAACCTATTCGACAGGGACACGCCAATCCTACCAATCCATACTTAAATTTCTTTGCGTTATCCAGTCATCCATCCAAAAATGGATATAAATAACTTCGGCCGTTTGATCCGGAAATTTATTTGGTTTTTACGCGTATTTGCCCGATCCGTCGCTATTTTGGCGCATTTATAACTAAAGTCGGTAATAATATTTAGAATTAAAATTCATAAAGATGAAATAGCTTTAAAATATATCTTCAATTTTAAGGTCTGCCATTTCCAGAAATTTAACCTAATTCGCTTGTTTTTTGGGATGCTAACGCTTAATATATGATTGCGAGTCTAGTAGTTAAAACCATAGTGAGTAGGTAATGAACCATGGCGATCAATGATAATATTCTAATCAAAATCAGGGATATGAAGGAGAACCTGACGCCGGTCGAGCGTATGGTGGCGGAGTATATACTGGCCAATATGGAAGAGATTCCTCATCTGTCGATCAAGAGTTTGGCCAAGCTCAGCAAGACGAGCGACGCCTCTGTCCTCCGGTTCTGCAAGACGATGGGGTATGGAGGCTACCGCAGCTTTATCGTCAGCATCTCCGCCGCGCTGGGCTCAATGGATGACGAGCGGAAGGATCAGTACACCGATATCCAACCCGGCGACGACCTGACGACGATTATAGCCAACATTTCGCGCAACAATATGAAATCCATCGAAGATACGTTAAGCGTACTGGACCGCGGCGAGGTCGCCCGGGCCGTCAAAGCGCTGCGGGCTTCGGGCCGCATCGTGTTTTTCGGGATCGGCGCATCCGGACTAGTATGCCGGGACGGGGAGCAGAAATTCTCGCGGATCAATAAGATGAGCCACGCCTATACCGACGGCCATAGCCAACTGACGGCCGCGACGCTGCTAGGCAAGGGAGACGTGGCGATTTTCGTCTCCAATTCCGGCGATACGGTAGAGATACTGGAAGCTCTCGATATTGCCAAGAAGAACCACGCCATGACGATTGCGATCACGAAATACAATAAGAGCGAACTCGCCGACAAAGCGGATATCCTGCTCGGGATATCGACGCCGGAAATTACGATGCGCAGCGGAGCCATGGGATCGCGAATCGCCATGCTAACGGTGATCGATATGTTGTTTGCCGGCGTAGCCAGCGCGGAATACCAGAACGTGAAGAAGTATTTGTCCAAAACGCATAGCATTTTGGCTGGCAAGCACAAAAAATAAACGCAAATCCTGCGAAAAGAGACAACGGAGAAACCTGGACGTTGTCTTTTTTTGTAGAAAAAAAGGAGTAAAAATTCAAAAATATATTTCACTATAAAATTTTATTTCAAATTCTATTGACGTTGTTGAGCTGACCCCCTTAATATTAGACTCAAGAAACGGGTGTCATCAGATCATCAGTGAGGAGAATGAAACGCCATGGAAGAGTATTTTGCAGGACTGACGACGGAGGCCATGAACCGGAACACGCAAATGATTGATGAGTGCACGACCGAAGAAATGCTGCATCTGCTCAATCAGGAGGATGCCAAGGTTCCCGCCTCCGTAGCTGCGGAAATTCCCCAGATCACCAAGGCGGTTGATATTCTACATCATCTGCTGAAAAGCGGTGGGAGAATGTTTTATATAGGGGCGGGCACTTCGGGACGTTTAGGTGTCCTGGACGCTTCCGAATGTCCGCCTACCTTCGGCGTCGATCCGATGCTGGTGCAGGGTCACATCGCCGGTGGAGATATCGCGTTAAGAGTGGCAGTAGAAGGTTTTGAGGATAACGCAGAGGAGGGGGTTGCACTCATTGAACGGATCGGAGTGACGGACAAGGACGCCGTAATCGGCATTTCCGCCAGCGGCAGCGCCAGCTTCGTCATCGCCGGACTTACCAAAGCCGCCGAAATCGGGGCAACGACCATCGGCATCGTGAACAACAAGCATTCGAAGCTGGAGGGAATTTGCGATATTTGCATCGCCCCCGTGGTCGGGCCGGAAGCGATTGCCGGGTCGACCCGGCTCAAGGCAGGGACGGCGCAGAAGCTGGTGCTTAACATGCTCACGACCTGCACGATGGTGAAGCTGGGCAAGACATACAACAACCTGATGGTCGATTTGAAAGCCAGCAACAAGAAGTTATATGACCGTTCCATTCGCATCATAAAAATCGCCACCGGCGTAGACAGCGAGACCGCGGCCGAGGTTCTGGAGAAAGCGGCGCTCAACTGCAAGCTGGCCATTCTGATGATCAAAACCGGAATGGACGCCGGGCAAGCCGAATGCTTACTGAGCGAATGCGAGGGCAATCTGAAGCTCGCGATCCGCAAGCAAAACGAAGTCTTCTAGCACGATAATCCAGGGGGAGGATTTTCTATGAGAAAAAGGCATGTACTGGCATCCGTATTGGCTTTAACCATGTCCATCACCGTTTTAACGGCATGCGGCACCGGCAACAATTCCGCAAACGGCGGCAACGCCCCGGCCTCGAACGATTCGGCGGGGTCGTCGAATACGAAGACGGAAGCGAAAGATACGATTACCGCGTTGCTTCCGCCGGTATCCGGCAATTTTCAAAGCCATTTCGCGCAGATGGAACAAGACTTCAATGCCCTTTATCCCCATTTGACCTTGAAAATCGAACCGGCCAGCTGGGAAGACATGACGCAAAAGCTTGATACGCAAGTCAATGCCGGCAGTCCTCCGGACATCGCCTTCATCGGATCGGACGGGATCTCCAAATACGTACAGCAGGGCATGCTGATGGATATCACGGATACCGTCACGCCGGACATGATCGGGGACTATGATCCGGCTCCGCTCGAATACATGAAAAAGGCCGAAGGACTTTACGGATTCCCCGCCTACATGGAAGTCCATGCGCTCGGCGGCAACAAGCAGTTCCTGGAGGAAGCGGGCATCGATTGGAAGAGCGTACAGCAAAACGGCTGGACGTACGAAGAGTTCCGCGAAGCGATCAAAAAAGGCGTCGTCAAGGAAGGCGAAGCGACAAAACGATACGGTTTCGTGTTTGCGACCTCCGGCGTGACGGCCAAGGACTATTTGAACATTCTGATCAAAAATGCGGGAATGCCGGCGGCGTTCACGAAGGATTTGAAATTCGCCTATACGAGCAAAAATTACCTGGAAGTGCTGAAAGCGGTGCGCCAGCTCATCGACGACGGCTCCATGCCAAAGGAACTGAGCTCGGTCGATGCCGGCAAACGCTGGAACATGTTCCTGACCGGTCAAACGATGATTACCGGGAAAGGCTTGGCCACCTTCGAAAATTCGGCCAACCAAAACAACGAGAAGCTCAAAGCGAACGACGGCAGCGCGGTGGCGGGCAGCATCCCGGTGGAATACATCGTGCTTCCGGTGCCGGCGTTCCTGGGTCAAGCGCCGATCTCCAGCACGGTCGTGGACGGTTACGTAACCTTCCGCGGCAAAAAGGAACCAACCGCCGAGCATAAAGCGAACGTGGTTAAGGCCGCTTACTTCCTGGCCAGCGGCAAAGTGGCGGCCACGACGAACAACGACCTGTTTGCGGCCCATATCACGAAGAGCGCCAGAGAAGCTGCCAAAGACATGACGGTGAACCGGAATCCGGACAACGTCGCCGCCGTGGAAACGCTGCTGTCGCACGCCAACCCGGCGCGTCCGGACATCCCGGTGGAGTTGGGCGCGCAGGCGATCAAGCTGGAGGACGAGGTGATCATCCCGAAACTGCAGGCCTTGCTGGCGGATGAAATCACGCCGGAGGACATGTATGAGGCGGTGAAAAGCGAAGCGATCAAGCTGTTCGGCGAAGACGGCGTGGTGATCGACTAAACTACGTGGCTTCGGGTAGCCGGGCGGAGATACTGCGGCTATCCGAGCCGTATTTTCCTACTACTTGAGCGAAAAAGGAGTTTGGACGCTATGGCCCAGTTGGCAAAAACGCAGGCGGCAAAGACGGCGAAGAAGACGCGGAAGATCCGGCTCACCGGAGACGCCTCCTGGGCTTATGCTTTTATCGCCGTGGCGCTGGTCGTCTATGCGGTGTTTACGGCATACCCGGTCGTCAGTGCTTTGATCATCAGTTTCCAGGAGTATAAACCGCTGGGCTCCAGCTATGTGGGGTTGGATAATTACGCGAACACCTTCGCGGACTCCCTGTTTTGGAAATCGATCAAAAATACGGTCGTGTACACGCTGCTCACCGTTCCCGTGTCGCTTCTCCTGTCCTTCGCGGTAGCGATCATGATCCTTCCGCTGCGAAAAGGGCTGCAAACGGCTTTCAAGGCGATCTATTATTTGCCGGCGGTGGCCTCCGGCGTGGCGCTTTCGGTCGTTTGGCTATGGATCTTCGACCCGATGACGAGCGGAATCCTGAACCAGCTGCTCGGCCTGTTCGGCATCGGCAACCGGAATTGGCTGGGTTCCAGCGCGACGGCGATGTGTTCGCTTGTGCTGATGGCCTGGCTGTCCAGTCACGGCACCAGCATCATCATTTATTTGGCGGCGCTGCTCGGGATCGACAACAGCTATTATGAGGCCGCGGAGCTGGACGGCGCGTCGTTCTTCCAGAAACTGCGGCATATCGTCGTCCCTTGCCTCAAGCCGACGACGTTGTTTCTGCTCGTCACCGGAGTCATCGGATCGTTCCAGGTGTTCCAGAACGCCTATCTGATGACCGGCGGGGGGCCGGATAACGCGACCACGATGGTGGGGCTGCTCATTTTCAACAATGCGTTCAAATATTTCGAATTCGGCGAAGCGGCTGCGCAATCCCTGGTCCTTACGGTGATCATTGCCGGCATCTCGCTGATCCAATTCAAATTTATGGGTAGCGACGTTGAATATTAGCGCGAAAGAGGAGGAATGAACCGATGGCATTGTACAGCACCCACGCGGGCCGCAAGCCCGTCAAATCTATCCGGAACGCAGGGCTCATGATCGTTCTTCTGCTTTTCGCGCTCGCCACGATTTTCCCCATTTATTTCATGATCATCTCCTCCTTCGGGGACCCGGTGGAAGCGGGGGCGCTCAGCTACTCCCTATGGCCGGGCAAATTCTCGCTCGACTCCTACCGTTTTTTCTTCGATTACAGTGAGCATTCCTACCGCTGGCTGCTCAACTCGCTGGTCGTGGCTGCAAGCGTCATGGCCTTTAACGTGATCTTTGCTGCCCTGGCGGGTTATGCCTTCTCCAAAATCCGCTTTCGCGGCAGAACGGTGCTGTTTTCGATTCTGTTGTGCGCGATGATGATTCCTTACCAGGTGACTCAGGTGCCGCTGTACATTTTGATCGTCAACGTTTTTCAAATTGAAAATACGTACAGTGCCTTGATCCTGCCCGGGCTTGTCACGGTGTACAATATTTTTCTCGCCAAGCAGTTCATGACGTCGATTCCGACCGAGATCCTCGAATGCGCCAAGGTGGAGGGCTGCAACCCGTTCCAAATCTTCACCAAAGTGGTCGTGCCGCTGTCGAAAACGGTCATGGCGGTGATGGCGATCCTCACCTTCATGGATAGCTGGAACACGTTCTTCTGGCCGTTTCTCGTCACGAACACGATGGATATGCAGACGATCCAGGTCGGACTGAAGAACTTCCGCTTCGCCAACACGACGTATTTTGCGCCGATGATGGCGGGAGCGACCATTTCGGCCCTACCGATGTTCGTATTGTTCTTCAGCCTGCAGAAGTATTTCCTGGAAGGCGTGACCGTGGGAGCGGTGAAGGGGTAATAAAGGAGGGAGAGGACATGAGGGGTGCGGACTTTTCGGGCGGAGACACGCAATATGCGGTTGGTCTGATGTCCGGCACCTCCGTCGACGGCATCGATGAGCGTAGCGGTGCTGACGCAGGAGGAGATCGGGCACAGCAGCGACGCCAAGGAGGCGGTTGCGTTTGTGCTGCTCGCCGGCTATGCGTTGGCCGGGTTGCCGAACAATCTGCCGGGCGTGACCGGGGCGTTCCAGCCGGCGGTGATGGGGAAGATCAGTTATAGTTATTCGCCTCTGCAAAGGATGTGACTTGGGATGGGATTTGTGGCAGGGATCGATGGCGGCGGCACCAAGACGACCGTAACCGTAGCCGAGCGGAGCGGGAAGGCGGTCGATACGTTCACGGCCGGAGCCCTGAATTGGAACGGTCAGGATGAAGCCTCGTTCGGGCGGAGCCTGCGGGAACTCCTGACGGTGATGGCGGGAGTCATGGGCGGCTTGGAGCATTGCGAGCATATTTGCCTCGGCGCAGCCGGGGTCAGCAACCCGGAGGCGGAGGAGCGGCTTGCCGCTTGCATCAGGGAACACGGGTATGCCGGCGGGCTGACGATTACCGGGGATCACGAGATCGCGCTGCGCGGCGCGATCGACCGCCCGGCCGGGATCATTCTGATCGCCGGCACCGGTTCGATTTGCTACGGACGAAACGCGGACGGCCTGACGCATCGGACGGGGGGGTGCGGCCACCTGATCGATGACGAGGGCAGCGGCTATGACATCGGCCGCCGGCTGCTCGGCGCGGTCGTCCGGGCTGCGGACGGGCGGATCGCCCCCACCGCGATCACGGAGCTGGTCTATGCGCAGCTGCAGCTTGGCTCGGTGCGGCAACTCATCGGGTTCGTGCACGACAAGCGCACGAACAAGCAGGACATTGCCGCACTGGCCCCGTTGTTGTCGCAAGCCTGCGGCCTTGGCGACGAAACGGCGCTGGCGATCGCGCGGCGTTGCGCGATCGCCCTGGTGGAGCTGGCCGCTCCCGTGGCCGAACGACTCGCCCTCGAGGAGGGCGAGCTGGCGATGGCGGGGAGCGTGCTGCTCCACAGCGGGCAGGTGCAGGCAGTCTTCCGGGAGGCGCTGAACCAGTGCTTCCCGGCGCTCGCCTGCACGCTGCCGAAGCATGACGCGGCCTATGGCGCGGTCATGCTGGCGCTGCGCGAGCGGGGCGCGCAGCAGGAGGGATGACGCCGTGCCGCAGGCCGGCGCCGGCAGCGAAAACGGCGGTTTCCGTTCGGAGTGAACGGTAAACCGCCGTTTTGATTTAGAGGGCAATTAGTACATGAAGGCCCTCCTATATCTCGAATCAGGTTCATGCATCCTTGTTACGTCCATATATGCAAGTGATAAATTATACCATGTTGCTTCATCGACTATCCCTATATTTTTCTTGTTTTTTTTGACTTTAGTTTGATACGCAATAACTGCTTCACGGGTTTTTTCATCAAATTCTCCAGTTACATCAACGGGAGATATTTCTTTCGTAAACTTTTTTTCACGGATTACTTTCAAAAATTCTTGCAAAGTTTTGACACTTGCGTCTACCATCCCCAATTGCAATGGATATCCGGGATATGATTTAGGAATGCCTTCGACAATTTCAGCTGTTACGATTTCAAATTCTATGCCTTGTTTATCGTAATAATACTTCAGCAACTCTTCATAATTAAAGTTGGGCTTAGATAATGATAATTTATTCATCGCTATTTGCGGAATGCCCCGATTTTTACAATAGCCTCCACTTCCTGCGCAATACTGTGCTAATAGAGGTTGCTTCTTACTGGTTATCTTTATATACTTTCTGAAATGTTCGTCCACTACCTCGTCAATCTCCTGAAATATATTTCCCCCTGCCGGGTAGTGTTGGTCCATGTTCACCGAATTTGTAATTGTAAAGTCATATCCTTTATTCTTATAAAACTCCGTATAAACCCTGTTCAAAGCAAATGAATTTACTAATAACAAATTAGCAATAGCGGCTTGTTTAGTTAGTTTCGGAATTCCTCCAAACTCTTGGGTCGATACAAGTTTCAGGTATTTCTTATAGCTTTCTTTTAATATTTTCTTGGCGTTGATAGGCTTTACGGGAGGATTTGGATTTACATAACCTAAATATATGCGAATTTCGGTAGGAACAAATGGTTCTGTTTCAAAAGACCATATCCAATAAGGATTATACGGATCAGGAATATTTAACGGGTCTTGATAAATAGTTTCATTATCGGGTTCAACGATACTATTGTCGGGTATCTCAATAACGTCGTTCCGTGTTTCATCCATACTTTTGATCTGGTTGATTTGGATAAGTTCATCTTGGTTAATCGTTACTTTGTCGCTCCATAGTTGCACGCCTGACTTTATATATTCTTGTGGCTGTTCGTATCTTCCTTCAATAAGCGGTACTTGTACAACTAAATCATATTTTTTATAGGGTTCGGCTGAATAACGATCGTTTCTTGAACTTAACTCAATATTGTTAACTTGACCTATGTCATTGGTTATGACGGTTTTATAAACCTTTTCCCTATTGTTGTGTTCGGTAATTAATACCTTTGCCCCTTTTACTGGATCAGTTTGATTACGATCGTTGATGGAAATATTTAAATAACCCACCATTTACTCACATCCCGTAAAGTGTTTTCTAACACATTACGCAGGACTTTGTATATAGGTGCTTGACTATTATTGGATGCCGGGCCTATGGTCAGACTGTCGTTGGAAGCGCCCGGCACCTCCGCAAGCTATCTCACCCGTCTGCCCAGCAACACGAGCAGCCACACGATGCCCGCTCCAAGGATCATATGGCCCAGTCCGGCGATATAGGGGAGCGCGCTGAGGTCGTTACCGTCGACCTGAAGCATGCCTCGAGCAGCCATCGTGCCCACCGTTACCAGCAGCCCCAGGTTATACACCGCATACCAGGCACCAAACGATTTGGCTTCATGCACGTCGAACAGTTTGCCTAAACACAACACGATCAAGAAGAACAAAAAGCCCAACGCCAAAAGATGCGTATGCAGTGCGCCAAGCACCGTTTCGCCGGTAAATCCGTTGTGCTTGGCTTGGTCACCTCGCGATAGAAGATCCCCGCCAGCAAACCGAGCAGGGCATAGAAAAAAGAAGTATAATAAAGCTTTTTCATGAATCTGCCTCCTATTTATTCACGGCATTAATTAACTGTCCAAATTATACCATGCCAATGCAGCCGGTTATGCGACTAAATATTACAGATTAAGGAAAGGTAAACCAGGCCCCTTTACAGGGCCCGGTCGAGCAAATCCATGATGTGTACGGCTTCCATTCGGTCTTCGAGGCCGGCGCGGAGGATGCCCTGCTTCATTTGCAGCAGGCAGCCGGGATTGGAGGTGACGATCAGGTGGGCATGGGTTTCCCGCACCTGAACCATTTTGTCGTCCAGGATCCGCATCGACATCTCGAACTGGGTGAGGTTGTAGGTGCCGGCGGAACCGCAGCAGCTGTCAGGCTGCCGCATTTCCAGGAGCTCAAGCCCGGGGATCCGGCGCAGCAGCTGCCGGGGCTGGGTACGCACGCCCTGGCCGTGCGCAAGGTGGCAGGAATCCTGATAGGTTACTTTGACCGGCAGCGGCTTGCGAAAATCAAGCGGAGGAAGCTCGGCGAGAATTTCGTTGGCATCGCGGTTCCTGGCGGCGAAGCGCCGGGCGCGTTCCTCCCACTCGGGATCGCCCTCGAACCAGTGGCCGTACTCTTTCAATGCCGCACCGCAGCCGCCGGCATTGTTGACGACAAAATCGACGCCGGCCCGTTCGAATGCCGCGATGTTGCGTTTGGCAAGCTCCTTCGCGCCTTCCATCTCCCCGGAATGGGCATGCATCGCCCCGCAGCAACCTTGCTCTTCGATAAACACGACGTCGCAGCCGGCTTTCGTCAACAGTCGCGCCGTCGCTTGGTTCGTTTCGAAGAACATCACGTCCATGATGCAGCCGGTGAACAAACCGACGGTGTAACGCGTTTCGCCAGCAGCCTTCATCAACCGCTGCCGTCCTTTGCGCTCCCGGGGCGATGCGACGGTGCCAACGCTTTTTTGCATTTCGGCCATGGGACGCGGCAGCAGGCGGATCAACCCCGTCCGGTTAGCGAAAGTTTGCAGCCCCAGCGCCTGCGCCCCCCACAGCAAACGCCCCAGGCGCTTAACACGTTTGGGGTACGGGAATATGTGCTTGAATACCAGATCTCGCACGGCGGAAGGCTTCTTCGCCGTTTTTTTCGTTTCCTGCACGACGTCGCGGGCCGTTTCCAGCAAACCGCCATAGGGGACGCCGGCCGGACAGGCCGTCTCGCAAGCCCGGCAGCCGAGGCAGGCGTCCATATGCTGCTCGAATTCCCCGTTTACCGTCAAGTGGCCCATGGCCACGCCTTTCATCAGCGCGATCCGCCCCCGCGGGCTGTACGTTTCCAAGCCGGTCTGCACATAAGTGGGACAGGTCGGCAAACAGAAACCGCAGTGCATGCAGTTCATGATTTCATCCATATTAAAACGGCGCAGCAGCCCGTTTTCGCCGGGAACCCCCGATTCGGGAAAAGCATGCATGGCCACGCTGGCGCCCCGATCTTTTGAACTGCCTGCCCCGGCGGGATTCAGCCCGCGGTTGGAGGGGATCTTACCCGTGTCTGTGCCCTTGTCAGTCGCGGCTGCGCCATCGCCGATGGCGGTGCACGGAGCCGGTCTCAACCCGGCTGCCGCTTCCTTGGATTCGCCGTTCATCGTTTCACCACCAGCCTGCGGCGTTCGGACGCCGCGAAGATTTTGCCCGGATTCATGATGTGATGGGGATCGAACGCTTCCTTGATCCGCTTCATCAGTTCCAGCCCGAACTCGCCGACTTTCAGATGAAGGTAATTCATTTTGGCCAGGCCGACGCCATGCTCGCCGGTAATCGTGCCGCCCAGCCGGATCGAGGCGTGAAAAATCTCCTCAAACGCCTGCTCCACGCGTTCGATTTCCTCCCGGTTCCGCTCATCCGTCATGCAGGTAGGGTGCAAATTGCCGTCTCCGGCATGGCCGAACGTGCAGATTTGCAGCCCGTACTTACCGGCCACGCGTTCGATCTCGGCAACCATTTCCGCCAAGCGGGAGCGAGGGACCGTGGCGTCCTCCATGATCGTGGTCGGCTTTAGCCGGGACAGGGCGGACAAAGCCGCCCGCCGCGCGGTCAGCAGTTTGGCGCCTTCTTCGGCCGAACCGGCGACCTCCACGCCCGCCGCGCCGTTCGCCCTGGCGATTTTGGCGATGCTCTCGATGTCGCGGACCACGACTTCTTCCGGACCGTCCTGTTCGATCAGCAGCATCGATTTCATATCCAGCGGCAGTCCGAGATGGGCGTATTCGTCGACGACCCTCATCGTGCCTTGGTCCATGAATTCGACCGTTGCCGGGATGATTTTTGCTGCAATGATTTGCTCGACCGTTTTGGCCGCATTCACCAGGTTGGTAAAAAAAGCGACCAGCGTGCGCTTCGTTTCCGGCAACGGCAGCAGTTTGAGCGTGATTTCCGTAATTACGGCCAGCGTGCCTTCGGATCCGACCAGCAGCCGGGTCATGTCGTAGCCGGCGACATCCTTGACGTTTTTGCCGCCGCAGCGCAAAATTTCGCCCGAGGGCAGCACGTATTCCAGGCCCATGACGTAATCCTTGGTTACGCCGTACTTGAGCCCGCGCATACCGCCGGCTCCTTGGGACAAATTGCCGCCGATCGTGGAAATTCGCATGCTGCCGGGATCCGGCGGGTAAAACAGTCCCAGCGCTTCCGCGGCTTGATGCAGCTGCGCGGTCACGACGCCGGGGCCGACCGTAGCGGTCAGATTCCGGGGATCGATCTCAAGAATGCGATTCATGCGGTTCATATTCAGGACGATGCCGCCGTGCACAGGAATGGAGCTGGCCGCCAAATTCGTGCCCGAGCCCCGGGGAACAATGGGAATCCGGTGCTCGTGGGCGATTTGCAGAACCGCGGAAACTTCCCGGGCCGAAGCGGGGAGGACGACGGCGTCCGGCAAGGCTTGATACATCGGGGTTGCGTCGTAGGAGTAGGCGTAAAGGTCGGCGGGACGATCCAGCAGCCACTTGTCGCCGACGATGCTTTGAAGCTGGCGCTTGATTTCCGGGGTAATCAACAAACATTCCTCCATTCCCATTTGTTATAATAAGCATCATATGGTTAGTCAGGTCATCAGATGAATTTTAAATTTGAAATAAATCTATCATATCCGAAAGGGATTGTATAGACTGTTATTTAGGAATAATGTTCGTTAGTATTCATCTGATCGGGAGAGGAAGGAACCATGGAACTAGGCAAAAAAAATGTTGAGATCATCATCGAGGAACTGCAGCGGATCATCGAATCGGGGATGGTTAAGCCTGGCGAAAAGCTCGACACGATCGAAAACCTGGCCAAACTCTACCGGGTCGGGCGCTCCACCGTACGCGAGGCAATCAGCCATTTGAAAGCCTGCGGCCTGTTGGATACGAAGCAGGGCGGAGGGACGTATGTCCGGACACGGGCGTTGGAATCGATGGCTGCCCGGCAGATCCGCGACCGCGAGGATTTGGCGAGGCTGCTTGAGGTGCGGCGCATTCTTGAAGTCGGGAGCATCGAGCTGGCGGCTAGACATCGGAGCGAAGCGGATCTGGACGAGCTCTCGCGCATCGTGCGCCATATGGAGGATGCGATCGGCAACGAAGAAATCAGCCAGGTGCATGATGTCAATTTCCATCTCGCCGTCGCCAAAGCGACGCAAAATCCGCTGCTTGGGCAAATGATGGAAAGCATTTCCGCCATGATGATGCGGACGATCCGGGACAGCCGCAGCCTGTGGTTGTTCAGCGAGCAGGAGTCGGCCCGCCGCCTGTTTCAGGAGCATCAGCAGATGCTGCAGGCGATCCGGGACCGGGACAGCGGTAAAGCGGCCGAGCTCATGGCCATTCATCTGACCAAGGTGGGGAATTCATTGATTGGGGCTGCGGACGAGCAGGGGGCCGACGGAACAAGGCAAGGATTCTAAGTCTAAAAAGATTGCTCTTGGATGCAAAAGCAACAGAGTGAGCATGAACGTGGCTAGTGCCCAAACTTAGGGGGTAGCAACGATCGGCGTATCCCGCTCGACGGATTTGACAGAAACGGTGAATTCTATTCGGTTTTTCGCATATAATCCTTAAGAGTCGCCTGATATTTTCGGATTCCTTGCTGGGGGACGTTGGGTCCACCGTTACCGCAGATTTTCCATAACAAAGACCTGGCCGATTGGCCAGGTCTTTGTTTGCTTACTCGGGAGCGGCTTGCAACTGCAATGCGGTCTCGGCCGCTTCCGCGCCGTTCACGAGCAGCACGATGCGATGCTCGCCGGGATAGTGGCGGCGCGTCGTCAGGTCGGCCCAGCTGTGACGGCGCGTTCCGGTCAAGCGGGCGCCGCCGGGGACGGTTTTGTCCGACAGCAGGAACAGCTTGCGGGAGGTGCGCCCGCCGGCTTTGACAAAGTCTATGCCGTATTCGATGCGAACCTTGGCCGGCTCGCCTTCGCGTACGGTCAACTCGTAGCGGAGGTCGCAGCCGTCGCCGATGCTCAGCACGGCCGGCTCCACCGCGAGCGTCGCCGCCGCCGCAAGCGGCTCGCTCTCTCCCGCGGCGGCGTAGCCGAACAGCTCCAGCACCTCGGGGCCGCCTTTCCGAATCAGGGTGCGACAGCCGTGGCGCACGATCCAGTCGGTATGCGGATGCGCGCCTTTCCAACGACGGGCAATCTCCAACACCAACTGCGGATGATCCTTGGCGATGTCGTTCAGGTTGTTGGCGACGCTCTTGCGCACATACAAGCTGGGATCCGCCTTCAACTGCTCGAGGATCGGCAGGATGGGCGCGGGGTCGCGCTTGAACATCGGCAGGGCTTGTCCCCAGGGGAGGCGCGGCCGGCACCCTTCGCTCGACAGGCGGCGCACATGCTCATTGCCGTGCCCCGACCATTCCACCATCTGCCGCATCATCCGTTCGGGATCGCGCAGCAGGAAGGAGCGTACGGCGAACTCGGCGGACGACTTCGGCGTGAACCGCTCGAACGCCTGCATGGCCAGCGGCCAGTCGGCCTCGGCGCGGCCGAACACCTCCACGAAATCGGGGAAAAACAGATAAGGGAAGCCGGTGCAGGTCTCGTCGATGGCGTACAGCACGCCGACCGCTTCGGAAAAGGCGACGGGCAGCTGCTCGCCCAGCTTCAGCGTGATTTGCCGCATCCGCGCTTTGAGCTCGAGCCCTTCCCACGCGGCATCCATCGTCTGCGCGACGAATCGCTCCGGATCAAACGGAGCGTAAGCCCCGTGCACCTTGCTGCCGAAGCTCCGCAAAAAGGTTTCGCTATATATCGATTTCAACGTTTCGGCCATGATCATTCTCCGTTCCGCGCCTAAATAATAAGGTTCAGGGATCTATTTTACTATTCCCCGTGCCTTGTGTCACGT
This sequence comes from Paenibacillus macerans, assembly GCF_050565405.1. Lineage (GTDB taxonomy): Bacteria > Bacillota > Bacilli > Paenibacillales > Paenibacillaceae > Fontibacillus > Fontibacillus macerans_B. Next base: position 74,416 of record NZ_JBNYYG010000017.1, on the reverse strand, counting down.
CGGCGAAGGGCTCGCCTTGCTCGGCCGATCTTTTTTATACAGCGCAAACACCGGCAAAACACCGCGTTAATCCTTTGCTTCTATAATCAAACCATTTGGTAATGGAAAGGGACATGACGATGAACAAATCGGCTGTAAGGTCTTGGATCATGTACGACTGGGCCAATTCGGCGTATTCCACCACCGTGCTCGCGGCGGTGCTGCCCATTTTTTATAGCAGCGTTGCGGCCCAAGGGCTAAGCGATAACTTAGCCGCCTCTTATTTGGCTTATACGCACGCCATCGGCATGGCGTTGGTGGCCGTCATTTCGCCGCTGCTCGGCTCCATCGCCGATCTGTCGGGGCGCAAAACGACGTTTCTGGCCGGGTTCGCACTGCTGGGCATGATATCGACCGCAGGGTTTGCGCTGGTCGGCCCCGGGGATTGGCTGCTGGCCTCGGCGATGCTCGTCGTGTCGACGGTCGGCTTCTCCGGAAGCCTGACGTTTTACGATGCGATGCTGCCCGATCTGGTACCGTCCAGGCACAGGGACGATATCTCGGCCAAAGGATATGCGGCCGGTTATGTGGGGGGAGGCCTTCTGCTTGCGGTCAATTTGCTGATGATCCAGCAGCCGCAGCGGTTTGGTTTAGGGGACGAACTCGCGGGAACGCGTCTTTCATTCCTGACCGTAGGCGTATGGTGGCTGCTGTTCTCGCTGCCGGTCATGCGGAAGGTGCCGAATTTGCCGAAGCAGGCGAACGGCATGACGGCGGGAGGGTACCTGCGGGCGGCCGCGCAGAGAATCGGCGGCACCTGGAAGGATGTTCGGCGCTACCCGCAGCTGTTTCGGTTTATCGCCGCCTTCTGGTTTTATAACGACGGCATCAATACGATCATCCTGATGGCGACGATCTACGGCACGACGCTGGGGATCGGCACCAGCGATTTGATCCTGGCGCTCCTGATTACGCAGTTCGTCGGCTTCCCCAGTACGATCCTGCTCGGCAAAGCGGCGGCTCGCCTGGGACCCAAGCGGGTGCTGATCGCTTCGTTGCTCACGTACGTGCTGATCGTCCTTTTGGGCTTCGGCATGACGAGCGCGCCGCATTTTTACATCCTCGCCGTCATGGTCGGGCTGGTGCAGGGCGGAAGCCAATCGATCTCCCGCTCTATGATCAGCGATTTGATGCCGCCGCATCGGACGGGCGAGTTTTTCGGCTTCGTCAACATCACGAGCAAATTTTCCTCGATATTCGGACCGTTTGCGTTCGGTCTGATCGGACAGCTTACGGGGAACCCGCGCCTCGGCATTTTGTCGCTGCTGCTGTTTTTCGCTTTAGGCATCGCCGTGGTGGCCAAGCTCAACCTGAATCAAGGCAAAGCGGACGCCTTGCGCCATGGCGGAGGCGATGGTAAGGAAGGCGCACTCCCGCAAGCTACGGCTTGATCAACCGGTTCTTTGCCGGCCCCAGATCGGTTCCGCGTAAAGGTTGACCAGGTTGCTGCCGCAATCTTTACCCGTATCATACGAGCGGTCCCCGAGCAGCTGCCGGAAGCTTTCCAGCTTCGGCGCGGACGTCTCGGGGGCTTTGTCGTTCAGCCAGTCGGCCAGCGCGCCTAGCACCCGCCTTGCGTCCTCCAACGCCTGCTCCCACAGCTCCCAGACGCTGTCCTTCCTTACTTCGGAATACAGGGCCGAATGCCGCCACTCGGTTCGTTGTTCGTTCAAGTAATCCGGCATGTCCATGCCCCGGGAGGCGGGAACGGAAGGATAGAACAGGCGCCGGACCGGACCGGCAACCAGCGTCTTCTTCCAACCGCTCGGGTCGTGCAGGAGCCGATGCGCCAGCCGCATATCCCGGTAGGCTTCCTGCCAACTGGCAAAGGGAAGGCGGACGGCCTCGGGGTAGTGGGCTAGGACGGTATCGTGCAGGATTTGCCGAATCGGGCGGGGGAGTCCCGGGCCAAGGTCGATTTCCTTCCAACCGGCCGCGCGCGACACGTCCACCTGCTTCAGCCGTCGCATAAACACGGCGTCGAGGGCGATCTCGAAGCGCTGATGGTCCAGCCGCTTATAGCCGGCTTTCCAGTTGATATAGGGGTGAAGGTTGCGGTCGAGCAGATGATGGGTCAGAAAGCCGAGGAAAAAGAGCTGAGCTTGCGCTCGCACCGATTCGGGGAGCGTCAAGCTTCTCCGCCACAAATCGATCAAGACCGGGCCGCAGCTCCGGCTGTGCATCAGGTTGCCGAGCTTAACCGCCCCGCTGGGCTTGCGCCAGGACAGGAAGCCGTGGAAGAGCAGAAAATCCGGCCCCTGGCAGCCGACGTGGTAGAGGTTGCGATTCGTGTGAAGCTCGTTCAAAATAGGAAAACGGTCCTGAAACTCGGCCGCAAGCCGTTGACCGTATTCAAGATGCATCCAAATGGCCGGCATGGTTTCCCTCCTGCTGCTTTTTTTCTCAGCATAAGGAGCGGATGTTAAGGGAGCGTGAAAACCGATGCGGATTCATGTTAAGATTGGTTCTTCGTCCAGGCCATACGTACGGCGAAAACGAGCAGGACAAGGCCCACGACGAGGTTCAAGGCCTGCGACAGCAGCGGGGTGAAGAATGCGTAAGTCAAACTGCCGAGGAGCGCGATCGAGCTCAAAAAGGCGAAGGTGGCCAGCAAAGCCCCAAGCGCGAATCGGGAAAGACCGGCTCCAGGCAAGCGCATTTCACTCATTTTGGTCGCGAATACCCCGGCCCAGAACAAAATCGTCAACGGGTTCGAAGCGGTCAGCAGCACGGCGTAAACGAACGCGCCGCTTTCGCTGTCGCCAAATCCGGATAGCCCAAGGTTTGGCAGCAGCGCGATCCCCAAAGAGCCGAGTACCATGCTAAGCCCAAACAGGAATAAGATCGCGGCGCCAAGCCGTTGGATCACCGGCCGTATACCTTCATGCTCGAGCAGCGGGCCGATGCCAAGCATGGCGGCCAGCATGAACAATCCGTCGACGAGTACCACGCCAAGCACGCCGTACTCCGCGGCAAGAAAACCATCGTTCGATCCGGTTTGAAAAATAAACAGGCAGACCGGGCCGACGGCCAATTGCAGCAGCATTCCGAATTTGAAACCTCGGATCAGCATGGCTGATCGCCTCCAATCAGATGTTGATATTTTCCTTGAGCGAGGAGAGAGAGATCATCGTGTTGCTCTTCATCACGCCCGGCAATTTCTTGAGGGTCCCGGTTAAAAAAGCCTCCAGCTGCATCGTATCTTCCACCAATACTTTCAGCAAATAATCGTATTCGCCGGCGAGATGATGGCATTCCAGGACCGGCTCGCAGGCCACGATCGCCTCCCGGAACGGTTCAATCTGTTTGGTGTGCTCGATGCCGACCCTTTTGCCGATATCGGAGGCGGTCATGCGGCTATTGCGTTTCAGTGCATTCAGGATGTTGTGGTCCGTGCTGTCCATGCGAATCCCTTCTCTCTGCATTGAATTAACTCCATCATAGGAGGAAGTTAAAAAGATGTAAATCTTTATCGGAAAATGCGTTAATCATTTAGCCAAAATAGATGATAGAGTTAAATAATTACGGCAGCACTAGAGGATAAGTAGGGCCCTGCCAAATGATTTAAGGCGCCGGACCTGTTCCAGGCTATACGGAAATGCTAGGATAATGATAAGAGACAAAGAAGGATAGAAAAGGAGTGGCTGATATGGCAGAGGTCAAGACGAATGCCATGCGGATGCTGGACAAGTCCAAAACGCCTTACCGGATTTACGGCTACGATGCCGAAGACGGGCAAATACACGGGACCGCCGTGGCGGAGAAGATCGGCAAACCGCCGGAGAAGGTGTACAAGACGTTGGTCGCCCACCATGGGGTAGCTCTCTACGTATTCATCATTCCGGTTGCCGAGGAGCTGGATCTGAAGAAGGCGGCCAAAGCAGCCGGTGTCAAAAAAGTGGAGATGCTGCCGCTAAAGGATTTGCAGCAGCAGACCGGTTATATACGCGGGGGCTGCTCGCCGGTAGGCATGAAGAAGCTGTTTCCGACGTTGATCGACAGCCGCGCGGAAAGCCTGGACACCATCCTGGTCAGCGCCGGGAAAGTCGGGATGCAGATGGAGCTGGAGCCTCAGCAATTGGCCGAACAGGTCAAGGCGAAATTTGCCCCGCTTATCCGGGAGGAAGATCGACATGGAAATGATATCCTTTCGTAATGAGATTGGTTCTATTGTAAACAAAGCCATTGCTCTTGAGCAATGGCTTTGTTTGACATGAAGGTCTCTTTGTTTATTGGGCCAGGTTCGACAACACTGCAAATCCTGCCCGTGGAGAATTTTGGCAAGCGGGGCCTATACGGAAATGACGTTTGCTGAATAAGGTGAATTAATTTCAAGCAAACAAGCGAAAAGTCCAGGGGGTGAGGGGATGGTGAACATGAGGGAGCAAGCGCCGAACCGTCCTAAGGCCGACGGGTATCGCATGCCGGGCGAATTCGAACCGCATGAGGGGACGTGGATGCTGTGGCCGGCGCGGACGGATACGTGGCGCCTCGGGGCGAAGCCGGCCCAGGACGCCTACGCTCGCGTGGCGTCGGCAATCGCGAAGTTTGAACCGGTGACGATGGGGGTCATCGGCGGCCAATACGAGCATGCCCGCAACCTGCTTCCCCCGCAGATCCGGGTCGTCGAGTTATCTTATGATGATGCCTGGATGCGGGATATCGGCCCTACGTTCGTCAAGAACGATCAGGGGGAGGTTCGCGGCATCGACTGGGGGTTTAACGCCTGGGGCGGCTTGCAAGACGGGCTGTATTTTCCTTGGAATCAGGATCAGCTGGTAAAGCGGAAGGTCCTCGAGCTGGAGCGGATTTTCCGTTATGATGCCGGGCATCTGATCTTGGAAGGCGGCGCGATGACGGTGGACGGCGAAGGGACGTTGATCGCGACGAAGCAAAGCGTGCTGAATTCGAACCGGAATCCGCATTTATCCCGCAAAGAATTGGAAGAAGAGTTAAAGGCCTATTTGAATGTCCGGAAGATCATCTGGCTGAGACAAGGGCTACACCATGACGAGACGGACGGGCATATCGACGAGGTGGCGGCATTCGTCAGACCGGGCGTCGTGGCTCTGAGCTGGACGGACGATCCTGCCCATCCGCAGTTTCCCTTGCTGCGCGAAGCCTACGAAACGCTGAATATAGCAAGGGATGCCGCCGGGCGGAAGCTGGACATCCGAAAAATCCATCTCCCGGCGCAGCTGTTCCTAACAGCCGAAGAAGCGGGGGGCATCGACCGGTCAAGCCTGAGTTATGCGCGGCCTGCCGGCACGGCCATCGCCGCCAGTTACGTCAACTTTTACATTTGCAACGGCGGCGTCGTGATGCCGGCCTTTGGCGACCCGCTTGACGAAGCGGCTTTGGGGCAGGTACAAGAGCTGTTCCCGGAACGGAAGGTCGTGCAGGTGAACACCAGGGAAATCGCTTATGGCGGCGGCAATATTCACTGCATTACGCAGCAGCTGCCGGAACGCCGGCGTTCAATGCTCGGGCTGTTCCTCCAACAGCTCGATCAATCGCTCTAAATACCGGATGCCGCGCATGCGGTTGCGGTTCTTCACGTTGAGGTAGTGCAGCGCATCTCTGGCGATCCGCCGCGCCTGCTCAAGATTGTTGTGATCCAGCTCCCGAATCACTTCCTTGATCGTGTCGAGCGACCACACGGCCATGCGCAGCGTGCCGATAATGAGGATCTGCCGAATCTGCGTCGGGCTGAAGGAACGGTAGCTGTTTTCCGGATTGCGTCCCACGCGGATCAACCCCATTTTCTCCCAGTGGCGAATCGCCGTGGCCGGAATCAGCGTTTCCCGCGAGACTTCCCCAATTGTCATCCAACGTTTTCGCCCCCGGGCATCCACATTGTCCAGTTCCTTCGTGTCCAGCACCAGAATCGTTTTGTCCGCCATCAATTTCTCCCTATGAAGCTCGGCCTGCGCTTGGGTAACCAGCCACAAGGCTTCGTCGTATTCCTGTTTCAGCAACTTGCGCAGCACGACTTTCGTCAATTCCATGCCGAATCCCGGGCTCATGGCCCGGATGCATTCGAAGTAAGCGATATGCGTGGCCGTGTAGATCCGGTAACCGTTCGATCCTCGCTCTACCGGCGGGATGATGCCCCACTCCTCGTAGTGCCTTAATGCGCTCGTACTGATGTTCAGCTTTTTGGCGATATCGATCGGCCTGATGCTCATTCCCTACCTCCGCTTTGTAAAAAAAAGTTTAAACTGCACGTAGAAACCTTATTCATCAAAAATGCCGATAAATCAAGGGATAATTTGCCCAACCTTACCAATTGCACGAATGTTATAAGATTAAGGTATCAAATTTGCAAAGGAGGAGCAAATGTCGAGAATGGGGTATGCGATTGAAGTGGAGAGGCTGACTAAATCGTACGGCAGCGTGGAGGTGCTGCGGGGGATTGATCTCAAGGTGAAGCAGGATGGAGGTACCCATTGAACGAGATGATCGAAATCCGGGGCGCCCGGGAAAACAATTTGAACAATATTACGCTTCGCATTCCCAAATACAAGCTGGTCGTCCTGACGGGACCTTCGGGTTCCGGCAAATCGACGCTGGCGATGGACACGCTGCAGCGGGAATGCCAACGGCAGTACATGGAATCGATGGGAATGACGGCGGAGGCGCTGCAAAAACCGAAGGTCGACGCGATCGTCGGCCTTTCCCCCTCGATCAGCGTAGGGCAGCACGTCACGAACCGCAATCCGAGATCGACGGTGGGCACTGTGACGGATATCCATACGTATTTGCGGGTCATTTATGAGAAGCTGGGAGAGCGGCCTTGCCCGCACTGCGGGTTTCGCTTTGTCCCGGGGCCGGTAAGCGCGGAGGAGGAGGATTCCCTCGCGGATGAAGCGGCAGGGGAACCGGAAGGGCCTTATGCCAAGATTCGTTGTCCGGAGTGCCGCGGGGAGATGACGCGTTGGACGCGGCGGCATTTTTCTTACAACACCCCGGAAGGGGCTTGTGATGGCTGCGGCGGACTGGGCTTTACGGTCAACCTGGATATGGACGCCGTCTTTGACCAGGAACGGAGTTTGCTTGGCGGCGGGGTCACCATCTGGTACGACATGTACACCCAGTATCAAACGAATACCTTGACCGCAGCGGCCGCCTATTACGGCATCGGCTTCGATCCAGACCGCAAACTGAAGGATTACGGCGAGGCGGAGCGCGATTTGCTGTATTACGGGGTGGAAAGCGAACGGTTTACCCGCCATTTCCCGGATGCCAAACCGCCCAAATCGGTCAGTGCCGGGAAATTTGAAGGCGTGGTAACGGGCATCTGGCGCAGGTACAAGGAAAAAGGCGGGGAATCGGGGGAAGCGGCGCTGTTCCACGAGCAGACATGCGAGCGCTGCCACGGCGCCAGGTTAAAGGAGGAACTGCGCCGGGTTACGGTCGGCGGACGATCGATCACCGAATTATCCGAGATCTCGCTGCAGGATGCCCACGGCTTGCTGCTGCAACTTATGGATGCATTGCGGCCGGACGAGAAGGAACAGATCGAGACGCTGCTGCACGACATGACGGTACGCCTGAAGCGGATCGTCGACGTCGGTCTCGGGTATCTGTCGCTCAACCGCCAGACGGTGACGTTGTCCGGCGGCGAAGCGCAGCGGCTGCGCCTTGCTTCGATTCTCGGCTCCGGTTTGACCGGCGTTCTGTATATCCTCGATGAGCCGACCGCCGGGCTGCATCCGCGCGACACCGCGGGTTTGATCGACGTGCTCAAGCAGCTGCGCGATTTGGGCAATACGGTGCTGGTGATCGAGCACGACGTGGAAATGATGCGGGCGGCCGATCATGTGATCGATATGGGCCCTGGCGCCGGAAGCTTCGGCGGCCGCGTCGTTGGCGAAGGAACGCTGCAGGAGCTGATGGAAAGCGGGGAGTCGGCGACGGGAACCTTCTTGCGGGAAGCCGCCCTCGTGAATGAGCCGCGGTCTAGACGTCCGGGCAACGGACAGGCCATCCGCGTCCATGATGCGTATGAACGCAATTTGAAGCACATCGACGTCACCTTGCCGCTCGGCTGCCTGGTTGCGGTGACCGGTGTTTCCGGTTCGGGCAAATCGACCCTGCTGTTCGATCTGGTCGCCGCCGGCGGCCGGGACGACCAGAAGCGCAGCGGCTGCGGCAGCATCACCGGCTTCGCGGCGGTCGATAATATCGTAACGGTCGACCAATCGCCGATCGGACGCATGAGCCGGTCCAACGTCGCTACGTATACCGACGTGTTTACCGGGATGAGGAACCTGTACGCCGGTTTGCCGGAGGCGAAGGCGGCGGGGCTGACCTCCAAGCATTTTTCCTTCAACACGCCGGGGGGCCGCTGCGAGCACTGCCAGGGTCTTGGCGTCGTGCCGATGGACATGTTTTTCCTTCCCGGCCTGGAGGTTCGCTGCCCGGTTTGCCACGGCAAACGTTTTAAACCGGAAGTGCTTCGGGTTACCTACAAAGACCTGACGATTTCCGATCTCTTGGACCTGACCGTCCAGGAGAGCTTGCCGCTGTTGGAGGTGCAGAGCAAGATGGCTGGGCAGATCGCCCTGCTGCACGAGGTGGGGCTGGGGTACCTGCATTGGGGCCAGTCGCTTCCGACCTTGTCCGGCGGCGAAAGCCAGCGGATCCGGCTGGCCAAGGAGCTCGGCGGGAAGGGGAAACGCCATACGCTGTATTTACTGGACGAACCGTCGACCGGTCTCCATCCGCGCGATACCCGGCAGCTGCTGGTGCTGTTGAACAAGCTGGTCGATGCCGGGAACACGGTGATCGTGGTGGAGCATAACCTTGACGTCATTCGCGAATGCGATTGGGTCGTCGATATCGGCCCGGAAGGCGGCGACGAAGGCGGGCAGGTCGTGGCGATGGGAACCCCGGAAACCGTGGCCTCCGTAGAGGAGTCGCATACGGGGCGATTTTTAAGAGCGTTGATTTAATCAAAGAGGAGACTTTAGCCGGCGGCCGAAGTCTCCTCTTTGATCGGAAAGGATAGCGTAAACCGGGCCCCGCCTTCCGGCCGGTTGCCTGCCGTAATTCGTCCCCGGCAGCGTTCCACGATCGCCCGGGAGATCGCTAGGCCGAGCCCCGTTTCACCGTTCTTGCCCTTGGCGAAGCGCTGGAATAGGCGAGGCAGCAAAGGCTCGGCAATGCCGTCGCCGTCGTCGGCGATTTCGATCAACAAGGCATCGCCGCGGACCGAGGCGCCAATATCGATTTGCCGTTTGGCATAACGGGTGGCGTTCCCGGCAACATTGATCAGCGCCTGCAGCAATTTCTCCCGATCGGCGAAGATCGTACGGTCAAGCGCTCGATCCTCGTCCGACAATCGGAGTTCCAGTCCGTTTTGCACCAGCAGCGGATTGATTCGCATCACGGTTTCGTCGACCAACTCCCGGACGGAAACCCGATCCGCATGAAAAATGCCGTCTTCGCTCTCCAGCTTCGCCAGCAATATCAGCTCCGTGACGATTTTCTTCAACCGGGCGCATTCGCTGATGATGACGCCCAGTCCTTTCTCCGCTTTCTCTCCCTCGAAAACGCCGTCCTTGATGCCTTCCGCATATCCTTGGATCGACATCAGCGGCGTCTTGAGCTCATGCGAGGCGTTCTGAAAAAACTCCCTTTGCGCCAGCTGATATTTATCCAATTCAGCCGCCAGTCGGCAAACGCTCCTGGAAACCTCGCCGATTTCGCCATCCGCCTCCACGAGCCGCACGTCGGAAAAACGCCGATGCTCCACTTTTTTGAGCTCCTGCCGCAGCTTCGACAGGGGGGTTACGAGCCGCTTCGTGATATACGTGCTGAGCAGAAACGCGACGATGCCGCCGCCGGCGAGAACGATCATCATGCGGAGAAACAGGGCGCTTTGCACCGATTCGATTTGGTTCATGGGCGTGGCCATGATCGCGGACACAGCCGGCTCCGCCAGGCCGTTAACTCCGGTAGCGTCGGTCATCGTTTCGACGACATAGTTCCCGCTCGGCTGCCGCCAGACGCCGTTGACGAACTCCTGCGTCCTCGAAAGCTTCAGCCATTCGGTGGCTTTGTCGTCGGGCAGGCTGCTGTAGACGATGCGATCGCGGTAGGCAACCAGGGCCACTTCGCCTGCCGGTACCGCGGGGGCTGACTGGACAGCCTGGACGGCTTCCTTACTTAGGACGGAAGCCGCGCTGCCCGACAACGGCATGCTGCGAGAGGCGACGGCGATCAGCCGGCTGCCCGTGTCGCGCAGCTCTTTCCGCTCGTTATCGATGAGCGAGTTCAGCAACAGTGGGTACATGACCGCGGCGGTCATGGCGATGACGCACAGGAGCAACAGCCCGAACGAAAGGTTTAATCGGTAAATCAGCTTCACGTTATTTCCCCTCGCTTTCCAGTCGCAGCCGGTAACCATATCCCCAAACGGTTTCGACCGGCAGCTCTTTCATCTTTCGGCGCAGACGTTTGACCAGGTCGTCGATCGCCCGGTCGCTGCCGAAGTAGTCCGCGCCCCAAACCAGCGATAACAGTTCATTGCGGGTAAAAGCCCGATTCGGCTGCTCGACCAGCGTTGCTAGCAATTGAAATTCCTTCAGGGTCATTTCGATTTCCGCCTCCCGCCAGAATACCCGGCGTTCCTCCAGGGCGAGCCGCAACGGGCCGAATTCCAACTGTGCCTGCCGCAGCGAAGATACGGGGGACATCGCCTCCTGACGCTGCCAAATGGAGCTGGACCGCTGGAATAACCGATTCACCCGGGCCACGAGCTCCCGGGGGCTGAACGGCTTGGTCATGTAGTCGTCGCCGCCGAGCTCCAGGCCGAGTATCTTGTCCACTTCCTCGTCGCGCGCCGAAATCATGATGATCGGCACTTCCGCTTCCTGGCGGATACGGCGGCACAGTTCGAATCCGTTCATCCCGGGGAGCATGATATCGAGAATCCACATGTCGGGCGGATCGCTTTTCCATAAATCCCAGGCTTCCTCCGCCGAAGCTAACGGTATCGTCCGGTAGCCCTCCTTCTGCAGATAAGCCTCCACAATGGCGCTGATTTGCCGGTCATCATCGACAACGGCGATTTGGTATGACTTCATGCCGGTCATTCCTCCACCCGTGTAATCTGCCCTCATTGTAGCAAATATCCAGGGGGAGAAGGACAATTCCATACTTTTTCCATACTTCCTCCGAAGTTTTGCCATGGCCGGTTTTTATAATGGTTAACCGAGGGGCAAATCGGAAGGGGCCGTTTCGTCGGCTGCCGCAGGGAGGTGGAGAAAATAGGGAAGACATCGCGTTCGGTCCGGCAGGAGTTGTTCGCCGCAGGCTGCTTTTTAGCGCCGAGTCTGATCGGCTTTGCCGCGTTCTATCTGATTCCGTTCCTGCAAAGCATCGGGCTCTCCCTCATGGCGCAGGAGGATGGGGGAGGGCTTACGCTGCGCTATTACGCCGAAGTGCTGGGCAGTTCTTCCTTCCAAAAGGCCGCGGCGAATACGCTTTGGTTTACGGCGATCAGCGTTCCCCTGTTAAGTTGCGCGTCTTTAGGTCTGGCGCTTCTGCTGAATCGGCGGGTCTTCATCCGTAAGTGGCTTCGCGCCGGATTCGTGCTCCCTCTCGTCGTTCCGGCCGCTTCGATCGTGCTCGTCTGGCAGCTGCTGTTCGATTGGAACGGGGCGATCAATGCCGTTATGGCCGGACACGGCTACCCTCGCACGGATTGGCTCAAATCGGACTTCGCGCGGCTTGCCGCGATTTCGATTTACGTGTGGAAATACGTCGGCTACAATGTGGTGCTGTTTCTGGCCGGTTTGCAGAACATCCCGCAGTCCTATTATGAAATTGCCGATCTGGAAGGGGCCGGACCGGTGCGCAAGCTGTTCGTGATCACGCTGACGTATTTGACGCCAACCACGTTTCTGGTCTTGCTGATGTCGATTCTTAATTCATTCAAGGCCTTTCGGGAAACGTACCTGATCGCCGGGGCTTACCCGCACGATTCCATTTACATGACGCAGCACTACATGAATAACATGTTCCTGTCGCTCGATGTCCAGAAACTGTCCGCTGCGGCGGCGTTGACGGCGACCGGGGTATTTGCGCTGGCCGTCCTCTTCCTGCGCACGGAGCGAAGGTTCCGTTCCTACATGGAATGACGGAGGGCGGGCGGAGAGCGAACTTATGATAAGGAAGGGGGAGCGTACTTGAATAAAGAATTTGTACGGTCCGTGCTGCGTACGGGTGTGCTGCTGCTCCTCGTTGCCTTGTTTATCATGCCGGTGGTTTTCACCCTGGTCAATTCGCTGACGACGGAGCGCGAGATCATGGCGAATTACGGCATGCTGGGGAAACCGGAGGTGAACGCCATGGTCAATGTTAAATGGATCCCGGACCGGGTTAGCTTGGATCAGTATGCCAAGGTGTTGGTGGCAACTCCTATGTATTTGCGTCTGTTCTGGAACTCGGTTTTTCTGGTCGTGCCGATCGTTGCGGGTCAAACCGCCGTGGCACTCTTGGCTTCCTTCGCGCTGGGAAAATTGCGGTTTCCCGGAAGGGAAGCGCTATTCTTGACGTATTTGATCACGATGCTGCTGCCTTTTCAAGTCACGCTGGTTCCCAATTACCTCATGGCCGATCGGCTCGGCCTGTTGGGTGATCGCGGCTCCGTCATATGGCCGGGAATCTTCGGCGCTTTCGGCGTGTTCCTGCTCAGGCAATATATGCTGCATATCCCTTCGACTTATATCGAAGCGGCCAAGATCGATGGGGCCGGTTACGCCAGAATCTTTGCTTCCGTCGTGCTGCCGATGGTCAAGCCGGGGATCGCTGCGCTGGTCGTGCTATTGTTTGCCGATTACTGGAACATGGTAGAGCAGCCGCTTATTTTTCTGCGGGATGCGGACATGCAGCCATTGTCGGTCTTCTTGTCCAGAATCCAGCAGGAAATGCTCGGCGTCTCCTTTGCGGCCTCGGTGGTATACATGGTGCCGATGGTGCTTCTGTTCCTGAGCGCCGAGCCGTATTTCATCGAGGGGATCGAATTGTCGGGGATCAAAGGATAGGCCGGCCACATGGCTGCGAAGGGTGAATAACATTGAACGCTTCGCTTGCCGCGGCGTTCCGGCTCAAACGAAAGGGGGGGGGCATTCTGGGCAAGCCAACCTGGATTCGAACGGCGGTAGCATTGTTCTTGTTCGCGATCGCCGTCCTTACGTTATTCAGCAATACGATGCAGACAGCCATGCTGCCGAAGGTGGCGACGGAGAAGCCGTGGACGAAACAACTGGCGCATCCGATCAAAGGGAGCGGTGTTCTCGTTCCCCGGCGCCAAACCGAGTTGTCCAGCGATACCGGATGGAAAATCGGCAAGGTTCACGTGAAAGAGAAAGAACGCGTGAAGAAAGGTCAGGTTCTGGTAACGTTCGACAGTTCGGACGGGGAGTCGCAGCTGCAGGATGCGGAAATTAGCGTGCGCCGTCTCCGCTTAGACATAGAGCTTCTGCAGGATCAATATATCGCCGCGCAGCATGACGGGGACGCCGAGGCGATCCGCAAGGCGAACCGCGATTTGCAAAGCGGGCGTCTGGAGTTGGAGGCGGCGCAGCGAAATGCGGATAAACTGCGGCGGGGCATTGCGGAGAAGCGCGCACTAACCGCGCCCTATGACGGGCAGGTCCGAGAGCTTGAAGCCGAGGAGGGCATGAGCGTTCCGGCTGGCCAAAAGCTGCTGACGCTGGTCAAAAGCGAAGAGGGATTCGAGTTCTCTTTCGAGTTGCCGCAGGGTTCGGCGGAACGGCTCGATTTGAACGAAGAAATCCCCGTTGCCGAGCAAGGCCGATCGTCGGGTAAGCTGATCGGCAAGGTCGCGGAGATCCGGGCCGCATCCGGCGGGGGAAGCGGCCCGGATCAAAATTCAGGATCCGGGGGGATGGAGCTGGACGCCCAACGGTGGACCGTTACGGTGGCCGTATCGGCACCCGATCTTGAAGGCGGGGAAAAGGTCTCGGTGGATATCGAGAAACCGGCTCCGGAGCAAGGTTTGGTCATCGACAAGAAATGGCTCCGGCAGGATGCGGAAGGTACCTATGTGTTTGTGATACGTGAAGAACGAAGCGCGCTTGGCAACACTTATACAGCGCAAAAGGCTTACGTAGTAACGGGAGAAGAGGCCAAGGACGAAATCGTCATCCTGCGGGGGTTATCGCCGGAGGACGAAATCATTGCCGAATCCAGCGATCCGCTTCAGCAAGGCGATCGGGTCGCCTGGAGCGGGTAAGCATTTAAGAGAGGATGATCCGGATTGAAGAAGACAGGTTTGAGGTTGCTGCTGTTCACCATGTTGATCACATTAACGGCTTGTTCCGGAGGCGGCGGGGGAACCGGGGAGAGCGGCGAGAACGGCGGGCGGAAGATCGTCGTGGTCGCCGTCTTGAGCGGCAGCCGGTTTTTGGACGCAGCCGCGCAAAAGTTCGAGGATAAACATCCCGATATCGATATCGAGATCAAGGAGTACCTGTCGCTGCCGAGACCGGCCGAAGGCCAGGCCATGATCGCGCCTTCCCAGACGGATATCGAAAAATACGTGCAAACCCTCACGACGCAGGCGATCGCCGGGGAAGGCACGGATATTATCTCGCTAAGTGCCTTGCCTTTGGATCAGTTCGTGGCCAAGAACGTACTGGCCGATTTGAAAGCCCGGATGGAGAAGGATGCCGCCTTCGATCCGAGTTTGTATTATAACGGAATTTTGGAATCGATGCAGCATGGGGACGGCTTGTATGCACTCCCGATCGGGTTCTATCTGGAGGGGATCATCTCCGCGAACTCCGGCTTGTTGAAGCAGGCGAATCTTTCGATCAACGATTCGACCTGGACCTGGGATGAGTTCAAGGATATTTCCAAGAAGCTTCAGGAGCAGGTCGGCAGCGACTATACCGCGTTCGCCAACGTTTGGCCGTTTCAGTTGCTTTACGAATCCGTGGATGCCAATTATGAGGCGTTTGTCCAGGGGAAGCAGGCGAATTTCGACTCCGATTTATTCCGAAGCTTGATGCGCCAAATCAAATCCATGTATGACGAAGGCGTGTTAAGCGCCACTCCTACGCAGGAATTCAGCAAAACGCTGTTTACTTCCTATGCGCTGGCTACCCCCCGATCCGCGGTCATGGAAATGGCGCAGCCCCAGGCAGCGTTCTATCGTAAACCTACGGTAGACGGGCATGCCGGAGGGATTTCCGTCTCCCCCTTCAATACGTTCGGATTGAACAGCAAGTCGAAGGTACAGGACGAAGCTTGGGAATTTCTGAAGTTCCTGTTATCGGAAGAGATGCAATCCTCTCCGGAACTGGAGGCCTATCCGATGCATAAGCAAGCGGTCGAGAACAAGCTCGAGGAAGTCCGGGCAAGTCTGGAGCGCGGCGACCTTGCCGGGGATGTCCCGGACCCGGAGGCCTTTGCGAAGCATTCGCAAATGCTGAAATCGATGCTGGAACAAGCAGGTACCTCCCGTTCCAGCGATATCAAGATCGTGACCATGCTCGAGGAAGAGTTCGATTCGTACATGAACGGGCAAAAAACGGAAGAGGAAGTGAGTCGGCTGATTCAAAGCCGGGTGTCGACGTATTTGAACGAGTAGGTGGAAAACGCTGGATTTGACGTTTCGTTAACAATCGCCGTCTATACTCGGAGTATAAACTCCATATAGAAAGATGGCTGATCCGATGGGCATTCATACGTACTTTCGGTCATTAAACGAGCTGGAACGCATCTACCGCTGTCCCGGAAGGTTCAAGTTTGAAGAACATAGCGTGGCGGCGCACTCCTGGAAGGTTGTGCAGTACGCCAAAACATTGGCCGATATCGAAGAGCAGCATGGCGCGATCATCGATTGGAAGAAGCTGTACGAGATTACGAGCAGCCATGATTACGGCGAAATTTTCATCGGCGACATCAAAACGCCGGTCAAGCATGCTTCGATCGAGCTGCGGAACCTGATCCAGCAAGTCGAAGAGGGCATGGTCCATAATTTCATTGATGAGCATATCCCCGAGGAGTTTAAAGCCATTTTTCGCAACCAACTGCGCGAAGGGAAAGACGATTCCGTCGAGGGACTGATCCTGGAGGTTGCGGACAAGCTGGACCAGGTTTATGAGGCATTTGCGGAGTTGCAGCGGGGCAACACGGAAAAAGAATTCGTCAAAATGTACCGCGACGCTTTGGTGAAAATCAAAAACATCAAGCTCGAATGCGTCGATTATTTCCTCCGCGAAATATTGACGGACATGGTGAACGAGGGGACGACCTCGCCGATCGACATCAAGCGGATTACGCAGGAAGCGCTGGAACATTGAAGGGATGAAATAGGGGAATATATCGGTAAACGAACGATTTGTGCATAGATCCAGCTCAAAGAACCGCAAGGATTTCCTTGCGGTTTTTAAGCTGCTGAGGAAGAGGCTTGGCCTAACGTCGGAGGAAAGCATCGATCGGTACCGTTTGTGGAATAGTGATGATCAAGAGGAGCGATTTCATGTACGAGGATATTATCGCAGCGATAACTAAAGCTAAAGGGAGAAAGTCGCTGTATCACTTCACGAGAACGGGCAATCTGCCGGCGATGGCGCATGACGACGCATTGCTGTCCAGCTACCGAATCCATCCGCAGGCGGCGGGCATCCGGCGGGTAAATCCGGTTACCACGCGATGGGGTGGACTGGACCGAACCGTCAATGCGAATTTGCGCATCCCGGCATCGATGATCGACGAATCCTCGACGCTGGATGAATTTCGCAATTACCTGGACCGGCACGTGTTTTTTTGGCCCACCCTGAATGACTGCCGGAAAATGCTGGAGACGTACACGCGGAGGGAGCCTGAAGAAAGCTTTGCTGTGTTGGAGTTCGATGCGGCATCCCTGCTTGCCGAACACGCTGCGGACGTGAAATTGTCCAAATACGATTCGGGCAGCTCCCCCCGTTTCCCGGCGAGGTGCTCTTATAAGAAGAGCCCGGACATGTTCGTGCCTATGTCCTTATTCGGCATGCCGACGAAGAGCAGCGTACCGACGCGCGCCTCGGACATCCGGGAGGTCCTGGTCGAAGGGCAGGTCAAGCATCTCGCCCGGCATCTGAAGTCGGTGTACGTTTCTCCCGTCGAAGCGGTGCCTCCTGCCTGGGCCGGCATCGCGCGGCCTTTAGGGAATTTTCCGGGCAGCCCTGAATAAGGATGCTGCCGATGGCCATTTATGTCCCGGAGCTTAATCCCTCCACATATTCGATGAACCGTCTGGCCGCCGGCGACACGTAGCGGTCTTTTCGCCATTTCAGGCCAAGCTCCCACTGCCAGCCTTCTTCTTCGATCGGGATCCAAACCAGCCCGTCGAGCGTCAGTCCCATCGTCTTCGGCAGCACGGAGACCCCCAGGCCGGCCTTGATAAAACCGGCCACGGTGATCAAATCCTCGGCATCATAGGTGGATGTCAGCATAAAGCCGGTGTGCTGGAACCGGGAGAGAATGGTCGCTTTGAGGCCGCAGTTGTTTTTCAGTCCGACGAACGGCTCCCCGGACAGCTCTGTCAGGCTTAACGACGCACGATCCGCGAAGCGGTGCTGCGCCGATACGACGATATAGAGCGGCATCGTTTGGATCACGACCCATTCGTGCAGCTCCATAAAGGATTCCCTGGACGTAATCATGAGATCCGAGAGGCCTTTGTTCAAATGCTCGTCGATATCCCCGAGATTCCCCTGCGTCAGTTCAAACCGGACCTGCGGGTGGCTTTGCCGGTAGTTCCTGACGAGCGTAGGCACCAAATCCACGCCCAAAATATTCAGATAGGACATGGCAACGACCCCCGTATCCGGATTCGTCCATTCCTCCAGCTCCCGCATGCCGTTACCGAGGTTTTGCATCGCCTGTTCGACCCATTTCACGAACATTTCTCCGTATCGGTTCAGCTCCAGGCTGCGTCCGCCGCGTTCGAACAAGGGAACGCCCAGTTCGTTTTCGAGTTTGGCTATGGCATGACTTAAAGCCGGCTGGGTCAAATTAAGCGCCTTGGAGGCTTGCGTCATGTGTTGCAGCCGGGCAACGGTCAGAAAGTACTCCAATTGCGTCAGTTCCAAAGCGGCACCTTCTTTGCACATGAATTATATTTATGATTAACATGAATACTATAAATTAGACATTATAACCGGGTCAAATGTAAAATGAATGCTGAGCCCAGCAACGGAGGTATCTCCAGACTGGAAATCACGGAACACCGATAAGGAGGAACCAAAGATGAACGCATTTTTAGACAATATGAAAACCGAATTCGCCGGCAAAAAAGCGCTGGTCACCGGGGGGACCAAAGGGATGGGACAAGCGATCGCGGCGAGACTTGCCGCGGCCGGGGCTACGGTGATGACGACGGCTAGATCAATGCCGGACGCGCTGGGCGATCCCGAGCTGTTTGTGGCCGCGGACTTGACGACTCCCGAGGGGGCGGACCTGGTTATCCGCGCCGCAATGCAGCGGTTGGGCGGTGCGGACATGATCGTCCACTGCCTGGGCGGATCGAACACGCCCCCCGGCGGAGCCTTGGCATTAAGCGACGAGGATTGGCTGTTCGCTTTGAACTGGAACCTGCTCGGCGCGGTCCGCTTGGATCGTGGGCTGCTGCCGTCCATGCTGGAGAAGGGAAAAGGCGCGATCGTGCATATTTCCTCGATTCAAAGAAAACTGCCGCTATACGAAACGACATTGGCGTACGCTGCAGCGAAGGCGGCGTTAACCAACTATAGCAAAGGCCTGTCCAAAGAATTCGCGCCGCGGGGCATCCGCGTGAACACGGTAGCTCCCGGGTTTATCCAAACGGAGGCGGCCGACGCCTTGATCGACCGGATCGCCACGGAAACGGGCAGCAGGGAAAGCGCATTGCAGCAATTGATGCAGTCGCTGGGCGGCATCCCGCTGGGCCGGCCGGGACTGCCGGAGGAAGTCGCCGAGCTCGTCGCCTTCCTCGTCTCCGATCGGGCCGGTTCGATCACCGGCAGCGAATACGTCATCGATGGCGGGACGATTCCGATCTCTTGATCATACCCGCGCTTCGGCAATGGGGTGGTGAAACGTGCCGTTTCCTTTAGGGGAAGCGGCTTTTTCGCCTATATATAAGGTGCGATATATTGGCGGAACACTTCGGCCGGAGGGCGGTCTTTCTTGCGCTTATCGTCGGTCAGTACGACGACCGTTTCCAGGCCTGGAATGACGTATATGAATTGCCCTCCGTAGCCGCGGGCGTAAAAGAAATCGAAGGCCGGATCCTCGCCATCGCCAAAGACATCCGTCCACCAGTGCCAGGCATAACAGCCCCGGCGGGGTGCCTCGACGTCGATTGCCGGCTGCACGGAACACGTCAAGATATCCTTGCCGATCAGCTGTTTGCCGTTCCACACGCCTTGCTGCAGATAGAGCCGGCCGAAATTCATCATATCGGCGGGGCGGAGCCACAATCCGAATCCGCCGGTGTGGATTCCCTGCGGATCTTGTTCCCAACGGTAAGCCTCGATCCCCAGCGGGCCGAACAGGTACTCCTCGGCAAAACGGGCGGTCGGCATGCCGGAGGCTTGGACCAAAATCGCCGACAGCAGCTGCGAGCCGCCGGAGTTGTATTCCATCCGGTCGCCGGGGCGATCGGCCATCGGCTGCTCCAGCGCAAATCGGACCCAATCCGGGGATCGGGTCATTCGCGGGAACGAATTGTGTCCGCCAAATTCCGTCCAATTCCATCCGCCCGACATCGTTAACAAATGCAGCAGGGTAATCTCCCGTTTCCGGGGATCGGGATCCGTTTCAAGCTCCGGGAAAAATTCGCGCAGGTTCGTGTCGGGAGGCGGTAAGATGCCCTGCCCGAACGCGATGCAGAGCAGCGCGGAGAGAAAGCTTTTCGTGCAGGAGTTGATTTTGGCGATTTCTTCTGAGGTTTGCGGGTTTCTGTAATGCTCGAAGATCAACTGCCCCTGCCGATGGATTAAACAGCTTCTTAAATTTAGGGGCGCAATCGCTATGGATATCGATGACAAGTTCATTATCGTGTTTACCTTTCCATGTCCGTTCAATTTCCGTCCTTGCTTTATCATCGCTTTAAGCTAGGTTGCGGCAAATGACGGTTTTCATGCATAACGGGCGGGATTCCCGCAGCCACAGCCATATCAGGTATCCGCCGCCGATTTCGGCCAAGCCGGCAACCAGAACCAAGAGAATCGCGAGGAGCATAACGCCCATTCCTTTCGCGTTATTTTTACCAAAGATTGTACCATGGATCTGGAAAGATGAAACCTTCATGAAGACTATGGCTTCTTCGCGCGGATGAGCTATAATCTTAATAAGGAAATATTCAAATTTGAACTATAGATTCTGCAATATAAGGAGTGGATTCGTATGGATAGAGTACAATCGGAAACGCAATTCGAGAATCTGATTCAACGGGATCAATATACGGTCATCAAATTCGATACGACCTGGTGCCCGGACTGCAAAAATCTGGACCGGTTCATCGGGGATATCATCGCCGAGCATACGGACAAAGATTTCTTCGCGATGGACGCCGAAGAATTCCAGCCGCTGGCCGAAGCCAACGAGGTGCGTGGCATTCCGAGCCTGCTCGTCTACAAGAACGGGGAGAAGATCGCCCATCTGCACAGCAAATTCGCCAAAACGCCGGGGCAAATCCGCGAATACCTCGAAGGTTTGGCTTAATCCGGCAGATTTGATGATCATCGTCGGACATAGGGAGAGGGAAGCATGAAATTCTCGCGCGTCACTTTAGGGTCGGGGAGGCTGCAGGAGACGAAAGCTTTTTACACCGAAACCCTGGGCTTTGCCCTGGTGGAGCAAGGGCTGGAACATTTCACGATCCAAGCCGGCGCCACGCTGTTAACGTTTCGGGCGGCTGCTGACGGGGAGCGGCCGTTTTACCATGTTGCCCTGAACGTGCCGGAAAACCAATTTGCGGAAGCGAAGCGGTGGGCATCCTCAAGGGTTCCCTTGATTCGCCAGCAAGGAGAAGACGAGGTCTACTTTACAACATGGAACGCCCATGCCATTTATTTCGAGGATCCGTCCGGCAATATCGTGGAGTTCATCGCCCGGCATAACCTGCCCGGCGTCACCGGCCATGACTTCACCGTTCAGGACATCATGGGCGTAAGCGAAGTGGGCATCGTGACCTCGGAAGTCATTCCTTTCGTCCGCCGATTGAATGCGGCAGGCCTGCCCAACTGGAAAGAGGATAGCGATGGGCTAACCCCGGTCGGGGATGAGTGTGGACTTTTAATCGTGGTCCGGGACGGACGGGAATGGTTTTTCTCCAACCGGAAACCGGCACGGTTTTATCCCGTGGAAGTCACGGTGGCTGGAGCGGGCCGTTTCCGTTTTCCCCTGGAAAATCAAGTAGCCAAGTTATGATACCTTTATGCCTTCCTGGCGATCCCGTACAGGAGGGCATTTATTATCCACTCCTGGCCATCTAAGCTATCGCCGCCGAGGAGCAGGCTATCCGCCGACGAGAGATCCTTTCTGTAAAGCTCCAATAGCCTGCGAATAAAGCCCCCCGGAATTTCCTCCGAAAGCTCTCCAGTTGATTTTCCTTCCGTGATAAAGTCTTCAATCAGCTTGTTCGTTTTTCCTGAAAATTCCGCAAGGAACTCATCCTGTCGGATCGCCTGTAGAAGTTCGGGGTGGAATTGCTCAATCATGGCGTTTTTAGAAAAAATAAGCCGCCGAACCTTTTCGCCAAAAAGCTCCTTGGACTGCATGATTCGCTCCGCCTGCTCAAGCTGTTCCGTCAGGATTGTGCGCACGACTTCGCGAATTAACCCTTCTTTGCTCTGAAAATAATTATACAAAGTGACGACGGACACGTTGGCTTTATCGGCAACTTCACGAACGGAAAGCTTCGCGGGGGGGACGGTCTTCAATTGTTCCATAGAAGTACGGATAATTTGTTGCTTCTTGAGCACCGCTCTTCGTTCAAAACCGTTCACGGTCATCACCTCCATAGATATTATAACGAACCGTTGATTTTGTTTCAAAACTTTTTTATAATAGTCGTAAATGAAACGATTTAACAGAAATGTTTCATAATTTCACGAGTAGGTGAGAGCATGAGTCAACTCAATCAAGAGTCTTGGGATCTAAACGGAAAAGTATGCCTGATTACTGGAGCCAATGCCGGGATCGGCAAACGTGCGGCCAAGCGGCTGGCGGGCCTTGGCTCCCGGGTAATTGTCGTCTGCCGGAACCCAGCCAGTGGGGCGAAGGCGGTTCAGGAAATCAAACGTGAAACGGGAAATCACCATGTGGAGCTGATTCAAGCGGATTTGTCCTCGATGAAAAGCGTACGTCAATTGGCGGAAGAAGTTCAGGCGCGGTATGAACGACTGGACGTGCTGATTCACAATGCGGCCAATTTCGACCAAACGCTAAAGCGGCCGATGATGACCGAGGAAGGGCTGGAGACGATTTTCGCCACGAACCATCTCGGTCCGTTCCTGCTGACTCATCTGCTTATCGATCTATTGAAGGAGAGCGCTCCGAGCCGGGTGATCACCATCGCTTCCAAAGGATTAATCGTTTTTCCCAGATTGACGATTGACTTCGAAAATTTGAAGGGGGAGAAATCTTTCTCCGTCACCCGTGCTTATTACCAATCCAAATTGGCCCAGCTCATGTTCACTTATGAATTGGCGGAGCGGCATAAGGACTGCGGGGTAACCGCGAACTGCATTCGGGTTCCAAGCGTAAAGATCGACGAAGGCAGACATCAGCAAGTGCCTGCGGGGATGAAGCTGGCCTACCGGATCAAACGGCATTTTGCCTTGAACCCCGAGGACATGGCCAAAACGTATGCTTATCTTGCGGCCGACCCGTCTTTAGTTCGGACAACGGGAGAATATTTTGACGAACATTATCGGATCGTAAAGTCATCCCGAAAATCCTATGACAGGGCCGTACGGAAAAAATTGTGGAGCGTTAGCGAGCAGCTTACGGGGATCGACCGGTAGCCGCAGCTATATCCTCGCCGGACGCGGCAATTATTGGGCGGCCCAGCTTCCGCGCTGGCTTCCTCGAAGAAGAGTTGCGCTGATCGCGAAACGTATTTTTCAACTGGCGTTGGAAAAAAACCAATAAATCATGTTATATTGTTTATATAGTAAACAGTTTGTTCTATTGCATTGAGGTGCAGATAGGCGGAAATGAACAGGAGACATGGCATATGAGCAATAGCGGGAACAATGCGGACGAACGGCGGTTTACGAAAGGCCTGCCCCATGGCGTGGCTTTGACCTGGGGACTGGTTCCGGAGCCCAAGCGGGGACCGAAGCGGGAACTGAGCATCCCGGAAATCGTGGCCGCCGCGGTCGAGATCGCGGATCGGGACGGGCTTGCCGCTGTATCGATGAATCGTGTCGCCGGCTCGCTGGGTTATACGGCCATGTCGCTGTACCGATATATTCCGAGCAAGGATGATTTGCTGCTGCTGATGCAGGAAGAGATCTGCGACATCTCTCTCCCCGAGGAGCAGGATCCGGACGACTGGCGGGGCATGATGCGCACTTTCGTTTGGAGCACGATCGACGTATACAAGGACCATCCGTGGTTTGGCGATATGCCGATTTACGGCGCGCCGATTACGCCCAACAGCCTGCGCTTCGTCGATTGGGCCTTGCGGGGCATGCGGCATTTCAAGATCAGCGGTTACGCGAAAATGTCGATCATCCTGCTGTTAAGCAGCTATGCCCGGGCATGCGGCATTTTGCAGCGGGATATGGACCGGGCGCTAAGTTCGGGCACCAGCCCTGGCGAATTCAGCGGCTTAAACTACAGTGCGGCGTTGATGGAGCTCGTAACGGCGGAGCGTTTCCCGTATTTGCACCCGCTGGTGATGTCGGGGGAATACACCGGCGAAGATGAAGCCGACAATGACGTAGGTAACGATATCGAATTCGGGCTTGAGCGGATACTCGACGGCGTGGAGCACTATTTGTCGGGCGCCGTAGGGCGATCGTAACAAACGATTGTATGCGAAAAAACAGGGAAGATCGAAGCGATTCGACTCCCTGTTTTTTTGCGTTTTCGTCCGCCGGATTATCGTTTGCCCGACCGGCGATGAAAGGCAGTGCGGCACCAAACGAAGGCTGCTCCGGTGATGAGGAGGCACCAGCCGGCCGCCCACCAGGCGCTGTCGCCGATCGGGGCGCCGGTCAAGAGGCCGCGGATCGTTTCGATGGCCGGCGTGATCGGCTGGTGGTCGGCGAACCCTTGCAGCCAACCCGGCATCGTCTCCGTGGCCACGAAGGCGCTGGACAGATAGGGCAGGAACAACAAGACGAACCCGTAACCGCCCGCGGCGGAGGCGCTCCCGGCGACCAAACCGATCGCGGCGAATAACCAGGTGATGGCCAGAATGAACAGGACGATGATGCCCGCGGCACCGAGCCATTCGCCGAATCCGGCGGCGGGCCGGAAACCGACGAGCAGCGCCACGCCGATGACGATCACGGTAGCCACGAGGTTACGGACCAGGCTGGCGACGACATGGCCGGTAATGACGCCGAGGCTCTGGATCGGCATGGTCCGGAAACGCTCAATGACGCCGTTCGTGATGTCCTCGGCTACTTTTACGGCCGTCCCCGAGGCGCCAAAACCGGCGCACAGCAGGATGATGCCGGGAACGACGTAATTGACGTAGTCGCCGGAAGGATCGAGGGCGCCGCCGAATACGTACGTGAACAGCAGCATCAACATGACCGGCAGCACGATCGCCATAACCAATGCGTCCACGTCCCTTAGGCTGTGGCGAATGCCTCGGCTGATGAATACCCGGTTCGTCGTCCAAACCGACGGTTGCCCTGCGGAAACCGGAGCTTGCATCAGGCCGTCACCTCCTTAACGTCCGAGGTAAGGGCGATAAAGACATCGTCCATCGTCGGGCGCTGAATGCTGACGCGAGAATCCGCCGATACCTGCGGATGCAGCTCGCCCAAAATGCCGACCAGATCGCGGATCGTGCCGTCCGTAGGCGTGCGGGACACCAGCTGGTCGTCGGCGTCCCGGAGCTCGACCATATCGCTGCGGACCCGGGATTTCAGCTGCTCCGCGGTGCCGGAGGCCACGATGCGCCCATCTTTGATGACCGCGACCGTGTCGGCCAATTGATCCGCTTCCTCCAAATATTGCGTCGTCAAAAATATCGTATGGCCTTGCCGCGCCAGTTCCGTGATGCCGTCCCATAACACGCGGCGGCTCAAAGTATCGAGGCCGGTCGTCGGCTCATCCAAAAACAGCACCGGACGGCTGACGACGAGGCCGATCGCGAGATCGAGGCGTCGGCGCATGCCGCCGGAATAAGTTTTGACCCGCTTGCGGGCTGCGCCGGTCAGATCGAACCGCTCCAGCAGTTCGCCGGCCCGTAACCGGGTGGCGGTGGAGGAGAGGCCGGAGAGACGCCCCATCATCAACAGGTTCTCCTCTCCGGTCAGCACCTCGTCCACGGCGGTAAATTGCCCGATCAGGCTGATGGAGCGCTTGACCTCGTTTTTGTGGGAGACGATATCATACCCGGCTACGCGGACCGTTCCCGCATCGGGAGCGACCAGCGTAGAGAGAATATTGACGAGCGTCGTTTTTCCGGCGCCGTTAGGACCAAGCAGAGCGTAGACGGTTCCCGCGGGCACTGCAAAATCGACCCCATTCAGCACCGTTTGTTCGCCAAAGCGTTTGTATAGCCCGGAGACTTCAATGGCATGGTTCATCAGAAAGGCTCCTTTCCCAAAACAAAATTATTAACTGTATATAATATAAACAGTATATAACGTAAACATAAATGTTGCAATCCTGATTTCCACGGCAAGTTAAGTAGTACTATTTTCCTGTTTTTAGGAGTTAACAGGGAAAACTCTACACAATGGCAAACGAGCGGTCGATAATCTTTGATGGAGTGGTACTTTTTTCCACAAAAGGAACCTCTCCGAAGGATCATTCTACAATGTGGGGAGATATGCGATGAAAGTGAACTGCCGAATGAGCGTGGATGGGAGATAGGTTTCTTGCTTCAGGGTTTAAACAATAACGGAGGAGAGAAATCATGAAGAGAGCGTTCGCAAGCAAGCGCAAAGCCCGGATGATTTGGGCGCATTTATTGACCGCTGTCATTTTGTTGATCAGCAGCGTGCAAGCTTTACCCGCTCCGGCGGCTCATGCCGCAGAGAGTGATTATTTGCTTTCTCTATATAGACCGGTCTACAGTTCGTCGTCGCTGGGCGGGAATACGCCGGACATGGCGGTCGACGGCAACGAAAATACCCGTTGGGAAAGCGTGTGGCAAAAAGACCCGCAGTGGATTTACGTCGATCTGGGCGCAAGCGCGACGATTTCGAAAATTTCCGTCAAATGGGAAAACGCCTATGCGACGGATTTTGCTTTCGAGGTGTCCGACGACGAAATTCACTGGGACCCGGTTTATTCCACGACCGAGGGCAAGGGCGGCTTGACCGAAAAGGAAGTAGCCGCTAAAGCCCGCTATGTCCGCGTCTTCAGTACGAAGCGGGCACAGCAGGCTTACGGGGTGTCGATTTACGAATTTAACGTCTACGGCACCGGCGGCGCCAGCCTTCCGCCGAAGCCGGCCGCGGCCAATCTGGCGCTGGGCAAGCAAGTCGTAGCTTCCTCGCTCGAAATCGACGAGCCTAGCAAGTCGGCCGAGGATAAAGCCAAAATGGAAGAGAAAAACTACTTGGCGAAAAACGCGACCGACGGCAGCAACGATACCCGCTGGTCCTCGGTCTACAAAGACAACGAGTGGATTTACGTCGACCTTGGGGAAGTCCGCGAAATCGGCAGCGTGTCCTTCAATTGGGAGGCGGCTTACGGGCGCGCCTACGACGTTCAGGTGTCGGATGACGCGGAGCATTGGAAGACGGTGTACCGCGAACTGAACGGCTCGGGCGGCCGGGAAAGCATTCCGGTCTACGCCAAAGCCCGGTACGTGAAAATGGCCGGCCTCGGACGCGGCTCCACGAACGGCTATTCGCTGTACGAATTCGGCGTTTACGCCTACCGGGATGGCGATCCGAAGTCGACCCACGACATTCCGGACATTCCGGCGGCCTCCGCGGTGCAGGTCGGCGCGGGCAGCTACGAAATCAACGACGTGACGATGCTGGAGCCGAAAAATCCGAAATACCGCACGTCCAACGTCGAAGCGCCGATTCCGTCCAACGACTGGTGGCAATCGATCCTGATCACCAACCTGGGCGACGGCAACAGCCTGGTGACGCTGCCGCTGAAAAACCGCTATACCAAGCAGGGGCTGAACATCCTGAATCCGGGAGCCGGTTACGCTTCGGCCGACGGCGGGTCGATCGACGCCGACGGCGAACCGGACTTGATCCTGTCGACGAACAACATCAATCCGGCTGAAGCCGTCACGAAAATTTCCGGCTATGGGGATTACTCCGCGAACGTGGTTATGAGCGATGACGATACGGCCAAGATGACCACGACGTTCGTCAAAGGTTCGCCGTTCCTGTACAACACGTTCGAACATCCGGATGCGGCGATCCTTCAATCGCAGTACATGACCCGGCTGTACGACGATAACAACCAGCCGATCCTGCTGAATGACGGGGACGTGCTGACGGCCGATCATATCGGGATCGAGGTGACCAACCAGGACAAAGCGCCAAAGCCGCAAACGTTCGTACGCAACTACGGGGTGTTCGCTCCGGAGGGCACGTTGTTCATGAAGTTAGGCAATACGATCAAAATCAAGTTCGGCCAAGGCGAAAACTATCTGTCCCTGGCTGCGCTGCCGTCCGCGGCGGATTTGGGCAACTTTTATCCGCATGCCTATGCCTTCGTGACGGATACGAAAGTGGACTACCGTTACGATGAGGCGGCTTCGCTCGTCACGACGACCTTCAACTCGGTCACCGAGCTGAAACGTCCGGGCTTTTCTTCGGAAACGCTGATGGCGCTGCTGCCGCATCAATGGAAAATCACCGCGACGCCGACGACGGACCTGACGTACCCTTCGATCCGCGGCTTGCTGAAGGTGAGCGAAGGCAATACGTTTACGACGCAGGACCGTTTTTACGGGATCATCCCGCAATTCGTGGAGCCAAACGACCCGACCTACTCGCGTGCGCAGCTTATCGCGTATCTGGATCAGTTGGACGCCGACGTGGCGGGCGGCTTGATGAGCGACGACCCATACTGGCAGGGTAAAAAGCTGCATCCGCTGTCGCTCGCTGCACTGATCAGCGATCAGCTTGGCGATACCGAGCGGAGAGACCGGTACCTGTCCCTGCTGAAAAAAATCCTGACCGATTGGTACTCCTATTCGCCGGAAGAACGGCTGCATTCGTATTATTTCCATTACTCCGACGAGTGGGGAGCGATCTTCCCGTACGGCAGCGGCTTCGGGGTTAACACGGGCTTGACGGACCATCATTTTACCTACGGATACTACATCTTCGCTTCCGCCGTGCTGGCGACGTACGACAAGCAGTTCCTGAACGATTACCGCGATATGGTGGAGCTGCTGATCCGCGATTATGCCAATCCGTCGAAAACGGACGGCCAATTCCCATGGCTGCGCAACTTTGATCCGTATGAAGGCCATTCCTGGGCGGGCGGTTATGCGGACAACCGCAGCGGCAACAATCAGGAAGCCGCCGGCGAAGCGCTGTTCAGCTGGGTCGGCGAATACATGTGGGGTCTCGTGACCGGCAACGACGAATACCGCGATACCGGCATCTGGGGCTTCACGACCGAGGAAAAAGCCGCCGAGCAGTACTGGTTCAACTACGACCATGACAACTGGGTGGAAGGGTACAATCATGCGACCGTAGGCCATGTGTACGGCAGCGCCTACTTGTTCGGCACCTATTTCTCCGGGGATCCGGAACAAATTTATGGCATTCACTGGCTGCCGCCGGCGGAATGGATGACCTATTACGGGCGCGATCCGCAAAAAACGAACGAGCTGTACGCCGGTTTGATCAAGGATCTCGGCGGCCAGCCGGAGCGTTCGTGGCAGCATATCATCTGGCCGTTCGAATCGATCGGCGACCCGGAAGGCGCGCTGGCGAAATGGGATACGAGCAAGATGCAGCAAAACGAAGTGTTCAACGCGTATTGGTTCATGCACAGCATGGTTTCGACGGGAACCCGCACGATGGATATTTGGGCGGACGATCCGGCGGTTACCGTGTATGAAAAAGACGGGGTCTACACCGCGCAGATCTGGAATCCGTCGGACAGCGCCAAGACGGTGCATTTCTTTGGCGCGAACGGTCCTTTGGGCTCCGCGGTCGTTTACGCCAAGGCACAGGTAAAAGTCAATCCGCTGGAAAATACGGTGCTGGACGGTCCGGACCCTTCGCAAGGCGTTCAATATCTGGACCGCAGCGGTTGGACGATCACGGCGACCTCCAGCTCCGAAGCGGCGGAACGAATGGTCGACGGCGATCTCGCGACCCGCTGGTCCTCGGGACGGACGCAAGCGCCGGGCGACTGGCTGCAGATCGACCTGGGCGCCGAGCAGTCGTTTGACACGGTGTTCATGAATTCCGGCACGAACTGGGGCGATTACGCGCACGGCTACGAAGTTTATATGTCGGCCGACGGCGAAACCTGGAACGAAGCGGTCGCCTCCGGCACGGGAACTTCTCCAAGCTTGGCCGTATCGCTAACGGAACAAAAAGCCCGTTTCGTCAAAATCGTGCTGACCGCTCCGTCGGACAGCTGGTGGTCGATTTCCGAGCTGAAGCTGGCCAAATTCGGCGCTCCGGAGCCTGTAAAGCCTCAGCCGGCGGACGGCTCGCTTGAAGACCACTCCGGTTGGGTCGTGACCGCCTCCTCCTCGCAAGGGGGAGACGTTACGTCGAACATGCTTGACGGCAACCGCGACACGATTTGGACGAACGGCCGCGAGCAGGCGAACGGCCAATGGGTAAAAGTGGATTTGGGCGCGATGCATCGCTTCGACTCCATCGTCCTGGATCCGGGCAACGCGGGTGAAGATTATCCTCGTTCTTATAAGCTTTACGTCTCGAACGACGGCGAAACCTGGGGCGATCCGGTCACCGGCGGCCAAGGCCAGGCGGGAGCTGTATCGGTCACGTTCCCGGCGCAAACCGCCCGTTACCTGAAGCTCGTGCAATCCGGCGAAGCGAACCGGTGGTGGTCGATCGCCGAACTCTATGTGAACGATTACGGCATCGGCAAGCAAAAGCAGCTGACGCCTGACGGCTGGGCCGTAACGGCTTCTTCGGGCGATGGAGCCGCGGCAGTGCTGGACGGCGAGGGCGGCACCCGCTGGACGTCCGGCCGCGAGCAAACCGGCGGCGAGTGGATCCAGCTCGATTTGGACGCGGCGCAGCCGGTTGACCAAATCGTGATGGACAGCGTGCACAGCCGCGACGACTATGCGCACGGCTACGAAGTGTACGCGTCCCTGGACGGCGAGACGTGGGGCAGTCCCGTCGCCTCCGGCGTCGGCCAAGGTCCGGTCGTTACCGCCGCCTTCCCGCTGCGAACGGCACGCTACTTCAAAGTCGTGCAAACGGGGACGGATTCCCACTGGTGGTCGATTCACGAAGTGAAGGTGTATACGGCCGACCTGACGCCTTGGGTACCGGAACCGGAGGAAGGGGACAATGTGCTCCTGAATGCGCTGGACCGTTCGGGTTGGACGGTTACGGCTTCGACCTACGCCGACGTCGCGGCACTGCTGGACGATAACTTTGGCAGCCGCTGGACGTCCGGCGTGGGGCAGAGCCCGGACCAATGGATTCAGCTCGATTTGGGCCGCGTGCAAAACTTCAGCCGGCTGAGCATGGATTCGGGCGGCAGCGAAAACGACTACGCCCGCAGCTTCCAAGTTCTCGTGTCCGAGGACGGCGAGAATTGGACGGCGATCACGGAGGACGCAGGAACGTCCGAGCAAATTTGGGCGACGTTCCCGAAACAAACCGCCCGGTACGTGAAGATCGTACAGACGTCCGCTACGCCGGAGTGGTGGTGGTCGATCGCAGAATTGAACCTTTACCATTAAATGATAGCGCATGATTCAAGCAGCTCCCGGCCGGAAATATCCGGTGACGGGAGCTGTTGTTTTAACTCGAAGCAAAATTCAAGAACGTCGGTGCAAAATAATACTTTACCGATCGTTCTCAATATGATAAAGTCAAATCGAAAGGAGGGGATGCCAAGATGGCCAGAGCCAAAGAATTTGACGAAGATACGGCGCTGCTGAAAGCGATGAAGCTGTTTTGGGCACAAGGCTATGAGAAAACATCGATGCAGGATCTGGTCGAGCATATGGGCGTTCATAAGCGCAGCTTGTACGACACGTTCGGCGATAAGCATTCCCTGTATCTCAAAACGCTTAACCGGTATCGCGAACTGATCGAGAAGCGCATAACAGCCTTGTCGGGCGGCGCCCGTTCCGCGAAGGATGCGATCCGCGCCATGTTCGAAATGGTTATCCAACCGGAGGAAGGAACTCCGATGGGATGCCTGATGGTGAATACGGCCGTGGAGTTGGCGTTGTTTGACGCCGAGTCCAAAGCGTTCGTCGCCAAGGGATGGGACCATTCAGAGGAACTGATCCGCCGGCTTATTCTGGAAGGTCAACGATCGGGCGAACTGGATCCGTCGCTGAACGCAGAAGAACTATCGGCCTATTTCAATAATGCCTTGGCCGGCCTGCGGGTCCTGGTAAAAACAGTCGACGACAAAGAGAAGCTGGGCCGGATTATCGATACGACGATGTCCGTATTGAAGTTGAAGTAATTTTTTTTGCTTATTTGAGAATGAACGTTCTCAAAAAATAAACCTAGAAATGAAGGAGCGATATTACATGGGAAAATTGAATGGGAAAGTAGCGTTAATTACCGGGGGAAGCAGCGGGATCGGTTTCGCCACGGCGAAATTGTTCGTGGCCGAAGGCGCCAAGGTCGTGATCACGGGCCGGAATCAGGACAATTTGAATAAAGCGGTGGATGCGCTGGGGGCGGCGAACAGCATTGGCGTGGCATCGGACGCTGCGGATCCGGCGAGCGCGGAAAAAGCTGTTGCCGCTGCCGTGGATACTTTCGGCGGGCTGGACATCGTCTTCGCCAACGCCGGCATCGCCGGGAATACGCCATTAGGCGGAACGGAACCTGCCCTATTTAAAAATATCGTCGATATCAACATATCCGGCGTGTTCTTCACGGTTCAAGCCGCCTTGTCGCATCTGAGAGCGGGAGGTTCGGTGATCTTGAACGGCTCCGTTCTGGCCAAGGCCGGCAGCCCGGGTTACGCCGCTTATGCCGCAAGCAAAGGGGCGGTCACGAGCATGGCCCGGGTTTTGGTGTCGGAACTGGCGCCGCGCGGCATCCGCGTGAATACGGTGGTTCCCGGTGCCACGAGAACGCCGATCTGGGGCGACACCGCGTCCCCAAGTTTTAACCAACTGGAAGAATACCTGAAGAGGGGGATTCCGCTGAACCGCTTAGGCGAACCGGAGGAACTGGCCAATACCGTTCTGTTCCTGGCTTCGGACGATTCGTCTTACGTTAACGGCGCGGAAATCAGCGTCGACGGCGGAGCAGGGTCTTCTCCGATGGGCGCGCCGGTTTTTCTTCAGCGTTGACCAACACCTCCTATCGGCGAGTTGATAAAATCCGCTAACGGACTTCAGTGACCTTATATCTTCCCGTATCGGCATCTTAAAATATTAACGGACCAGGGAGACTTTATTTCCTTCGAATCATCGAAAATGTCTCGGTTTGGGGCGAAATAAATCCCTGGAGTCCGTTACGGGATGATCTCATAAACTATGAATTTGTTGTGACATGGATTGTGAAAAACAACACAATAAATGTGAAATTAATCACATTTAAATATAACGTTTTTTTTTATAATTCAAACTGAAGATAAAAATAGGAGGGAAACAAAATGAAAATGGTCAAAGGTTTGGTAGTAGCAGGAATCGCGGCGGCTCTATTGGCAGGGTGCGGTTCGAATAGCGATAATTCGGCAGCCAATGCGAATAAACCCGCTGAGCAAACGGACGCCACAACAACGGCATCGATCGTAAATCAAGCGGATGCATTCACCAACGCAGTTAGCGAAAAGGGGACTTGGATCATTGCGACTTTGGGCGATCTGACGGTTGACAACGACGTGGTCGTAGCCGGCGAATTCCATGACAAGGGCGATGCCGCGAAAGACATCTACCGTAAAATCGCGCTGTATACCCAAGACGCGGATCACAACATTACGGCTTCGTTTACATTGACCGTACCTAAACTGACGGTTCAAAGCGAAAACCTGAGAATTCAAGGCGGTACCGTGAAAGGCGACGTATACGTAGAAGCCAATGGTTTCAACTTGGATAAAACCGCGACGATCGACGGCAACCTGTACTTCGCCAGCGAAGACGTGAAAGCAACAGCTGCCATCGACGGGAAAGTAACCGGCGCAAACGAAGTAAAATAAGTTCGAATTTAAACGCCATCAAGGCCAACCGATTTGGGTTGGCCTTTTCTATGCGTACGAATGCCGATACCCAGATGTATTTCACGAACAGGTAAACACCGAACCCCATGATGATCACGTCTTTCCAGGGGCGAGGTTGCGGTTTGGCTGCCAATGTGGTCTAATCGCAGTAGTTGCGATCGTTACGAGAGACCGACGAACGGAGGCGAATCAGCCGCATGAGCCTGAAAAATCTCTTCTTCCATATCCATTATTGCAACAGCAAGCTGCCGAACGACGGCAAGAAGCTGCGAAGCAAAATCACCCGCACGCTTCAGCATCACGAGCTGCTGCTCGTCACCGGGGGAAAAGGCAGCTTTACGCTGGACCGCAAGAAGCATCCCGTCCAGGACGCCTTGTTGTTTTACATACGTCCAGGCGTACCCCATACGATCGAAATCGATGAAGCGGAACCGATTTGCTTCTATTCCGTTCATTTCAGCTATGCGAGCGTCGGCTTCGACGACGGCGCCTGGTCCATCGGCCATGATCCGGGGAGAATGCCGTTGCAGGCGGTGCAACTGCTGCAAAACGGCTATCAGGTCGAGGACGCCTTTCGAAAGCTGGTGGCCGGCTGGTATGCCAAGCTGCCGGGGTATGAGCTGCTGACCAGAGCTTGCTTGCAGCAGATGCTGTACGAGGTGTTTCAAAACCTGAAGAAGCAAAACCAAAACCACGCCGTCTCGCTTAAAGTCGAGAAGGTCATTCAACACATGCATGACCACCTCGGCGAACGGATCACGCTGGCTGAGCTCTCCGAACTGGTCCACCTGTCATCCTACTACCTGTCGCGGGCCTTTAAGCAAGCCACGGGATATACCGTCATCGAGTATTTCAACAAACTCAAGATCGATAAAGCGAAAGAGCTGATCCTGGAAGGCGACAGGAAGATCAGAGAGGTCGCGCTGGAGCTCGGTTTTGCCGACGAGTTTTATTTCAGCCGCATTTTCAAAAGGACGGAAGGCATCAGTCCCTCGGAATTCTACAGCAAAATCGTCCATGGAGTTTAAGATAATGCATGGTTTAGAGCCGTTTCTTGCGTTAAGATCATCCTACAATATTGTTCATTGCGCGTGCGTGCATGACAGGGTGACTTACAGAAGGAAGGCTTTTTTGTTATGCCGATTTGGAAAAGAAACTTGATCGTTTGCTGGTTCGGCATGTTCGTGACGGGAGTGGGGATGAGCCAGAT
Source organism: Paenibacillus macerans (assembly GCF_050565405.1). Taxonomy (GTDB): domain Bacteria; phylum Bacillota; class Bacilli; order Paenibacillales; family Paenibacillaceae; genus Fontibacillus; species Fontibacillus macerans_B. The sequence goes on along the minus strand of NZ_JBNYYG010000017.1, from coordinate 39,621 downwards.
CGCGCCGATTTTGCCGTTGTACATCAAGCACCTTGGCGTCGACAATGCGGATGCGATCGCCCAATACTCCGGATTTGCGTTTGGCATTACGTTTATTATCTCGGCGGTTTTTTCGCCGATCTGGGGCCTTGCGGCGGACAAATACGGCAGGAAACCGATGCTGCTGCGGGCCAGCCTAGGGATGGCCGTGATCATCGGATGCATGGGTTTTGCAACCCATGTTTACGTGCTCATCGGGCTTCGGCTGCTGCAAGGGGTAATTACGGGATACGGCACGGCCTGCACGACGCTCATCGCGACGCAGACGGATAAGAAACACGCGGGTTACGCGTTAGGCACATTATCTACGGCCAATATTTCCGGGTCCCTGCTGGGACCGACGATCGGCGGTTTCATTGCGGAGAATCTCGGCTTGCAGGACGCTTTTTTCCTGACCGGAGGGTTGATGCTGATCGCTTTCCTGACCACGGTGTTTTTCGTCAAGGAAACGTTCGTGCGAACCGAAACCAAAGTGCCGGGCATGAAGGAAATCTGGCGGACGGTGCCGGAAAAAAGCTTGACGATCACGCTGTTCGTGACTTTCTTCATGCTGAGCGTCGCCTTGTATTCGGTGGAGCCGGTCCTAACGGTGTACGTCAACCAAATTTCCCGGAATGCAAGCCATGTGGCGCTGCTGGCCGGGATAATCTTCTCGGCTTCGGGACTGGCCAATATCGTGGCCGCACCAAGGCTGGGTAAGCTGTCCGACCGGATCGGCGCGCATAAAGTGATGCTGGCCGCGCTGGTGGCGGCGGGAATCTTCTTTATCCCGCAGGCGTTCGTGCGCAATCCATGGCAGCTGATGGGACTGCGGTTTATGCTGGGGCTGGCCTCGGCGGGGTTGAACCCCTCGGTCAATACGCTGATCAAAAAAATCACGCCCGATGCGTTGACGGGCCGGGTGTTCGGGTTCAGTATGGCGGCCGGATATTTGGGCGTTTTTGCCGGATCGGTGCTGGGCGGGCAGGTCGCGGCTTGGTTTGGGATTCCGTACGTATTTTTGGCGACCAGCGCATTGCTCCTGATCAACGCGGCATGGGTGTATTTCAAGGTGTATAAGAAGCTGAGGGATCCAGCCAAACAGGCGGTCCTCCAGGGGTAATCGACTTTAGAAGGAGCGGATGAGAAATGACGGAGATGAATCAAACGGAGAACAAGACGGTGGTCATTGCGGAAAAAACGGCGCTGGTCGTCATTGACCTGCAGCAAGGGATCGCGCATCCCTCGCGGGAAAGCGCCCCTTACCGGAGCGACGAGGTGGTGGGGAACGCCGGCCGGCTGGCGCGGGCGTTTGCCGAGGAAGGCGGTTTCGTGGTGCTGGTCCGCGTCTCCTCCCTGGACGGGAAGGACATGCTGAAGCCGGATACGGATTTGCATCTGAGCCCGGGGGCGTATCCGGAGGGTTGGGACGAAATCGTGCCCGAGTTGGCCGAAGTAGAAGGGGCGCATCTCGTGACCAAGCGGCAGTGGGGCGCGTTTTTCGGAACCGATCTTGATCTGCAGTTGCGCCGGCGCGGCATCGATACGATCGTGCTGTGCGGCATATCGACCTCCATCGGCGTGGATACGACGGCCCGGGAAGCGTTCCAGCACGGATACGACCAGATCTTTATCGAGGATGCCATGACCGCGTCGACCCAAGCGGAGCACGACTTCGTCTGCAAGTATATTTTCCCGCGCATCGGCAAGATCCGGTCGACGGAGGAGGTGCTTACGGCGCTGCGGTAACCAATTCAAGTGAAATTTGCCAAAAATAAAACAAGCAGGAGATAAGACTCTCCGGACTTTTTGAGGTTGACAGACTAACAGTTGTTAGGTAATCTAAAGTTGCCTAACAACTGTTAGTCAAGGGATGGAGGTTGACCATTGAACAGTTCGGAACAGACCACGAAAGAAAAAATTCTTGCTACTGCATTGAATATGTTTTCCGTAAACGGGTATACGGCGGTGTCCATTAGAGACATCGGGCGGGTTGTCGGCATCAAAGAAAGCTCCATATACTATCATTTCAAAAATAAGGAAGATATCCTCCAGACCCTGTTGCAGCAGGCAGAGCGTTGGGCGCTAGACATGAAAGCCGGATTCAATCAGGCTTTAAGCGCCAGCATTGAAGTGGACGGCCTCAAATTCATTGCATCCGGCATCTCTTATATCGAAAAATATTTACTGGATGAGAAAATTTATAAACTGATCAGGATGCTGACTATTGAGAATCAAGTGAGCGATGCTGCGGCAGAAATGTATCACCAGCTGTTGTTTACCGACCCGCTCGAGCATCAGAAAAAGGTCTTTGCCTCGCTGATGGAAAGAGGGTTTATCCGAAGAGACAACCAAGCGGATCTCGCATCAGAATATCAGTCCATCATTCTATTCGTGTTTCTGCGTTATTTTTCGGGTCCTGTTTCCGCAACTCCCGAAGCAAAATCGGCTGCAAAAACTGAACTGACCTCGTTGCTTAGACGATTCTATAATCGTTATTTTGACCGGGAGGTAAGGGCGCATGAAAATTTATAAATCGCAAAAAGCTGAAAAAGCCATATTATCGACCTATGACCTCTTGCTTGAGGCATGGAATACTTTGATGACGCAGCTTGATGTTCCGACACGTTACGGCAGAACGCATGTCAACGTTTTTGGAGCGGCGAACGCTCAGCCGATATTACTGTTTCATGGTGTCGGCGATGACTCCGCCTTGATGTGGATCTACAACGCCGCTGCGCTTGCGCCGCATTTTCGGCTTTATGCCGTCGATACGCTAGGAGGACCCGGAAAAAGCGTTCCGAATCACAACTACAACAAGGCTTTTGACGACGCGATTTGGATTGATGAAATACTTGACGGTCTGGGGTTGGAGCAAGTGAACATGGCAGGCGTGTCCCATGGAGGATACCTTGCCCAATATTATGTTTTACATAGACCACAGCGCGTCAGCAAGGTGCTGAGCATGGCGGCAAGCGTCCCCGCGGTGGGCGGTAATCCTATGAAGACAATGATCAAAATCTTTCTTCCGGAAGCGCTGTTTCCCACCAAACGCAATGCCGTCAAATTGCTGAATAAGCTTGCGGGCCGCAATAGTGCCGCCTTTACGGAAAATCCGCTAGTCTTCGAGCATTTTACGCTCCTTTTAAAGGGCTACAATAATATGGCCATGAAGTATCACAAGGTTGCCGGTTTTACGGATGAACAGATCGGGAGTATTCGAGACAAGGTGCTTTATTTATCGGGAGAGGCGGATCCCTTTATGATTCTTGGCGGAAAAAACGAGCTTGAGAAACATCAAATGAACGCCCGCTTTTTTGCCGAAGTGGGACATGGCATAAATCATGAAATAGCCGATGAAATCAACGCTATATTTATTGAGTATTTTAGCTAAATCGAGTACTCGGCTTAGTCTTCTTCGTTGCTGGTGTTCCCGCTATATCCATGGCGGTGGGGAATCATTCCGTTTACGGTCGTGAAGCCTTCAAAATGATGATAATGTCCACCTCTGGGCAAGGGAATGGCCGGACCGGTGGTTCCGCGAATCGTGTGAATGTGACCCGCATCAAAGGAGGTTTCTACAAAGTAGGCGTGCACGTGCGGTACTCCGCTGGCGGCGGGCTCCGTTACGCCGGCGTAATGGTGCCTGTGTCCCACGTCAAAGGAAGTATTTCCGGAAAAAGAATGAACGTGGACAGGCCTTCCATCCCAGGAAGTAATATAAAGCTTATGCGAATGAGGAGATCCGGAACTCTCGGAATCCAAAATGAAACCGGTAACAGGTATTTCCATATTTAGGTTCCCTCCCTAGTTAAATTCAATCTTTAAATTTTATGCGGTGAAGAAAAGAAGGGTTCCGGTGTTTCTAAAGCATTCGTTTACTAAAGAAGCGACTTGTGAGCTATCAACGAAATCAAACGCAACAAAGACCACTAGGCATAAGCACAAGTGGTCTTTTCATTTTCGGAGCGCCGGTCAGAACTGCAGCACGACCATCTGGTGGCAGGACCATGACGGCAAGGTGTAGCTGACGGTGCCGTTCTCCTGGCGGAAAGGCAGCGGCGTACGCTGCGGGGCCAAATAAACCTCCCGCACCGGCTCAGGGACGGTGATGGTGACTTCGGTATCGAACAGGGTCGGCAGGTCCTCGATCACTTCGACGTTTTGTCCCCGGCGCACCGGAGAGGCATACAGTAGATGGTGGATCCAGCGGTTTTCGGCGCGTTGCGCCTGAATGGCCGTTACGCCCTGCGCAGGCAAGTTCGTGCTCAGCGTCTTACGCTCCAGTAAGCGATCCAGCGCATAACAGAGCATCTCTTTGACGGGAAGGCTGCCTTTCAGGGCGTAATCCTCGAACAGATTCCAGGCGGCATAGATGCCGGCGGGGCCTTCCGCCATGCCGGGACCGGCGTCCAGCAAATTCGACGGCGTATGCTGATGCGAACAGAAGGTGAACAAGTCGCGGTTGAAATACGGGTTCTCGCGGCTGCCCAGCTTGGTGCCGTTCGGCAAGAGCTTGACGTCCTGGCCTTCGGCGTAGATGACGAAGGAGGCGCTGCGAAGGGAGGGAAGCTCGAAGCCCGGTTTGAAGTAGGAAGGCTTGAAAGCGGACTCGCCCAACCACTCCACGCCTAAATCCAGCTCGAACCGCGATCCGTCCGGCGATAGCCCGGAACGGCCGGTGGCCAGCAGCTTTCCGCCCTTGGCGACGAATGCGGCCAGTTTTGTTTTAAGGTGGCTGTCGATGGCGATGCCGTCCGGTAAAATGATCACTTTGTATTTTTCCAAATCGGCCTGTGTATCCACAATGTCAAAAAGATAGTTCCCCTCCAGCAAAATCCGCACGGCTCCCGTGTCGGCATGTTGCGGACCCGATGACTGCCAGCCCGCCGCCTCGGCGGATAGCAGCCCAATGTCGGCCACGGCGGTCACGTCTCCGCACCAGGCTTCCTTCGTTTCGACTTCCCGGTAAGCTTCGCCGATAAGCGCATAGGTGGCAGGATCCATAAAGCCGGCCGGATGCAGTTGGTCGCCGATGGAGATGCGAGCCCCGTTAGCCAGGCTTAACGCGGTTTCGTACCGCAGCGCATTAGGATGCTTATATCCGCCGAACTCGCCCCACGACGTATGGAATTTCCCGGTCATCCCCAGAAAATTCATCCCAATTCCTTGGGCATACCGCGCCGACAGCGGAAAGTGGTCATAGCCCCAGCCGCCCGTCGGCAGCGATTCAAGCTCCAGATGGGTATTTAACTGCGCCAGGTCGCGGCGGCCGCGGGCCACATGGCTGCTGTTGTGAAAGACGGGAAGTCCGGGCTTGACGGCGTGAACGGTTTCGTTCATTTTCCGCGCATAATGGATATACGTTTCTTCCCACATTGCCTTCATATCCTCCAGATTGCGCGGATCGGAACCGCGTCTCCGAATTTCGGCCACGCAATACTGGCAGTAGCACTGGCGAACGCCCACGATGTCGAGGAAAATGCCGTCCGCGTCGTAATGGGCAACCACTTCATGCACCTGGGCGGCGAGAATGTCGAGATAAGGCGTATTCATGCAAAACTGATGGTAGCCCGGCGTCATAAAGTCGGGCGACCAGCTGACTTTCTCGTGCGGATCGCGGACGAGCCATTCCGGGTGCCGGCGTGCGAGCTTCTCATCCAGCCCTGCGGATAGATAAACTGGTGTTTTGACGCCGATCTCGTGCGCGGCTTCGATTTGCGCGCCAAGCAGGTCGAACGAGAGGTGCGGGTGCATTTCGTTGGCAGTGGTTGGGTGATAGGCCCAGCCATGATGGCATTTGGAGAAAACCGTGATCGAATCAACGTGGCCCAGCTTCAACATATCCTGGAACTGCTGTTTGGAGAAACGGCTGCCGATCCCTTCGATGGCTTCGGACGTATGGAAATCAAGATGAACCTGGCGAAATCTCATGTTTGGTTGTCCTCCCGTTTAAGGAATTAGGATTAGGCATCGTACGATACCTACCATTCTAATGAATTCGATTGGCTGTTACAGCTGATAAATACGACTAAATATAGTACAATTTCTACATTAGTAAGGGGAGGCGATGGGATGCTTGTATTGGAGTTTCAGGCGCCGCCGGTTCCGCTGCTGGCCACGGTAGGTTATGCCTTATGGCAGGCCGGAGTCACGCATGCCGATCGGGTATTTGATGCGTACGATCTGATCGTGTGCGCCAAAGGCGCTTTATATATGGAGGAGGAAGGGATCGAATACGAGATCGAGGAGGGGAAGCTGCTGGCGTTGGAGCCGGGAAAAAGACATCGCGGTTACCGCCCGACCGAGCGGGAGACCGAGGTCTACTGGATCCATTTCCGGCACCCCGAATCCGCTCCGCCAAGGCTGGTGGACAAACAGAGCTGGCTGCAGCCGCTGCTCGCGCGGACCGACCAGGATACGGAGCCGCGGCCGGCGGTGATCGACGTCCCGAAATTTGCCGGGGTTGAGCTGCCGGCGGTGCGGCCATTGCTGGATGAAATGATCGCGCTGCATCGGGTGCTTACGCCCTATCGATCCTTTGAGCTGCAACTGCTCTTCGGCCAGTTTCTCGTACAGCTGCAGAACGGGATGCGTCAAAACAGTCCGCATGCACGCTCCTATGTGCTTAGCGAACGGGTAGCGGCTTATTTGGCCCAGCGGCTGGAGCTTCCATTCGACGCCGGGCAAATGGAACGCGAGCTGCATTACCATTTCGACTATCTGGCGCGTTGCTTGAAGCAGCACACGGGAATGAGCCCGCTAAGGTACCGGCACCATTTGCAGATCGACCGGGCGAAACGGCTGCTCGCGCATACCGAATTTCCGCTCAAAAAAATCGGGGAGCAATGCGGCTTCCAGGACCACAATTACTTCACCCGGCTGTTCAAGCGCGAAACCGCGCTCACGCCGGGGGAGTACCGGAAGAGAAATCAGGTATTCCGGGTCGAGTAATCTTTCACAAAGGCCATGACCCCATGATACGGGTTAGCTCTAAATGAGGTCTGTATTCTTTCGAAGATTAACACGCTGCCCGGACGCTTTGCATGATTATCCCCTTTGATCAGATAGCCGAGAAATGGACAAGAGCTCGCCTCACTCCGGGCCCCTGGCCCCCCTGAACGAGAGGGATAAACGTGCAAAGGCAGCATGAGGGATACCAAGGCACGAACCCTATAAGGGGTTGCACGGATAGTACATGAATAATTGCAAATGTGCAGCTATTCGGTCCAGATGAAAGGTTTGGAGTGAAATACGAACAGAAAAATTTTGTAAACCGGTTTACGTTCAGGCGTTATTCTGGTAATATAATCGCAACATGAAATGCGATGACGAGAAGAGTAGATCATTGAAACCTTTCCCAGAGAGCTCCGTCCGCTGAAAAGGAGCAAAGCGTTTCTTGATCGAAAAAAGCCTCCGAGCAGCACATCGGAACTTGTATGGTCAGGGATGGTGTGCCAGGAGCTCCTGTTACAGAGCTAGAGTATACGCATGCGGGCGCAGGCTGTACTTGAAGAGGTTAATATGGCGACATATTAACGAAGCTGGGGTGGTACCGCGGGCATACCAATCTCGCCCCCAAGACGGAAGACTCGTCTTGGAGGTGGGATTTTTTTGTTTGGCAAGATCGTTAAGGACTTAGAACACAAAACCAACATGGAAAGGACAGATATTCAATGGGTGAGAGATTGAAAGTAGGCATCGTCGGGGGTACGGGAATGGTAGGCCAGCGGTTCGTGCAGCTGCTGGATCAGCACCCTTGGTTCGAGGTGACGGGCATCGCGGCGAGCGCGAATTCCGCGGGCAAAACGTATGAAGAGTCCGTGCGGGGCCGTTGGAAGATGTCCACACCGATGCCGGAAGCCGTTAAAAACATCGTCGTGCAGGATGCGGCGAAAGTAGAAGTAGTGACGGCGGACGTCGACTTCGTATTCTGCGCGGTCGATATGAAAAAGGCGGAAATCCAAGCTTTGGAAGAAGCTTACGCCAAGACCGGCACGCCGGTGATTTCCAACAACTCGGCTCACCGCTGGACGCCGGACGTCCCGATGGTGATTCCGGAAGTGAATCCGCAGCATATCGAAGTGATCGCCGCGCAGCGCAAGCGTCTTGGGACGAAGGCAGGGTTCATTGCCGTTAAGCCCAACTGTTCCATTCAGAGCTATGTACCGGCGTTGAACGCCTTGCTGGACTTTGAACCGACTACCGTGGTCGCTTCGACGTATCAAGCGATCTCCGGAGCCGGCAAGAATTTCACGGATTGGCCCGAGATGCTGGACAACGTGATCCCTTATATCGGCGGCGAAGAAGAGAAAAGCGAACAGGAACCGCTGCGCATCTGGGGCCGCGTGGCCGATGGCCAAATCCTGAAAGCGAGCGCTCCGCTGATTACGACGCAGTGCATCCGCGTCCCCGTGACGGACGGACATTTGGCGACCGTGTTCGTGTCGTTCAAGAACAAACCGGCCAAGGAACAAATCATCGAACGCTGGCGGCAATTCCAAGGCAGACCGCAGGAGCTGGGGCTGCCAAGCGCGCCGAAGCAGTTCATCACCTATTTCGAAGAAGAGAACAGACCGCAAACCAAACTCGACCGCGATCTGGAGCAGGGCATGGGCGTTTCGGTCGGCCGTTTGCGCGAAGATTCCCTGTACGATTATAAATTCGTCGGCCTCTCGCATAACACGTTGCGCGGAGCGGCCGGAGGCGCCGTACTGATCGCCGAGCTGCTGAAGGCGGAAGGTTACATTCAGCCGAAATAGGAACGAACGCCGACCACCCGGGAGAATTGCTTCGTTTATAAGGCAACTTGCTCATGGGGAGGAATGGACTTGGAGCACACCGATATCGTAAATCGCGTCCTTGAAAAATTGGGCCATGAAAGCTTGATTTCCGAGCTAACCACGAGGTTATCGCACTCGGATGTCTCCACGCTTTTGCTTGCGCTTTACAAAGAAATAACGGAACAAAGCTCAGCAAGCGGCTTGCTCGGCAAGTACGCGACCAACCGGTTCGTCAAGCCTGCCGCATGGAGTCCAATTCGATTGAAGCGGATTGAGCTTGCCATGCTCGAATCGGCTGAATGCCACGGTTTTGGGCCGATTGAGCTTTCGCCTGCCAGTATCCTTGGCAGCTGTTCGGTCGTGGCCAAGGTGGCCCAGAATAAAGTCGTTTCCGCGGCGAGGGGCGTCGAATTGATTTCGGACAGCACCAACATGCTCGCGATCTATCTGGCGAACGGCATCAACAACAAGACCATCGATAACGCCGCAAGCGATGTTCAAGTGTGTTCGGCTTGCAGAGTCACGCGCGCCCAACAGTTCGAGGGGAATCTGGCGATTCCCCACTTCGGATTGTTCTCGCTCGTCAGTTCGGGCAAAGATACGGGGTCCTATCGCTTCGAAAAAGAGGCGATGGCCAAACAAATCGAATACTACATCCACTATTACGGCGATCGGTTGGGGAAAGAGGTAAAGGTATTTCTTCACATGAGGAAGGGATACACGGATTCGGACGGTTTCATGGATAGAATGTACGAACATTTGATAGGAAGGTTTCCTTCATGCTCGTTCATCAGGGATAGGGAAGCCAGCGACAATGCCTATTACCGGGGAATCAATTTCAAAATCGACGTGAACGGCGCCAGTATCGTGGACGGCGGTTTTGTAGATTGGACGCAGCAATTGCTGGGCAATAAAAAGGAGCGGCTTCTGATCAGCGGCACAGGGATCGACCTGCAATTGATCACGGGATTGGTTGAATAATCTCTCTTCTGCACAATAGGACTTCTATCATCAAAATTAAACTATCTAGCAATAAACGAGGAAGAGGGAGGACACGGTTTATGGAAATCAGGCTGGACGACTTAAGCGGGCCCGAGATCGCGGCCTTAATCGGCGAGCACTTGGCGAATATGGCTGAGAATTCTCCGCCCGAAAGCATTCATGCGCTGAATCTGGAGGGGTTAAAGAAACCCGGCGTCACCTTCTGGAGCGTTTGGATCGACGGCGAATTGGCGGGTTGCGGAGCGCTCAAGGAGCTGGACGGCCGGCATGGCGAGGTAAAATCGATGCGGACCGCCGACTCGTATCGCAGAAAAGGCGTAGCCAGACAGATGCTGGCTCATCTCCTCGAGGAAGCGAAACGGCGCGGATATCATCGGGTGAGCCTGGAGACGGGGTCGATGGAAGCTTTCGCCCCGGCCCGCAGGCTGTATGAAAGCTTCGGCTTTGCGTACTGCGAACCCTTTGCGGATTATGCGGAGGACCCGAACAGCGTATTTATGACCAAAGTATTGTAAAGCAAAGAACTCGAACAAAAAAAGCCAAACCCCGATTTGCGGGTTTGGCTTTCGTCGTATGGGCTCGCTGAATGCGAAGTTATACGATGACGGCCGTTCCGCTGACGGAAACCATCAACATGCCTTCGCGAACGACCTCATAATCGATATCCACCCCGACGATGGCCGTAGCTCCCAGATACGACGCTTGCTCCTTCATTTCGGCGAACGCGGCATCTCTCGCTTCCTGAAGCTTGTTCTCGTAAGCGCCCGAACGTCCCCCGACGATGTCGGTAATGGAGGCCATGAAGTCTCTGACGACATTGGCGCCCATGATCACTTCGCCGGTGACGATGCCGAGGTACTGCCTGATTGGAGAACCTTCAATCGTGGGAGTTGTGGTAATGATCATTTGATTTATCCTCCTAAATGTGGAATTCCTAACTTGTATGTTGTTACGAATGCTTGCCGATTCGGTTTCATTTTGACAAGTAACAGGCGGCCTCGAAGGAGCGTGCGCCTAACGTACAGGCTTCATCCATCCGCTTTGTTATTGATTCTGTATGATTTTTCATATATAATTCGTCGAAATCGACAGAAATAATTAATTCTATATGATTAATCATATAGAATTTGCCCAGAATCGACAGAAATGATGAATTCTATACGATTTTTCATATAGATTTTCGGTTTTGCCTTGACGAGGAAAAATTCTGTATGATTTTTCATATGAAATCTCACACTACAACGTCTTTCATGGTTAAGATCAGCGTTCCAGTATACCCACATTATTAATTAAATACCAAAGGATGCTATAACATGCAAAAGTTTATTGTTATCGGAGCCGGGATATTAGGCGCTTCGGCGGCTTACCAGTTGTCCCGAAGCGGGGCCGAAGTGATCATCGTCGATCGGAAGGAGCGGGGACAGGCGACCGATGCCGCTGCGGGGATCATCTGCCCGTGGCTGTCCAAGCGCCGCAATCGGGCCTGGTACAAACTGGCCGTGGAAGGGGCGCGTTTCTACCCCTCGTTGATCGAAGAGCTGGAAAGGAAGGGGGAAACCGACACCGGTTATGCCCGCGTGGGTGCCCTGCGTATATATCGAGAAGACGAGAAGCTGAAGCTGGTCGAACTTGAGAAGCTGGCGGCGAAGCGCAAGCAGGATGCCCCGGAGATCGGCGACGTCAATTTGCTTTCATCGAACGAAGTGAAGCGACTGTTTCCGCCGCTCGAAGACGGTTATACCGCGCTGCATATCAGCGGCGCGGCCCGCGTCGATGGTCGCGCGCTTCGGGATGCGCTGCTGCGTGCCGCGATCCGAAACGGCGCTTCTCTGCTGAACGGAGAAGCCAGACTCCGTTTTAAGGGAACCACGGTGACGGGCGTAAGGGTAGGGGACGCATCGATCGACGCAGACGCCGTTTTGGTCTGTGCTGGTGCGTGGGCCAATCCACTGCTGGAGCCGTTAGGCGTGGATTTCAAAGTCACTTTCCAAAAAGCGCAGATCGTCCATTTGGCGCTGCCTGAGACGGACACGAACCATTGGCCCGTCGTTATGCCGCCCGGGGACCAGTATATATTGGCTTTTGCCGATCACCGGATCGTCATCGGCGCCACCCACGAGAACGATCCGCCAGGGTACGACGCCCGCGTAACGGCAGGCGGTTTGCAGGAGGTGTTTTATAAGGCATTGGAAGTTGCCCCCGGATTGGAGAACGGGACTTTTCTGGAAGCCCGGGTAGGGTTTCGCCCGTTCACGCCGGGATTCCTCCCGGTGATCGGGGCTTTGCCCGGCTGGAACGGCATCTGCGTGGCCAACGGGTTGGGGGCATCGGGGTTAACCATGGGGCCTTATATCGGAGCCCAAATGGCCAAGCTGGCGCTTGGATTGGAACCCGATATCGATTTGCAGGAATACGGCGTGGAGGGGGCTATGGCGCCGTAGCACATCGAATACTTGTGAAAATTAACGCACAGATATTTCCACTCTCCCACAAGTGGAGCTATCCATGGTAAACTAACGCTATGCCTCATTACAGCGTCGCAACAATGCTTAGTTGTACTACTTTATCTTGATCAACCGGAGGAGAAATCATGAAAGCAGTCGTACTCAGGTGGAACCGATTGAGTCTCGTTAAACGGATTTTCGCGGGAATTGTGGTTGGTATCATCTTGGCTTTGTCCGTTCCAAGTGCAACAGGTCTCACGATTTTCGGTTCTTTATTCGTGTCCGCCTTAAAAGCGGTTGCCCCCGTGCTGGTTCTGCTGTTGGTGATGTCCGCCATCGCGAACCATAAAAAGGGCCGTCAAACGAATATGAAATCGATCCTCGCCTTATACGGAGCAAGCACGTTTTTGGCGGGTCTGATCGCGGTGACGGCCAGCTTTATCTTTCCGGTCAGCTTGTCGCTTGCGACGTCGGGAGCCGGAGATTTGACTCCGCCGGGCGGTATCGTTGAAGTATTGAAGACTTTGCTCTTCAAAGTCGTGGACAACCCGGTCAACGCCTTGATGAGTGCCAACTATATCGGCATTTTGGCTTGGGCGCTCCTGCTTGGCGTGGCTTTGAAAGGCGCCAATAATCACACCAAAGACGCGCTTACCCATTTGTCGGACGCCGTATCGCAAATCGTGAAATGGGTCATCCAGTTTGCACCGTTCGGAATCATGGGACTCGTATTTGAGTCGATTACCGCCAACGGCCTCGCTTCCTTGCTCGATTATGGCAAATTGCTTCTGGTTCTGATCGGTTGTATGTTATTTATGGCTTTGGTAGTCAATCCTTTGATCGTGTTTCTGAACGTTCGCGCGAATCCCTATCCGCTTGTATTGACCTGCCTCAAGGAGAGCGGGATCACGGCTTTCTTTACACGCAGTTCGGCGGCCAACATTCCGGTCAATATGAGATTATGCGAAAAATTGGGTTTGAATAAGGATACGTATTCGGTATCCATTCCCTTGGGCGCTACGATTAACATGGCGGGTGCGGCGGTAACGATTTCCGTCTTGACGCTGGCCACCGTGCATACGCTGGGCATTCAAGTGGATTTCGGAACGGCGCTGTTGCTTAGCATATTGTCTGCCGTGTCTGCTGCGGGCGCCTCGGGCGTTGCCGGTGGATCGCTGCTGCTGATCCCGCTGGCGTGCAGTCTGTTCGGCATCTCGAATGACATTGCCATGCAAGTGGTCGGCGTGGGCTTCATCATCGGCGTGCTGCAGGATTCCTTCGAAACCGCGCTGAATTCATCCTCCGACGTTCTTTTTACGGCAACGGCGGATTATGCGAAGAAGCGTAAAGAAGGCGAACTTCCGCTGGTGAACACGGCAAGTTTGGACTAAGACATTTGTAAAAAGGGGCTGGCGACTATTCGCCAGCCTTCTTTGCGCGAAGCTGCCGCTCCAGCTCATCCCAATGGGGCGTCGGGACCTTGGCCCGCTGTTTCCATTCGTTGAATCTCCGGGCCAAGGCCTCCACTTCGCTAAAGTTACCGTCGATCATCCGGCTGACCGGCAGCAGGTGATAGATTTTCAGAAAAAGCCGAACGAGCTGTTTGTGTTTACGAATGAACGAAGCTTGACCGGCAGGGATTAGGGGATAACCAAGCGCTTCCAGCACGCGGAAGCCTTCATCCATAGCGGTTACCGCATGGCTCAGCAGCTTCCCGTCCCGGGCAACCTCTTTCATTCGGCCCTTGTGGATTTGAGTCACATAGTTAAGCGCCATAATCGGCACGATATGATTTTTCAACCAGGCGTCCATTTCGTTGTGGTAGGCGAGTTTGTACTTGGCTTTGGCAAAGGCTTGATCGAGCAACACTTGAAAGGAGATGGGCCCGTCCAAGCTGCCAAGCACCATCTGCCCGCCGCCGCCGCGGACGCAGACCATTCGGCCGGTTTCCCGGCGCCCTCCGGACAGTTGGAACCCGAAGGCGACGTGTTTCTCCGCATCGCTTCGTTCCAGGAGTTCGTTTTGCATGTCCCGGGCTTCGGCATTATTGCCGACCAGCACGATGTTGCTGCTCCGGTTGCCCGCCAGGATCGGCAGGACCTCCCGGAAATCCGTATATTTCATCACCACAAAAATGAGATCATAGAGATCGTCCGCCTCCAACGACCGGATGACCCGCACCGGATCCACCGTCGTTTTGCGCTGCACATAATGCCGGATGACCAGGCCATCCTTCTCCAACTCCTCCGCACGCCCTCCCCGTGCCAGTACGGAAACATCGTTGCCTCCGCGAATCAGCGCATGGGCCAAATAGCTGCCTAGCACGCCTGCTCCGTAAACCAATACCTTCATGGATTGTTCTCATCCTCTCTTTGTAATCAACAATTGTTGAATAATCAACGATGATTTAATAAAATTACCTTATCATTGGCGTTAGCTTTGCTTCAATCGCTAATTCATTGCGGTTTTGTTGATAAATCAACAGATAGGCCTCGTTTTGTTGAGAACGGGGCGCAAGGAGGCGGCATGGACAGAAGAATCATGAAATCGCGGCAGGCGATCATGGAAGCTTTCGTAGGATTGCTCGGCGAAAAAAGCTTCGACAAGGTCACGATCAACGATATTGCCGAGCGTGCGAATGTGAATCGAGGAACCGTTTATTTGCATTTCACGGACAAATTTGACTTGCAGGAGCAATGCATCGAGACGTATTTACAGCAGTTGCATGACAGTTGCCTATCGGACGGGGATGTCACGGCGGTTTCCGCCAAAGACCTGCTGCTGCGGGGTTTCGAATATTTGGGGGCGAATGCCTCGATTTATTCCACCTTGATAGCGGGCAAAGGGGTCCCGGTGTTCAGAGAACGCATGATGGCCTTGATGGAACAGGGCGTTCAGGATCATCTGGGAATGTACGGAATTCCTTCCGCAACGAACAGGGATGTTGAGGTTCAGTTTCTGGCTTCCGCCGCCGTTGGCCTGATGGAATGGTGGATCAAGCGCGGTATGCCTTACTCGCCGGCCGACATGGTGGAACAGCTGTTTACACTGCTGCTTCGTCATTTCCAACTGCCGGCCGTGGCGGACGTCAAATGAAATTCGCATCGTTTTACGAGCGGCAACACTGCGCTCTTGCAGAACATGCCAAGAAACTCTCAAGGCTGCTGAGCCTGAGAGTTTTTTTGTCAAAAGAAAACCATACGCTATGCGTATGGTTCGGGAGAGCTTTCAGCGATGTATCAAAAAAAATTCCTCCCAGTGTTACAATAAATTTGGTTCGCCAACCGAATTTATCGCACAACAGGAGGAATACAGATGTCATCTGATGTGAACAGTTTAGCACATACAAAATGGAATTGTAAGTACCACATTGTACACGGCCCCGACCCGTCAACAGGTGGAAAACGACATCTTTACAGTGTAGGGCATCGTGCAGAAATATAACTGCGCACTCAAACGGCTGGACTTTCAGCAGGAGCGGGGGGATATGTCGAGCCTGTTCCTCGGCGTACGCCATTCAAAGAGCCAGGAAATCTGATTTTTAGAAGTTTTGACATTGATAGGATAACGAGTTATGCTGTGCTTATAGTGCATACACACTAGTTGATTTTTGAGGTGATATGATATTGAATATAATTATTGTAAATTCTGCGGAAGTACCTATTTACGGGCAGATTATGAACCAAATTAAATCCGCTATTTTGTCCGGCGAATTAAAAGAAGGAGATGTTTTACCATCTGTTAGGGGCTTGGCAAAGGATTTGAACGTTAGCGTTATTACGACAAGGAAAGCATATGAGGGTTTGGAAGCGCAAGGATTTACTATCAATATGATGGGAAAAGGGTCTTTTGTTGCACCACAAAATATGGAGCTTTTAAAGGAAACCCGATTGGTGGAAATTGAAAAAAAGCTTACAGATATTATTGAGTATGCAAAGCCTGTTGGAATTTTAGGAGAAGATTTGAAAAAAATTATAGATGAATTAGGCAAGGAGGAATAAGATTGGATATGGTTTTGGAAATTTGCAATCTATGTAAAAGCTATGAGGAATTTAGTTTGCGGGATATAAATATGTCGCTGGAAAAGGGAACACTTACCGGCTTCATAGGGCCGAATGGCGCAGGAAAAACGACAACCATTAAAAGCATATTGAACATTATTAAACCGGATGATGGGAAAATTACAGTTTTGGGTATGGATAGCGTTAACAATGATTTAGAAATAAAATCAAAGCTAGGCATTGTTCTTGACGACGGTCATTTTTATGAAGATTTGACCTTAAGGAAAATGAAAAATCTGATTGCCCCCATGTACCATACATGGGACGATAATGCGTATCAGCTCTACATAAAAAAATTCGAATTACCGGAGGGTAAGAAGATTAAAGATTTGTCCAGAGGCATGAGAATGAAATACGCGCTTGTGCTTTCTCTTTCGCATGGCGCTGACCTTTTTATTCTGGACGAGCCTACATCTGGTCTTGATCCGTTGGTGAGAAGTGAACTGATAGAAATACTGAAAGACATTGTGTTTGAGGGCAATAAAACTGTTTTGATGTCAACACATATCACTTCTGACCTTGACAAAATAGCTGACTATTTGTATTTCATATATGACGGTAAAATTATCCTGAAAGGGCAACAGGATGAAATAAAAGATCAGCACGC
Organism: Paenibacillus macerans; assembly: GCF_050565405.1. Classification (GTDB taxonomy): domain Bacteria; phylum Bacillota; class Bacilli; order Paenibacillales; family Paenibacillaceae; genus Fontibacillus; species Fontibacillus macerans_B. Next base: position 22,706 of record NZ_JBNYYG010000017.1, on the reverse strand, counting down.
CATTGTAAAAGGCGATACTGCGGCATTATTGCCAGATTACAAAAATTACTTTGTTGGTATAAACAAATCCTCTTACGGTTTTGAAGGGCTGACAGATAACAAAGCAGCACTCAAAAAGGTACTGCCGGACAAAACAGTTTATGAAGTCCCCTCAATAGAGGACATTATGCTCTACTATACAAGGAGGTTCAAATAATGCGCTTAAACTTTTTTAATTTTACAAAAATGCAAATTTCAGCATTAAGCCAAATTGTTTGGCTACAGCTTCTTTGTATTGCATTATACCCGATGTTTTTTAATCAAATCAACGTAAACAATGATTTAGCTAATATCATCATTTACGCTGCGGGACTGCTGATGCTATCCTATTTACTTTTGCGAAATTTTGCATTTAATGACGCAAAGTATAAGACTAAGTTACTATTCAGTATACTACCTGTTAGGTCTACATCAATTATAGGGGCAAGGGGCATAATTATTTATCTTTTCTGTTTAATTGCTACACCTCTCTTGATTTTGTTTTCCAACATAACACATGCTATAAAGCCTGAAATGTTTGCAGTTGTTCAAACGCATATTCTTCCTTTTGGGCTATTGTTGATTGCTGTTTTTATACCAATAGAATTCTTAATATTCTATATGTTTGAAACTCAAAAAGCGGATATTATTGGTGCGCTTTCAATTTTTCCGTATATGGCCCTTATGGCCTTTTTATACAACTATTTAATGAATAGTCCTCTTTTGATTTGCGTGATTGTTGTTGCAATTTTTATGAATGTGTTTTGTTACAGCTTTTGCAATAAACTATATAAATGTAAAGAACTTTAAGTTGTTTCAGATTTTAAAAAATTGCTAATCTGCCCTGTGGCAAATAAAAAAAACCGCAGTTTTGGCAGAGGGTTAGTTTTGCGCTAAAATTGCATAGATGAGCCAATCGGCGGTTTTTGATATAGAATCAAAGCTGCCGATTTCCGCATTAAAAACAGAAATTTGGAGGGTGTGATAATCACGCCCATTTTTCATACGACACCGTTCGAGTTTTTTTCTCGGATAGGTGTCTTTTTATTTACTAACCTTTCTTTTCTCAATAATTTTCCAAATATGGCGTAACCAAGACCGTTGGAAATTGTTTATGTAGGTATGAAGCTAAATAGCGACATATGCATAAAAATGCAAATGAATAGTTTTGTAGTAATCCCGATACTCGTAAACGCCGCGAAAGCGGCGGACACAAAGCCATGGGTCTAAAGCTGGGGTCCCAGCCATGATTGCCAGGTTGCCGAAGGAAACAGGGCAGGGTGCGATGTCTTTTCCTGATATGTTCATATGGGGAATGGACATCTTTTTTTGTGCGGGAAAAAGGACCGGGAACACCATCGGCGTCGCTTATTTAGCAGCTTAATGATGACAGGGGGAAATGGTATGGACACGAACATGGTGAGCGTGGAGGAGCACCCTTTAAGTGCTTATCAGAAGGATATCTGGCTTGAGCAGTGCATGTACCCGGACAAGCCGATCTACAATCTGGGCGGTTACATCGAGGTGAAGGGGGAGATGGACCCGTCGATTTTCAATGCGTCCATCCGGTTGCTGATCCGCCAGAACGATTCCTTGAGAGCCCGTCTGGTCGACCGTCAGGGGGAACCTTATTTAGCGATTCGGCCGGAAGTGGATTACACGGTTCCGTTCCATGATTTTTCGCAGCGGGACAAGCCGAATCGGGCGTGCGTCGAGTGGATGAAGCGGGAGTTTCTTAAGCCGATTCAGTCGGAGCCGCAATTTTTTGAATTTGTATTATTAAAAGGCGATGCGAATACATATTACATTCTGCTCAAAGTTTACCATATGGTCATCGACGGCTGGGGATTTGCGCTGCTGTTCGGGCAAATGTTCGAAAACTACAATACGCTGGCGCAAGGCGGGCATATCGACCGAACGTGTTATGCGTATACCGATTTTATCGCGGACAACCGGCAGTACCTGGATTCGGCGGTTTTTGCGAAGGACCGGGAGTTTTGGAAAAGTCGGTTCGAAACCCTACCCGAGCCATTGCTCAGCCGGGGCATGGACGGGGAGGACGATGCGGAAAGCGACGCGCTCTGGAGCGATCGGCTGATATTGACGATTCCGAAGGATATCTATAACGGGATGATTGAATTTTGCGAAGAGGAAGGGTGTTCGTCGTTCCATTATTTCCTGGGTCTCCTGTTCGTCTATTTCAGCCGGGTGTGCCAGCGGAGCGAGATGGTGATCGGCGTGCCGGTATTCAACCGGGGCCACGCGAGATACAAGCAAACTTTGGGGCATTTCGCCAACGTATTGCCGCTGCGGATCAGTCCCGGGCAGGACTTGACCTTCAAAGAGCTGATGAAGCTGATCAAGAGAGAGCTGATGCAGTGCTACCGCCATCAAAAAATATCGTTCGGGGAAATCTACCGCGCGGTGTACGAGAACGTTAACGACAAAGGCAATCTGTTCGATATTTCGCTATCCTTCGAGGAACAGGAGATGCGCCACAAGTTCGATCACGCCGAATGCCGCAGCGTCAGCATGACGCACCACCACGAACGGAATGCGCTAACCCTCCTGATCTGGGGACATGAAGGGGCGGCCGACGTCACGGTCAATTTCGACTATCGGATCAAGGCGTTCGAGAAGTTCATCTCCATCGAGAAGGTGATCTCCCACTTTAACCATTTGTTCAAGCAAGCGATGGAACAACCGGAAACCCCGCTGTCGCAGCTGGAAATCCTGCCGGAGGATGAACGGGACGCGCTGCTGCGCGATTTCAACCGGACGGAGGCGGAATATGCGCGAGAGCAAACGATTCACGGCATGTTCGAGCGGCAGGCGGAGCTGCGGCCGGACCATCCGGCGCTGGTGTTCGGGGAGACGGAGCTGACCTACCGCGAACTCAATCAACGCGCCGACCGGCTGGCAGATCAATTGCGCGCGCAAGGCGTGCAGCGGGACGGCATCGTGGCGCTGATGGCAGAGCGTTCGCCGGATATGGTGATCGGGATGCTCGGAACGCTGAAGGCGGGCGGAGCGTATTTGCCGGTGGACCCGAATTATCCCGGGGATCGGATCCGGTACATGCTGGAAGACAGCGGCGCCGGCGTATTGCTGACGCAAAGTCATCTGCGGGACAAGCTCGCCGGGACGTATGGCGGACGGATCATCGAGCTGGATCGCGAAGCTGTGGGGGAAGTCGTCACCGACAACGGGGCCGGCGATATGGGCACGCCGAAGAAAACCGTCGGGCGCCCCGATGATTTGGCCTACATTATCTACACCTCGGGTTCGACCGGGAAACCGAAAGGCGTCATGGTGGAGCATCAGGGCGTGGTCAATCTCCAGCATTTTTTCGCGGAACAGTGGGGCGTAGGCGAACGGGAACGGATGCTGCAATTTGCCAGCAGTTCGTTTGACGCCTCGGTTTGGGAGGCGTTTACGGTCTTGCTGGGCGGCGGAACGTTGGTGCTGGTCGCTCGGGAAATCATCAACGACCTTCATGAATTTGAACGGTATATCAACGAACATAAAGTCACGATAGCCTTGCTGCCGCCTACGTATCTGGCGGGACTTGCGCCCGGCAGGCTGCCGGCGCTGAAGAAGCTCGTCACCGGCGGGTCGGCGATCACGAAGGAGCTGGCGGCGCGGTGGAAGGACCGCGTGGAATATATGAATGCCTACGGTCCCAGCGAATACAGCGTCATTGCCACGACCTGGACTTACCATGAGGAAGAGGCGCGATCCGCCTTCTCGATACCGATCGGCCGCCCGATCGGCAATACGCGGATTTACATATTGGACGCGCATCAAAAGCTGCTGCCGGCGGGCGCGGCCGGGGAGCTGTGCATCGCGGGGGACGGATTGGCGCGGGGGTATTTGCACCGGCCGGAGCTGACGAGCGAGAAGTTCGTGGAGAGTCCGTTCGCGGCAGGCGAAAGACTGTACCGCACGGGCGATCTTGCGCGCTGGCTGCCGGACGGCAATCTCGAATACCTGGGCCGCATCGACGACCAGGTGAAGATCCGGGGCTTCCGGATCGAGCTCGGCGAAATCGAAACCCGGCTGCAGGAGCATCCGGCGGTCCGGGAGGCGGTCGTGATCGCACGGACCGACCGGGCGGGCGAGAAATACTTAGCCGCCTATTTTACGGCCCCAGCGGAGGGAAGCCTCGATACCGAGCGTTTGCGCGAACATCTGCTGCAGGGGTTGCCCGATTACATGGTGCCGGCCTATTGGATTCAATTGGATGCCATGCCGTTGACGCCCAACGCGAAAATCGATAAAAAAGCGCTGCCCGAACCGGACCTGAACGCCCGGACTGGAGCCGAATACGCCGCGCCGCGGAGTCGCGCAGAGGATATATTGGCCGAGGTGTGGGCCAAGGTACTGAAGGTCGAACGGGTCGGCATCAAGGACAACTTCCTTAGCCTTGGCGGCGATTCGATCAAGGCGATCCAGATCATCTCCCAACTGCACGGACATAAGCTGAAGCTGCAGCTCAAGGATCTGTTCGATCACCCCGTCATCGAGCAATTAAGCGCCTACGTCCAGTCGGTGGAACGTATCGCGGATCAGAGTACGGTGACCGGAAGCATTCAGCCTACGCCGATTCAAAGCTGGTTATTCGAGCAGCCCTTCGCTGCCAAGCACCACTTTAACCAGGCGGTGCTGCTGCATAGACGGGAAGGCTTTGACGAGCAGTTGCTGCGAAACGTGCTGAATCGTTTGGCGGAACACCATGACGCGCTGCGCATCGTCGTGAGGGAACAGGCGGGGGAGCCGCTGTTGTTCAATCGGGGAATCCATGATGACGGGGAGCTCTATTCCCTGGAGGTACGGGATTTCACCGGGACGAGCCTTGTCGCCGAAGCGGTGGAGGATGCGGCGGACCGCCTGCAAACCGGCTTCGATTTACGGCAAGGACCGCTATTTAAAGCCGGGTTGTACCGGACGATCGAGGGCGATTATTTAGCCTTGTGCATTCATCATTTGGCCATTGACGGCGTATCCTGGCGGATTCTGTTCGAGGATTTGGCGTCGGGTTATCGGCAGGCCGAGACCGGAGAAGCGATCCGATTCAGGGACAAAACGGACTCCTTCCGGGCTTGGTCGGAAGCGCTGCAAACGTATGCCGCCAGCGCCAATCTGCAGGACGAAATCGCTTATTGGCGGGAGCTCGAGCAGATGGAAATCCTCCCGATTCCGAAGAATCATCCGGTGGAAGCCAGAAGGGTGGGCGATTTGGACTACTTCGACGCGGAGCTGAACGAGACCGAAACCGCCAAGCTGCTGAAAGACGCTAACCGGGCCTATAACACGGAGATCAACGATATTTTGCTGACGGCGTTAGGCGAGGCCATCCAGGGTTGGACGGGCGAATCGCAAGCGCTGATCAACCTTGAGGGGCACGGCCGCGAAGAGATTCTGCCCGAGCTTGACGTCAGCCGCACAGTCGGTTGGTTTACCGCGCAGTATCCGGTCGTATTGGATCTGGGCGGCAGCGAAGACGCAGGAGATCGCTTGAAAGCGGTCAAAGAAAGCCTGCGCCGCATTCCGCGCAAAGGGATCGGTTACGGGATCCTGAAATACCGTCGATTCGTGCGCGAGGAAGGCCTTTTGCGGTTCCGGCTGCAGCCGGAGATCAGCTTCAATTACCTGGGGCAATTCGATGAGGAGCCAGTTGCCGGGGTCTTTGCGTTGTCCGGGCTTTCGACCGGGGCGGCCGTATCCCCCGATATGCCGAGTCCTTACGTCCTGGATATCGTCGGCCGCGTAACCGGGGGCAAACTGCAGCTTCGCTTTGCTTACCACCAAGGCGAGCTCGAAGCCGTTACGCTGCATCGGGTGGCCGAAGGTTTCAAGCGCAGCCTGCTGCGAATCATCGACCACTGCGCGTCCCGCGGTTACGCGGAGCTGACGGCCAGCGACGTCAGCTCCAAGCGGGTGACGTCGGCGGAAGTGGATGGGGTCTACCGCGCGATGGGGAGCCTGGCTCCCGAAATCGCCGATATCTACTCACTGACCCCGATGCAGCTGGGGATGCTGTACCACTCCTTGCGCGAACCGGCTTCGGCGGCGTATTTCGAACAAGCCTTCTTGGAATTGGAGGGCCGCATCGATCCGAACCTTTTTGACCGTGCGTTCCGGCTGATCGTGCAAAGACACGATATCTTGCGCACGGCGTTCGTGCACGAAAAGGTGCGGCAGCCGGTTCAGGTCGTACTCCGCAACAGGCCCGCCAACATCTTCCATGCGGATATTTGCGGATTGGCCGAAACGGAGCGGGAAGCGTATCTGTCCGCTTATGCGGCGGAGGACAAGGAACGGGGCTTCGATCTCTTGCGGGATCCGCTGATTCGCGTCGCCTTGATTCAAACGAGCACCGATACATGCCGGCTTATTTGGAGCTTCCATCATATCGTGATGGACGGCTGGTGCCTGGGCATCGTGTTCAAGGAGCTGTTGGAAGGGTACCGCGCTTTGCGGGAGGGAAGCGAACCGAGAGTAAGTCCGGTTCGCCCGTTCAGCGATTATACCCAGTGGCTGGAAAGCCGGGAGGATCAGGAATCGACCACGTACTGGGACGAGTACCTTGCCGAATACGAGCAGCCGGCGCTGCTGCCGAAATGCCGCAGCGAGGCTGATGATCGGGCTTACGCCCAGGAGGAATACGATTTCTCGATCGATGCGGACGAGAAGGCCGGTTTGGAGGAGCTCGCCCGCGCCAACCGCGCCACGTTAAGCACGGTGCTGCAGGCGATTTGGGGGATTGTGCTGCAAAGGTACAATAACACCCGGGACGTGGTGTTCGGCACGGTCGTTTCCGGGAGACCGGCGGAGCTCCCCGGCGTGGAAGAGATGGTTGGCCTCTTCATCAATACGGTTCCCGTACGGGTCCGCGCCGGCAAGGAGATGAGCTTCTCGAGCCTGGTTACGGGGCTGCAAGAGGAGGCGCTCGCTTCGGAGCCGCATCATTATGATTTATTGGCGGACATCCAATCGCGGACCGCTTTGGGGGCTAATCTGGTGCAAACCCTGGTAGCCATTGAAAACTATCCGCTGGAGGAAGCCGTAAAAAGCCAGGAAACGCGCGGATCGGCATCGCTGTCTGATGTCGAGAACGACGGCGGCGGGGGAATCCGGCTTCTTTCCGCCCGGGTTTCGGAGCAGACCAGCTTCGATTTCAATCTGATCGTGGTGCCGGAAGCCGGGCTGAAGATCAAATTCCGCTACAACCGCCGCGTATACGATCAGGGGCTGATGGAGCGCGTTGCCGGCCAACTACGCCTCATCGTTAGCCAGGTAATTGCGAGACCGGACATCCTGATCGGAGAGCTCGAGATCGTCTCCGGGGAAGAACGGCGGCAGCAGCTGCATGATTTTAACCGGACGGAAGCGGCATACGCGCGGGAGCAAACGATTCACGGTATGTTCGAGCGGCAGGCGGAGCTGCGGCCGGATCATCCGGCGCTGGTGTTCGGAGATGAGGCGCTCACCTATCGGGACCTGAATGAACGGGCCGATCGGCTGGCGCAAGCGTTGCGAGCGCAGGGCGTGCAGCGGGACGGCATCGTGGCGCTGATGACGGAGCGTTCGCCGGAGATGGTTGTCGGCATGCTCGGAACGCTGAAAGCGGGCGGGGCGTATCTGCCGGTGGATCCGAATTATCCCGAGGACCGGATCCAGTATATGCTGGAAGACAGCGGCGCCGCCGTATTGCTGACGCAAAGACATCTGCGGGACAAGCTCTCCGGGGCGTATGGCGGACGGGTCATCGAGCTGGATCGCGGCGGTGCGGGGGAAGTCGTCGCCGACAACGGGGCGGGCGATATGGGTACGCCGAAAAAGTCCGTCGGCCGCCCCGACGATTTAGCTTACATTATCTATACCTCGGGTTCCACCGGAAAACCGAAGGGCGTTATGGTGGAGCATCGGGGCGTGATCAACCTTCAGCACTGCTTCGCGGAACGATGGGGCGTGGGTCAGCAGGACCGGATGCTGCAGTTTGCCAGCCACTCGTTTGATGCTTCGGTCTGGGAGGCGTTTACGATCTTGCTCGGCGGCGGGACGTTGGTTTTGGCTTCGCGAGCTATTATTAACGACATTAATAAATTTGAAAAATACATCGACGATAACGGCATATCCATTGCGCTGCTGCCGCCAACCTATTTGGCGGGGCTTGCGCCCGGCAGGCTACCGGCGCTGAAAAAGCTCGTCACCGGCGGGTCGGCCATCACGAAGGAGCTGGCGGCGCGATGGAAGGACCACGCGGAATATATGAATGCCTACGGCCCCAGCGAATACAGCGTCATCGCTACGACCTGGAATTACCACGAAGAAGAGGTGCGATCCGCCTCTTCGGTACCGATCGGCCGACCGATCGACAATACGCGGATTTACATTTTGGACGCACATCTAAAGCTGCTGCCGTTCGGGGCGGCGGGGGAGCTGTGCATCGCCGGGGATGGACTGGCCCGGGGCTATTTGCACCGGCCGGAGCTGACGAGCGAGAAGTTCGTGGAGAGCCCGTTCATAGCAGGCGAAAGGATGTATCGCACGGGCGACCTGGCGCGCTGGCTGCCGGACGGCAATCTCGAATACTTGGGCCGCATCGACGACCAGGTGAAGATCCGGGGCTTCCGCATCGAGCTCGGCGAAATCGAGTCGCGGCTGCAGGAGCATCCGGCGGTCCGGGAGGCGGTCGTGATCGCACGGACGGACCGGCAGGGCGAGAAGTATCTGGCTGCATATTACACGGCGGAAGCGGCGGAGGCGGAGGCGCAGGCGCAGGCTTGGACCGGCGCAGAGGCGGATTCCGTGCGCGAATATCTTTTGCGGGAGCTGCCCGAGTATATGGTGCCGGCCTTTGTGAGCTTGCTGGACGCCATGCCGCTGACGCCCAACGGGAAGATCGACAAAAAGGCGCTGCCCGAGCCGGAACGGCGGATTGCGGGCGGCCTGGGCGTCAGCCTGCCGAGAACCGAAGCCGAACGGAAAATCCGGCAGGTTTGGCAGGAACTGCTGGACATGGAGCCGATCGGCATCGACGACGATTTCTTCCGGCTGGGCGGCAATTCGATCAAAGCGATTCAGGTTGTTTCGCGGCTGGCGCTGGATTTCGAAGTCGGCATCAACGACCTGTTCCAGTACCCGACGATTCGCGCGCTGGCCGAGCATATTCGCTATTCTAAAGACCGGTTGAAGGAAGTGATTCGCGCGATGCAGGAAGCCGCCGCGTCCAGGGAACAAGGCGGTTCGGCGCTGGATAGCCCGGCCCGGGACGCGCTGCGGGATTACCGGGAGCGGAACCGGCGGTATGACGATCTCGATTTCGGCGCGAAAGCGGGCTATCGCCATATTTTGCTGGCCGGGGCCACCGGCTATCTGGGCATCCACATCTTGCACCGGCTGTTGCAATCGACGGATTACGCGATTCATGTGCCGGTGCGCGGAAACAGCGACCGCGAGGCGCGGGAACGGGTGCTGGCGAAGCTGGAATTCCATTTCGGCGACGCGTTCGCCGGGAGGGAAGCGTGGCTTGAAGACCGGCTGCACGTCTACAGCGGGGATTTGACGCAGGACCGGTTGGGACTCAGCCCGGAGCGTTATTCGGAGTTGGCGGACATCGTTGATGCGGTCATCAATTCAGCCGCGAACGTGAAGCATTTCGGGCATTACGCGGAATTCCACGCGGTGAACGTGGAGGGCAATGAGCGGCTGATCGAGTTTGTCCGTACCGGGAAGCCGAAAGCCTATAACTTCATATCCACCACCAGCGTCGGCAGCGGCTGGGTCGAAGGCGCGGGCAGCCTCGTGTTCACCGAATACGATTGCAATGTCGGGCAGAGCTCGGACAACTATTACGTGATGACCAAGCTGGAAGCCGAGAAGCGGATTGCGGAAGCGCGGGAGCAAGGGATAACCGCCAATGTGTTCCGGGTCGGAAACCTGGTATTCGATTCCCGCTCGGGGATATTTCAGGAGAATATCGGGGATAACGCCTTTTACGCGCTGGTGAAGTCGCTGATCAAGCTTGGCCGGTTCCCGGCCATCCGCGACAAAACGTTGAATTTCTCCTTCGTGGACCAGGTGGCGGAAGCCGTGGTGCTGCTGTTCGACCGGATGCATTTGCAGGACGAAACCTACCATCTCTTTAACGGCTATCAGGTGAACTTGCTTGCATTTGCCCGCCTGCTGGGCGAAGCGGGGGTCAGCGTCGATACGATGCCGGTGGAGGCGTTCGCCGGGTATATGCTGGACCGTTACGACGAGCCGGAGGCCCAGGAGGAGGTCACGCGGATCCTGGTGCATTCCAACGTCTTTTTCGAAGGCGCAAGCAAAACGTTGTTCCTGGTGCAGAACCGGAAGACGGACCGCCTGCTTCAGGCGCTCGGGTTCAAATGGTCCAGGCTGGATCGGCGCAAGGTGGAGCTCATGCTGGAGCATTGCCGCCGGGTCGGGTTTATGGAAGCAGGACAGCGAGAGGAGAGGAAGCATTCATGAATGCGATCAAATTGGCAAGCACTTATTTTTTCGGTACGGAGCCGTTTGTGAGAGGCAACAGCATGATCGCCACGGTCACATTCAAAACGGCCATCGCCTACGACCGGTTATTTGCCGGCTACCGCCAGCTGGTTATGGATCATCCCATGCTGCAGTCCAAGCGCGTGGAGCTGCCGGGCCAAGATACGTTCGAATGGGGACGTTTCACGGACGAAGAGCTGGAGAAGCTGTTGAACGACGAGATGGTGCTGTTGTCGCGTTTTTACACGGAGGAAGAGGTACTGGGGCAGTATGCCCCGACCAATGCCCGGCTGCCTTTCCATCTGTTTCGGATCGACGAGTTTACGATCATGTTCTCGCTGAACCATGCCTTGGCGAACGGGTTAAGCCTGGTGTACTGGATCCGGCGGTGGCTGGAATATTACGCGGGGGAAAGCAGAGCCAAGCCGGGTTCTGCGGGGGAGAGCGGCGGGTGGCAGGAGAAGCTGCTGCGGCTGCAAAAAAGAATCGCCGCCTTTCTGTGGATGCCGGCGTTCGTGCTGGGGTTCATCGCCAAGGCGTACGGGAAAGCGCCCCGTCCCGGGGATACGGTCGATTTGAGCGGCGGCGAGCTGCCGTTGCCGGGCGGCCGTTACGTGAAGAAGCCGTATCGTTTCGGCAAACAGGAGACGAAAGCGATTTTGCGGCGCTGCCGGGAGAAAGGCATGACGTTGACCGAATACCTTTGCTGCCAGTTGACGGCGGGCCTGCTGGAGCAAGCGCCGGATCAGAAGCGGGTATTCGTTTCGATGCCGATGGATTTGCAGCTTTTGCACCCGTACTCGCCGGAAACGGCGCACGGCAATTATGTGGCCAGCCTGCCGATGCAGTTTTTTCGCGGCGGGGATTTGGCCAAGCAGGTGAAGGGGGCGTTCAAATGGTTTAAGCGGGGGGTTCCCTATGCATTGGCGCTCTTCTTTGCCTCCTTCTCGAATTCGTTTCGCAAGTACAAGCAGCAGTGCCTGGAGCTGAGCATGAAACCGATGCCCCAGCGGTTCCCTTTGTGGAATTTTACGATGACCTACTCCAATTTGGGGGTGCTGTCGTATCCGATTTTTGAGGAGTGGGTCGATTCGGTCTATTTTTCGATCAAAAACCAGTCGATTCTGCTGACCTCCGCGTCGCTATCCGGATGCTTGATGATGGAGCTGGGCGTACTGGACGGCTTGTATGACGCGGAAGCGGTGTTCGGCATGTTCGACCGGATTTTGTCCGCGGAGAATTTGCTGGGCTCGGCGGAACCGGAGTTTGAGTCTGTGCCGGATCCGCGATTGAAAGCCGTATAACGAGCTGATGAGATAGGTGTCGCCGGGTTATTTTCGCGCAGGATAAACCTCGTTTTTCTCGAACAGCTTCCATAGCTGGTCGGCCATAAACTCCGGCGGGTGCGGCATGCCGTGCTGAATCCACCACTCCACGGTGCCGACGAAAGCCGAAGCCATGAATTGCGCGTTCAGCTCGCCGTCGATCTCCGAATGCGGGGTGCGCCGATCGAGTTTCTCTTTGACGTTGACCGCCACGAACGCCATGAGGCGTTGGCGGAACAGAGCGGCTCTCGAGGTGGAGAGCATGGCGGAGAAGAACAGGAAGTGATCCCGAATGTAGGCGAATACCGGCAAAAGTTCTCCCACCAACGGCGTTTCCCCATGGGGATCGCAAAAATGGATCAGCTTGTTCAAATGGTCATCGATCAGCTTGTCGAGCAAGTCGTATTTGTCGCTGTAATGCAAATAGACGGTTCCCCGGTTCACGTTGGCCCGGTCCGCGATGTCGTTGATGGTGATGTGTTCGAGATCTTTTTCGGCAAAAAGCTCCAGGAACGCTTTGGTGATCGCCTCTTTCGTTCTGACGATGCGGCGGTCGATTTTGGTCGGGGTCTCCATGTTGGCATGGCCTCCTTCTCGTTAATAAACAATTTCGCGCCGGATGTTGAGTATGCCACAAACGCGCGCGGATTAGCGATTGTTTTCCTTTCGGACCTCTCTATAATGATAATCAACGGACGTCAGATAATCAACACGAGTTGAATAAAAAGGCGCCTAAATTGAATATCTAAAAGGAGTGTATCGCCATGGAAAACCTAACATCGAAGGTCGTCATTATTACTGGAGCCTCCAGTGGCATAGGAGAAGCCACGGCCAAGCTATTGGCCGCGAACGGCGCAAAGGTGGTCTTGGCTGCGCGAAGAGAGGAGCGCCTGCAGCAAATCGTGAGCGAAATTCGCGGGGCGGGGGGAGAAGCGGCTTCCTTCCAGGCGAATGTGGCTTCCTCCGGGGACATGCAGAAGCTGGCGCAATTTGCGCTGGAACGTTATGGTCGGGTGGACGTGCTGGTGAACAATGCCGGCATCATGCCGGTGTCGCGGCTAAGCGAGCTGCGCGTCGAGGATTGGGATCAAATGATCGACGTGAACGTGAAAGGCGTGCTCTACGGTATCGCCGCCGTACTGCCGATCATGCGGGAACAGAAGTCGGGGCACATCATCAACGTGTCTTCGGTAGCGGGATATACGGTAAGCCCTACCTCGTCGGTCTATAGCGCGACCAAATTCGCCGTCCGCGCAATTGCGGAGGGGCTTCGCCAGGAGGAGTCCCCGGGATCCGGGATCCGCTCCACGATCGTTGCTCCGGGGATGGTCGAAACGGAATTGCTGAACACCGTCACCAGCCCGGAGGTGAAACAAATGGGCGAGATGATACGCAGTTTGAGCATTCCTGCCGACCGCATTGCCCAAGCGATCGCCTACGCCATCGATCAACCGGCAGATACGTCGGTGAACGAGATCGTGATCCGGCCTACGGCTCAGCCGATGTAAGGCGGAAGCCGAAGCGGATATTGATGCAGAAACGCGAACAACCGGTCCATATGGATCGGTTGTTTATGCTTTGCTGGTGAGGACCGAATCGAAGAGTTTATAGAAGCAGGGCAGGTCATTTGACCGTGGCTCGATTTCGGATTTATGATGAAATCAATAAATCGAAGTGTAAAGGAGACCCATTGCCGATGTCAGCTATCGCAAGACCTCTTTGTTAATTCGGATTTGCCCGGCCGCCCCGAGCGCCTCCAAGCTAATTGAGCGATAACAAGCCCATTAGATACGAAAGAGGTGCTCCCGTGAAAGACAGGCATAATATTCAATTGCTGTATGCGATTCGATTTTGCTCCAGCCTCATTCCGGCGTACGTGATCTAGCGGCTGTACTGGGAACAGCGCGGTATGACCATTCCGCTGGTCATCTATGCCGAAATCATTTACGCGCTGACGGTCGTTCTGCTGGAAGTTCCGTCCGGCGTGTTATCCGACAAGTGGGGCCGGAAAAGAATGCTCCTGATCAGTGCCGTTCTGGTCTGCTGCGAATTTCTGGTCTTGCTGTACGCCGCGAATTTCTGGCACTTCACTTTGGCCGTGTTTCTCGCGGGGATCGGCCGTTCGGCCAGCAGCGGTTCGGAGAACGCTTTGCTTTACGAGACTTTGCAGCGGCAAGGGAAGGCAGCATCGTTCGAGAAACGGCTTAGCCGGTTGAACGCCTGCGACTTTCTTGCCGCCATGCTGGCAGCCTTGTCCGGCAGTTGGCTTGCGGGCAGGTTCGGCTTGGAGTTGAATTATTGGATTTCGCTGGGAAGCGCGCTAACTGCGCTGCTGCTGACCTTTCTGCTGAACGATTCGGCAGCGAAAGCCGACGGCCAACCGTCCGGACAAGGATTTTCGTTTGCGCGTTACGTTACGGAAGCCCTGCGTTTCTTCCGGACAAATCCGGGCGTTCTTCTGGTCATCGCTTCCGGGATGGTTACCGGCGCAGCATTAACTTACATCTATGAATTTTGGCAGCTATACGCCGAACGCTTGAGTATGCTGATCGCTTTCTTCGGTGTGTTGTCCGGCGCCATCATGCTGGTGCAACTGCCCGGAAGCCTGCCGGCACATGCGCTGATTGCCCGGTTTCGACCGCAAACTTTGATCGTCTGCGTACTGGCGGTCCATGTGATCGGCTTCGCCTACGCCGCGGTCAACCCGGATTATACGGGCCTTGCCGCCATGATCATTATCTTCTGGTAGGCCTTGGCTTCGGTTATTTTTCCCTCCGGTACGACGTGTTTGGCGGGTATGGATTTATGGCGGTGCTGTGCGGTGTTTTTCTGATCGGGTTTATAGCAGCTTCGCGTCAAATCTGGAGGTAACGAACACACCCGGGCCCCTATTTCCATTGGTCCCGGGTGTGTTCATTAAATGGCTTGTGCACGGCTATTGCCTCGGTTCCGGCTGCCCGGTCAAGCGAAGAGTTCACGCATTGAAACTTGTAATCCCTGGAATAGCTGCGAGGTCACAAGCTCATCTCCAATATTCGTATAGACCGTCATGTCCGTTATTTTACCGTCGTCCAGGGCGTAAACGATGACTTGCGCTTTCACCGGATCGACGACCCAGTATTCCTTCACGCCGGATGCCCTGTATAAGTCGAGCTTGTAGATCAAATCCTTGCTGCGGGTGGAAGGGGATAACACCTCGACGACCAGCTTTGGCGTACCCTGATATTTGCCGCGATCATCGATTTGGTCCTGATCGCAAATGACGACCAGATCCGGTTGAACCACGCAAATATTCGACTTTTCCTTCTCCAACGTGATGTCGAACGGAGAAGTAAGCGGCGTACAAGGTTTACCTTTAAACCAAGTGTAAAACGTACCAAGAAGTTCTTGTACGGCAAGTTGGTGTTTGTACGAAGGAGAAGCCAGATTAAAGACGATGCCATCGATGAGCTCGAAACGCTGTTCCGAAGTTTCAGTCAGTTCGAGGAACTCCTCATAAGTTACCCAATCACGATCGGTGCTGTATAGCGCGTTTTCCTCCCTAAGGATGGTTTCGTCGATCCCGGCACAGGCCGTCAATTTGGCGATATCTCTGCCATTTTTGGTCACAATGACTTCCTCATGGGCTTCCGCAAATTTCAAATATTTGCCAAAGTGGTTTTGCATCTCGGTGGAAGGAACCCGCATCAAACCTCACTCCTTGATTAGCTATTATATACATAATATTAGCTAATTTATCGAAGTTTTTCAAGAGTATTAGCTAATTATTCGTGAAGGAGCAGGTTCCTTGTGATTGAAACCATTAGGTAGACACAGATGGTAAACGGCGGGCGGACGCGTTCCCAGGCTGTCGTTGCCGACGGCTCTTACAAATCGTAGGCCGCTTCTGCCGTTTCCCGAACACGGGCATACGTGTCGGCCCAAATAACGGTATCTTCCGCCAGTCGCTCGATTCGGAATTTGACATCGTCATTGACGATTTCTTTGCGGAAGAAGTCTTTTTCCTCGATAAAAACATACGTCTGCACCAGTTGTGCCTTCAAATAAGACAAAATCGGTTTTAACTGCTGCTCGGGGACGAGATAATGCCGGGATGACCCCGCCGTAGCCAGGATGCTCACCACTTTGCCTTGCAAGGCATTTTGCGGAAGCAGATCGAAGATGTTCTTTAACGTTCCCGGAATCGACGCCTGGAAAATCGGGGTGCCGATGATCAGGACATCCGCATCCATGATCGTTTTCGCCACGTATCCGGTATCGCCGTCATATTCCAAATAATTGCGGCCGTCGCTAAACTGCACTTGGTATTGGGCCAGATCGATAACCGCCGTTTCCGTGCCGGGATATTTATCGGCTATGGTTTTTATCGTGTAGTCGATCGCCGTTTTCGTTTTGGAACCTACGATGGTTCCGGATAGTCCAACCACTTTCATTTGTTTGCCTCCTCAGGATTTCTTCGTATATTTTCGGATCGCCGGCAAAATATCCGTGCCGATCAGCTCGATATTCCGCTGCAGCCGGTCAAACGGCATGCCGCCGAAATCGATTTGGGCAATATAGCGTTGATGGCCGAACATTTCGTGCTGATATAGTATTTTTTCGATGATTTGCTGCGGGCTGCCGACGTTCATGATGTGATGCGGATCGCCTCCCTGCATGAATAGCTGCTTATAGAATCCTTGTCCGTTGGTCTTCTTCATGCCTTCGTTGATGTAGGGATACAGTTCCTGCAACGCCTGCTGCGAGGTTTCGGCCGCATAGAAGAAGCCTGCTGTGGCGACAGGCAGCTCAGCCGGGTTGTGTCCTGCTTCGCTTGCGGCCTCACGATACATATCCACCGTCTGTTTAAAGGCCGAAGCAGGACCGCCCAAATGTGCCATATACATCGGAACGCCGGCATATCCGGCTTTGATCGCGCTGGCCGGGCCTCCGCCAACCGCCCGCCAAATCGGCATGGAGCCGTTCTGCGGACGGGGGAGAATCTTGGCATTACGCAACTGGGCGCGAAATTCTCCGCTCCAGTTGACGACTTCCTGTTCATTGATTTTCAGCAAAAGATCAAATTTCTCTTCGAACAATTCTTCATAATCGTGAACATCGTAGCCCAATAAATCAAAGAGCCCGACTCTGGAGGCGCGGCCTGCCACGATTTCCGCCCGGCCGCCCGAGATGAGATCGATTGTCGCAAAATCCTCGTACGCCCGGACCGGATCCAAGGTGCTGATAATCGTCGAGGAACTGCCAATCTTGATTTTACTCGTGGCCTGCGCAATTGCGGCCAGCACCACCGTGTGCGCCTGGGTCGCGAAATAGTCCTGATGGCTTTCCCCGACGCTAAAAAAATCAAGCCCCGCTTGTTCGGCGAGCTTCGCGTATTCAATAATTTGCCGAACTCGCTCCTGGGCCGAAATTCGCTGCCCCGTGTTTGGGTCGGGCAAATGGTCGCCCAAGGTATATATGCCAAACTCCAGGCCTTTGCCGGGATCGATACGGTATTTGTTCATAGGTTCCTCACCTCTTATTTTTCTGATGATTCGTTTTCTTGCCCTTATTATATTTCACTTACGAAAATTTAGTAAGTACGCACTTAAAAGTGGTATAGTTACTTATAAGAAACCAAGGAGGACTTTCCTATGGAAAAAAGCCCTAAGCTTTGCCGCGTCGACGACGCCCTGGAAATATTGGTGGGGAAGTGGAAGCCGGTTATTTTGTTGTACTTGCTGCAGGAGGGCACGAAGCGGTTCAGCGATTTAAAGCGCAAGCTGCCTGACATTTCCCAAAAGATGCTGACCCAAAAGCTGCGCGAATTGGAGGAAGAGGAGATTATCGAACGGATCGTTTACCCCGAGGTCCCGCCCCGGGTGGAATATTCGATCACGGAATACGGCAGGAGCCTGGAGCCGATTTTGGACGCGATGCACGAATGGGGCACAAGACATGTGCAGCGCAAGGTGCAAAAGCAGAAGCAAGTGCATTGAGTCGGTTGATCCGGGAGCGAACTCAATGGAATTTCAATGATTCCTTAAGAGAGGGGATTGCCATGCTTAATCGAAATGAAGGGAACGGAAACAACGCAAACGAGAGCATCAACAGCACCCGGGCCAAAATCATGGGCGATTATTTGAAATCGCGCCGGGCCCGGCTGCAGCCGGAACAGGCGGGACTGACAAGAACGTACGGCCAGCGCCGAACGCCAGGTTTGCGGCGCGAGGAGGTGGCGATTTTGGCGGGGGTTAGCGCAACCTATTACGCGTGGCTGGAGCAGGGAAGGGAAGTGGCCGTGTCCCGGGAAGTGATCGAAAGCATCGGCAAAGCGCTTCAGTTAAGCCAAGACGAGCATACGCATTTGCTCGAGCTGTGGAATGCCAATGAACCTGAAGCGGTGACGACCATTACAACGGAAGTCAAACCGCAGTGGAGAGAGATCGTAGGTGCGATGGCTTATCCTTGTTTTATCAGCAATGATCGGGCTGAATTGCTCGCCTGGAACCGTGCGGTCGATGAACTTGTTGCGGATGTTTCGACGCGGCCGCGGGGTCAACAAAATATGATGGCTATGCTGTTCACCGACCCGGAGATGCGAGAACGCTTGATCAACTGGGAAGAGATGGCGGCACATTCCGTGGCTATTTTCCGTACCTCCTATGACAAATATGCCCATGACCCGTGGTTCGCGCAGTTCGTCAATGAGCTTTCCGGGAAAAGCGCCGATTTTGCCGCCTTGTGGAAGCAGCATCGCGTGGAAGTGAAAAAGGTTACTCGGGTTTTCTACAAAAAACCTGGCGAAAACCAGATTCAGGCTTACGATATCAATTCGTTGGCATTTACGACGGATCATCCCGATCTGCATCTATGCATCTTTTTTCCGGTGTCGGACTAATGCCTACGGAAGCTGCGAGCCTGTTATTGCCGTTACTAGCATAAGCGTACGGTGGCTGTTCCCGGAACCGCGTTTTAGAATATGATCATGCACCAGCATCCATAATTGAAACTGCGGAAAGAGGGGAATCAGATGGGAAAGGCGATCACGCAACGAAAACTGGGAAGCCTGGGGCTTGAAGTGTCGACCCTTGGTCTGGGCACGATGATGATGCCGGACAACGAAGATTCGGTACGGACTATTCACGGTGCGCTGGATCTTGGCATCACGCTGTTCGACACGGCCGACATTTACGGCGAGGAATTTATGCAAGGAAAGTTCGGGGGCAACGAGCGCTTGGTCGGCCGTGCCTTGAAAGGGCGACGGGACCAAGCGGTGATTGCGACCAAATTCGGCATTGTATCACCTGAGCTGAAAACGCACGGACACCCCGCTTATGTGAAAAAATCGGTTGACGCCAGCCTTCTGCAGCTTGGCATC
Source organism: Paenibacillus macerans (assembly GCF_050565405.1). GTDB lineage: Bacteria > Bacillota > Bacilli > Paenibacillales > Paenibacillaceae > Fontibacillus > Fontibacillus macerans_B. Next base: position 3,482 of record NZ_JBNYYG010000017.1, on the reverse strand, counting down.
GATTATATCGACCTGTATTATCAGCACCGCATCGATCCGAATACACCGGTCGAGGAGACGGTAGGCGCCATGGCGGAGCTCGTCCAGGCCGGAAAAATACGCTATATCGGTCTGTCGGAAGCGACCGCCGACCAGATTCGCCGGGCCCATGCGGTCCACCCGCTCGCCGCGGTGGAAACGGAATACTCGCTTTGGAGCCGCGAAGTGGAGGACGAGGTGCTGCCCGTGCTGCGCGAGCTCGGCATCGGCTTTGTTCCGTACAGCCCACTGGGCCGCGGTTTCCTGACTGGGCAAATCCGAACCTTCGACGATCTGCCCGAAGATGATTACCGCCGCTTTTACCCCCGTTTCCAAGGCGAGAATTTCCTGAAAAACCTGGAGGTCGTAGCGCTCATCGAGAAATTTGCCGAACGAAAAGGCTGCACGCCGTCTCAACTGGCGCTCGCCTGGCTGCTGGCGCAAGGGGAACAGATCGTTCCGATTCCCGGGACGAAGCGTTTGGACCGGGTCCGGGAAAACCTCGGCGCCTTGGAGGTGACGCTCTCCGCGGAGGAATTAGCGGAAATCGACCGTATTTCACCGAAAGGGGCCGCAATGGGAGCGCGTTATCCGTCCTTTTTGCAGTCTTGAAGCAGTCAGGATGGAGGAACAACTGAAGAGCTAGATGTAGAAAGCCGCTTCGCCAATCAAATAAGATTTGCGGAGCGGTCTTTTGCTCTGTGCGGAAGAAAAAGCAAAAAAGCGGGCCTGGCAACTCATGTCGTTATGCGCATTGACAAGAAAAGGAAATTTCAATAAAAGAATTGATCGTTTCCATCATCTAACGCTTGCCACAGAACTTATTTCCCCCTAAATCATCGCTCTGCGATTTTAACGCTTGCCACAGAGCTTATATCGCTTTTCTGCTACCGAAACCATGGATTTTTGCCGCAATAGAGTGTCTCAGCGTCGTTAGAATCTTTATATCGTCGGATTCGCCATAACAGTGCTTATCATCAGCGTTAGAGTCAATCCTCCGTAGTTTTGTCGGGGCAGCGGGCCGGAAGAGCACCCAAGAGCACCCGTACACGGGTGCAGCGCCGGCGCGCATACGTGAGCGAGCTCCCGGGCCCCTTGATCAGTTGATGCGGAGTACGCTATTTGCATGGTTGGCGAGAAAACTACCGGGAGGGTCTTGACCAAGGCTGGTATTTGGTCGGAACGAAGGATTTCGTCGATTATCGGGAAGATGGATCCTGCAAGATTGAAGGCGGAACCGGCCATATTCTGAAAGTGGACGGGATCTATCATATGTTCTACTGCATATTTCCTCCGGGCAAGCAGTTGGTCTGCCATGCGATCAGCAGCGACTTGAAGACCTGGGAGTCCTTTCTCGAAGATACCTTTGCCGCGGATGACCGCATCTATGAACTGTCGGATTGGCGCGATCCGTTTGTGTTCTGGAATGAAGAGGAGGGCCAATACTGGATACTGCTTGCGGCGATGGCCAAAGGCCCAACAAACCGTAAAGGGTGTACTGCGCTGTTATCATCCAGGGATCTAAAAACTCGGGAATACCGAGAGCCTCTATATGCGCCGAATTTGCACGTAGGGGCCCATGAATGTCCTGATTTATTCCAGATCGGGGATTGGTGGTATTTGATCTATTCCTCCTATACGGGACGTTTTGCGACCTTTTACCGGATGAGCCGCTCCCTGGATGGCCCGTGGCTGACTCCTCAGGAGGATACCTTCGACGGCCGGGCTTTCTATGCGGCCAAATCCGTGTCCGACGGGCGAAGACGTTATCTGTTCGGGTGGAATCCCACGAAAAACGACGATTTATTCGGTTGGAATCCGACGAAATCCCGAGGCAAAGACTACAATACCTGGGATTGGGGCGGGAATCTGATCGTCCATGAAATCGTTCAGCGGCCGGACGGGACGCTCGGCGTCAAAGTGCCGGATACGGTTGATGCGGCGTTTTCGCTGCCGCTGCCCGTACAATACCAGGGCGTTACGGGAGATTGGCTCTTTACGGATCGCAAGCTCTCCTGCGTGTCGCCGTACGGCTTTGCCGGCTGCACGAGCCGGGAAGAGCTGCCTGAGCAGTGCAAGATTTCAGCCAGCGTCTCCTTCTCCGGGCCGACTCAAGGGGTTGGCTTCATGCTGCGAACAGAAGACGCGTTGGATGAGGCCTATTCTGTTACCCTGGAGCCGCAGCGGAATCGCCTTACCTTTCGCGGGAAGATCATGCAGTCGGAAGAGGGCGGGAAGACGTTCCCTTATGAGGTAGAGCTGGAGCGTCCGATAGAGCTTATTCCCGATCGTCCTTACGAGTTCAAAGTGTTTATGGACGGATCGATTTGCGAAACTTACGTGGATGCGAACATAGCGATGAGTGCCAGAATGTACGATATCCCGCGAGGGAAGCTTGGCTTGTTTGTCAGTCAAGGCTATGCTGAGTTTAGCGATGTGCGGATCAAGGGCCCCCGGGGGGACATATTCGGAGATTATTTCAAGAATGTTCAAGGGAGTCAGATCCTGAACGTGTTTAATATGGTATCCTTGTTTCAATAAAGTTTTCCGGATTGTTAAAAAGGAGCCTAAAATGAAAATTGAGAATCTGATCAGTGAAAAGTACAGTACGTTTAGTGAAGGAGACGTATTCCTAGCAAAATTCATTTTGAACAACAAGAAACTAATTCCGAATTTAAGTATCACCGAACTTGCTAATAAAAGCCTGACTTCTAAATCCTCCGTATTACGATTTGCTCAAAAGTTGGGATTCTCTGGATTTACCGAACTGAAAAATTTCATGAAATGGGGGGACTTTTTTTCCGAGAATTCAATGGCACATCGTGATTTTGGCGAGTATATCCGTAACAGTATCCATAATACGCTGGAGCATATCAAAAATATAAATTATCATGACATTCACAAGGCCTTTGATGAAAGCGAACATATTTACTTAATCGGGACAGGGCTGGCACAGCAGCTTCTGGCCGCAGAAATGCAAAGGGTTTTTTTAGGAATCGGCAAGGAAATGCAGGTTCTTCCCATCGGCATGCAAAACAATCTGTATCAAATCCTAATTGAAAGAATGGGTGAAAATGATTTGCTGATTATTTTCTCTCAGTCCGGAAATAACCAGACGCTTAAAGAGGCGCTCACCACACCTATTCTGAAAAATGTAAAGATACTTTCCATCACCGCTGATCAGAATAATTGGTTGGCTCATCATTCGACGTTCCATATTGCAACCCAGGTTGAACCCTCCAGTATGACGATGTTGAACTTGAACAGCACTTACCATGTAGTGATTGAAATGTTGGCTTACAGTTATTTAAAATACAAAATGTAAAAGGAATTGTATAGCACCTTTAAGAGATACCCCCATGTCGTAAGATATGGAAGTTGGTCAAGCCCCAATTTTGTAGACATTGAAAAAAGCCCTTAAGCTGCAAGCTGGCGCCGGAACTCTACCGGTGTCAGCTTGTTTA
>NZ_JBNYYG010000016.1:0-104328 GCF_050565405.1 Paenibacillus macerans | reverse complement strand
CAAAGCAGCATGCAGAGACAACAAGACTTGAACCCTATAGACCGCCACGCCTTGGCCTGCCTTTATGCACATCGGGTATCTTGTTAGTTTTATGCAATGCCTATGCTGAAAAAGATCTATTTTGATGTCTAACGAACCGTAGAGCCGCTATTTGCCCGAAAAGGGCCGGATGTGGAAGCATTAGTGGCAAATAAGGTCCGTGGTGTCCGTTAAACCTTGGCATTATGGTTGTCTCTCCCCCGATCCCGGACGGCGTCTGGCTGGAAAGCCAAGCGTCCCGCAAGGAATCGGGGGTTTTTGCGCGTTCAGGGCGACGTCTCGCTTTCTTCGGACCGGCCCTGGGCAGTGCCGGACACGGCTTCGCCAGGCGGCAACGGTGTCTGGGCGTGTCCCACGTAAGGCCGCGCTTTTCGCGGCTTGCGGCCGTTCAGGCGGAATCCGGCGAGAAACAGCAGTACTTGCGCGCCTAGTACGTAAGGGGCAAAGAGGCTGCCGGCGAAATGAACCACGGCGAGCATGGCGATCGCTGCCGCCAGCAGACGCGCCGGCGCCGTGTCGGCGTGCTTGTACGTCCCGCCCGCGGCTACCGGATAGAGCAGCAGAAGCGAGAACCACGTCGAGACCAGCTGCATCCAAGCTAACGCCAATTCCCACGAACCTCCGGTTCCCGTGCCGCCGGCGATGGAATCCTCCAGCAGACGCCACAGCCAGATCAGGGTCACGAAGAAGCCGGCGGCGAACAGCGCCGGCAATGCGTGGCGAATCGTGCGCCACAGCCATCTGCCCCAGCCCGGCCGCTCGATCTGGCGCAGCAGCTTGTCCCGTTCGGCGATGAGGCTTTCGCTTTCCCGCTCGATCGTTCGGAGCAGCAAGGACAGGCGGGTTTCATCGCCATCGGCGGCGAACGCGGTGATCTGCGCGAGGGCGTGTTCCGTTGCGTAAGGGGCAGCCCGGCAAGCCAAGAGCTTACCCAGCAATTCGCTTTTCTCCGCCGCCGTCAGCGGGGGCTTGTCCAAAGCGGACATCAGCGGCCCGGTGGCCGCGGCATACAGCTCCAGGCTGGACTTTACATAGTCAAGCCGGCTTCGTTCCTCCCGGGCGGATTTGCGGCGGGATGCCTGGTACAGCCCCAGAAACGTCGCCAGCGTCAGGAAGGCGGCTAGCGCGGAATGATCGTGCTGCTGCAGCCAAGTTACCCATTCCGGTAGTGACACGACTATCACCCTTTCCATTTTCCTCCTTCCACTATTGCACACGAGCCCGCCGGATTCAAGCTTGGGCCTTGGGGAAGTGAAAATATGATATACTTGGAAACTGGCGATGCAACGAATAGATAAAGGGGATGCGATCCACAATTGACTGCGACAGTGATTGAAATTTTCATGATCGCCATCCTGGCGGGGATCGTCGGTTCGATTCTTGGCCTGGGTGGAGGAATCATCGTTACACCGGCTTTGACGCTGCTCTTCGGCGTCGACATTAATCATGCCATCGGGGCCAGCATTATCTCCGTCATCGCGACGTCGAGCGGTTCGACGGTGGCCTATATCCGCGACCGGATCACCAATTTGCGGGTCGGCATGTTCCTGGAAATCGCCACGACCGTCGGGGCGATCACGGGCGCTTTCGTGGGGGCGCTGGTTGCCCCGAAGTTCTTATATTTCATTTTTGCTTTACTGTTGCTGTATTCCGCCTACGCGATGATCAAAAAGGGCAAGCAGGAGGTTCCGACGGATGTGCCGCTGCATCCGGCAGCCGCCAAGCTTGGCCTGCAGGGAGAGTATTACGATAAAGCGCTCGGCAAAACCGTCGCCTACAACGTCGATCGGGTATACGAGGGCTTCGGGGTGATGTACGGCGCGGGCGTCATATCCGGGCTGCTCGGCATCGGCAGCGGCAGCTTCAAGGTGATGGCGATGGACGTGTTCATGAAAATGCCGCTGAAAGTGTCCACCGCCACCAGTAACTTCATGATGGGAGTCACGGCGGCGGCCAGCGCGGGCATTTACCTGCTGCGCGGCGACATCATCCCGGTTATCTCCGCGCCGGTGGCGCTAGGCGTGCTGATCGGGGCGACCGCGGGTTCGCGCATCATGCAGCGGCTGAAGAGCAAAACGATCCGCAAGCTGTTTATCCCGGTGATGGTATACGTCGCGTTTCAAATGATCTACCAGGGATGGAGGGGTTGACATGGACGAAAATAAGGCTCCCGTCAAAAGCCGCATTATTGAAGTGGAGACGATCGTCAGCAAAATGCTGCGGATCGGCGTTATAGCGGCCGCCTCCGTCATTGTGATCGGCCTGTTGCAATATCTCGTCACCGGCGACAGCGGCTATCCGGGGGACGCGTATCCGACCAGCTTCGGTGCCATCGTGGACGGTCTGCTCGCGTTCAAGGCGGCCGCGGTCATGCAGGTCGGCCTGCTGCTGCTCATCCTGACGCCTGTGCTGCGCGTATTCGTCTCGCTATTCGTGTTCTGGGCGGAGCGGGATTACCGCTACGTGATCATCACGGCGATCGTGTTTGCGATATTGATCGTCAGCTTCACGTTGGGCAAAGCGGGATAAGCAGGTTGACCTGCTGCGGCATGTGCCCGCCTGCCCGGAGCTACCCGGCGCTTTTTTCGTCTCCTCCCGGAAGCTGCATGAAATGGTTAACATGCCGCAATCCCGGGAGAACCGGACTTGAACCTTGGCTTTCTTGGCTGCGCGGCGGCGGGGAGAGCCTTCTTCGGTTTGGATTTGCCTTGACGTGATGATTATAATGAAAACAGCAAATACTGGAATGGCACGCATCACCATGACAGCTACAGAAAGGGCGTTACATAGATGAGAATATTGTTGTTTGGCGCGACGGGCACGATTGGAAAAAGAATAGCGGCGGAAGCGCTGCGGCGAGGCCATGAAGTGACGGCGGCGGTTCGAGACCAGGCGCGTGCCGCGGAAACGGGATTGCAGGACTTCGTTCCGGCGGGCGAGAAACAAAGCGGCCGGCTTGTGTTGGCCGAAGGGGACATTCTCGTCCCCGACTCCATTACCAGGCTGGCGGAGGGACAAGACGTGCTGATTAGCGCGTACGGGCCGCGCTTCGGGGACGAAGACGAGCTGCAGGAGGCGACGCGCTGCCTGATCGAAGGCGCGAAACGCGGCCGGGTAAGCCGGCTGATCGCCGTCGGCGGGGCGGGCAGCCTTGAAGTGGAGCCTGGCGTCCGGCTGATGGATACGCCCGAGTTCCCGGAGGAGGTGCGGCCGCTGGCCCGGGCCCATCAGGAGGCGCTCGAAATTTACCGCGCTTCCGATTTGGACTGGACGGTGCTGAGCCCGCCGGCGGTCATCGAGCCGGGGAAACGCACGGGCATGTTCCGGGTCGGCTTGGATCGACTTGTGACGGATGAACGGGACAACAGCCGAATTACGGTTGAGGACTACGCGGCGGCTTTGCTCGATGAGGTGGAGAATCCGTTTTATCTCCGGGCGCGCTTTACGGTCGCGTACTAAAAGAGGTTGTTCAGATCAGGGAGGGAATCGACGTCGAATCTTGAATTCAGCCGGGCCTTCCGTTGCTCACGTAGATCTGTCTACGCTCCGCTACTCAGTCCCTGGCTTCATCCAACCTTCTCGGTCCTGAAAACCCGACTTTTTGAACATGCACTAAAATGGGAGACGGTGTAAGGGCTGGAACGGCGGATGCGGTTCGAGAGCAAACGGAAGCCGGAGCACGATGGAGTGCAAGCTGGAGAGCAAATGGAGAGCAAGCCGGAGAGTAAGCAAAAGATCAGAAGCGCGGGCAAGGGGGAGGAGAGCACATGAAATTCGTAACGTCGGAGCAAATGCGGGAGGTGGACCGTCATGCGATCGAGCAGACGGGCATCCCTGGGGTCGCATTGATGGAAAACGCCGGCCGGGCAATCGCCGAGGAGGTGCTGGCGTTTTGCCGGCTTCGCCGGGCCGGCCGGCTGGCGGAGACGCCGGTGGAGGCGATTCGCGAGCGCCCGGCCGGGGCGGGCACCGAACGCGAGTGGGACTGGAGCGGGGATCCGCGCAGGCCTGGTCACGGCGCGTCCGGCGGCGCGGGGGACTTTGCGCCGCACTGGGGGGACGGCGAGCCGCTGCGGCAGGCGGAGCATTGGCTGATCCTCGTCGGCAAAGGCAACAACGGCGGCGACGGATTGGTGTGCGCGCGCCATTTGGCGGATTCGGGCGTGCGGGTGAGTTTGTTGTACGCCGAGGCGCCGGAACGGCTCGGCGGCGAAGCCAAGCGGCAGCAGGGCATTGCTGCAGCGCTGGGACTGCCGGGCGAGGTTTATGCGCCCGGCGCGGTGGCGGCGGCGCAATCCCGGGGGGTGACCGGGATCGTCGATGCGCTGCTCGGCACCGGGGCGAAGGGAGCGCCCCGGGGGGCTTACGCCTCCCTGATCCGGGAGGCGAACGACAGCGGCCTGCCGATCGTGGCGGCCGATATCCCCAGCGGGCTGGACGCCGATACCGGCGAAACGCACGACCCGTGCATCCGGGCCCGGATCACGGTATGCCTCGCCTTCCTGAAGGCGGGGCTGACGCAGTATCCGGGGGCCAAGGCGGCGGGGGAAGCGATCGTGCGCTATATCGGCATCCCACGCGCGCTTCCGCCGAGCGTGACGGAAGCGGGCCTGCTGCTCACCGAGGAGACGCTGCGCGGCGAGCTCGGGGTGGACCCCGGCCGGCGGCGCGAGACCGACGGACATAAGGGCACGTACGGGCACGTGCTGCTCGCGGCGGGCAGCCTCACGATGAGCGGCGCCGGCCTGCTGGCCGCCAAAGCCGCGCTCCGCGCCGGCAGCGGCCTCGTCACGTGGGCGCTGCCGGCGGAGCTGCTGCCGCATGTGCTCGGGGCCGTGCCCGAGCTGATGCTGGCGCCGGCCGCCCCGGGCGAGGCCGGCGTCTGGGACGCCGCAGCCGCCGCCGAGGTGCTGCGGCTGCTGGAGGCGCGCGACGTGCTCGCCGTCGGCCCGGGGCTGGGCCGCTTCCCGGGCGAGGACGCCTTCTTGCGCGCCGTGTGGGAGGGCGCCCCGCGTCCCCTCGTGTTGGACGCGGACGCCCTGAACATCCTCGCCGCCGCGAACGGCCTGGCGGCGTGGCCGCGCCGGAATGCGGCGACGATCCTGACGCCGCATCCCGGCGAAATGGCCCGGCTGGCCGGCCTGTCCACGGCCGAGGCGCAGCGGGACCGCATCGGGCTGGCGCGGCGTTTCGCGGAGCAGCACGGCGTCACGCTCGTGCTGAAGGGCGCGCGCACCGTAGTGGCGGCCCCGGACGGCCGCGTCTTCGTCAACGTCACCGGACACCCCGCCATGGCGACCGGGGGCTCGGGGGACGTGTTGACCGGCCTGATCGCCGGGCTGCTGGCCCAGGGCCTGGACGCCGTCCAAGCGGCGGCGTTCGGCGTCTACCTGCACGGCCTGGCCGGCGAGCGCGCCGCGGCCGCCCGTACGGGCAACCCGGCCTCGCTGCTCGCCGGCGACATCGTCGAAGCGCTGTAACGAGCCGTGCCGTGGACGTCCGCCCTAAGCCGTGACCATTGCTCCGCCGTTCACGTGGATCGTTTCGCCGGTGGTGTAGATGGAGTCGCCGCTCGCCAGGTAAACGTAGGCCGGGGCGACCTCATACGGCTGCCCCGAGCGGCCCATCGGCTCATTCGTCCCGTAAGTCATGATCTGCTCGGAGGAAAAGGTCGCGGCGATCAAGGGCGTCCAGAAGGAGCCGGGCGCGACGGCGTTCACGCGGATGCCGCGGTCGATCAGGGAAAGGGCCAGGGAGCGGGTGAACGAGACGATGGCTCCTTTGGTGGAGGAGTAATCGATTAGCGCTTTGTGTCCGGTATAAGCGACGCGCGAGGCGGTGTTAATGATCGTACTGCCGCGCGGCAGGCGGGGCAAGGCGGCCTGAACGAGGAAAAAGAACGGGAAAATATTCGTTTGGAACGTTTGATAAAGCTGTTCCTCGCTGATGTCGGCGATGCTCTGCCGTTGGAACTGGATGGCATGGTTGTTGACCACGACATCCAGCCGCCCGAAAGCGGCGACGGCTTCCTGAACCACCCGCTCGCAGTTGTTTTTGCGGCGCAGGTCGGTTTCGATCGGCAGGCAGCGTTGCCCCAGCTTCTCGATATATTGCTTCGTTTCCAGCGCATCCGAGGTCTCCGACAGATAGGGGATGACGAGATCCGCGCCTTCTTTGGCGAAAGCGACGGCTACCGCCCGTCCGATCCCGCTGTCGCCTCCGGTGACGATCGCCGCCTTGCCTTGCAGTTTGCCGCTGCCGCGGTATTCCGGATTGTCGAAAATCGGCCGCGGCTTCATTTGGCTTTCCAGGCCGGGCTGCCGCGGCTGGTGCTGCGGCGGGAATGCGATCGGCTGCTCCTTGCAGACCGTCTCTTTGCCGATATACGGGTATACGGGATTCATGGTACCTCGCGGGCCCCTTCCTAAAAAGCAAAATCGAAATTTAAGATAGTTAATCGTATGCACGCGCCCATGGAGTTGTGCCCGGACCGGCGGAGCGCCCCGGCTTGGATTGACTTTTCAGGCGAATATTGATAGCATTTTTTTAAACTTTAGGGAGTTCATCGGAATTTATGGAGGGCGAACATTCGCACAGACAAGGGGAGAATCCGACATGAAGGTAACGGTCATCAACGGTAGCCCGACGCCGGGATCGCGGCTCACGGCGGTCATCGCGCTGACGGAGGAACTGCTGGTTAAAGAGGGCTTGGAAGTAAGCCATTTGAATGTAGGAGAACTGCCGCCGGAGGATTTGATCCATACCAAATTCGAAAGCGAGGCCATCGTTAAAGCGAATGCGCTGGTGGCCGGCGCGGATGCGGTGATCGTGGCCAGCCCGGTGTATCAGGCATCGTATACCGGCGTCCTCAAGACGTTTCTGGACCTGGTGCCGCAAAAAGGATTGGCCGGCAAAGTCGTGCTGCCGCTCTTTATCGGAGGCAGCCTGGCGCATTTGCTGTCGATCGATTACGCGTTGAAGCCGGTATTGTCCGTGCTGGGCGCGCGTTATATTTTAGGCGGCGTGTACACGGTCGATTCTCAAGTGGCGCGCACCGAGGCAGGCGGCTTCGAGATTGCCGGCGAGCTGAGAGGGCGGCTCGAGGAGAACGTCAAGGAGCTTGTTCGGGAAACGCGGCTGCGCCAGGGGCAATCGTAAGGCAGAACCTGTTGCCGGTCCTTGCTGCCGGCCACCCGCAACTTCGGCGGCCCCGGCCCCATGATTGCATAAACCGTCAGACCGGTCATTCGGGAGACTTCCCGGATACCGGTCTTTTTTGAGGAGGCGTTTTTTCTTAAGGTAGGGGATGGTTACAAAGTATAGTACACATAGTAAAATAGGATTAGCTGCAGGTTTATTTCCGAAGGAGGATAAATGGACATCATGTTGAAGTTGGTCTTTTTCGTAGGGGTCGCCGGAACGGGGAAAACGACGGTCGCCCGGAAGCTGGCAAGACGCATGCCGGTCGCTTTTTTGGACCGCGATACGGTCGGAGGATGTTTTGTGGAGAAAATGCTGGAGATGAACGGTCTGGACGTCAACGACCGGGACTCCGATTTCTACAAGGAGCATCTGCGCGACCTGGAGTACGACACGACGCGGGACATTTGCATCGAAAACCTGGCCGCCGGCCAAAACGTATTCATGATCTCCCCGTTCACGGCGGAACTGAAGAACAAGGACTGGATCGAAACGCTGCTGCGGGACGCGGGGTTGTCCAAAAAAGAGGTGGACGTCAAGGTCGTCGTCGTCGCGCTCAAGGATATGGAAACCCAAAAGGAACGCATCATCGACCGCTGCACCGACCGCGATACCTGGAAGCTGGAGCACTGGGACGACTTCAAGCACCGGGTGCAATTCGTGCCGGAAATGAACTGGGACATCCCGGCTTCGTCCATCCTCGTGTTCGACAACAGCGGGGAGCTGACGGAGGAGAAGGTAGAACAAGTCTACCGCTTTATCCAGGGAGAAAACGGACAAGCCTAACTGAAACGAAAAGCCCTTTCTACGGTTCAAACCGACCGGGAAGGGCTTTATTTGTATCTTAACGAACTCCAGATGCGTTATTCGCTGATTAGAGGGGCGTTTCGGGACGTAATGAATCGAGAAAACGTTATTCCCGTCAATCTCCCGGTAAAGCTGCCGGATAGGGCGAATTAGCGTTTGCCGGATTCGTTAGCTCAGGAGAGTGCCGGAGACGAGGTCAATAGCGTTATTACGGTTCGTTGGGGGGCAAAGCGACGCGGGAAGCGCGGGGCAGGCAGTCTCGTTTCGCAAACCGCGCCGTCGGTTTTAGCTCTCGGCTCCCGAGCGAAAGTCTCCGTAAATTACACAAGCCGTCTCATCTGAATTATAATAAAACCGCATATGTTTATCATTGTTGGTAAAATTCGGAATCGTGCGGACTGGAGGAATCTTGATGGCCATCATATTTTCTTTTCTTAAAAAATACCGCATCGCCGCGTTCTCCGCGCTGGCCATGCTGCTGATCGAACTGGCGGTCGAGCTGATTCAGCCGCTGATCATCTCCCGGATCATCGACCATGGAATCCGTCAGCATGACGTTTCCGTCGCCTGGCTGTGGGGCGGCGTGCTGATGGCCAGCGCCCTGGCGGCTTTTATCGCCGGGATTTCCAGTTCGTTTTTCGCCTCGCACGCGAGCCAGGGCTTTGGTTACGACTTGCGCGACAAGCTGTACGAGAAGGTGCAGTCTTTTTCCTACGAGGTGTTTAACCGTTTTGCCGCCTCGTCGCTAATTACCCGGTTGACCGGGGACATTACGGTGCTGCAGGACATGATCTTCATGAGCTTGCGCTTCGCCACGCGCGTGCCGCTGGTCGTGCTTGGCAGCGTGGCGATGGCGTTGGTCGTGCACGTGAAGCTGGGGCTACTGCTGACGGTCACCGTGCCCGTGCTGCTCTGGTTCGCGTTATGGATGATCAAAAAAGCGGCCGCCTTGTTCCGTACGGTGCAGCGCCGGACGGACAGCGTCAACGGCCTGATCCAGGAAAATCTGACCGGCATGCGGCTGATCCGCGTCTTCGTGCGCATGCCCCACGAAATCGGGCGCTTCGAGCAGCGCAACCGCGATTTGCGCCAGGGGACGGTGAAGGCTTTGCGGCTGACGGAGACGACGATGCCGTTCCTGCTGTTCATCATGAACGCCGGCATCATCGCGGTGCTGTGGTTCGGGCGGCTGGAGATCGAAAGCGGCGGCGCCAGCGTCGGGGAAGTGGTCGCGGTAATGAATTACTCGCTGCGGACGATCGGCGCGCTGTCGGCTTTGTCCTGGATCATGAGCTCTTTCTCCCGGGCTTCGGCCTCGGGGGGACGGGTACGCGAGGTGCTGGAGGCGGACGACCCGGCCGCCGATCGCGAGGCCGGCGCGGACGAAGCGGAAGCCGTGTCGGAGGTGGACGAGGGAGCCCCGATCCGCGGCAAAATCGAATTCAGCGACGTTTCCTTCCGGTATCCGGGCCGGGAAAGCGCCGTGCTGGAGCATATCTCGTTTACGGCCGAGCCCGGCCAGCGGGTCGCCATCATGGGCGCGACCGGATCGGGGAAATCGTCGCTGGTGCAGCTGATCCCCGGGATGTACGAGCCGACGGGCGGAGCGATTCGGATCGACGGCACGGACATCCGCGAGCTTGACCGGAAGCGGCTGCGCCGGGCCATCGGCTACGTGCCCCAAGAGGTATTGCTGTTCACGGGGACGATCCGGGAGAACATCGCTTGGGGACGCGAGGATGCCGGGCCGGAGCGGATTCAAGCCGCGGCGCGGCAGGCGCAGATCCACGAGACGGTTTCGCATCTGCCGCTCGGCTACGAGACGCGGCTCGGGCAGCGGGGCGTCAACCTGTCCGGCGGCCAGAAGCAGCGTTTGTCGATTGCGAGGGCGCTGGTGCGGCAGCCGGCCATCCTCATCCTGGACGACAGCACGAGCGCGCTGGACGTCCGGACGGAAGCGGCTCTGCTGGAGGAGGTATCGCGCCTGTCCTGCACGACGCTGCTGATCACGCAAAAAATCAGCTCGACCGCTTCGGCGGACTTGATCCTCCTGCTGGACGAAGGCCGGCTGATCGCCAGCGGCAAGCATGAGGAACTGCTGGAGCGGTCGGAGCTGTACCGGCGCATCTATGAGTCCCAATACGGGAAGGAGGAGCCGCATTATGTTCAAGACCTTCACTGAGCCGTTTCGGCATCCCTATCCGAAGCTGAATCCGCCGCAGGCGCAGACCGGCGCGGAGCCGCAAGGGGGACGGGAGGCGCAACAGGAACCGCGCCGCCGGCCGGGCCATAGCGGCGGCCCCGGCGGACGGCCGAAGGTGCGGGCCAAGAACTGGTCCGGCGCGCTGGGCCGGATCTGGAGTTATCTGTCCGCGCATAAAGCCCGGCTTGCGGCCGTCCTGCTCATGGTGGTGTTCAGCTCGGCGCTGGCGCTGCTCGGGCCTTATCTGGTCGGGATGGCGGTGGACGATTATCTGGAGGGCAGCGGGGGCCGCCCATGGGCGCTTTTTCTCGTCGGGCTGACGCTGGTGTACGCCGGTTCGTCGCTGACCTCCTGGCTGCAAAACATCTGGATGATCGAAATCGCGCAGGAAACGGTCTATCGGATGCGTTCCGAATTGTTTGCCCAGCTGCATCGGCTGCCGATCCCGTTTTACGGCAAACGGCAGCAAGGCGAAATCATGAGCCGGTTGACCAACGACATGGATAACGTCAGCTCGACGCTGAACAGCTCGGCGATCCAAATTTTCTCCAGCGTGCTGACGCTGGCCGGAACGCTCGCCGTCATGCTGTATCTGAGCCCGCTCCTGACCCTGCTGACGTTCCTCGTCGTGCCGCTGATGGCGGCGGGGATGCGCTGGATTACGAAGCGGACCGGGCCGCTGTACAAGAAACGCCAGCAGGATCTCGGCAGCCTGAACGGCTATATCGAGGAGACGCTATCCGGGCAGCGGATCATCAAGGCGTTCTCGCAGGAGCAGCGGGTGCTGCGCGGTTTCCGCGAACGCAACGAGGCGATCCGCAGCTCCGGCTTTTGGGCGCAAACGATTTCCGGCTTCATTCCGAAGCTGATGAACGGACTGAACAACCTCAGCTTTGCGATCGTGGCGGGGATCGGCGGGGTACTGGCGGTGCGCGGCAACGGCGCGGTGACGGTCGGGGTGATCGTCGTCTTCGTCGAGTATGCCCGTCAGTTTACCCGGCCGCTGAACGATTTGGCAAACCAGTGGAATACGCTGCTGTCGGCGATCGCCGGGGCGGAGCGGGTGTTCGAAGTGCTCGACGAAGAAGTCGAGGCAAAGGACGAGGCAGGGGCAGCGGACCTGGCTTCGGTGCAAGGGGCGGTTCGGTTTTCCGGCGTTTATTTCTCTTATGAGCCGAATAAGGCCGGGGATGGAAATGAGGACGGAGACACGCTGGAGGATATCAGCTTTGCGGCGAAGCCAGGGGAAATGGTGGCCCTGGTCGGGCCGACGGGGGCAGGCAAAACGACCCTGATCCAGTTGCTGTCGCGCTTCTACGATCCGTCCAGGGGTACGATTGAGGTAGACGGCTGCGACATCAAGACGATCCGGCGGGAAAGCCTGCGCTCGCATATGGCTTTCGTACTCCAGGATTCGTTTTTGTTCCAGGGCACGATCCGCGACAATATCCGCTTCGGGCGGCTCGATGCGACCGACGCGGAGGTGGAGGAGGCCGCGAAGCTGGCGAACGCCCACGCTTTCATCGTGCGGATGCCCGGCGGGTACGACAAGCTGCTGGGCACGGACGGGGGCGGGATCAGCCAAGGGCAGCGGCAGCTGCTGGCGATCGCCCGGGCGATCCTGGCCAATCCCTCGATCCTGGTCCTGGACGAAGCGACGAGCAGCATCGATACGGTGACGGAGATCAAGATCCAGGAAGGGCTGCAGCGGCTGATGCAGGGGAGAACGAGCTTCGTGATCGCCCACCGCCTGAACACGATTCGCCAAGCGGACAACATCCTCGTCTTGAAGGAAGGGCGCTTGATCGAGCAGGGATCGCACGACGGGCTGCTGCGGCAGCAAGGCTTCTATTACAGCCTGTATCACGGCGGGTTGGAAACGGAACATCCGTAGCCCTGGAGGAGACGTGTGTGTTATGCCGATAACCGCGCTTGCGCGCAACCCAACGGAGTTGCGGACCAGAACTTTATATGCAGGAGGCCAGGCGTTCTATGGAGATGAATGCTTATTTGCGGGGGATCGCGCTGCAGCGGGACGAGGTGCCTTCGTTTGCGGAGTATCCTTTTCAACTGCCGGCGGTCGCTACGCTGGGACAACTGAAATTCCATCCCAAAGTGACGTACATCGTCGGGGAAAACGGCATGGGCAAGTCGACGCTGCTGGAGGCGATCGCCGTCGCGCTGGGCTTCAATCCGGAGGGCGGCACGCTGAACTTCAGCTTCGCGACGGCGGAAACCCATTCCGAGCTGCACCGTTATCTCCGCACGGCGCGGGGGGCGGTGCGGCCGCGGGACGGGTTCTTTTTCCGAGCGGAAAGCTATTACAACCTGGCGACGGAGATTGATGCGCTGGACCGGGAACCGAGCTTCAGCCGGCCCATCAAGGACTCCTACGGCGGTCAATCGCTGCACACAATGTCGCATGGGGAGTCGTTCTTTGCGACCTTCCTGAACCGGTTCGGAGGCCGTGGGCTTTACATTTTGGACGAGCCGGAGGCGGCTTTGTCCCCCTACCGCCAAATGGCTATGCTGTCGCGGATCCACGAGCTGGTCGGCCGGCACTCCCAGTTCATTATATCCACGCATTCGCCGATTCTGATGGCGTACCCCGACAGCCTGATGTACCGGCTGACCCCGGAAGGCATCGAAGAGACCACCCTGGAAGAAACCGATCATTACATCATCATGAAGGAGTTCGTGAACAATCGCGAGGGTATGCTAAAGGAGCTGCTGAAGGAGGAGTAGAAGGGCGAACGTCATCCCGCTGCGAGGGCGATCCCGCTGCCTGGGGCGGTTGTCCGGGCAGGCTTCCCCTTCCGCGAATTTCAGCTAAAAAAAGGCATCGGCAAAGTTATCTTTGACTTATCGCCTACTTGCAACTACAATGGTTACAGGTTAGTTCGTTTCTCGATGGGACGCCCAAACGATAAGGAGGAATCCAGGGATGAAAATTTTAGTGACCGGGGCTACGGGTCAGCTCGGAGCCAAAGTGGTGGAGGCGCTGCTGGCTTCGCTGCCGGCGGAGCAATTGGCGGTGAGCGTGCGCGATCCGCAGAAAGCGTCCGCGCTCAGGGCGCGCGGCGTGGAAGTACGCCGGGGGGATTTCAACGATCCGGCGTCGCTGGATGCTGCTTTTGCCGGCGTGGATCGGTTGTTGATCGTGTCGACGCAAGACGACAATGATACCCGGATACGTCAGCATTCGGCGGCCGTATCGGCGGCGCAACGTGCGGGCGTTCGCTTTATCGCCTACACCAGCGTGGTCGATGCCGTGAATAGCTCGTTAGCGTTGGCGCCGGTACATAAGGCGACCGAAGAAGCGATCTTGCAGACGGGAATTCCGTACGCGTTCCTGCGTAACAATTGGTATATCGAAAACGAGATCGGCACGATCCAGGGCATTCTGGCGGGCGCACCTCTCGTAACCTCCGCGGGAGAAGGCAAGGTCGGCTGGGCCACCCGCGAGGATTACGCGTTCGCCGCCGCGGCCGTACTGGCCGGCAGCGGCCATGAAAACAAGGTTTACGAGCTGTCGGGCACGCTGCTCACGCATGATGAGTTCGCCGGCATCATCGGCGAGGTGCTGGGCCGTGAAGTCCCCGTCCATCACGTGGATGACGCTGCATACGCAGAAACGATGCGCGGCGTCGGCGTACCGGATCCGGTTATTCCGTTTCTGGTATCCATTCAAAGCGCGATCCGCGAAGGGGCACTCGACGTACCGAGCGGCGATCTGGAAACGCTGCTCGGCCGTCCGGCGACCCCGCTGGCCGAGGCGATCCGCGGAATCGTGAGCGATTTGCAGAAGTAAGCCAGCGTTAAGTGAAAGGCCATGCTCCTAAGGCGGGAGCATGGCCTTATTTTTATTTAAAGATGCCATGTGTCGGCGGGGCGGAAGACATCCGATTAGTATCAACCGCAAACCCAACTGTAATCCCAACTCAAAACAACCAACTATCAACTCAGCGGTACCAACTCAACATTGCCAAACTGCAAAAGTACACTTGATTCTCCGCAAATTTGGATATTCGGGCGAACGGAGTGCAAAAGCTTTTACGTTTCGCGGCTAGCCGCACCGAATCCGTACTAAGTCTGGGAGAATGTTTAGCAGATGCCTTTTCCGCCGACAGGCAGGATCGGGATAGACTCTACGCCGGCGATAAGCGGCATGGCACGCTGGATGGAGGCTTGCGTAGCTTCCTGCTTCAAAGAGGCGGCGTGGGCCTCCGCATCGCTCCAGACCTCCGTAACCCATACCGCATCGGGGTCCTTATCGGAAATATTCACGATGTAGAGCTCGCATTCCCGGATGGCCTCCGCTTCGGCGGCAGCCTCCAGCAAAATACGGACAAGCTCGTCACGCTGTCCGGGTTTGGTCGTAAATTTGGCGTACATTCCGAATTTTTGCATGGCGAATCCTCCAACTCTTTTGGATGAAAATGGGATAGCTTATTATCTCCTAAATTTTGAAGCATCGCAATCCTGGAGTAGGCGGAGACACGCTTTTAAGAGAGGCGGGGCGGGGCCGGTTAAGCCAAGTTGAAGCGAAATTTGGAAAAATCAGCCTCCGCGGCATGGTATAATATCGACAAAGAAGACGAAACCTTACCGATCTTGTTAGCGGAGGAGAGGATAACATGCCTAAAGTGGTGCTGGCCGGAGGCACGGGATTTGTCGGCCGGGCTTTTGCGTGCCGATTCGGGGAACTGGGATACGAAGTGATCCTGATCTCCAGGCAAGCCCCCCACGTCTCTTGGAACGACCGGGCGGGAATCGAGCGAGCGCTGGAGGGGGCGGATTTGCTGATCAATTTGGCCGGCCGATTGGTGAATTGCCGTTATACTGCGGAGAACCGCAAGCTTATCCTGGAATCCCGAACGGAAACGACGCGTTTACTCGGAGAGAGCGTGCGGGCATGCCGCCGCCCGCCCGCACTGTGGATCAATTCGAGCACGGCGACGATTTACCGGCACGCGGAGGATCGGCCGATGACGGAGGAAGGCGGCGAGATCGGCAGCGGATTCTCGGTCGAGGTAGCCAAGGCGTGGGAAAAGGCATTTTTTGCCGGCGACCTTCCGGCCACGCGACGGATCGCGCTCCGCATCGCCATTGTGCTGGACGACGGCGGGGTCATGGATCCATTGCGCAACCTGGTCCGCTTCGGGCTCGGCGGGCCGCAGGGTTCCGGGGGCCAGCGGTTCAGCTGGATTCACATGGAAGACCTGTTCCGGATCATGCTTTTCCTGCAGCAGCATTCCGAGCTGGAGGGCGTCTTCAATGCATCCGCGCCCCATCCGGTCACCAATCGGGAACTGATGGCCGGCCTCCGCCGGGCGCTCGGCATCCGTTCGGCTTGCCCGCGCCGCGCTGGATGCTGGAGCTCGGCGCGCGCCTCATCCGCACCGAAACCGAGCTGGTGCTGAAGAGCCGCTGGGTGTTGCCCGAACGGTTGCAGCATGAGGGGTTCGCGTTTCGGTACGATACGCTGGAGAAGGCGTTGGACGAGATCGTATCGCGTTAGCGCAGAACATGGCGTTCCCTGCAGTGCATCGCGGTGGCGTAAAGCGTGACGTTAGGGGCTGAGTGCATCGCGGTAGCCGTAAAGCGTGACGTTAGCTATAAGCGGGCACCCCCTTGCTTTTTTTTACCATAGTCATAGGAGGACAAGGCACGATGAATACGATGAACCGGGAAGCATGGCGGTCGATATGGAAAGCGGAAGAGGCAAAAACCTTTCAGGGCTGGGATTTTTCTTATCTCGAGAGGCGCATGGAGGAGCAGGAGTTGCCGTGGGATTATCGGGCTATGGTACAAAATGAGATGGACGGCGGGAAAGTGATGCTCGATATGGGCACCGGGGGAGGCGAGTTTCTGCTGTCGCTTTCTCCGCCGCCGGGAAACACCTATGCGACGGAAGCTTTCTTGCCAAACTATGAGCTGTGTCGTGAGAAGCTGCCCCCTCATGGTATAGAGGTAAAACTAGTAGAGGACGACGACACGTTGCCGTTTGCCGACGGCATGTTTGATCTGATTATCAATCGGCACGAAACGTTTTCTGCCGATGAGGTTAACCGTATCCTCAAACCGGGCGGGGTATTCATCACCCAGCAGGTTGGAGGCCGGAACAACCGGGAGCTGTCGAGGTTTCTGCTCGGCGAAGCGGGAATGGTCACGGCGGTTGATTTCGCTTTGGCCCACGCCGCTAATGCTCTGGCCAAAGCGGGATTGAGCGTTGAGGAGCAGCAGGAGTTTTTTCCGGAGCTGAGGTTTCGGGATATCGGCGCGCTCGTCTATTTTGCGAAAATCATCGAATGGGAATTCGCCGGCTTTTCCGTGGACCGCTGTTTCGAGAAGCTTTGCGGGCTGCAGGAAAAGGTGGAGCAAACCGGATTGGTATCGAGCCGGGAGCATCGATTCTTGGCGATAGCGCGTAAGGGGGGGAAGCGATGAAATTCGTCGATGTAGGCATTATTACGGAACAAGTGGCGGTATTGGCCGAGTTTTATGAGACGATCCTGCAAACGAAGGCCGTAGGGGACGAGGTTCATACGGAAGTGAAGATCAATGGCATAGGGTTAGCGATTTATTCGCGGCAGGCCGCTGAACGGGACATGGGCTTCGACTTTTCGCAGCATTGGGGAGCGGGGAATTTCACCTTGGGCTTTAACGTCGATGACGTCGATGCGGAATACGGGCGGTTGAAGGCTTTGAATGTAGAATTCGTGGCACTTCCTACGACGTATCCCTGGGGAGCCAGATCCATGCATTTCCGTGATCCGGACGGCAATATCGTTTGTTTTAGAAGCATGCTCTCCTGAGTTTTTCTAAGCCTAACGAAACGTAGGAGCCTTATTTTGCGGAAATAGGGCCCGATAATAATATAACGAATCTAGATACCGCTATTTGGCTCACTAGGCAGCAGAACTTGCCCGAAATCGCGAATAGCGGTTCTAAAGTTCGTTAGGTGTTGAGGCAGGCGTTTTTGGGCTCGATAACGATACTGAGGTCCGTTGCAGCAAACCCTGGTACTCTTCATGGAGATACAGAGGTTCGTTGCAGCAAGCCTGGCGTCCTCGCTGGAACCACCCGGCTGCACTCCCCGCAAACGTATTGTTTCACGAATTCATTCACAGTAATGCATTAGTGTGCACTCATCCGATCCCCCCGTCTTGTTGTACTAAGTGAATGTACTTCCTGTCGCCTCGAACGAAAGAGCTCTCCGACCGAAGAAGACTGCCCCTCCTGAATGGTGTGCAGGGCAATTCCACGCTAACGTAACGGACTGTACGGACCTTATTCGGGCCCAAAAGGGCTGAAAAAAATTCTAACGGACCCAGATGACGTTATTCGGCCTGATTTGTCCGGAATTCCGCCCAAAATCGCGAAATAAGGGCTCTCGTGTCCGTTAGATTTTGAAAAAGGTGTTTTAGACCTGAATAACGTTACTGAGGTCCGTTAGAGTAACGTCGATAACGGGGAGCGGCCGTGGCCGGACGCTGACGGCGGAGCAGATAATTAGAAGTTGGAGATGAAGGGACAGCGATGGCGAAACAGCCGTGTCGATTCATACGTGTCTTCAACCTCCGCTGCCGTGCCCTCCGCCTTCGCTCCCGCGAGCGCTGCGAAGGTGACGGCCGGCACGTCGCGCCCACCGTCCGAAATTTTTCACCCCTGGTGCCGCGATTCGTCACCTTACGATTTGGTAGCGCTAACATTACAATGGGGTTAATCAAAGCAAGGGGGGAATTACCAACGATGAAAAAATGGATATCACTGATATGCAGCGCCGCCATGCTGGCGATTCTGCTGGCCGGTTGCGGCGGGGGGGACGAGGCTTCCGGCAGCGGCGATGGCGGCGGGGAGAAGGTGAGCATCTCCATCTGGCATAACTGGACGGGCCAGGATGCCAAGGCGGTGGCGATGCGGAAGATCATCGAGGATTTCCGGGCGGCTCATCCGGAGATCGAGGTAATCGACGAAGGGCTGCCGACGGACGGGCTGAAGACCCGATTGCGGACGGTGGCCGCGGCGGACGAAATGCCGGATTTGTTCGTGATGTGGCCGGACGCCATGACGAAGGAATTCGTCAAGGGCGACCTGCTGCAGCCGATCGACGACGAGCTCGCCGCCAACCCGGAATGGAAGGACAATTTTATTCCGAACGCGCTGGACGGCTACACCGTGGACGGCAAAATCTATTCCGTGCCGATGA
The DNA here is from genome assembly GCF_050565405.1 of Paenibacillus macerans. Classification (GTDB taxonomy): domain Bacteria; phylum Bacillota; class Bacilli; order Paenibacillales; family Paenibacillaceae; genus Fontibacillus; species Fontibacillus macerans_B. The sequence continues at coordinate 85,867 of NZ_JBNYYG010000016.1, read as the reverse complement.
ATCTGGCTCCGAGCTCATTTATCTTCTATAACGATGCCTTGTTCAAGAAACACAACGTCAAAGTGCCGGAAACGTGGGAAGAACTGGAGGCCGCCGTCAAAACGTTCAACGATAACGGCGTGATCCCGATCGCGCTCGGCAACAAAACGAACTGGGTGGCGCAGTCGACGTTCTTCAGCACCGTGGCGGACCGGATTACCGGCACCGACTGGTTCCTGAAGGCGGTTGAGCAGGACGGCGCCAAGTTTACGGATCCCGAGTTCGTCGAGGCGCTCGCCACGTTCCAAAAGCTTGGCGGGATCAAGGCCTTCCAGGAAGGTTTCAACAGCATCGACGAAACGCAGATGATGCAGCTGTACTTCCAGGGGAATACCGCGATGGTCGTCAACGGCGGCTGGGCGCTGGCCAATCTGGTCAACAATGCGCCGCCGGAAGTGCTGGACAATACGCACATTACGATCGTCCCGACGATCGCGGGCGGCAAGGGCGCTCCGGATACGACCTCGGGCGTCGTCGGCACCGGCCTTGGCGTCAGCAAGAAGCTGACCGGCACCAAGAAGGAAGCGGCGATGAAGCTGTTCTACGCGATGGCGGGTCCCGACGGACAAAAAGCCACCTTGGGCAGCAGCACCCTGGTCAGTTACAACATCGAGCTTGACAAAAGCAAAGCGCATCCGCTGTTCGTCGAGCTCTACGATTTGATCCAGCGCGTCAAAATCATCCCGGTCTATGACTCCAAGCTGGGCTCGGCAACGGTCGAAGTGGTCAACAACGGGCTGCAGGAGCTGCTGATGGGCGGCAATCCCGAGGATATCGCCCGCAAGATCCAGGACGCGCAAGCCGCGGCCATCGCCGCGAATTAATAGATACCCCCTTCCCCTTAGGGGAGGGGGATTATTTTTTTCCTAAGAGGTAGTTCAAAAAGTCATTTTTTGATCAATTCATTTTAAGGATGTGAGAGAGCATGAACGCTTTGCGCAGCAAAAGCTTCATCGTTACCGGGCTGCTGCCCGCGCTGGTCATTTATTCGCTGTTTGTCTTCGTGCCGGTCATCTGGTCGGCGTATTACGGTTTCTTCAACTGGTCGGGCATCGGCGAAGCGAAATATGCCGGCCTGAGCAATTATGCGGAAATCCTGCAGGATCCCGTGTTTTGGCGGGCGCTGAAAAATAACGTCGTGTTCGTGCTGGCCTCGGTGTTCGGGCAAATCCCGCTGGCCCTTGCGCTGGCGGTGCTATTGCATAAAAGCAACCTGCTGCAGCGCTTCCTGCGCTCGGCGGTGTTTCTGCCGATGGTGCTGTCCACGGTCGTGATCGGAATGATCTGGCAGTATATTTACCATCCGCAGATCGGGATCCTGAACTTTCTGCTGGACGCGTTGGGGCTGCCCGGCTGGAAGCTGCAGTGGCTGTCGGACGGCGACATCGCCATTTATTCGCTGATTCCGCCGCTGATTTGGAGTTACGTCGGGCTATATCTGATCATTTTCATGTCCGCGCTGCAAAACATTCCCGGCGAAATCCACGACGCGGCTAAAATCGACGGCGTTTCCGGGGGGCGCAAACTGCTGTCGATCTCGCTGCCGATGATCAAGAACACCTTCCAGGTGGCGGTCGTCCTTTGCATTTCGGGCAGCCTGAAGTCGTTTGATCTGGTCTACATCATGACGAAGGGCGGACCGGCCCATGCGACCGAGCTGCTGGCGACATACATGTACAACTCCACATTTTCGACTTACCGTTACGGGTTCGGCAGCGCGATTTCCACCAGCATCATGATCATCAGTTTGCTATTGATCGGCACCAGCCAATGGTTGACGAGCCGCAAAAAAGACGCCGTTTGAGGTGAAAGGAGGAGCTTATGAACATGAATACGACAACGCCCTTATCGATGGGAACCGCGAGGCCCGGCGGCAGAACGGCGCTGCGCAAACCGGGCAAGGTTTTGTTTTGGGGCCTGCTGACGCTGTATGGCGCGCTTACCTTGTACCCGTTTTTTTGGCTGGTCATCAGCGCGTTCAAAACGAACGCGGATTTTTACGCGCGGCCCTTCGGGCTGCCGCAGGTGTGGCACGGAGACAACTTCGCGCGGGCTTGGGAAAGCTCGCGGCTGGGCACGGCGTTCGGCAATTCGCTGATCGTGGCGATCGGCTCGCTGGCGCTTACTTTGTTCATCGCCGCGCTGACGTCGTTCATCCTCGCCCGCTTCCAATTCCGCTGGAAAGGCGGGGTGCTGGCCTTTTTCGTAATCGGGATGCTGATTCCCATTCACAGCACCCTGGTTCCGCTGTTCATTCTCATGAAGCAGATGTCGCTGCTGAACACGTATTGGGCGCTGATTTTGCCCTACACCGCGTTTGCGCTGCCCACGGCCGTGTTCGTGCTGACGGCGTACCTGACGAGCGTGCCGCGCGAGCTGGAGGAGGCGGCTTTTATCGATGGCACCGGGCTCTGGGGGTTGTTCTTTCGCATCATGCTGCCGATGTCGGTCCCGGCGCTGGCGACGGTGACGATCCTCAGTTTCCTGCATGCCTGGAACGACTTCTCTTTTGCGCTCGTGTTCATTAACAAGACGGCGCTCAAGACGCTGCCGCTCGCCATCGCCAATTTCGCCGACGGCTATCAGACGGATTACGGCTTGACGCTGGCAGCCATGACGCTTTCGGTCATTCCGACGATCGTCCTATATTTGCTGTTTCAGGAGCAGATGATGAAGGGGATGACCGCCGGCGCGGTGAAAGGATAAGCAGGGGAATTATCCTACACCGGATCGAAGGGGGAGCACAATATGCAGAAATGGCTGGGCACGTCGCTCCAGCGCAAGCTATCGGTCGTCGTTGCGGGCTCCATGATCGTGCCGATGCTGGCCCTGGGGTTGTTTGCCTTCGTGATCTCTTCCAACATTACCGAGGAAAAAACCAAGCTGACCGGCAGCGACATGCTGAAGCAAATGGACGCCAACCTGCGCTTTATGCTGGAGGACATCGAAACGCTGTCGATCTTCCTCATCGGGGAACGCGATTTACAGGCTTACCTGAGCCAGCCCGAAGACGACGATGCCGAACGGACCGCGCTGGTCGGGAGGATGACCAATCTGGCGGCCTCCAAGCCGTATATCGCCAATATCGCCGTCTATCCGGCGCGGTTCGAGGGGAGCCTCTCCACGGCCGCGTGGTATGAAAGCGAATTGCCCGCCGAGGCGGAGCAGGCGTTTGCCGGCGGCGGGAAAACGTGGTCCGGCGTGTACGGGATTCGCGATTACGCCGGAATGGAGCAGGTGATCACCTTGTTCCGGCCGATCCGCAGCATCTACGATTTCCGCCGGCTGGGTTGGCTGGCGATCAGCCTCGACGAACGGGAGCTGGCCCGCAACTGGGAGTCGCCGGAATTCGGCCAAGGGACGGGCAAGGTGGAGTTGGCCGGAGCGGACGGCACGATTTTGTCCTCCGCCGACAAGTCCAGGCTGGGGCAGCCGTTGGATGCCTATGCGCCCGGGTTGCTCGGGTTGATCGCGGGCGGCGGCGCGGAAGCGGACGGGAGCGATGGGCGCAGCATCAACGTTAGCGGGAGCGTCATCTACGGCGAAGGGGACGGCAAAACGACGGTTCTGTACCGCCGGGAGCCGCTGACCGGCTGGATGCTGGTCGGCAGGGTGCCATATGACCGGTATCGCGCCGAAAACCGCTACATCCTCACGTTAACCGCCGCCGTCGTGGGCGTTTCCGTGCTGGCATGCGCGCTGCTGATCTGGTTTACGGTGCGCCGGATCACCCGGCCGCTGCGCGTGTTGACCCGCCACTTGTCTCGGATCGATCCGGAGCGGCCGCTGCCGCATTTTCCGGCGACCTCGGACGATGAGATCGGCCGGCTGGGGCGAAGCTACAATAGGCTCGGCGCCCATATTGAACGGCTGAAGCGGGAGGTCATCCGCGGCGAAGCGCGCAAGAAGGAAGCCGATCTGCGGGCGCTGCAGGCGCAGATCAACCCGCATTTTTTATACAATACCTTGTCTTCGATCCATTGGATCGCCCTGATGTCGGGGGAGCGGCGGATCGCGGATATGGTCGAGGGGCTGAGCGACTTTTTGCGGATCAGCCTGAATCAGGGCAGGGACTATTGCCCGGTCGAGCAGGAGCTCGCGCATATCCGCAACTATGTGCGCGTGCAGTCGATCCGCTTTCCCGATAAATTTTCCGTCGATTATATCGTGGACGACGGGCTTCTGGATAAATGGATGCTGAAGCTGCTGCTGCAGCCTTTGGTGGAGAACGCCCTCATCCACGGGATTCAAAAACGCGACGGGGCCGGAACGATCACGATCTTGATCCAGCCGGAGGGAAAAGGCATGGGCGTGATGGTCATGGACGACGGCCTCGGCATGTCCGCGGAGCGCTTGCAAGAGGTCCGGCGGGCGCTGTCGCTTCCGGCCGACGAAGGGGCGGAGGCCTCGCAAACGACGGCGTCGGCCGCCCCGGCGGCCGGGTACGGGCTAAGCAACGTGAACGAACGCCTGCTCCTGCATTACGGGCCGGAGGCGAGGCTTGACGTGGACAGCCGGGAAGGCGAGGGTACGCAGGTTTCATTTTCTATCCCGATCATGGAGGTTTCGCCATGAACATACTGATTGTCGACGACGAGGTCATTATCCGGACCGGGCTGGCCAGCGTCATTTCCTGGAGCGAGCTGGGATTGACCCTGCTGCCGCCAGCCGCTTCCGCCGAAGAGGCGCTGGGGCGGCTTACGGCGGAACGGCCGGATATTTTGATGACCGATATCCGCATGAACGGGAAAACCGGCCTGGAGCTGGCGGAGGAAGCCGCAAGGCTGCTGCCGGGGCTGGCGGTGATCATTTTGTCGGGATATGGGGATTTTGCCTATACCCAGCAGGCGATCCGCCAGGGCGTGAGCGATTATTTGCTCAAAACGAGCAAACCGGAAGAAATCATCAAAACGGTGCTGCAAGCGAAGCAGCGGCTGCTGGAGCGCCGGGCCGAGGACTCGCGCGCGCAGATGCTGGCCCGGGAGGAGAGGCGGCGGCAGCTGCATAAATGGGTCATCGAAGGGGACACGGCCCCGGTTCTTCCCGATAACGAGGACGAAAGGGAATTGCCGGGCAAACCGGGGTATCGGCAGGTATTGATTTTATCCGCCGAAGGCTGGGGCCATGAGGACACCGCCGATGCGCTGCTGCGGTTTGCCGTGCAGAACATGCTGGAGGATCTGCTGCCCGGGGCCGCCGTCTTGATCCACCAGGGCCGAATCGTTTGCGTGGCCGGCTCCGGCGGGGGCGATGAGAACCCCATGGCCGGGCGGTTCAAAGGGGTGCTCGAACGGATTCAAAGTCTACTGAATTGCCGGCTGCGGCTTGCCGCAGGCATCGTCGTGGCCGACCCGGGGCAGGTGCATCGGAGCTATGTTACGGCGGCGGCCGCTTTTGCCTATCATGACCTGCTGCCCGGCGTGGCATTGCTGGATTATCGCCAGATCGCCGGACGCAAGGGCGGAAGGGCGGTGCTGTCCCAAGAGGAGGAGAACGGGCTCGGCTCGATTTTGCTGGAACATGATCCGATGGCCTTGAGGGCCTGGACGCACAGGCTGGCCGACGAGCTGGCCGCAGATCCCGAGTGCACGCCGGAGTCGTATAAGGCCTGCCTGCAATCGGCGGCGGTCGCCGCGCACCGTTGGCTGGAGCGGACGCTCCGGGCCATCGGGCGAGAGGGGGGAGTGCGCTTCGAGCCGTGGCTGCAGCAGCATCCCGAGGGGGCGAAGCTGAAGGATGAGCTGTTCCGCCATCTGCATGCCGTGATGACGCTGTATCACAGCCGCCTCGGCGAGGGGCAAGCCTCCCACGTGCAGCGGGCCAAGGCTTACATGGCGTCCTGCCCGGCGCAGGAGCTTAGCTTGCAGCAGGTCGCCGCCTACGTGCATCTGCATCCCGGCCATTTAAGCGAGCTGTTCAAGAAGGAGACCGGCAGCGCGTTCGGCGATTACGTGACCGGCTTGCGGATGCGCCGGGCGATGGAACTGCTGGCCGTATCTCCGGCCAAGGTGAGCGAAATTGCCGGCCTGACCGGTTATGAGGACGTGAAATATTTCAGCCGCCTGTTCAAAAGGCATACAGGCAAGACCCCCAGCGAATTTCGCGATGAAGCGCTGGACGGCGGTATTCTTTGAAAGCCCCCTCGCGGGTCGCCTCGCCGGGAAAGTGTAAGTGCGGGAGGAAAAGTGCGAGAGGGTATGGGGGCGAAAAGGTGTGTGTGTACGAGAGGTTGTAGGATGCAAGGCGTAGCTAACGGACTACGGAGCCGCTAATTAGGCAAAAACTTAGGATCCCCAATTGTAACGGACTCAGGAGTCGCTAATCCCTGCAAATCTGCAAAAATAGCCCCATTGGGAGCTAAATAGCGTCCATGGAGTCCGTTAAATCAGGAAATATCCGGGAAATGAGCGATTAGCGTCATTTCGGTCCGTTACGGAGTACAAACCTAACAAGGTACTCTGGGATCATGAATTTTGAGGCCGCACCTGAACGTACGGAATACGAGAAACTGCAAAAGTGCAGGTATTTCGGCCATTTTTTAGATCGCGGCGAAATTGATGCAAAATGCAGGTATTGGGACTGATATTCGGATTAATAGCGCCTTCTCTTTAAAGTAACTGCAGTTTTGCAGCAATTTCTATGGATCCTTCCTTGCGCAACCCGTTTCATGCATCGCCAATGGTTACAGAGATGGAATCCGGGCGTTATTTTATCATCATCGGAAAGAGGGACGTATCATGATCATATCGGGGCCATGGAAGCTGCAGCATTTTGAGGTAGGGGAGAAACCGCCCCTGGAGCTGGCCGCTCCCGGGCTGGACGACCGCTTCTGGATCGACGCCGCCGTTCCGGGCGACGTGCATTCGTCGCTGCTGGAACGCGGTATCATCGATCCACCGTATTTCGGGCATAACGATGCGAAGTGCCGCTGGATCGAACGGAAGGAATGGTGGTACCGCACGACGTTTGCGCTGGATGCCGCCCCTGGGGAAGGCGAGCGGATCGAGCTGGCGTTCGAGGGGCTGGACACGTTTGCGACCGTTTATGTCAACGGACATGAGATCGGCTCCGCGTCCAATATGTTCCGCGAATATACCTTCGACATCACGCGGATCGTTCGCGAAGGCTGGAATGCGCTTTCGGTCCGATTCGATCCGCTCTACCTGCATCACCGGGACAAAGAGCAGTTCGAATGGTCTTCCTATACGAAGGAGCGGCCGTGGATCCGCAAGGCCGCGATGAACTTCGGCTGGGACTGGGGGCCGCGGATCGTGACGGCCGGCATTTGGGGCCGGGTTCGGCTGGAGCGCAGGAAGCTGGCGAAGCTCACCGGCGTTTATGCCGCGACGCTGTCCGCAACGGCGGAGGCGGCGGCCATCCGGGTGAGCGCCGAGGCGGAAGCGTACCGTTACGGGACGCAGGCGGAGGCTGCGGTGAGGCTGCTGGACGCCGGCGGGGCCGAGGTAGCGTCCGCCGTACTGCCCGTTCTGGCCGGCGGCGCGGGGGGAGGCGGCCAGAACGGCCGGCAAGCGGAGTTTTTGCGCGATTTTCCGAATGCGGTCCGAACCAAGGGTCACGCCTCGGCCGAACTGCATATCGCCATGCCTCGGCTGTGGTGGACGCATGATTTGGGCGAGCCTTATTTGTACACGCTGGAGGTGGCGCTGCGCGCCGGCGGCGAGGTGCTCGACCGCTACGAGCAGCCCTTTGGCATTCGGACGCTGGAGCTATCCCTGCAAAATCCGGATGGCGGCCCTGCGTTTGCGTTCATTCTTAATGGCATTAAGGTTTATGCCAAAGGGGCGAACTGGATCCCGGCGGACCATCTGATCGGGGCGATCCCGGCATCCACGTATCGCGGTCTGGTCGAACTGGCCGTGGAAGGGCATATGAACATGCTGCGCGTATGGGCGGGCGGCATTTACGAAAAGGATGTTTTTTATGAGGAATGCGACCGGCGCGGCGTGCTCGTGTGGCAGGATTTCGCTTTTGCCAACGCGCTGTTCCCCGACTTTAACCATGATTTTATGGACAATGTGAGGCGGGAGATCATCGATAACGTGAAACGGCTGCGGAACCGCGCTTCGCTGGCGCTTTGGTGCGGCAACAACGAAATCGACTGGCTGTACGATATGAAGACGGCGGCCGGCGACATCACCGGACCGTTTTTCGGAGAAACGATTTACCACGAGCTGATTCCCGGGCTGCTGGCCGAGCTGGATCCGCAACGTCCGTATTGGCCTTCGTCGCCTTATGGCGCGAGCGATGGTTATGATGCCAACGATCCGGACAACGGGGACCGCCATAACTGGCAGGTTTGGCACGGTTCGGTTTACCCGCGCATGCGGGGCGAGAAGCCGCAGCTCGATTACAGCATCGAGGGCGTCACGTTCAAAAACTATAGGCAGGACTTCGCCTTGTTCAGCAGCGAATTCGGCATGCATGCCTCGGCCAACCGTTATACGCTGGACAAAAATATCCCCGCAGGCCAATTTGCCTGGGGGAGCGCCGAGATGGCTTACCGCAACAAGGATACGAACCACCGCAAAGGGATTCTGTTGATGGAGGGCTATACGGGGATTCCGCGCGATATCGAGGAATACATGAACTTCTCGATGCTGACCCAAGCCGAGGGGCTGAAGTACGGGATCGAGCATTTCCGCCGTAACCGTCGCCGCAACAGCGGCGCCCTGGTCTGGCAGTTGAACGACAGCTGGCCGGGGACGAGCTGGTCGATGATCGATTACGAGCTGCTGCCGAAGGCATCGTATTACTATGGCAAAACGTTCTTTCATCCCGTGCTCCTGTCGCTGGAGCACGACCCGGGCGGGCCGCTGCGCGCGTGGGTCGTGAACGACACGCTGGAGCCGCTGGAGGGGACGTTGACGTTGACGGTGCATGCGTTGACCCGCGGCGAATCGGCCGAGATGGAGGGCTCCCTAGGAGCCGGCGGAACGAGTGGCGGTGCGCCGGAGCCTGCGCACCGAGGCGTATACAGCACATCGTTTACGGCGAAGGTGCCGCCGCAAACGGCACTGCCGCTCGGGAGCGTGGAGGAAGCGGCGGCACTGGCCGGCTTGGCAGCGGAGGAGGTGCTGGTGGAGCTGAGCGCCGCCGGGTTTGCCGCTCCGGCGAACCGTTACTACTTGCGCGATCCGAAGGAGCTGCGCCTGCCCGAAGCCGAGCTGGACGTGCGGGTCGACGAAGCGGAGCGGACCGTCACGGTCACCGCCTCCGCCCGGGGAGCCGCCCGGCTGGTCAAGCTGGAGCTGCCGCTCGGCCGGGTTCGCTTCAGCGACAACTACTTCGACCTGCTGCCCGGCGAAAGCCGGACGGTCCGCCTTTGGCATCCCGACGGATTGCCGCTCCCGTGGCCGGAGCTGCGGGTTGGGGCCTTGAACGGTAGGCGGTAACTCGGGCCGGCTATAGGGCTGCCTCCGCGCTAAGACGCCTCGCCAGACAACACGCGGTCGCGGTAGGCTTTGACCTCCGGGATTTCGGTTTGCGCGCCCCCGACTTTGCTGTACACCTGCCAATCGGCCGCCTCCAGCACGTCAAGGAACTCTTGGACGGCTTCGGCGGTTCGGGTGCCCTTATAGGCCTTCACCGTGTTCTCGTAGCTGGCTTTTGCTTCGGCGCTCAGACGGTATGTCTCATAATCGAAGTTCGGGGTGTTGTCGAGGCCGTACAGATACGTACGGAGATAGCGGGAATAGTAGAGCATTTTGGCCTGCTCGGCTTCGGGCGTTCCTGCATACTTGTCAAAATAGCGCTCATAGGCCACGGCCCGCTCGGCCAGTTCATCCCAGGTGATGCTCAGGGCGGCGTCGCTGGCCAGCTTCGAATCGGACTCCATGGCGAGCAGGGCGATAAAGCCCTGCATTTTTTCGCTGAGGGCGGCATTGTACTTCTTCAGCGCGCCGTAATCGACGACCGGGAAGACGGAGCCTTCCGCGGTCTCCAGCTTGTAGCCGCCGGCGAGCTCCGACTCGATTTTGCCGCGCACGGCCTCATCCCTGATCTGTCTGATACGTTCGTCCGGGATCGGCCATCCAAGCTCGGACAACGCTTGAATCACCGCTTCCTCGGCGAATTCGTTTTGCGTCTTGAGCAGGTCCTCTTCATAAAAAACGAGCAGCTTTTGCATCAGCATATCCGCATCCTCCGGCGGCAGGCCGGCCAAATGCGCATCGAAGAAGGCAAACCACTCCTTGGCCTCCGGATTGCCGGCCTGGAAGCTCTTGAACTGCTCCAGAATCCGGTCCCGGTCGGCCGCGGACGGATCCTCCGGAGCTACCGCGTTATTTTCCCCGGTGTCGTTATGTTCGGGACTCCCGGGAGCCGGAGCGTCTCCAAGGCTGCCGGTCTGCTCCATGACCGGGTCGTTCGTGGCGTCATCTTTCATGCATCCCGTGAGCAGCGCCCCCGCCATAAGCGCGGCGAGCGACAGCGACAGCATGACTTTTCCAGCCGAATGCGGCATGAAATGAACACACTCCTTTCAAATTTGCGAATTATCCTTTTTGACGGACCGGAGGAAGATAAAGTTCCGCCGAGTGCAAAAAAAAGGCGTTTCCCGGCCGTTAGTCGGCCCGGAACACGCCCTTATTCGCGGTTATTCCGCATGCTCGTACAAGGTGACGCTTTCGACCTGGTTGATCATTCTTCGCAGTTCCCGGGCTTGCTCCCGATTAATGGAGCCGTCTTCGTACATGCGGCTGATTTCCGCGCGTTCGGCATCCATGACCAGCAGACGGAGCTCTTCTTTTTGCGCTTCGCTTTTCTCGCTGAAATGGGCGGATGCGCCTTTGAGCCGGGCGATGGCCCGCTTGTACTCCATGACGACGAAGTGGAGTGCGTTGTCCGGCCCGCTCCCTTGGTCCAGTCCCTGCAAGTGCCCGAGCGCCGCTTGCAGCGCTTGGAGCTGAATATCCCGGCCAACGGATTCCATGGCGTAGTCGTTATGTTTGCGTTTTGCGCGCCGGAAATCCCGCACCGCACTGCCGACCAGGAACGAAAACCGGGCGCGGCCGCTTTGGGACAACGTTTCTTCGCGGAGATCCAGCGCTTTCTCGAATAACTCGAACATTTCTTGGCTCATGCCTCCGGTCCGCATCGTTTGATGGATGACATTCCGCTCGACCTTCAGTGCGGCCAGCCGGAGTTCGGACATTTTGCCGATCATCGCCGTACGTTCGGACCGGGAAACTCCCGGCTGGTCGTAGTCCGGCCGCAGCAGCCGGGTGTACTCGTCCATGAGCTGATACGTGGCCGCTTTGTTGTCCTCGTTCATTTCTTCCTTGATTTTTTTCAGCGCGATCCGCAGCAGTCTGCTTCTGGCCTCGTTCAGACCGTTATTTTCTCCCGCTTTCTCTCCGGAAGACGTTCCTTTGCTAAGCAGCGGCAGCAGGACGGTGGCCGCGATCAACGTAAACAGAATGACGCCCGCCGCCAAAAACAAAATCAGCGACCGTTCGGGAAACGGGCCTCCGCCGGCCACCAGATAAGGGATGGACAGGACCCCGGCCATCGTTACCGCGCCGCGCACCCCCGTCAAGGTAACCACCAGGCTGTCTTTCACGGAAGGTTTGGCGGCGTCCTTCGTTTTGTCGGTCCGGTTATCGTGCGCGGCGAAGAAATGCGACCAAACGAAGCGGATGGCCAGAATGACGGCCCCGACGGCCAGAATGTACCCGACCGCCAGCCCGTTGCCGATGTTGGGGTTCTCCACGGTGGCCCGCATGGACGACGGGATGATCAGCCCGAGCAGCAGGAACACGACGCCGTTCAGGATGAACAACACGGTGGACCAGATATTTTCCGTCAACACCTGCTCCTCGGCGAGCAGCGTTTCCGTCCGTTCCCGCAGCAGGGAATGCACGATGCCGCCCACGACGACCGCAATAACGCCGGACGCATGCAGGAAATCCTCCGTCACGATGAAGATCAGAAACGGCGTCAGGATCTGCAGCAGCGAATGCAGGGTCGCATCCTGAATGCCTTGTTTGCGCAGCGAAAACCGGATCCAGGTCATGACCAGGCTAAGCACAAGCCCGAGTACGGCCCCGGTCAAAAACATATAGGTAAAATCCATCAGAGCATCCCGCAGCGAAAAATACCCGGTCACGACCGCCGCGACCGCATAGTTGAAGGCCACCAGACCCGAGGCGTCGTTGATCAGCGATTCGCCCCGGACGAGATTCAGCACTTTCTCCGGAATATGGATCCGTTTGGCAATGCCGCCCACCGCGACCGGATCGGTCGGCGACAGGATCGCAGCTAAGGCGAACGCCGCGGCCAGCGGGATGTCGGGAATGATTGCATGAATGAGATAACCTCCGCCGACCGTGGTCAGCACCACCAGAATGATGGCGTTGCCGAGGATCGCCCCCCGCATGTTCCATAGCTGGTCGCGGGGAAAATACCTGCCGTCATTGTACAGCAGCGGCGCGACGAACAGCAGCAGAAACCACTCCGTTTCGATTTCCAGCACGAGTCCGTCGAAGGTTAACGCGATGGCGATCCCCATGGCGATTTGCGTGAGCGCGGTCGGGATAAACGGAATATAGTGGCTGATGATGTTCGAGACGACGAGACAGATGAGCAGCAGAATGACCGTAATCAGTAAATCCATGGTTGCACGTTCCTTCCGAAAACAAGGCGTAAGCCGGTTATGTATTTGGTATTATCATATCCCGTTATTTTAAACCGAAGTTAAATAGGGTCCTTTTTTTGCGAAAAAAGCCCTGCCGCAGCGCTTGCGGTCAGGGCAGCATGTTACCATAGTCCATTACAGGTCGTCAAACCCGTTGTCGTCGCCGACCTTGCCATAATTGCGGGATTTCGCTTCGAAGAAGTCCGTTTTCGTCGCGTTCAACGCTTCGTCGGAGAATGGCTTGATCCACGGCATGCAGTTGATGTCGACGCCTTCGTACGCTTTGTCCAGGCCCATCAGCGACAGGCGTTTGTTGGCGATGTATTTGATGTAGTCGGCCAGCTCGTTCAGATCGATGCCGCGAACCTCCTTGAGCGTGTAGTATGCCCAGTTCGTCTCCAGCACCACGGCGCGGTCGATCATGCGGTAAGCGTAGTCGATGTTTTCCTTGGTGTTCAGCTCCGGATAATCGATCAGCAGTTGCTTGAACACTTCGGCAAAGAAGTAGCAGTGCTGGTTTTCGTCCCGCTGAATGTAGGAGATCATTTGGCTCGTCCCCATCATCTTCTGGTCGCGCGCCAGATTGTAGAAGAAGGCGAACGTGCTGTAGAAGAAAATGCCTTCGAGAATCAGGTCGGCCACCAACGCTTCGAAAAACGTTTGCGGCGTCGCGTCGTTGCGGAAGTTTTGATAGATGTCGGATATGAATTTGTTGCGATCGAGCAACACCGGATCGTGCTTCCAGTATTCGAAAATATCCTTCTGCTCCTGCTCCGAAACGATCGAGGAAAGCACGTAGGAATACGACTGGTTATGCACCACTTCCTGCTGCCCGATGATCGCCGAGATCGCCTCCAGCGAGGAATCGGTGAAGTAGCGCTTCACGTCGCCGACGAACATCGTTTGCATCGAGTCGAGCACCGCGAGCAGCGAGATGTTGATCTTGAACGTGCGCTGCTCCTCGGAATCGAGCAGGGCGAACTGCTGCGCGTCTTTGGCCATCGGGATCTCGTCGGCGATCCAGTGGTTGAGCAGCAGCACCTTGTACAGCTTGTACATATGCGGCATGCGGATGTCGTTCCAGTTCAGGATGCCCGAGCATTCGCCGCCGATGATCCGCGTCGATTTGTTGGGGGCTTCGGTGTTGAATATCGTTTGAAGTTGCATGGGATTCGCTCCTTAAGTGTTGAATTCATGCAGGAGGGGGCCGCCGTGTGAAATGTTCTTACGATCGCTGTTGTTCGCGGATTTCTTTGATTGAACTAGATTCAGAAGAGGTAGAAATCCGCTCACAAAGGCGAACGCTTCGCTTCTTCAGAATCATTTCACCCTCTGGCCCATTTTCTACATGTTTTTACAAAGCCGTGTGCGCATCCCCGCAGGGGACAGCGCCTCGCAGCACGCAGTTGCATTCAAACGCCCCTGCCGCTTAACGCAGCTACGCACAAAGCGTCTCTGCTGCTCTATCGTCAGTTAACTAGCTAATCTTTGCACAAAAGTAAGTGCATCCCGAAGGGACAACGACGCAGTACCTCGCAGTAACTCAACCCTCGCTCCGAAGCAGCAGTTCCCGCCTCCTGCAGGCGCGCCTCAAGCAGAGCGTGCCCAAAGGGCGATAAGCGGCTCCCACCGTTCACGTCACCCGGGTGCCACGAAAGCAGCAGGGATGAGCAGCGCGGTTTGCCAGGTCGCCCGGGCGCGCCCAAAGTAAGACGTACCCGAAGGGGGAAAAGCGTTCGCCGAGCCCTCGTAAGCGTATCCCCGCAGGGGAGAGCGTGCAGGAGCGCCTCAGTCACTCCCACGTTCGTCCAGTTTGCGGGAGTCCAGAGGGCAGCGGGCCCTCGGGCGCCCTCCCTTACGGTAAGGGAGGGGGGGTGGGTTGAGTTGAGTAACTCAGGATGCGCACGACTCGCACTCCTCGATCGTCAACGCCCGGCTGCGCACGTAATACGTCGACTTCAGGCCGGCCTTCCAGGCATGCAGATGCAGCTCCAGAAATTCGGTGGCCTTGATGTCCGGCCGCACGTACAGGTTGAAGCTTTGCGCCTGGTCCACGTGGCGCTGGCGGGCGCCGGCCATGTCGATCGACCAGTGCTGGTCAATCAGGAAGGCCGTCTTGTAATACCAGATCGTTTTCTCGGACAAGTCCGGCGCCGGGTTGGCGATTTTGTACGTCGTCTTCTCCTCGTAGGACAGGAGCTCATAGAGCGGATCGATGCTGGCGGTGGAGCCGGCGATGATCGAGGTCGATCCGTTCGGCGCGATCGCGAACATCCAGGCGTTGCGGACGCCGTTCTCGTGAACTTCTTGCTGCAGCTCCCGCCATTGCTCGGTCGTCACGTATTTGCCTTCGTGCGAACCGTCTACGTAGCCGCGGGATTCGAAGTAGTGTCCGTTCTCCCAATCGGAGCCGGCGAACTTCGGATATTTGCCTTTTTCCTTGGCGAGCTCCATGCTGGATTTCACCAGCAGGTAGTTGATTTTTTCGTACAAAACATCGTTATATTGAACGGCTTCCTTGGACTCCCAGCGGATGCCTTCGAGGGCCAGCAGATGATGCAGGCCGAAGGTGCCGAGCCCGATTGCGCGGTATTGGCTGTTCGTATATTGGGCCTGCAGCACTTCGATATTATTGATATCGATGACGTTGTCCAGCATGCGCGTTTGGATCGGCACCAGACGTTCCAGCACGCCGGCCGGCACGGCGCGGGCCAGGTGGATCGAGTTCAGGTTGCATACGACGAAGTCGCCCGGGATTTTGGACACGACGATGCGCGTTTGGCCGTCCTTCGTCACCAGTTCCTCTTGCTCGACGACCGTCGGCGATTGGTTTTGCATGATTTCCGTGCACAGGTTGGACGAGTAGACCATGCCGTGCGCCCGGTTCGGGTTGGCGCGGTTGACCGTATCACGGTAGAACATGTACGGCGTACCGGTTTCGAGCTGCGATTTCATGATCCGTTTCATGATATCGATCGCCGGCATCGTAATGCGCGACAGGGTCGGGTGGGCTACCGCCTCGGCGTATTTCTCGCGGAAGCTGCCGCGGCCGAATGCTTCATCGTAAAAATCCTCCAGCCCCAGCGCACGCCCGTTTTCGTCCTTCCAGCCCATCGTTTTCTTCACTTCATGCGGGCAGAAGAGATTCCATTCGCCGCGAGCCTCGACGGCTTCCATGAACAGGTCGGGCAGGCAAACGCCGTGGAACACGTCATGCGCGCGCATCCGCTCGTCGCCGTTGTTCAGCTTCAGATCGAGGAAGGCAAGGATGTCCTTGTGAAAAACGTCCAGGTAAACCGCGATCGCGCCTTTGCGCGTTCCCAGTTGGTCGACGCTGACGGCCGTATTATTCAGCTGGCGGATCCAGGGGATGACGCCGGAGCTGGTGTTCTTATGGCCGCGGATATCGGAGCCGCGGGCCCGGACCTTGCCGAGGTATACGCCGATGCCGCCGCCCATTTTGCTCAAACGGGCCACGTCGGTGTTGGAGTCGAAAATCCCCTCGAGCGAGTCGTCCACGGTATCGATAAAGCAGCTGGAAAGCTGGCCGGCTACTTTTTTGCCGGCGTTGGACATCGTTGGCGTCGCGGCGGTCATATAGATGTTGCTCATCGCCCAGTAGGCTTCTTTGACGAGGTCAAGCCGTTTTTCCTCCGGCTCTTTGTGCATCAGGTACATGGCGATGACCATGTAGCGCTCCTGAGGCAGCTCCATCGTCCGGCCGTCGAAGTCGGTGGCGAGGTAACGTTCGGTCAACGTCAGCAGCCCGATGTAGTCGAACAGCAGGTCGCAGGACGGATCGATCGTGCGGCCCAGTTCCTCGATTTGCTCTTTCGTATAGCACTCCAGCAGCTCTTCGCGGTAAATCCCCAGCTTGCACAGGTCGGTGATGAGGTGGTAGAACGACCCGTAAGGTTCTTCGGGATAGGCTTTATAACGGCGGCTCACCGCCGCTTTTTTGTACAGGGAAGTGAGGAGGGAGCGAGCGGCGGCGAATTTCCAATCCGGCTCTTCTTTCGTAACCAGCTCCAGGGCGGACATCGTAAATGCGGTGCTGATTTCGTCGCCGGCGACTTCCTCGCGCCGTAGCTTGGCGTTTACGCCGCGCAGCAGGCGCTCTTTATCGAGATTATGTAAACCCTTTAGAATACGGTCGGCGTAGACGCCGAGGCGTTCGGCATCAAACGCAAGCTGTCGATTGTTGGGTTTGGTCACTAGAGTTGGCATAGATAAATCCTCGCTTTCCATGTCTAAAAGTGGAATGATGGCTGGAACTAACGATATTGCAACAAATTATGATTTCTTAAATTGCAGATATAGTGGGAAAAAAGAGGGCGCAAAACCGCTGCGCACCAAGGTAGAATATTGCTGACCGTGACGAATATCACAGATTATCAATTATACTAGAAACTCCAATAACTAGAAAGAGTAGATTGGCTCCCACAGGACGGCTTGGCCTTGCCGCAGGCTTTGCCGGACATCGATCAGCCGCTGGTTGGAGCTGCCCCGATAGAGCAGGGCGGGGTCGCGTTTCTCAAGGACGAATCTCCCGTCGACCA
The DNA here is from genome assembly GCF_050565405.1 of Paenibacillus macerans. GTDB lineage: Bacteria > Bacillota > Bacilli > Paenibacillales > Paenibacillaceae > Fontibacillus > Fontibacillus macerans_B. The sequence continues at coordinate 68,614 of NZ_JBNYYG010000016.1, read as the reverse complement.
ACACCTCGCAGCGGCGCAGCAGCTCGTATTCGGGCGAACCGGGGCGAGCGATCAACTCTTCATAGGTATAGCCGCTGTAGATCCAGATCGAAATCGGCCCGGTCTCCAAGACCAGCCGGTCGATAAAGCCGCTGACCTCGGCAGCCGAGAAGAAGGGATCCCCGCCGAGGATCGTCAGACCGCTCAGCAAGGGATTATTGTTAATGTCATGAATGATCTCTGCTTCACGTTCCGGAGTGAAAGGTTCCCCGTAGTCGAAATTCCACGTCTTGGGGCTGAAGCAGCCTTCGCAGTAGTGCTTGCAGCCGCTGATGAACACCGCGGCCCGCAGGCCTTCGCCTTCATTAATGGATTCCGGATAATAACCGCAGATGTTCATGCCTCGTGCTTGACCCGGTCGCGGACCTCGGCTTGCTTGGCGGCATTAAACCGCGTCTGGAAATCCCCGGTCAGATAGCCGGTGACCCGGCGCAGGCGGCGGATGTGCACGTCGTTCTCATGGCTGCCGCAGGAAGGGCAGGTCGCCCCGATGATTCCCTCGAACCCGCAAGCGGAGCAGCGGTCGATCGGGTGGTTGATGCTGAAATAGCTGACTTGCTGCTGCAGCGCGTATTGCACGATTTTCAGGAACGCCGCCGGGTTGCTGCGGGCATTGCCGTTCAGCTCGATGTAGGAGATGGCCCCCGCGTTGCAAAGCCCGTGGAACTTCGACTCCAGCTCGATTTTTCGCGCGGCGCTTAAGTTATAGTACACCGGAATGTGGAACGAATTCGTATAATACTCGCGATCCACCACGCCCGGAACGGTGCCGTAAACGGCCCGGTCCCGCTTCGTGAACTTCCCGGACAAGCCTTCCGCCGGGGTGGCGAACAACGTAATGTTCAGATTGTGGATTTCGCTTTGGCGGTCGCAGTAATCGCGCATGTAGGCGATCAGCTCGTACGCTTTGTGGTAAACCGTTTCGTCTTCGCCATGGTGTTTGCCGTACATTGCCTTCATGCATTCGGCCAGCCCGATGAACCCGATGGATAAACTGCCGTGCTTGAGCAGTTCGCCGACGGCGTCGTCCGGAGCAAGCTGTTCGCCGCCTTCCCAAACGCCTTCGCGCATCATGAAATCGGAAGCCTTCGCTTTTTGGGAGGCTTGAATCTCGAAGCGGTGCAGCAATCCCTCCAGCGCGATGTCCATATAATGGGTCAGCTCGCGGTAGAAGCCGCGTTCATCGGCCTCCTTGCGCCGTCCCAGCACAATGCCGTGCTCCAGGCCCAGCTTGACGAGGTTCAGCGTATTAAAGGAAAGATTGCCTTTGCCGGACAAATGATTCCGGCCGAACCGGTCGGCCAGCACCCGGGTGCGGCAGCCCATGGTGGCGAACTCCGTATCCGGATTCGTTGGATCGTAATACATCAGGTTGAGCGGGGCGTCCAGGTTGGCGAAGTTCGGATACAGCCGTTTGGCCGAGCACTCCGCCGCTTTCAGGAACAGGGAGTAGTTCGGTTCCCCGGGATTCTGGTTCACGCCTTGCTTGCACTTGAAGATCTGGATCGGGAAAATCGGCGTTTCCCCGCTGCCCAGCCCGCGCATCGTCGCGCTCAACAGCGAGTTGATCACCAGTTGACCTTCCGGCGAGGTGCAGGTCCCGTAGTTGATGCTGGTGAACGGGATTTGTCCGCCTGCTCGGCTCGACATCGTGTTCAGGTTATGTATGAGGCTCTCGGCTGCCTGCAGCGTTTCGCTTTCGGTTTCCTTCAGCGCGTATTTGAACGATCTCGGGAACCGTTCCCGCAGGTCGCCGCGGTTCATCGTAACGTCCCCGCCAAGATCGGCTTCGCTATCGCCTTCCTCGAAGTATTCCAGGCCTTTGCGGAAGTACTTGCCGAATGATTTGGCCACGTAAGGAGCCAGGTCGAAATCGATTTTATTGGCGGATACGCCGCCGTATTGGGAGTTTTGCTGGGATTGGAAAATAATCGCTACCAGCGCCATCGCCGTCATGATCGAGGTTGGCGGACGGACACTGCCGTTGCCGGTGTTAAAGCCCTCGCGGAGCAGCTTTTCGAACGGGATGAAAATGCAGTTCGTTGCGCCTATGGCGTAATGATCCAGGTCGTGAACGTATACGACGTTATCGCGAATCGCTTGAACCACGCGTTTCGGCATGACGTAATGATTCGTGTACCACTTGACGTATTCACTGCCGAATTTGCTCATCTTGCCGGAGAAGCTTTCCCCGTTTAAATTGGCGTTCTCGCGCAACACCTCGAGATTGCGGCTTTGGATGATCTCCTCTCCCAATTGAATGACTTCATCCAGCAAGGTGTCCCGGCCGGTGTAGGTCTGGTTAAGCAATGCCATAACAAAGTTCTCCTCCCCGTAAACTAAGCTTTACTCTCATATAAAAAGGCATTTCCAACCCGGCAAGGTTGAAAATGCCCGAATGCGCTGCGAAATAGGGTAAACGAAGGCCTTGGAAAAAAGGCCGTAGGGTTCAGCGGCAAGCGGACACCATCCCTGTTCCTCGCAGGTTTTCCGTCGGTGTCTTCCAAACGGGCAGGTCTCCTGGCTTTCGGCTTGTTCGCTGGCGCCTTCCCGCAGTTAAAGTTGCCTAACCGCAGTGGCATGATGTCAGTCGAACGGCAGGGGCCTGCACGACGATGGCCGTCGGCTCCTAGCTGCCGATTACAGTGGCGGGACCGCAGCGGACTTGCACCGCACTTCCCTTTTAAGGTTCGGCGAGTTGTTCGCCGAATCACCCGTTCACACTATATTTTGTTGTGTTGTTACTAGGATATCCCAATATATTGTGTTTGTAAACGGGAATTTGAAGTGTAAACTCTATGAAAACGGAGTGAAAATCTCCGGGGCCCGTCATGATGCGGGGAGCGGGGGACGAGCAAATTTGTGAACTTTTTTGTTTAGGACCAGGGGACTAGGAGGAAGGGTATGGTTTTTTGAGGGGCTCCATCGCCATCATTTTAACGGACGGAGATGACGCTATTTCGACGAAATCAGGCGTTTATAGAATGTAACGGACACTACAGCCCTTATTGGGCTTGGAAACGCATGTTTTTGGCTATTATCAGGCAAATAAGGGCACTACGGTCCGTTAAAAAAAGAAACACTGCTTTTGGAGGCGAATAAGGGCGCTGCAGTCCGTTAGAGGTATTTGGTTTGATAATGAGGGGTGGGGACTGCTAAAATAGGTATAGCTATTAGAACGAAAAGAACCAAGGTAAAGTCTTCGACTAAATAAGTAAGGAAGAAGGGAAACAAGCATGGCCATCGCCGAAGTCACCGTGATCCCGATCGGGACAGGAAGCACCAGCCTCAGTGCCTATGTGGCCGAGTTGCATCGGGTATTGGAGAAACAGCCGGGAATCACTTTTACATTGACGTCGATGAGTACGATCATCGAAGGCCCATTGGACGACGTGTTCGCCGCCATTCGCGCCATCCATGAGGCGCCGTTCCAATCGGGCGCCGGCCGCGTGTCGACCTCGATCAAAATCGACGACCGCCGCGACAAAGCCGCCTCTTCGGAGCAAAAGCTGCGCTCCGTGCGCGAGAAATTGTAATTTCCAAACATTGGCGCTTGCATTATTTTTAAAACGCGTTATAATAATTTTTGTTCGCTAAAAACGAACTTGCTGGTGTAGCTCAGCTGGTAGAGCAACGCATTCGTAATGCGTAGGTCGGGGGTTCGAATCCCTTCACCAGCATCCTAAAAGATGCAAGCAGGACGCGGTTTCCGAGGTTTTCGGGGGCCGCGTTTTTTTGCGCATAATGCCAAACTTCTAACATTCTTCTAACCTTTAGTCGATTAAAGCGGGATCTTTTGATTTTTCAACTCCTGTTGGGTTGCCGAGTATGGAGTCCCCGATGTTATTTAGAACAGCCTCCTGAAGGTTAGGAAGAACGTGGGAATAGGTATCCAGGGTGACATTAATTGAACTGTGCCCGAGACGTTCCTGCACGATTTTTGGGTGGATACCAGCCTTGAGCAGCAGGGTGGCATGAGTATGACGAAGATCGTGGAACCTGATTCGGGGGAATTTAGGATGCTCCTTTTGAATTCGATCAAGGATGCGATAATAATTCCGCATTAAATTCCTTGGTCCGACCGGCGTGCCGATGTTCGTTTGAATCACTAGCCCGGAGTCTTGGTAGTTCGGATTTTTATTCCGTGTTTCCTCCTGCATTATAAAATGTTCTTCAAGGAGCTTAACTGTATTTGCAAATAATGCGATAGATCGGACACTGCTATCATTCTTGGTGTCATCGAAATCATGACCAACCTCGGCCAGCGTATAAGCCTGACGAACAGAGATCATCTTTGCCCGCAAATCGGTATCCACGCGCCGCAGGGCGAGAATTTCACTTTGTCGCATGCCGGTTGAGGTGGCTAGCTCGAATGCCATATAAAATTGATCATCTTTCGCTGCATCCAAAAAGATCTTCAGCTGCTGCTCATCCCAAACCTCAAATTTTGCCTTTCGACCTTTCGGAAGTTCAACAACCTGGGCGACGTTTAGGGAAACCTGACCCCAGATTACCGCTCGATTTAATGCGTCCACAATAATCACATGGGCCTTTTTGATGGAGCCAACAGATAAATTCTCGAGTAATATCTTATGGTACAAGTCATGAAGATGCTGCGGTTTCAACTTATTCACAAGAACCTTGCCCAGGTTGGGGATGATATGTGTATTAACCAACCATTCATATGATTTCCATGTTCCATGCTTAACGGAGGTTTTCTTGTCTTCGAGCCACTTTCTCATGAGTTCGCCAAAGGTGATTTTACTCGGTTCTACAAATGTACCCTTTATAAATTCGGTAAGCACGAGAGGTAGGGCCTTCTCAGCATCTTTCTTCTTTTCGTATCCCGATAGCCACTTTTGTTTTCTTTTGCCGGTTATCTCGTCACGATCCAGATCGATAACGATGTAATATTTATTTCCTTTCTTCGCGACATGTCCCTTCATAATTGATTCATTACCTCCTAAAAATTTGCTAGTTCATATTCATATTTCAAAATTTCTTCAACATCCTTCATTTGAATGACAAACCGATTCGACAATTTACCATATTTCAATCGAAGCACATCGAAGTTGATGAGAATATGGCCGTTTCGAATGTTGAGATCTGCAGCTTTTAAGGAAGTATATCTATATTTGCTTGCCTCCTCATCATCCATTTGCTCGAACGGTCCGCTTATAGCTATTTCAAAGTCGCTAAGCGAAGATAACAAAGAATTGTTTACATGAACAATAAGCTGAGATGGCCCGGATACGTCGTCCATAAAATCATAGAAGGAATAGACTATATAAGGATCATCTTGCATACATTCATCATCTATTGAGTCAAATTTCTGCGGATCTATTTTTGATAAATGATCATCCAGCATCCCTTGGGTTATTCGGCGTTCGATCTGTTCAAGCCGCTTTTTCGCAAAAGGTTTGGGCACTTTAAACATGTCGGCAATAAATTGAAGTGCTAAGTCATGGCGTTCTGGAATCTCCAAATCTCGAATCATAAAGTATGGAATGGCGGCGTACATCACGAAATGATCCGCTTCGATTTCTTGACCGTCTCTAAAGAGCGGAGGCATTAGCCTTTGATCTCCTGTATGCCTCAATAGATGGCATAACTCATGAAAGAATACGAGCCGTGATACGGAATCGCTATCTCGTTTGTTCAGGAAGATTACTTTTTTTTCACCATCTGAAAATGGTCTGCACTTTTCATAAACAATTTCGACTCCCAATTTATCCGCGATTATATGGATATCCATTGATTCAGGTGAGACAATGCCGATCCGACAGTATAATTCTTCGATCCACTCCTCCAAGGCAGTTTCCCTGTAATAAATTTTTGTCATGATTATCACCTCTAGATAGGAACGTATGTTCGGTTTTGTATTAAAAAAATAATAGCCGATAAAGGGCTCTTATTTTTTTTGATCTTTTTTGGCCTGTTCTGCTGCTCTTTTCTTCATCTGGCGATACCTTTCGAGGGCGGCCTCCATTTCAGCAATTTCATCCTCTGAATACTTCTCTGGACCACCAAAGAAAAACATTCCGTCTTCTGTTCTTTGGATATTTTCATCTATGTATCCAATAGCCTTCATTAGATCATAGTAATCCACGCCCTTCAAATGAGGAGCCAAAAGCTTCAGGTTGTCAGGTGATACCTTATGAGTCCCAGCCTCAATTCTATTTATTGTGGAGTGACTGACACCAGATATATCCGCCAATTCCCTCTGGCTTTTAAAACCACTTCTCTCGCGTAAGTTTGCAAAATAAATTCCAAACTCTTTTAGATTCATAAATATCACCCAAATATAGTGTACCAGATTGTATCAGGTATGAAACAAAAATAGTGTATCATAGATGAAATTTAATGTTGCACGCGTGATACAGAAGTGGTATATTGATTTTGTAACAAGCGTGATACACAGAAGTGAGGTGAGAAAATGCGGGTTGCACCTAAACCGGGTGAAATCGAAAAATTACAGAAGGAAAAGAACATGACGGATCAGGAATTTGCTGATTTTCTTGGGACTTCACGTTCATCGCTATGGAGGGCGAAGCTTCCTTTAGGCGACGAAAGGTTCTCTTGTGGTCAGGATGTTATGGCGAAAATTCTAATGATGTTCCCTGAAAAGAAGTTTGAAGATTTATTTTTTTTGGACCAAGTGTCTCACGAGTGTTACGAAAATATTTCCGAGACATCTGAACGAGAGGAGGCGATTTAGGTGCCCGAAACACTGTATTCGGAAACGGATGTAATCACTATCCCCGAACTGGCTAAGAGGTTGAAGGTCGATAAAGGCAAGGCCTATGATATGACGTTTCAACCAGGCTGCCCGGTGTACGATTTAGGCGGTGAAAGAGGTAAGCGAATTATTTGGGGTGATTTCCTCGGGTGGTTCCGAAGCAATTACAAGGTTGCTTCAGGGGGATAAAAGGGAGCCCGGCCAAGCGGTACCGGCTTTAGTCGGGCGGGGAATGTTTTTGGAAAGGGAATGACTTACAACTTAATTCTACATCGATCCCTGGTCCACAAGCATCCTTTAAAACGGACAAATGGGGTGGAAAATCAATGGCAATCGGACAATTTGGTCCGGCTTTGGAAGATGTGTTGAAAAAGTCAGGTCTTACTCGAGGGGATGCTGCTGGAGTTGCTCATGTGGATGCGTCCCAAATCGGCAAGATTATCAAGGGTACTCGGAAAGCTTCTGATTCTGTAATGAAAGCATCAGCTAAGCACTATGACGATGGCCAATTATTTATTGCAGCTGCCGGAGAAGTGACCGAAGGTGCAACAGTACCCTGGCTAGATAACGCAGATCTGCATCGATCAAGCGTACATCTCAAGTCTTTAGAAGAGATCGAGGAGGCAGATGAGGCATTACACCAAGCCCCGATTACAAAAAAACGCGAGCAATTGACGCATCAGGACCTGATTAAGATTAAGGCGGCAATTATGGAAAGCCTTGAAGCAATTACGGCACTCACGCACTATGTTTCGGTTCTGTGCCGAGAGTACGGATTTTCCTACTTTGGTGTTTGGAGAGAGCACCGAGCTGAGCTTCGGGCCAAAAAATATATCAGTTAAGGAGGCGAGCGAATGAACGCAGTTATGAAGTTTATACCACGAGAGCTGCAACAGGATCGGTATTGGAGGGGGGCGTTACATATTTTTTTGAACAACCCTAAACTGCAGCATTACGTTGCATCTTACATTGACTTTGAGGGCTGCACGATTAATGCCGAAGGGTTGAAACGCCTTGCCCGGCCGTGGAGTGATTCTGAAAAGTTCATGCTCAACTTGGCCCTGCACCTATTTAACGAGCGCAACAAGGTCAATTTGTCCGACATGGACTATTTGGACATGAACAATCGTCAAATCGCTCTGAAAGCCATTCAGATGCGTTTCGCGGGCTAGGAGGAGAACGATGGACCTTAATGCAGAAACCTGGACCGTCTGGCGTCATTTGCAAGACTTGATTCGTTTTCGTGAGAGCGGTAGAACGCTTGATGCAGCTAATGACTGGCTAGATAAAGAAATCAGTGATATTAAAGCAATTTTGAACTTAGAAAAAAAACAATCCTCCGGGTTAGGAGCCGGAAGATTACAGGCATTGAAAATTTCTTCTTAATCATTTTAGCAAAAAAAGCCTGGGTATGGCAATGAATTTGCTTGACCCGAAGGAAGGGAATGAGGTCATGGCTAGGCCGACCAAGGAAGGGCTTGATTACTTCCCGATAGACATCGACATTGACCAAGACGACAAACTGGTCGTGCCGATCGCCAAGTTTGGGATGTTAGGTCTTGGAATTATCGTGAAATTGATGATGGAAGTTTATCGGAACGGCTATTTCTATAACTGGAGTAAACGTGAACAATATGTTTTCTCTAACAAGGTTAATGTTGACATTAACTCAGTTATTGAAATTGTTAATGAGTGTATTGAATGGGGATTTTTCAATCACAAGGTATTTGACGAACATCAAATTCTGACTTCGAAGGGATTTCAAAAACGCTATATTGAAGCGTCCAAGAGACGCAAGGCGATAACGTTTATCCAGGAGTATACACTTATTGACCTGGGTGAGGCCAGCAAAAAGGTCAATTATCCAATTTTATTGGTTGATGTTCACGGAAACCGAATTAATGAATACATTAACCCGGATAAAGCCGACGGCATGAGTGCAGAAAGTACACAAAGTAAAGTAAAGGAAAGTAAAAAGAAATTAAAAGAAAAAGAAATAAAAGATATTCGTCCCGAACCGCCTTCGGCTGACCAGGACGATGCTCCTCATGAGCCTTCGGCTGAGGGATCGGGGAAGAGAAAAAAGAAAAGACCGGAATATTCGCCGGATAGCCATTATTACAGAATGGCCGTTTACTTCAAGCAAAAGATTGATGACATGGCTGTTAAAGAGGGGCTTACGCATTTGACCGATCGGACAAACCTCCAGACTTGGGCAGACGACTTTCGAAAGCTGGTCGAATTGGACAAGCAATCCGACACCAACCTGATTAGATCTGTGATGGATTGGGTTGTAACTGATGGATTTTGGAAGAGCAACGTGCTGAGCGCTGAGAAGTTCAGGGTGCAGTTTCCAAAGTTGGTTTTGGCGATGCGGAGAAAGCCTGTAGGAGATCAATCTAGCACCAAAAGCCGTAGCGGCAAGCCCTATATACCGATTGTCGACGGTTCGGACGCTCCACCTCCACCAACTCCGGAGGAATTTGCTGAGCTGATGAAATTGGCAGAGGAGAGGATGCAAGATAAGAAACGGAGGGCTGAAAATGGACAACCTGTGGCTTAACAAGCATTAGGTACAGGCCACCGGTAAGCCTTGTCTTATCCCTCGACAGGTTGAGATCAACGGAGAATGGGTGTGGGATGGAAAGTGGATTGGGCCACCGCCAGTATGTGACATTCTGTTGACCTATAGTCGTTGCAAACAATTGGGCTGCCCGGTTGGAGAGAATGAACGCCCGGCGGCGTACGTGTACAAGCAGTCAGAACCAACTCAATTTCGATATGTACCGTTTTGGGCAAGGTTTGCGGATCAGATTGATTTGAGTCTGACCGATGACCTGGAAGCGAAAATCATAGGCCGACGCCGTGGAGCTGGCGTCAGAAATGAGGCCATATGAACCAGCGAGCCTTACAAATGATTGAAGATGCGTTGTTACCTTTGATTCGAAGGGGACGAAGAATCGATAGGATACAGCTTCATGTTTGTCCTGATTCTCCGATTGCCGAGCAACGGCGAATTTTAACTAGATTCGGAGTTTTGCGAGTGAAGCCGGATGACATGACGAAAAAAGGCTTGGCTTTTCTACTTGAAGATCCGGGATTACGTGGTAGAGGCTTTGCCTGGGTATCAAGGCCAAAGGGAAATGATACCGGATGATTCTAATTTGCTTGGAATGTGGTGGAGACATGGAGGAGGCCAAGCCAGATTTATATCGTTGTTCGTCATGCGGCTTCAGAGCGGAGCAGTTGAATATCGGGACCATGGAAGGGGAAGGGGGGAGCGTGGAAGTGCGGCAGTTAAATCATGATGACTGCATATCGCTACTAAACAGTATCGGTAATGCGCCTGATGGGGAATGGACGCATGATCTTACCGAAATTTCATCCGGTCCTGCACGATTTGTTGAACGATTGATTTTACCAAGCGGGCTTGAGGTTGTTTATTTCCGTTCTCCTGGTGGAGCTAAGGCATGGCCAGCGGCGAATTGGGATCGGTTCGCGGTGTTGCGGGTGTCGGAGCGAGTGGAGCAGTTGACGTTGTTCTGATGGCTAATTGACACATTTAACGCAGCAGTGAATTACTTCCTTTTCCAGGCACCCCAGCGATGGAGTTACTAAAGATTGCAATGTTGACGAACAATGTGATGACTTGAAGAACTATCAGGATACCTTTGAGACTCGTAAACATTTCTTTCATAACAACCACTCCCTTTTCAATGATTTTCGCTGGGATATCACTATGGACCAAGGCCAAGACGGACTCCGGGAGCGGAGACTGGAAAAAGAAATAATTAGTAGTAATAGTATATCATATTTGATCAGATGAGTGGTATTGCGCATTTCGAAAATGTATCGAAGGGGAGATAAACGATGGAAGAATTGAAAATCGCAGAAGTAAAAGGAATACGAGATGTACGAGTATTCCAAATTTGTGAATGCGATGCTGTGGCAGCTTACTCCCTAGAGGAAGCACTAGCGTGGTACAAGGAAAACACAGGGCTTGCAGAAGATGAATTGTATAGTGTCGATGAAATGGAAGTCGTGCCAATGGATCGCGAGGTTTACGATTGTGAATCAGGAGAAAAACTCGTAAGTGTACAGGAACTAATTAAACGTTATTGGAATGGTACTCCATTTATAGCACTCTCTACAGAGTGGTGATTCCGAAAATGTGATTCATTAGGGAGGGTGGAAACCACGGGAAGAAAATCAACTCAGTCTGAGATTAGGACAAGCATATTGGATTTGCGTAGAATTTTTTCCGAGTTGTCTGACGAACGATTCGCATATTGGTACCAGCGCCGATACCGCGTACCGGCGGATACGGTGCTTCGGGTGATCAAAGAACAAGTGAAAAAAGCTCAATAAAAATAGAATCCACCGCAGCGATTTGGCCGTCACGCGGTGGATTCAAACAAACGTTCTCCTTATTCCATTATACCAGCAAAGGGGAATGAGGGGAATGGGGATGGCTGAAAAGTGGGATCAGGAGGAGTTGTTTCCAAGCGCTTCTATCCAAGAGATCAAGCATGCCAAATCTCTATTGATGCGATATAGACGCTGTAGGGCATTGGTTACTGAGATGAGAGATATGGAACTGGATCATAAACAACAAGAAACGCTGAGGAAGTTTGAAAAGATAACTCAGGATATAGAAAGAGCGGTTCGGCTTATCTTGGATCCTGAAGTCAGAAAGATTATTGAACTTAGATATATAAAGGGAGAACGTCACAAGGTAGTGATTTTACATTTCGGCTTGATGCACCCAAGTACAGTTGATCGTAAAATTAGTGAGGGAATCATTTCAGTCGCGAATAGTCTAAAGCTATTTAATTCATGAAAACGCGTGTAAATTGCGGGAGATCAGCGTCAATTCTGAGTGAAGGGTCAAGGTACAGTGATCTCAGGGAGAAATCCTTGGAAATATCTGAACCTTGACATCTTCATAAGTCGTGTGAAAAGCCTAATAGGTGAAGTAACCAGGGGAAGTAGGCGCGGTACCCGTAAGTAAATCGGGGGTTCAGATTCCTCACTCTGAAAAGCGACTCAAAATAATTTTATTTATGGCCTAATTGGTGATGTGTACAGGTTCAATTCCTGTAGAGGCCTTAAAATTGGTATTCATAACCTATCTATAGCCGCTCCTTACGGGGCGGCCCTTCTCATTTCATTATAAGCAAGGTGATTAGTTGAACAGTCGTGTTAATGATTATCGCGAAGCATCTGGGTGTTTAGTCTTTCTTAAAAGAGGATTCCCTCTTTGTTTGTCGAAATGTTGTTGTGGATGCTCGACTTTTTGGAGGTAGAAATATGAAATCAATATTCTCAGGGTTCTACACACCGTCAGAAGAGGAATTTAATAAGCTGTGGGATGAATGTACATTTGTTTTTGATACTAATACACTCCTAAATTTATACAGATACGATAAAAAAACGAGAGACCTTTTGTTTAAAGTGATGGAGCTAATTAAATCCAGAATGTGGCTTCCTCACCAAATAGCATTAGAATATCATAAACATATGTTAAATGAGATATACGACCAAGAAGATGCTTATAGAAATATTACAGATAAGGTTAAAAATGCCGTTACCTCATTAGAAAATGAACTAAATAACTTAAGGCACTCGAATATAGATGTCAAAAAAATAAAGAAGTATTTAGAAAACGTAAGAGAGGACATCGGGAAAGAGCTAGAAATGCAAAAAAAGAGTCATCCGGATTTGAGCCGGATTAAAGATAATATTACCGATTTATTTGATGAAAAAATTGGTCATGAATATTCCCAGGAAAGATTAAATGAAATTTATAGAGATGGTTCCTCGCGATATGAAAATAAGATTCCTCCGGGGTACAAGGATATAAAGGGAAAAGAAAACAAGAAAACCGTAAATAACGGTTTGATATATCAAGATATGTATGGCGACTTAATATACTGGCTACAAATATTAGATAAAGCTAAAGAGGAATCTACAAAGTCTATTATATTGGTTACTGATGATAATAAAGAGGATTGGGTCCTTACATTGAATGGGAAGAAGAAAGGTCCCCAACCTGAACTCATTAATGAATTTAAGAGAGAAACTGGAGGTAAACTATTTTATTTATACAACACTGAGCAATTTTTAAAGTTTGCGAAAAAATATTTGAAAGTACCAGACGCATCGCTCGATAACGCCGAAATTGATAAGGCTATACAGAATGTAAAAACTACCAAGGAATTACTAAATGTAATACACAAAGAAGATCAAATTGAAAATCAGAGCGTTAATGCGATGAAACATTATATTACTACTAATTTTAAGATGAAGAAGCGACCGAGTTTAAATAAGAGTTACCAATATGGGTATACCGCTATCTTGAAATTACTCGACCCGGATTTCATAGATTATGATAAAATTGTTAGTTATTTTGCTCGGGATTTCTATTTCATAACTAATAGTGAAATAGAGGTAGTTAATATATCTGTAACTAGCGAGACTGTTCAAGTCGAGTTTATTGCACCAGGTTTATTGAATGAAGAGATAGTAAGTGAGATAAACACTATTAATATTCTCTCAGGGCATAGGGCAAAACTTTACGAGGTTATAAAAATTAGTGGATTATTGCAAGACATGTAATTAATAACCAAAAAGCTACTCCGCTGAGGAGTAGCTTTTTGTGTAGAATATCTAAAACCCGAAAGCGCTTGGGAATTTGAAATGAGGTGGTGATTAATGAATTTTGTTCAGCCGATTCGCGATCAGGAGACAATTGAAGCAATTAAGGATTACCTGATGCAGCAGTCATATCGAAACTATATGCTGTTTGTGTTTGGACTTAATACCGGCCTACGCATCCAAGACATTTTGAAACTGAAAGTGAAAGATGTGATGGGTGAGCATCTTGTCATGACTGAAATGAAAACGGGCAAGCGCAAGATCATGAAGATAACGCCGATCCTTAAACGGGAGATCAAACGGTACACGGCCGACATGAAGCCGGATGACGTACTATTCCCATCTCGGCAAGGCGGTAAAAATAAGCCGATTAAACGGGACATGGCTTATAAGATCATGAAGAATGCTGCGAACGAATTCGGACTCGTTGATATTGGAACTCATACGCTTCGTAAAACATTCGGCTATCACATGTATCAAAGAACCAAGGACATTACCCTTGTCCAAAACTTGCTGAACCACTCAGACAAGAGTATCACTATGAGATACATCGGCATGGACCAGGATATGATGGACGCCGCGATGAATCGTTTTGGGTTGTAATCCCTTCATTTGACGAGTGTGGAACTCAAATCCCAAAAGGGGAGAAAAGCCTTGTGGGAGTAGGGTTATAAGGATTACGCTGAGTTATGCTCTCTAATAAGATATGCATAACTGGTGATTTATGCAAAATATGCAGTTTTGAAGGAAAATCACAGCCTAATATAAGATAATACATGCGTGAAAACCCCTTGTTTTTAAAGGGGCTTTTTGTGCTGTATTTCTCGAAAAGGACAATGAATATTTATACATGGGTGGTTGAAACGTGTGGCTCTCAAAAAATTCTGCAGATTCCCAGGCTGCAAGACCATCACAGACGGGCCTTATTGTTCGGTTCATGCCAATGCAAAAGCAGATGCCGACCGGCAACGAGGCACCTCAGCGCAGCGCGGATATGATCATAATTGGAGAGCTGAAAGGGCTGACTTCTTGGCCAAGAATCCTGTCTGCAAAACTTGTCTCGACGCCGGGAAGCTTAGTGCGGCAACTGTTGTCGATCACATCGTACCTCATAAGGGGAACAAGGAATTGTTCTGGGACCGTTCAAATTGGCAGCCGCTCTGCGCGTCATGTCACTCTGAAAAGACGGCCCGAGAGGACGGCGGTTTTGGTAACGGCAGGCGTTAACCTGTTCACCCATTATTTTTCGATGATCGTTACCCCCGGGGGGTGGGTAAAATCCTTTTTTTCGAACCACCAATTGACCGCGTCCCCCTTAATTCGCGCAAAAACTCGTTTTATGGATTTTTTATGATTTTCGGAAGGGAGGTAACATCATGGGAAGACCTGCAAAACCGGTTGGTCTGCATATCGCGGAAGGTAATCCAAATCGACTTACCAGAGAGCAACTGCAGCAACGAAAGGAAGCAGAGATTAAGCTGGGGAAAGCGGATTTAGATAAACTTAGGCCTCCTGCCTTTGTGAAATCTGATGTAATAGCACTGGCTCACTGGAAACAGGCCCTGAAGGAATATAAGGAAGCGGCGAAGCAAGGAGCTGAACTGCTTACTAGTTCCGACGTAGGGCTGCTTGCTATGTATTGCAAATCGTATTCGGAATATGAGTATCTTTTAGGACAGTATCAGCGGATCAAGGACATTGAAATTGATGCCGATATCTTTGAGGAATATTTTGCGGGTAAAGAACAAGCCATTGAATTGGAGTTGGAAGTAAAAACAGAGCTTAAAGCTATGCGGTATCTTTCCCAGCTCGCTTCTCTCGAAGGCGCGCTCAAGATTGAGACGGCGATCAATAAAAAAATGGACATGCTGCTGAAAATGCAGGATCGCTTATTCCTTAATCCGTCATCCAAAGTGAAAAATGTACCGAAGCCGAAGAAGGACGACAAGCCGCAAAGTAAATTTGCAAAATTCGGAGCTAACCGGAGTGGATAAACAAATTTATCCTTACAACACGGTTTCCGAATTGGACCGGGTTACGGCGTACGCCAAAGAGGTCGTCTCTGGCCAAATTATCGCCGGCCAAACGCAACGGCAGGCTTGCGAACGACACTTGAGGGACTTGGATCGGCAAGGAACTAAGGAGTTCCCGTTCATTTTCGATCCTAATAAGGCCCATGATATCATCGATTTCGCGGAAACTTTGACGCTTGCGGAAGGAGAAGAACCCGAACCGCTTCGGTTATGGGGCTTCCAGGATTTCATTTTTGGGAGCTGGAACGGATGGTTAACGCTTGACGGGTACCGGCGCTTCCGAACTTCCTATGTGCAAGTGGCCCGTCAAAATGGGAAATCGCTCGGGAACGCCGTGCCGGCTCTGTACTACGGAAATTTTGACGGATATAATTACCCGCAAATTTACTGTGCTGCGACAAAAGAGGATCAGGCTCGCATTGTATTGAAGGAATGCCTCAAGTTTATCAACGCCGATCCTGAACTTGGCGGAAGCAAATATGAAGAAGGGCTCTTTACTTCCAAGGAGTACAAGAGCACCATTCTTTGTAATCTTACTCACGGGGAAATCAAGGCGATCGGTCGAGACACGGAAACCATCGACGGTTTCCGTCCTTACTTTGCATCCGTCGATGAGTACCATAAGCATAAGACGAACCAAATGTACAAGCTGCTGACGGGCGGGCAGCGAAAGTTAAAACAATGCCTGACCTCGATCATCACGACGGCGGGTTTTGACCTGAATCTCCCGTGCTACGAAGAATACGAATACGGGAAGATGATCCTGGCCGGGCTGCATGAAGATGAAACCCATTTCGTGTTCATCTGTGAACTGGATAAAGGCGATGATATTTGGGACGAAACGAACTGGCCAAAGGCGAATCCGCTTTGGACCGAGGAAACCCTTACGAGCTTACGGACCGATGCTGTCAAAGCGAAGAAGAAACGCGGCGCAGACCTTCGGGATTTCATGACGAAGGGCCTGAACATTTGGGTTCAATTTGCTGATAACCAGTACATGAACATGGAGCATTGGAAGAAATGCGAGTCGGACATGACGTTAGAGGAGATGCGCGGCCGGGAATGTTATCTTGGGCTCGACCTTTCTTCCGGTGGAGACTTGACTTCCGGCTGCTTGGAATTCCCGATCGACGACGGCCAGCACCGGAAATATTACATCCATTCACACAGTTTCATGCCAGCAGGCAGAGTAGACGAGCATGTGAAATCGGACAACGCACCTTATGACATGTGGATCCAAGACGACTTGATCACCATAACCGAAACCTTGGGCGGTGTGAAGACGGACTATAAATACATCATCAGCTATTACAAAGACTTAATTGAAGAATACGACCTGAACCTTAAAGGCATTGCTTATGACCCTCATAACGCAGATGCCTTTTTGTCGGACCTAGAAGAGTTTGGCGTAGATTGCGTGGAGATCACGCAAAGTGCCCGCAGCCTAAATGATGCGACGGTAGACTTCAGGCTGGAAGTGGAAGCCGGAAACGTGATTTATGACCGCAAAAACAAGCTGCTTACCTGGTCCATGGTGAATGCCAAAACGGTCAGCAACAGCTTCGGCGAACTCAAGATCGACAAGGATCCGAATGCCAAAACCAGACGAATCGACCCGATCGACGCCGTTATCGATAGCCATAAGATCACTTTGGCGCTGGCCGAAAAGGTGATCAATGTGTCCGAATTTGCCACGGACGATTTCTTAACCAAACTATGGGGATGAAGGGAGGTGAGCATTTGAAAAGACAAGGCTTTGTCCGAAGAATTCTGAACTTCGGGCGGACCGAGCAAAGAAGCGTCGAAGAAATTGGCCTGCATGACCGAAGGCTTCTTGAATTCCTTGGCTTGGACGTACCCCCGGGCACGATCAATACCAACGGATGGAATGCCCTCAAAATCGATACGGTTTTTGCCTGCGTGCGGGTACTGTCCGACGCCATCTCAAAGCTACCGCTAAAGATTTACCAGGAGGATGAGAACGGAGTAGGCAAGGCCGTGAACCATTATCTTTACTCTCTTTTAAAGCTCCGTCCGAACCCTTACATGTCGGCGTCCGATTTTTGGAAGTGTATGGAGGCACAGCGGAGCTTTGGCAACGCCTACGCAAATATTGAATTTGATCCGAGAACGGGTAGAGTCGTTGCCTTATGGCCGATTGATGCCAACAAGGTCAAGGTCATCGTGGACGATGCCAACATTATCAATAGCGAAACGAAGCTGTGGTATGAGGTGGATATTGGCGGGCAAAAGCGAAAAATCCCTGTTCATGAAATGCTGCATTTCAAAGGCAGCATAACGTTGGACGGCCTGATTGGTATCCGTCCGTTGGATTACCTTCGCTTGACTGTAGAAAATGCGGGAGCAGCTGCTAGCTTCGTCAATAATTTCTTTAAGCAAGGGCTCCAAACCAAAGGCTTAATTCAATACACAGGAACTATGGACGAGCCTGCCAAGAAGGTATTCCGAGACAACTTTGAATCCATGTCAAGCGGGTTGAAGAATAGTCATCGTATATCCCTCCTGCCGATCGGCTATACCTACATTCCAATGTCATTGAGCATGGCCGATGCGCAGTTCCTGGAAATCAATCAGCTATCCATTCGGCAGATTGCCAACTTGTTCGGGGTGAAGATGCACCAGCTTAATGATTTGAGCCAGGGAACCTTTAATAACGTCGAACAAATGCAGCTGTCGTTTTATTCGGAGACAACTCAAGCGATCCTGGTTGGCTATGAACAGGAATTGACCTTCAAGCTCTTCTTGGATCGTGAGATCGCGGTGGGGATTTACACCAAGTTCAACGTGGACAGCATCCTTCGGACGGACTTGAAAACGAGGTATGAGGCATACCGAACGGCGATTCAAGGCGGTTTTCTTGCGCCGAATGAAGCCAGAAGGCGAGAAGACATGCCGGCCTTGCCGGGAGGTGACCGGCTCTATGCGAACGGGAACTTCATACCGCTTGAAATGGCCGGCATGCAGTACAAAAGGGGGTGATGGAACTGGAGAAGAAGACACCGAAGATGACGGAGCCGGAGAAACGGATACTAGCAACGAAGATTGAAGTCCGAGCGGCCGAAGAAGGTGGAGCTGGGAAACGGACGATTGTGGGATCGATTAAGTATGATTCCGAATCCCAAGTCATGCAGGATTGGTACGGGGATAAATTTGTGGAGGTCATTTCACCGGGGGCATTTTCGGAATACCTTCGGGAAAATCCAACCTTATCCCTTTGGTGCCATAGAACCGATCAAATCTTAGGAAACACCAAACCCGGAACGCTCCGTCTGTTCGATTCTGAAACCGAATTACGATTTGAATTGGATCTACCGAATAGCAGCTGGGGCAATGATGCCTATGAAAGTATTGATCGCGGCGATGTGGACGGAGTCTCTTTTGGTTTTAATGTTCTGCCAGGCGGGGATAAATGGTCGAAAATCGAAGCCAATGGCGAAACGATTTACAAAAGAACGGTTATGAAGGCGACGTTACCTGAAATTTCACCGACACCGTTTGCGGCTTACCCTGCGAACGAAGTCAACGTCAGAAGCCTGGAGGAATTCAAGAGCCAGGAGCAGCGTGCAGAAAGCGAATATCGCAAGAGAAAACTTCTGCTTGAACTCGATTTAATGTGATCGAGTTTTTTTGTTGTCCAAAATAATTAAACCTTGGAGGTATGACATGACCAAAGAATTGAGAGCCTTGCTTGACCAGTTGGAGGCGGGGAAGAAGGAAGTCCGCTCCCTCATGATTGAGGATAAGGTAGATGAAGCTGAAAAACGCATGAAGGATGTACGCGAGCTGCAAAAGAAAGTGGACCTGCAGCGCGAGCTGGAGGGGGACGAGCTTAGGGATAGCAATGGAACGCCGATCGATTCGAATCAGCCGCGCGATATGATCGAGCTCGAAAGCGAGTACCGTTCCATCTTTCTCATGGCCTTGCGGCGTCAACCTGTCAGCACCGAACAGCGCAGCGTCGCTCTGGAATATGCCAAACGTGCCGTTTTGGGTGAGGGTGGCGTAAATCCTTCTACTCCATCGGGGGACGCATCGCTGATCGTTCCGAAAGATATTCAAACGTCCATCAATAAGGTCGAGCGGGAAATCATGGACCTTTCGATGTACGTCAACATGCAGTACGTTACCGCCTTGAGCGGCACGCGAGTGCTGGAGTCGGTGCAAGACATCACGCCATTTGATGCGATCGAGGAATACGGCTTGTTTGGGGATATGAAAGAACCAAATTTCATCCCGGTATCGTACAGCGTCAAAAAATATGGCGGGATTTTGCCGCTGACGAATGAGCTTTTGGGAGATACCGACCAAAACCTGATCGACTATTTGTCGGGCTGGATCGGGAATAAAGCCGTGTTTACCCGAAATATGCTGATCATCAACCGCTTGAATGCGATGCAAAAGGTCCAATGGGACAGCTTCAAAGATGTGAAAAAGGCATTGAATGTAGGGCTGGACCCGGCGATCAGTCAAAACGCAAGCATCCTGACTAACCAGGACGGTTATGACTGGATGGATGAGCAAACCGATAGCACAGGTCGTCCGCTCTTGACGGACGATTTGACCCAACCTGGCCGAAAAGTCTTCAAGGGCCGGCCTATTCTCGTTGCATCGAACCGCATTTTGCCGAGCGATAACGTGAATGGCTTGGCTCCGATGGTGGTTGGCAACCTGAAACAGCTTATCGCTTGCTTCTGCCGCAAGTTTTATGAGCTGGCATCGACGAAAGAGGGCGGGAATGCCTTTTTGCGGGATACGACGGATTTGCGGGCCATTACGCGCTGTGACGTAAAATCCTGGGATGAAGCTGCCGCCGTGTTCGGGCAACTGGATATCTCGGACACTATCTAATCTGGCCGAATAACGGCAGGGAGGTATTGAAATGAGTGACGAATCAAAAATGTATACGGTCAAAAAGCCGTTTCGCGACAAAGAAACGGGGAAACGCTATATCGTTGGTTCCATTTTTCCGGTAGCGGACGAAGACCGGGCCTTGATGCTGGTAAGCCGGGGATACCTGGAAGATGTAGCCGAGGCCCAGGAGGCGGACGGCGAGGACGATGATCCGGAAAAACCTGATCATGAGGCGTCCTCCGGCGACCAGGATTCGGGTAAACAGAAAGATGAACCACCAGCTGGAGGCCCTGAAAATTCGGAGGAACACAAACCTTCGAAACGAGGAAAGCCGAAAGCAGGGGAGCAGGTAGCCCATGCTGACAACGCCTGAGAAAGCGAAATCGATGACCGGGGGGACGATCCCAGATGAGCAACTCCTTCCTCTACTGGTTGCTGCATCGGCCGCCATAGAGGAACGCTGCCGGCGAATATTTAAGCAGCAAACCTACACGGAGACCATCAATACCTTGAAGGGGCCATATCAGCACGTACGGCAATATCCCGTGCGTGCTGTTTTGGTTGTTCACGATCGCAACGGCAATTACATCCCGGGCACCGTCGAGATCGTGGAGGACTCCCCGGGTATTTTGTTCAATCGCCAGGGTTGGCCGCAGGGTGAACGGGCTGTTACCGTTTCGTACGAGGCCGGATATATCCTGCCGGAGGACGAAAAGGAAGAAATGAAGGCCAATCTTCCGGAAACGTTACAATATGCCTGTATCCTGATGGCTCAACATTTACTCCGGAACCCTGGCGTACTGTCGGAGCGAGTAGGTGATATCTCTGTTACCTATGAGGCACTGAATCCGTCCCTGCCGCTTCCAGCGGCCGTGGAAGCGTTGATTGCGCCCCATATTCGTATCCTTTGAGGTGATTGTATGGCAAAAGCCAAGCGCCGCAGTTATCGCCGGGCAAACATTGAGGTCACGGAAGTCACCTATCTACCTGGAATCCTCGATAAATTACAGGAACTTGTCCAAAGCGAGGTGCATATTGGGGTTGAGGGTGACGCCGAAGTTGGGATGATCGCCGGCATTCATGAGTTTGGTTCCATCAAAGCCGGCATTCCATCCCGTTCCTTCATCGGGTCAGGAAAGAAAAAGTCCCAAGCCGCCATCGCCAAAACCGTTCGCGCCGGAGTAAAGGATATCGTT
Organism: Paenibacillus macerans; assembly: GCF_050565405.1. Lineage (GTDB taxonomy): Bacteria > Bacillota > Bacilli > Paenibacillales > Paenibacillaceae > Fontibacillus > Fontibacillus macerans_B. Next base: position 47,078 of record NZ_JBNYYG010000016.1, on the reverse strand, counting down.
TTAGGAAATCTGACGGCGCGGGGGCTTTACAAATCGATCGGCAAAGTTGGTCTGGACAAGGTTCTTCGCAACTTCGACCGGATCAAGCAACCGCCTTTGTCGCCGATCTACGCCCGGCGAAAAACCAATAGAAGAATCCTGCAGGATCAAGAAAAGCTGCGGGATGCGATCACGTACACGGTTGTCAAACGAAGGGGGCGGAGATAAATGCGATTTTTCTTTGCAGGTATCTTGCGAAAACATAACGTTCCTTATTTTTTGATTCGCTCTGATAACGGGGATTATGACCGTCTCGGTGAATGGAAACCGCCAGAGCCTTCCAGAACGGTTTGCTACGGTCATTTTCAACCGCTCGATGCAAAGTTACAGCAATCCGAAGGCGGGAGGTACACCAGCAAGGATAAAGCGCTATTTACCTCGGCCACCCATCAAAATGGCGACGTCATCGAGTATCAAGGTGAGCAGTACACGGTCGATGATGAAGATGACGAGCGGGCTTATAGTGACATCCACAAGTATATTTTGAAGCTGAAGTCCGCCACCCCAAAGGAAGGGGAGGTCCCCGATGATTCCGTATGACGATATCAGGGCCGTTTTTACGGAGAGCATGGCGAGTGCCTTGGAGGTTAGGGTCATCAATCTGAACGCTGGCGGTAAAATCCCGGGCGGATCATTCATGACCTACAGTTTTAGCGGTTTCGACGATAGTGCCGGCTTTCCTGTTTTCTACCAAGAGAATGATCGGCTGATCCAGCGTGAGACGGTGCCTTTTACTGTCTCCTTTCTGTCGTTTGCGGATAACCATGGGGTGAGCGTGACGAACGCGCTGCGCGCCCGTGATTGGATCAAAACGATCGGGCGGGATCTGCTGCAGGAGCTGGACGTAGTGGTCGCAAGTATAGGCTCCGTTGAAAACCGGGACGTGCAAATCGACGATGAGTGGGAGCGCCGGATGGGATTTGACATTGATTTTCGCACGACGGATACGACGGATCAACCGCTGGAATGGATTGAAAAAGTGAATTTGAAAAGGAGCTGAGGAAATTGGCAGTTGATAAGGACGTAACTGTCGTCATCGACATCCAGCGGCCAACGCCCAAAACCGGGCTTGGCCGTCCTTTAATTATCGGTGCTGCAGCGTCAGCAACCGAATTCAAGGTATACAACGATTTGCAGGAAGTCTTGGCAGATTTTCCGAGCCAAACTGAAATTTATAAGGCTGCTTACGCCATGTTCGGCCAAGGCGAGGATGCTCCAGAAACCATCGCCGTCATGCAGTACACAACGGGCGGCCTAAGTGATTTCTTGAGCAAAGTATTCACGAAGGACTGGTATTATCTCGTATCCACGGCACGGACCGTTGATGATATTACGATGATTGGTGACGCCGTTGAAATCGATGATTCCAGGCTCTTCGTCGTCGCCACCCCGTCCAAAGATGATCTATCCACGATTTTCGCCAAGAAGTATGAACGTACGGTTGCCTTTTACCATACGAACATTGCCAACTATCCCGATGCAGCAGTGATTGGTAAGGTTGGCTCGGCGGATGCCGGCTCTTTGACTTGGAAATTCAAGACGTTGGCCGGAATTGAGCCTCTGGATTTGACACAGGAAGAACTTGAAGAGATCCACGACCTCGGCGCGATTACGTACGTAACCAAGGCGGGCGATGATGTCACAAGCGAAGGGAAAACGGTAAGTGGCGAATACATCGATATCATTCAATCCAAAGACTATCTCATCATGAGCATTGAAAATGCGGTTCAAAAGCTATTCAACCGTTCTCCTAAGGTACGCTACGACAATACCGGCATCGCGCAAATCGAGGGCGAGGTCAAGACGGTGCTTCGTCAGGCGGATCTTAACGGCATGATCGCTCACGATGACGATGATTTGCCGATTTATAGTACGACCTTCAAGCCGCGTTCCCAAGTCGATCCGCTGGACCGGGAGAAGCGGATTTATAACGGCGGGGCGTTCGAATTTGAGCTGTCCGGAGCAATTCATAAATCGAAGATCAGCGGCGTGATTAAGCTGTAAGGGAGGAAAAAACATTATGCCAGAAGCTAAAACCTATGATCCGGCCAACCTTACGGTCACGGTTGGCGGTGTCTATCTGACCGGATTTTCGGAAGACATGGCGGAGTTCGAAAAAGACGAGGATGGCCAAACGGCCAAAGTCGGAAGTCAAGGGGATGTCATTACGACCAAAGTGAACAACCCGCTGGCAACTTTGACCCTGACTTTGCTTCCGAGTAGTCCACAGTGCGCTTATTTGGACAAGCTCGGAAGAACGGGGCAGCTGGTCCCTGTTTCCGTCATCTATACCGGCGATCCCAAAGAGTCGATCACGGTTACTCAGGCATTTGTGAAAAAGCCGGCAACCAGAACCTACGGGAATGAAGCAGAAGACCGCGAATATGAAATCCAATGCCTCGACCATGTCGTCGAGTAATCAAAAGGAGACGAAAACCATTATGGCACTGTTTAAACAAAAGGAATATACCTCGGAATCCGGTAAGAAATATACTTTCCAGCACCCGGGCGTCCGGGCCGTTTCCAAAATCAACGACGCGAGCAAAAATAAATTCGGCGTCGTTTTGGAAGAACGCATGGCCGAAGAGATTTTGAAACATGTCATCGTCCAACCAAAGCTCAAAATCGATGACTTCGAGGACTACAAAGAGTACAACGAGGTCATTAATGCTGCCTATAGCTTTATTGCTGGGCAAGACGAGGATGAGAGCGATGGCGATCAGCAAGCAGGAAGCCAATCGGAGGGCTAATGCGAATTGGTCACAGTGGCGCTTATTGCTTTCGGATATGAACATCACCTACCAGGACTTGTTCCTGATGGATGACGATGATATTGCCGAGGCAAACGCCGCGTTGGACATCCATATCAAGCAGCAAAAGCGGGAAATGGATAAAAATAAGAAGTGAGTACCCTTTTAGGGGTGCTCACTTTCTTTATTAGGGGAGGTGAGAAGATGGCCGGGAACGGAATTATCGGAAATCTCATGTTCGCCGTCGGATTCAAGGTGGCCGATTCTGCTTTGAAAAAAGCTGAGAAACAGACGGAATCCCTAAAAAAGAGTTGGGAAAAAGTCGGTATTGCGGCAGGCATCATTGGAACTGCCATGGCTGGAATAGGCTTCGCTGCAGTCAATGCGGCGACGGACTTCAACAACTCCATGTCATCGATCCAGACGGCTACCGGCATGACAGCCGCCCAAATGGAACAAACCAGGTCCATTGCGGAAGACCTATACAATCAGAATTTCGGTGAGAACTGGAACGACCTGGGGAGTGCGATTGCGGCGACGGCTCAAGTTACCAACGAACAAGGTAAGGCGCTGGAGAAAACCACTCGAAATGCTCTTTTACTTCGTGACTCTATGGGCTTTGAAGTACCAGAATCCGTAAAGACGGCAAATACATTGATGAAGCAGTTCGGAGTTACTTCGGATCAGGCGTTCTCGCTTATAGCTCAGGGGAAACAGAAAGGGTTAGATTTCTCCGGCGAAATGCTGGACTCTATCAATGAGTATGCCAATCAATTCAAATCCCTCGGGTTCGATGCAAACCAGATGTTCGACACATTGGCGATTGGGGCCCAAAATGGCGCGTTCAACCTCGATAAAGTAGGGGATGCGGTCAAGGAATTTAATATCCGGGCTAAAGACGGCAGCCAGACAACCGTCCAAGCATTTGAAATGCTCGGGCTTAATTCAGATAAGATGATGCAAACTTTTGCCCGAGGTGGGCCGGAGGCAAAAAAGTCTTTTACTCAGATCGTCCAAATGATAAGTGACATTGAGGATCCCGTACAGCAGAATACCGTGGCCGTTAACCTGTTCGGTACGCAGTTTGAAGACCTCGAAAAGAACGTGATCTTTGCCATGGGAAATGTCCAAAATCAATTTGATATGACCCAAAACAAAATGGAGGAGCTGAATCAAACCAAATTTAGCACTCCTGGGGAAGCGGCGGCACGGATCGGCAGGCAACTAGAAACAAATCTATTAATCCCGATCGGACAAGAGCTCATGCCTTATCTGAACCAATTCTCGCAATGGTTAACTATTGCTGGGCCTGAAATTCAGAAGTTTAGCGGGGCACTTGTAAATGGACTTGCTGCAGGTATAGGGGCTGTGAATTCGGGGCTCGATTTTCTTATCAACAATATTGATGTTATTGGACCTGCACTTGCCGGTTTTGCGGTTGTTATCGGTATAAAACTAATCCCAGTTATCAAGGCTTTTGTCCAGGCTCAATGGGCTGCGGCAAGGGCAGGCTGGGCGGCCGTTGCTCCATGGCTTCCGGTCATAGGCATCGCGGTAGCAATTGGGTTGGCCATAGCAGGGATTATTCTAATTATCAAAAATTGGGGCACCATCGGACCGTGGTTGGCCAACATCTGGAACCGAACTTGGACATGGATCAAAAATGCATTTAACGCCGGGCTGCAATTTGTAAGGACGTGGGGGCCTGTATTTCTGATCGTGCTTTCCGGACCGATCGGATGGATTGTGGCGCTCATCGTCAAGTATTGGGATCAAATTCAAACCTTTACGAGAAACGTGTTTAACGGCATCCTTTCCTTTTTCGTTGGAATTTGGGCTAGGATCGTTAATAGCGTATCTTCGGCCGGGTCAAATATCTGGAGTAAAATCACCGGAGTTTGGAACCGAGTCACTTCATTCCTGCAGGGGATCAACCTCTTTACCATCGGAAAAAACATCATTGAAGGCCTGATAAACGGGATAGGGAGCATGGCGAATGCAGTAGTGGATAAGGTCAAAGACATCGGGAATAGCATTACGGACAAAGTGAAGGGCATTCTCGGTATCCACTCCCCATCTCGGGTTATGATGGAACTTGGCTTCTACACCGGTGAAGGGCTGGCGCAAGGGATCGCCGGAACGCAAAGCCGCGTAGAAGGGGCATCGGAGAACTTGGCCGGAGGTGCTGAGGCGGCGGTTCAGTCCACTTCCCCAGCGTTACCGCCTGCACGTGCCGGCGGAGGGAATATGGTGAATGTTGAAATCACAGTCCCAATCTCAGTCCAAGGCAATGCAACGCCTGCAGTGGTGCAAAATTTACGGGAAGCCGTAAACAATGAACTGTATGAAATCATCATGAGTGCGCTTCGTCGCGCTGGATTAGAGGGGGCATAGTTATGGCCTTACTAAACGGCATGTATATCATGGTGGAGTCGGAGGAACCGGATTTCCCGATAGAAGTGACAGATCAGCCCGTTGAAAAAGGGATCGACCTAACGGATCATGTACAGCGGAAGGCTCGAACTATTTCCCTATCAGGATATATCGTAGGCGATAACGCGGTGCAAGTACGCGACTCCATCAATCAGCTGAAGGATGCCGGAGAAATCGTTACTTACAGCGGTCGGAATTTGTTTAGCGGTCTGATCGTTGGGTTTAGCGGAAAGCACGATTCCTCCGTTGCTAACGGGTTTTCGTTTACGATGGACCTTCGGGAGGTCCGGATCGCTCAAGCGTCATTTGTTCAAACCTTGCCGGCTCCGGTTAAGGCCCAGGTCGCTAAAATCGTCAATTCTGGGACGAAGCAAACCAAAGATAAGAATAACTCATCCAAGAAGACATCGAGTTCGGGAGGCAGCAAGAAGCAGCAGACCGTTCAAAAGGTCAAATTCAAGAAAGGGAGTCCTTGGGCGTGAAGTACATTGATATCGAAAAAGACCTCATCCCTTATCGTTTTGACATCTCGATTGCCGACGAAATGTTCACCTTCGAGGTCCATTACAATGCGGACTATAACTTTTTTACGATAGATCTTGAGCGTGATGGCGAGGTTCTTGTCGTTGGCGAGAAAATTGTCTACGGACAGACGCTTTTCTACGATGTCCAGGATAATCGCTTCCCCAAACTCCCGATTGTCCCATACGACGAGTCGGATCAAAATACGGTAGTTAACTGGCAGACGCTCGGGGTGAGCGTCTTTTTATATGTGATTGAAGGTGATGCCGATGAATAGAAATTTTGGACGTGTTGCCGAGGTCATGACCGGAAATTTAAAATTCACGATGGATCAGTACACCATGGAAGGGAAGGTGCCGTTTGATAACGATGCTCTTCCTAACGAAAGTGAAATTCGTATCTGGAATCTTTCGCAAACGACGCTGAACAACATCAAGAAGAATGACACTCTCATGGTGAACTTGGGCTACCGGGGAGATGTGGGAACAATCCTACACGGACGCATATCATCCTTTGGTACGAAGTGGGAAGGCGTGGACAAGGTAACCACCATACATGTATTGGACAGTGAGGACTTGAGCAAGCGAGAAATTAAGGAAATCGCCTTTGCCAAGGGTACACTGGCCAGCGCGATCATCAAGCAAATGGCCGGTTACATCGGTCTTCCGATCGGACAATTCGAGCTTAACCAGGATTACCGATATCAGGAGGGGTATACGGCCAAAGGCAAAGTGACGGACATCATTACCGCTGTGGCAAAAGACTGTGGTACATCGGCTTACATCAACAAACAAAAGCTTTACGTTCGTAACCTTCGCCGAGGCGGGGACGCTGTTTTTGACTTATCAGAAGAGACCGGTTTGATTGGCTCCCCAGAGTATTTTGAGGATGGCCGGATCAAAGGGTACAAATTGCGGTCCCAAGCGCAATACCGAATCACAACTGCTTCGGTGATCAATCTCAAGAGCCGCGTTTTTTCTGGCCAATTGCATGTCCGGAACGGAATGCACTCAATTAGTAATACTGGCGACTTTGTAACTGAAATGGAGGCGATTCTATGAGCTCAGATGCGGCCGGCGCGTTAGTCAAACTTATTGGTTCTCATACGGAAAGCAGCCAAGCCGCGATCGATGTCGCTTTCCCTTGCGAGGTTATTTCGTTTGATCCGGGCACGCTTTTGGCTGCGGTGAAGCCTCTTATCAAAACAGGGGGGGACAGCCCGGCACCCATTGATTCTGTCCCCGTTTTGGGGTACAAGGTCATGTTTAACGGAGTTGAAACGACGCTGCAGCCCACCCTGAAGAAAGGGGACAAGGTTTTTGTGGTATGCGCGGATCGAGAGCTCAAGAATTCACTTTCCGGAAAAGTTGCTGCTCCGGATACCCAGCGGATGCATAGCCGAAATGATGCTGTCATTGTGGGGGTGATACTGTGATTTCTCTTAAACTTGATGAATCCGGGGATTTGGTATTCCAAAACGGTGAACTCGTAATGATTAGCGGCGATGCCGACCTGATGCAGAGCTGCCGCTTAGCGATCGGGACAAACAAAGGGGAATGGTTTCTGGACCCGACAGCGGGAATTACGTTTTCGAAGTTTCTCGGGAAAAAGATCAGCGAGGACGAAATGCGCGATGAGCTGCGTGCAGGTCTTCTGCAGGAACCGCGTATCCGGAGCGTAGATGAAATTACATTTGATATTGACCGAAAGAGCCGAAAAATGACCGTGCGATTCACCGCTTCGGGCATGGATGGAGAACTGATTCGGTCGGAAGGGGTTGACGTCGTTGCTGGATAAGACAGGATTCAAACGACGGAGGTTTGACGACCTGTTCGCGGAAATGGAGGATAAGGCAAGAGAGGCCTTCGGCGAGACAATCAATACGTCGATCAGATCCCCGCTTGGCATCATTCTTCGCATTTTCGCATGGTTTCTTTCGTTGCTTTGGGGCACTGCAGAAGACGTTTACAACAGTGGGTACGTTGGAACGGCAGAAGGAAACAACTTGGACCGCCTGGGGCCTTATGTGGGCACCTCGCGAATTATGGAGCAATGGGCATCGGGGAGCATCACCATTACAGGCACGCCGGGTTATACGGTAGCAGCTGGATTCCGAGGGGCTACGACAACGGGGATCGCGTTTGAAACGTTAACGGATATCGTGTTGGAAGGAGGCTCAGGGACGGGGATAATTCGGGCGCTGGAACCTGGAATCTCTGGGAATGTAGCGACCAACACCATCGTTGTAGTCGTTAACCCAAATTCGGACGTATTCAGCATCACAAATCCAGCGCCAACAACAGGCGGTCGGGAAAAGGAGACTGACGCCGAATTCCGGGAAAAATGGGATCAGTCAGTCGCCGGCGGAGGAGCTGCATCTGTTGACGCTATACGAGGCGCATTGCTACGGCTGGAAGGCGTTCGTGCGGCTGCCGTCATCGAGAACAACACCATCGAGCCGGATGAAGCAGGTCGTCCGCCAAAGTCATTCCAAGCTTATATCCTTGGCGGCGATGATCAGGTGATTGCGGAGACTATCTTTTCCACCAAATCCGGCGGGATACAACCGTATGGGGATGTAACCAAAGAGGTTGTTGACTTGGGCGGACAAACCCACGCGGTTAGTTTTAGTCGGTCCGAAGAGGTTCCGATCCATGTCTCCGTCGATATCAAAAGGAATGATAGATATCCTGCAGACGGTGACGATCAGGTTCGTTCAGCTCTGATTCTCTATATCGGCGGGGAATATGGCGGTAGCTACTTCAATGGCTTGTCCATGGGAGCAGCCGTGGTTTACACGCGCCTGATCAGTGCCGTATATAGCGTGCCCGGGGTCGAAGATTTGACTTTGACCGTCGGCCCAGAGGGGAACCTTGCTCCGTCCAACGTCGTCATCCAACCTTTCCAGGTCGCACAAACACGTGCTGAGGATATCGAGGTCATCAGTCATGTTTAGTCATAAGGATATGCTCAAACGCTTTGCCGATGTCTATAACAAAAACCCAAACAGCAATTTGGGGAAGTTGATCGGTATTTTATACGGGCAACTTTCCCAATTAGACGACACATTTCAGCGCATTAGGGAATGGCGAAGTATTGACGAGGCCCAAGGGACAACGCTGGATCGGATCGGGGAAAATGTCGTACAGCCCCGGGGCGCGGCCACAGATGAAATTTACCGGGTTCTGATAAAGTCGAAGATCGCCCGTAACCTTTCAAAAACGGATATCAATACGATTATCAGGGTTTTAGCCATTGCTTTGGATTGTGCTTATTCGGACATCCGGATTCAAGAGAAATGGAACGACCCTGCTGACCCAGAGCCGGCAGCCATTTCGTTGATTCAGGTTCCAACCAAACGTCTGAACGAAGTGGGGATGTCCCCGCTGCAGTTTGGCCAGATCATACAAAAAACGGTTGCCGCCGGCGTGCGGGTTGCTCAAATCGAATTGACCGGGACGTTCCGGCTATCGTCGAAGTATGCCGAGATTGAAACGGGTCCGGATGGACTCGGTGATATCGACATGACCGCCGGGGGTACTCTCGGAACGGTTTACGTACCCGGAAATGATTATGCTTTACCAATATAGGAGGGGATACTATGGCATTTGAAAAGAATGTCCCAGAATGGCAGGCACCTGGCGTGGAACCGCCTGCATCAAAAAAGGAAGCCGGCTGGGAGGTAGGCGATCGCCCGCCGGCGGCCTGGCTGGACTGGTTCTTCCACGGTACATCCGAGGCAATTACGGAGCTGCAGATGAAGGCGGCAGAGCAAGCCTGGGTTCAGCAGCAACTTGAAGGTATCAGTGTCCCAGCCGCCTCCCTTACTCAGCCCGGCATTGTTCAGCTATCCAGCGCCACGGATAGCGACGCCGAGAACATTGCAGCGACGCCAAAGGCGGTTAAGGCAGCCTATGCCGTGGCAAACGTGGCAAAGACAACGGCGAATGCTGCAAATACGACGGCGACCACAGCAGAGTCGAAAGCGAACGATGCAATTGCGCAGTTGGCGGAAAAGGCGGCGGCGGCGGATGTGGGTAATAAGGCGGATTTGCAAACCGCTAACAAAACAAACCTGGTGGCTGCTGTAAACGAGCTTTTTACCTCTGCCGGTAATGGGAAATCGGATTGGGCATCCGTTATCGGCTCACCACTTGCTGTATCGGATACTTTTGCCCAATTAAAGTCAAAGACGCAGATCATTAAGGACACAATGGCCGCTAACTTATCGGCAAAAGGGCAAACGTCTACAGGAGCGGAAGCATTGGCACAACTTGTGTCGAAGATCGGACAAATTTTTCAAGGGAAGAAATTTGCTTCTGGAGATGCAACATGTAGCTCAATGGAGCAACAATATACTAGATACACAAGTAATCCATCAGGCGTAGCAGGATCTTGGTTGTACGATTTAACTATTACTGGATTAACATTTACACCATCTCTAATATTCATCTATACACCCGGTGCAATAGCAGGCACTAGTTACTTTACAATATACAAAGCTGAGATGAACTTTGCTGGCTTGGTTGATGCTGATATTCTTTTTATCCAGATAAATATTGGCAGCTCCATTGGTGCAGGTAACGGACAAGTAGTCAAATATATGTCGCCAGCTTTTGTGAATAGTACGGGGTTCTGCTTACCTGTATCTGGCGGTGCCTCACGCGCAGTATCATGGATTGCAATTGAATGAACTATCAACTGGACAAGTAACAGAGTAGGACGATTTTGCGCAGCAAGTAGACATGTAAAATAATATGAAGGGTGTTGACAATGATTAGAATGTTTAGGTCAAGGGACTGTGCTGAAGCAATGGAGTTCGCGGATGGAGAGCAGGCAACGGTTCGGGAGATCATTAAGTTTACAGGTCTTCCGGTAACAGTCGATTACGACACCGACGGCAATGTTAGAGCCGGAGTTATCAAAAGTCCGGAGAATCTTCTTATGGTTAAGGTTGGGCAGTTCGTTTATAAAGAAAGCAATGGGAAAATTGGCGTTTGCGACTATGAGGACCTAATTGAAAAATACGAAGAAATCACAGAAGAAACCGCATCGTAAAGATGGCGGCTATTTTTATGCCCTCGGAGCTGATCCGGGGGCTATTCCTTTTGGATGAAGGGGGAGCAGTGGATGAAGGATGTCACGCTATTAACCGCTGTCATATCCGTGCTGGCCGGATTAAGCGGTATGGCGCTGGGGTGGGCGGGCAGGGCCAGAACAGTGCGGCAGGACGTCGCACAGGACGCCGAGACGATTACGACTCTGAAAAATGATTTGGGGTATATTCGATCCGGAGTAGATGATATCCGGTTTGAGCAGCGTATGCAGAGTCAGCGCATCGATGCTTTGAGCGAGAGGGTTACGCGGAACGAGGAGTCGGCCAAGCAAGCTCATAAACGGATCGATCGATTGGAAGAAGAAGGGAGAGGATAGAATTGGATAAAGCAAAATACACGATCGAGCGCCGGTATATAACCAAACGCTCGAACACGAGACCAGGCACCCGGTTAAAAACCGGAGTGCCATTTTTTTTCGTGGCGCATGATACCGGGAATCCAGGGGCGACAGCGGACAACCACTACACATACTTTAACAACCTGACGGATCGCTCGGCTTCCGCGCACGTTTTTATTGACGACGAGAAAATCCTTGAGATTATCCCGACCGGCACCGGGACGGATTCGGCGGAAAAGGCCTGGCACGTCCTATACAACGTGACAACCGACGACGACAGATTTGGGTACGACGCCAACGACGCGGCGATCGGGGTAGAGTTGTGTTACGGGACGAGCCCCAAAGGGCATGCGATCAACTTTGCGGAAGCGTATAAGCGTTTTGTGTGGTATCTGGCCTATTGCTGTGAACGCTGGGGTAAGAATCCATCGACGCACATCGTCAGCCATAAGCAACTGGACCCTGCTCGCAAAGCCGATTGTGAGCAAGCTCTAAGGGCTGGCGGAAAGACCCTGAAGGAGCTGATCTACGACGTTGCTAATGAGCTGGCCGAACCGATCATGATACCTGACTTTACGGCAATCCCGGCGGGGGTGGCTCAATCGCTGATCGACAACTACGTATCGTCGGCATGGTTTGCGGCGCAAAAGGTTGGGGACCAGGTAGGTATGACGCACTTCCACAACTTGGCGAACAACGTGCGCCTAGTTTCCAGCTTACCACTAGAGGCGGGCAAGGCCGCGCTGCCACTGATCAAACTGCCGAAGAGTAATGCACAGGAGATCATTTTCCGATGGCTCTCTCCGGCGTGGTTTAAAGCTCGGGCAGAAAGCGACAAAACGGCGATGAAGCATTTAAATAATCTTGCCAATTACCTGCGGCGCTCCGCGGGGATTCCGGTCGAATAAAAGCGAGAGGAGAAATGATAATCATGCAAAACGAAGTACTGAATAATGTATTGGCATTCGCTTCGGTATTGGTAGTAATCGTCATTGCGTTGGTACAAGGAGTAAAGGTGTCGGTTAATGTGCCGAAAAATACTGTCCCAGTGATCGGATTGGTGATCGGGTTGCTGGTCGGTGCGGCATCAGCACCATTTACGGACCTGGATCTTGTGCTGCGATTGTGGGCCGGGGGCTTGGCAGGATTGTCCGCCACTGGATTGTTTGAATTAGGGTTCAACAAAAGAGATGGTGGAACTAAATAGTAGTTATCGTAAAATAGCCCCCTGCTAGAGGGCAGGGGGCTATTTTACGAGTCGTAAGTGTGTCGGTGATGGTGAATAGTAAAAATTGAACTCTTTTTCGGATAATGCAACAGCTGAGCTAAGCTCTCTTGACGTATATTTTAAATCATTTTGATACACCTTAATAATTTCACTTAAAGTTAAAGGCTCTTCCATTGATATAGCCAGTTCTTCAGGCTCATTCGTTCTATAACCCGATTTTCCCATTTGAGTCCACAAATAACGATACTGTCTTTCGGTGATTTTCCCCAAGTCTCGTGCTCTTACTAATAAAGCGGCCATGGAAACTTTCCAGTAAGGTTTTAACGAAGCCAATTTTGATAATGTAATATCACCTAGCATTGATGCAATATCATTTTTTGGCATTAAAAACTCGGATGCAAATCGATCTGCTTGTAATTCAATGTCTGTATCTTCACTAGGTGGCTTTCTATGCATAATGATATGGCCTAATTCATGACTTAAAGTAAATCTAACTCTGTCAGATGGTCTATTAAAATTAGTGAAAATTAATGGTGGAGAGCCAGGGTGAGATAAGCAAATTGCATCAATATTTGCACCTTCAAAATCAAAAGGTACAACAATTCCGCCAGCTTCTTCTATTACGTCAATAACATTTGCTATAGGTCCTCGGGGCAATAACCATGTTGCACGAATAGTCTGTGCTATTTGCTCAATATCTCCATTATATTTATCTGGGTCCATAAAAGGGAAATTGGGTTCTTCAATATCGACTGATTTAAGTAACTGATTTATTTCGATCCTTCGTATCTCAAGACGTGCGTAGATTTTCACTAATTGCTTCTGTGGTACTGATTGTTTCTTTCTGTGGAAAAACTCACTTAATCCAACGCCGTATATCTTTTCGTTACGCTGGAAGAAGTGAATGGGGTAACCGAGAATTTTGGAAAATTCTTCGATTTCCTCTTCGTTTACAGATAGTAAACCATTTTCAATCTTTGAGAGCTTTCCCTGTGAAATACCTAACATAACAGCCATTTCACTTTGGCTTATTCCTCTCGACTCTCTTCCAAGAATAAAAAGTTGATGGTTATAATTAAAATCATGAGTTACTTGCATGTTCATCACCAGTTTGTGTAGTATTTTCTTTAGCTTTGACCTTTCTTCTTGCAGAAGAGGCCGCAGGTGTATTCGGCAAGGTGAGTACTGGTTGAATAACAGTATTTTCGGAAGTATCCCATTCCCAAATATTAACATTAGCATATCTGTACGTTACATATATTTTTTCGATACCCGTACCCAACTTATTCATAACATATCCAACGTGGAGTAAGCCGTAAGGTGGCATCTCCTCTAACTCTAATTGTGCGGGTTGCTGTAGAACATACGCTGTAACTTGTTTTGTTTGAATATTTGAAGACATAAGGTGCTTATTAAACTTTTTGAAGCGAAGAACAACTGATCCTTGGATGTTCAAAGTAAATAAGCCACGTTTCTCTGAGTAACTTACACCAGGGGTAGATTCGAATTCTTGTTTTAGTTCAGCTTTAATATGATCATGGCATAACGAAGCGGCAGATCGAGCTGAATGAATGTGTCGTACATTAGAATATTGCCCATTCAAATAATAATTATTGATTGCACGTTTAACAGCGTCTTGGATTTGCGATATGTATGGACTTAAGATGTCTTTTGCTGTCTCTTTTTGCAACGGTTCCATATAAATTCCCTCCCCCAGTTTGGCTATAATAAAAGTATAAACTAAAGGTTTGTCAAAATCAACTCAAATTATTCCAAAAATTATTCCTGAAAGTCATGGATCAAATATAGCCACAATACATTGTGATTTTCTGGAAATTTGATATACTATAAATACAAAACGAGTATCGTTTTGCAATCCGATAGCATCGGTTGGGAACCTTGTTAGCTTCTTAAGCTAACAGGGTTTCTTTTTGATTATGATTTAGGAGAGGGTCACTATGGCGAAAAGTATTGAAGGAGTATGCCATATATGTGGGAAATACGGGAAACTTACATTTGAACATGTACCCCCTAAGGGAGCTTTTAATGATCGGCCGATTATTAGAGGGGAGTTTGAAAAACTTCAAAACATGGCTCCAGGTGATAGAATACAAGGACGTATCGAACAAAAAGGGGCAGGGGCATTTACTTTATGTGCCAAATGTAATAATGATACCGGATCATTTTATGGATCGGATTTTATTGAATGGACGTATCAAAATTTTATGTTGATGCAAATTTCTGATGGGAGTGGCTTAATCGCCTACCCATATCATATTTTTCCACTTCGAGTTATAAAGCAAATTATCACAATGTTTTTTTCAACTAATGGTGATGGATTCTTTAAAAGACATCCCGATTTAGTAAAATTCGTTCTTAATCCGACTTCCAAATATATAAAACCTTCTATAAGAATTTTTACGTTTTTAGCTGAGGGAGAATACAGTAGGCAAAGTGGGGTTGTTGCAGCCGGTAATATTGAAACTGGCAAGGTAACATATATGAGCGAGATATCATTTCCTCCTGTGGGGTATTTGATGACTATAGATTCAGATCCTCCGGACGAAAGATTAACAGAAATTACCCATTTCTCACGATATGGTTACGATGACTTCGATATTGTTTATTTGAAAATGAAGAAACTTCCCATCAATTATATATTACCAGGTGATTTTCGTACTAAAGAGCAAATAATCGATGATTACAATACGAACATTGGTTATGGAAATGGTACTTGAAAAATTGGCCGCACAAAAAAGCCTGTGCGGCCTTATGTTTGCTTGTATTTACTTATATGTATATAATACAAACAAATGTTCTTATTTTGGGGTGGTCAAAATGTTGAGCGACTTGGAGCGGAAACTACTCCGGATCCTGTTTAATTTTGCAACGCAGCGGCACCGGATGCCGACTATCGAAGAGTTAGAAATTAAAACAGGTAGGAGCAAACAGGACATATTCTCGGGATTACGCGGACTTGTCGAGCAGAGATATATATTCTGGCCGGATAATCCACGTCTAGATACCATAGTCATTCTGGAAGCGTGGGAGAGGGATCAATCAACACGTCCAAAGACCCGGACAGTGACCAGCAATATAGATTACTGGACGAAATACTGAAAGATGATACTTAAAAAGGGATTTTCGTAATGCTGGAGAATATATACAATAATATCCATAATAGAGGTTGGTGATCTCGTGGCCATATTCGGAAGTAAAAAAGATGCTGGCACGAATACTTTTGACGATTTTTTGCTTGAAGGCGAAACGGTTAAATCAGTCTATGCTTTGTTTATCGACCAAGCGGTGTTAACAGACAAAAGGATAATATTTGCTGATAATAAAGCGGGAAGCAATACTTTATCCAGTACTGTGACAATTCCGTTCACTAAAATCGATTCAATTATCCTTGAAAAAAAGTTGGTTACATTGACCAATAAGCTAACCATTGTAAGTAGAGGGAAAGAGTATGAATTGAAGTTCAACACTAATGAGGATGTATTAGGGTTTTATAAAGAAATAACCAAGTATATCTGTGATTAAGTCAAAAGCGGCTCCGTGCACTCGGTGGCCGCTTTTGATGGAGTGAAATACTAGTTATTGCAGCCACAATTCTTCTAACCGAATTTCTAACGGCATGCAAATATTAATAAAACTTTATAACCACTTAAAACTTATAAACCCCTTATTTTACTGGCTTCTAACACCGTATAAGACCCAGTAAATCACTACGGTGACGCATTCGTAATGCGTAGGTCGGGGGTTCGAATCCCTTCACCAGCATCCTTAAAGATGCAAGCAGGACGCGGTTTCCGAGGTTTTCGGGAGCCGCGTTTTTTTTGCGTGTTAAGAGATATTCTTCTACCGATCTTCTACCCATATTTGAACGGCACCTCCCTGAGGACTACTTCTCCTCCTGTCTGGGTACCGCGCGGATCGCTTTGATGTCTTTAAGGGGCGGCAGGCCGAAGAGCCGTTTATATTCGCGGTTGAATTGCGTCAAGCTTTCATAGCCGACCCGAAAGGCGGCTCGGGTCACATCGATGCCGCCTCCCAGCAGGATTCTTCGCGCTTCCTGAAGTCTCAGCTGCTTCTGGTATTGGATGGGGCTCAGTGTGGTGACGGCCTTGAATTTGTGATGCAGCGTGGAGACGCTCATGTTGCCAACGCGGGCAATCTCACCAACCGTCAGCGGGCGCTCGAAATTCGTTTTCACGTAGTGGATGGCTCGGCTGATCCCGGCAGCCTCTTGATGCAGGAGCATCTTGTTATAAAAATGGCCTCCGTCTTTACCGGTGAGCAGGCGATAGACGATTTCGCGTTTTATGGCCGGTGCGAGAAAAGACGCCGCTTGGGAATCAAAGGATAGCGGCAGCAATCTTTCGAGCACTGAAAGCGCATCATCCCCGGCATTCCCCACGAAGGCTCCTTCGCTCAGTTGCTTCGGTTCCCCGGGTTTCACGTTGGCCTCCAATACGATGGAGGCGATTTCTTCCGCAGTAAAAGCGATCCGGATCGCCATATAAGGCTTATCCTGCGAAGCTTGGATAACCTGTCCTTTTATCGGCATGTCAATGCTGGAGGATATATAGCTTCCTTCCCCGTAAAATATCGTTTTGCTGCCGACGAGCAGTTTTTTGCCGCCCTGGATGACGAAGCACACGGAGGGCTCCAGCAATCCCTGTTCGATGTCGGTTGGCTTCAGCTCTTTCAGCAAAGAGAGAAACGGAATGTCCGTCTCGAAAGTGCCTTCATCATATGGAAACCGCGACATCATGTCCAGAAGACGCTGAACTACGGTTTGCGTTGCCTCGGAATTAAAGATCCTCGTCATATTCACGTTCTCCCTTCCTTAAAGAACTTTGACTGCCGCCTTTGCATCCATTCGTCAGCGAATCGGAGTTTTAGGCAATAAACGTGCACAAACCAAACTATCAGCCTAATTATAAAGCAATTTAAAATGAAGTAAACAAGGACGTCTAGTTCAGGCGTGTTGTGTAAAATATGAAGAATGCGGGAGATGAGAACATGTCCAAAGTATGGTTAATATCGGGCAGCGGGAGCGGTCTGGGACGGAGTATCGCGGAGGCGGCGCTTGCGAAAGGCGACCGTGTGGTGGCCACGGCACGGAGGCCGGAGCAGCTTGACGATCTGGCTGGGCAATACGGCGAGCAGATTCGGGTCGCGCCGCTGGACGTGACGGATGAGAATGCAGCAAAGGCGGCCGTTCAAGTAACCCTCGACGCCTTCGGACAACTGGACGTCCTCGTCAACAATGCCGGATACGGCGATATTCGGCCATTTGAAGAGACCCGCTCCGGGGATTTCAAGGCGCTGGTGGATACCAATTTCTACGGCGTCGTTTATCTTACCCGTGCCGCATTGCCGGTCATGCGGAAGCAGCGTGGCGGTCATATCCTGCAGATCTCTTCGGCGGGCGGGCGTTTTGCAACCGCAGGCGGTACCGCTTATCACGCGGCCAAGTGGGCCGTCGGCGGCTTCACCGAAGCGTTGGCGCAAGAAACCGCGCCGTTTGGGGTTAAGGTCTGCGCCGTGGAGCCGGGGTCCATGCGAACCAATTGGGGAAAACGGGCGACGGAGGAACGACCTCGAATCCTGCCCGACTATGAGCCGTCGGTAGGCAGCGTACTCGTCTCGCTTGAGAGCCATTGGGGCCATGAGAACGGGGATCCTGAAAAGGTGGCGCAGGTTATTCTAAAGCTGGCCTATGCGGACGTACTGCCGGCGCATTTGCTGCTGGGCAGCGATGCGGTGTACATCAACGATCAGGCCGAAAAACAGCGTTCGGCAAATGCCGAGCGCTGGCATGAGATCAGCGTATCGACGGATGCGGGTTCTTCCTTGTCCGTATTGGGGACGGAAATCCCCAAGGAAAAATGAGTCAATTCTACCGATGAAATCATCTAAGAACCTATCTTTTCCTTCGCATAGAATAGAGCATACCCTAGCAAAGGAGAAGATGGTATGGCAAAAACGATTTTGGATTACAACTCCACTGTAGTTACGCCGGTGACGAATGGGGTGAGTATTCCGATCCCGGTCGTCGGGGGCGTGGAAATTGCGACGGTCTCCGTGTTCATTGATCCGGCGGACCCTGCATCCCTGACCAATCGGGTCGAATTGAAGGCTACGATCGGCGTTGAAGCGCTCACCGATACGCCGAATATCCTGGTCCGCATATGGAGAGCGGGCACGGAAATTTTTTATGGCTTGGTCGAACTGGAGAACCTCTTTAACGATTGGGGCCTCATCAGTGTGCATATGGTAGAATCCGCCCCGTTAGGGATCCAAAACTACCAGTTGATCGTAGAAAATCAAGATAACAATAGCAGCGCCAGAGTGGTAGGCCCTGTGGTCTTCTCGGCACTGGTCATCGGGGGATAGTCGAATAGTTTGAAAATAGAGGCGCGGCATCTTCCATCGGGAAGTGCCGCGTTTTTTTATCTTACCGACTCGCCGTTCACCGTCTTGAGATTGCCCTCGTTGCGTATCGTCGTTTTGACGACCAGATCCATCTTCAGCCGGGGGAGATACTCGTTCCGCCAATGGGCCAGCTTGGTGCGCGGGATTTTGGTGCGAAAATATTGGCCTACCCCGATGATGTCGGCTTCATGATGCTGCATGGTGTGAAACATCTTGTTAAATCGCCGGGTCAGCAGCTGTTCCAGCTCTTGTTTGATCATGACCAGCGACGGATCGCCTCTCGTTTCCAGAATGGTCACCTGCAGATTGATTTGGCTCCGTATATACGGCAGTCCGTCTTTTAGCGAAACGTCATGCTTCATGGAGTTGCTGAGGATCAACACGCTGGCGTGGTTCATGACCTCGATCTTGCCATGCGCGCTCTCTTCGTTGAACGCGTTCATCAGCAAGGTCTCATCGGCCGATATCCGCCCGACCATCCGTCCGTTTTTGATGATGGCTGCGCCCAGGATCTCGATGGTGGTGCTTCTCCCGGATTTGATCAACGGGATGGCGCTGTCCCGCGTATAAGAATGGATGCTGCGGAAGATCTGCCAGGTTCGCGTGACGGCAACCTCCGGGCTCCACCCGGCGTTTTTCTCGAAGAAATTGTAAAGTACCGTCTGGTTCGAAGAAGAGTTTCGCTGCAAATGGTTGAAAAACGTATCCATATCTTCGTCGCAGATAGCCACCATCGCTTTCGCCGATATTTCACGGGAGCGCATAAAGCTGGATATGCTGTCCTTCAGCCCTTCCTCGGCATATTTTCGGTCGATGACGATCACCTTCAGGTGGAGCAGGTCTACCCGAGTCTCCATATTGGAGCTAATTTCGTCGACGACATCGGTAATGGTTTGCCCGGTACGGGAAACCAGCATGGTTTTGGTTTCGTTTTGATTTGATTGCGGGATGTCGAGGTACACTTTATATTTGGAATCCACCCGGGAGATGCCCATCACGATCGGCAAGGAGCGGTGATTGATGTCGCGAGTGTCCCAGCAGCCGGCGAGCGGCAGCAGACAACAGACGAATAGCAGACCCGTCAGCAATCGCAGAGTTACCGTCATCGGGAAGCCGCCGCCTTTCGCTGGGCGATTTTGCCGAGGATGAACGTGGAAATCGGAATCGTGATATACACGTAAAATCGCAGCAGCGAGTTCCACCAGAAGAGGATGTCGACATCTTTCCAGTCCGGAATACTGATTGCGCCGATAAAAATCAAGATGGCCAACCCGGCGGCGATATAAGGCGTTTTGATCGACTTCGGCAAACAGCGTTTAACGATCTCCACCTTGATCCATAATACCAACGCGGTGAAAATCATCACGAACGTCACCGTGCTCAGCAGGAAGAACATCGTGATCCGGTCAAACATCAGCCAGGTGATGTCGATCGTATCGACGGCGACGATAAACGGGAAGTGAAACTGGGAAGCGGTATCCTCGCCGAAGGTGAGAACGGGTACATATACCGACAGGAGATAGAGGGGGAGCAACGCAAGGCTTCCCCACAATAATTTGCTGCGCTTAAAGCGGATTTGGGGCTGAATGAAGCCCAAGTACATATAACCGCCGATAAACGCAAAGAAGCTTTCCACGTAATTATGGTCGGTCAGAAAGGAGAACTCCGGTTCCCAAATCGGGTAAATATAATGCCAGTCGGCGTTTTGAAACGACATGCTCAACACGAAGATGACCAGCGGGAAGAAAATGCAGGCCATTAGTACTCCGGTCCGGAAAAGAGCTTGTATGCCCAAGGCGGCGATATAGGTGGAGATGAACAAGGTCAGCGTAATGATCGCCCACAGCGGCGTATTGGACAAAAATACGAGCGAAATGGTCTCCGCATAAGCTCGGACCGTGAGCATGTTCGTCGACAGCAAATAAATGAACAGCGGAGTTACAAGAATCACGGTCAGGATTTTGCCGGACTCGAGGTACAGATCCAGCAATCCCTGGTTTTCAAAGTAGCTGAGTCCTTTGGTGAAAAAGGCGATGATCGCGATGTGCACCATAAATCCGATCAGGATCGGCAACCAATGGACAACCGTCGTGCTATCGATGATGTTGATCGGGAAAATAAAAAAAATGAGCCCGATATGGGTCAGTATATGTACGGTTACGACCTGCAGGCTTTTATCCATGGGAATCATCCTTTGGTTTGACGATATGAAAATAAGGGATGCCGTAAGTCGTGACGCTGGCCAAATAAGCGCAAATGATGACTAGCCCGGACATCAATCCGAGTACGCCGAACAACGAAGCGAGAACCAGGACGAGATACTTGAATAAACGCACGGGCAAGGAATTTTGGAAGCCCACCACCGCCGAGTTGGCGATCGTGGTTGCCGCCAGAATGATAATGAGCAGACTGCTGACAAGCTTGGCTTCGACGACCGCTTGCCCCAGGATAATCCCGCCGACCACCGTCAGCGTCGGGCCGACGCTTTTCGGCAGCCGGACGCTGGCCACGATCACCAGCTCAAGCACGATCAGCAGCAGCAACGTTTCTACCAAGGCCGGGTAGGGAACGCCCGAACGGCTTTGGGCGATCGTCAACGCCAGCTCGATCCGCAGCACCTCCGGGTTCACGGATACCAGTGCCACGTACAGTCCGGGCATCACCAGGTTGGTCATGATGCCAATGATGCGCAAAGCCCGGATAATATGCATAAACAAGAGAGGATAGTTCCGGTCGTTCTCCATCGTAAATATATCGCCGATCAATGTCGGAATCATCAGGGCAAACGGAAAGCGGTCAAGGAATAAAACGACTCTGCCCTGCCGCAGGGTATGCGCGGCCTCGATGGGAAGCTCGGAGGTGTTGAACTTGGGCACGACTCTCCAGGGATGAAAGCCCAGCATTATGCCCAGCTTCTGCATATTGTGCAGGTTCATCCGTTTGTGGTCTTCGATCCGCCTCGTCATCTCCGCAAGGAGTCTGGGTTCGACCAGGTCGTCCATATACAGCAAGGCGAGCTTTCGGGGCTCCCTATCCCCGATGGTATAGACTTTGGTTCGCAGAACCCCGCTGTTTAACTCCTTTTTCAACAAGCCGATATTGGTCATGAGATCGTCGTTGAAGGCGCTTGCCGCACCCTCCAGGACGTTTTCGTTCAGGGGCTCTTCAATGGTGCGGGTCAACTTATTGGATACGGGGGCCACATCCAGGTAAGTATCCGGATCCTCAAAGCAAACGATCAGGTTTCCGAAGATGATCGAAGAGATAAGGGCGTCTACATCGGGGGCTTCGATGACCCGTCCGACATCCTTTAAGAGGGATAGGGAGGAAGCGACGTCCTCAACGGCATCGTTATGGGCATCTCTGGCTTGTACCTGCAGGTTCGACAACGTCTTCGGCAGATCGATCAACGATCTGAAACCCATGATCAGAACAGGTCTTTGAGCGAGAAAGATCCGTTCCATGAAAAAATCGTCATCGTGCTCAAAGCGGCTGCGCAAGAGGTCGGTCAGTTTCAAGAATTGGTCCTCCTTTCCATGTAGATTATCCCAATTATTTGTTAGGGGATTAGGGAATATACATATGCGGGTGGTACACGAAAAACCCGGAAGCTTCTTTACGCTCCCGGGCAGTCCTCCAAACGGCAGCTAGCGGTGCTCAATCAGGTCGATCGTCCCCAGCACGATGTGGGCCAGGCCAAATCCAAGCACACCGGTAGCGGCAAGCTTATACTTGCTTCCAAGCAGCGTTGCGGCAGAAGCGGATACTACGGCTCCAAGAACGGTAGGAATCAAACCTTCACGCATACATAACACCCCTTTGGATTTGTTTGGAAAGACAACGTTATTCTAAGCAAAACAGGCATTGGCTATTCACGCCAATGCCTGTTTCAAAAGTATTGCAACCCGGGTCTTCATGTACACGTAAAGACGCTAAAGGTGTTCCTGCTTAGACTACAACTAACAGCATGTTTCTAAAACAACAAAAGCCCTACCTCTCATTTGTCCTTGCGGCTCCGATGACCGCGCCAGTTTGAATCAGAAAAACATCAAAATTCTTACTTTTATTGGGTCATTCAAATAGGAATTTCATACCGGAATGGTATAAGGAGAGTTATAATCTTTTGAGGAACTACATAAAGGGTTTGACAATCTAATTAATAATTATACTATTAAAATTTGAGAAAGGCAAGGGTTTTATTAAAAAGACAAGCACGGGCGCCGAGGGGGCGCCCGTGCGAAAGAAAAGAGCGGGCGGATTAATTCGCAAACGTGTAGCTGTCGTTCGTTTTGTTCAGCAGGTCTTTGAAGCCGGAGGTAGCGTACAGCTTCTTGTCTTTAGTGATGAATAACGCTTCGGTGTCCGGCGTGTTCTCGATAAATTCGAGGCCATTCTCGATGCCAAGCACGAACAAGGTCGTGGACAAGGCGTCGGCGTCCGTCGATTTGTTGGTGACGATCGTGACGGAACTGATGCCGTTCTCGACAGGATAGCCGGTCCGCGGATTCAGGATGTGCTGGTACAGCTTGCCGTTCTCGATGAAAAAGCGTTCGTAAATGCCCGAGGTTACGACGGTCTTGTCGTTCACCTTGATACTGCCGATCGGGTTGCCCCGCTCCTGGTCCGGATCCTGGATGCCGATGGTCCAATCGTTTCCGTTCGGCTTCTGTCCCATGGCATACACATTGCCGCCGAGATCGATAATAGCGCTGCGGAAGCCTTGCTCCGCCAAATAATCGTAGATCCGGTCTGCCGCATACCCTTTGCCGATGGAGCCGAGGTCAATGGCCATGCCTTTCTCCTGCAAATAAATTTCCTGCGTATCTGCGCGCAATTCGATTTTACGGTAATCGGTAAGCCGCGTCGCTTCGGCGATGTCCTGCTTCGCCGGGACATGGGCGCCTTCGTGGCCGATGTTCCACAGGCTGACCAGGTTGCCGATGGCCGGATCGAACATGCCGCCCGTCCGGTCGGCATATTCAAGCGCTTTGGCCACCAGGTCAAACGTGTCTGCCGACACCTTTACCGGTGCAATGCCGGAGTTCCGATTCACTTTGAAAATTTCGCTCCGGTCGTCCGTCCGGCTGATCCGTTGGTCGATGTCCGTCAGGAGGGCTTCCAGTTCCTTGAAGTTTTCCGCAGTTGCGCGGGTATCGTATATTTTGACCGTAACGACGGTGTCGAAGATAAAATACGTCTCCGATTTCGGCTGGACCTCGCTGCTTTGGGCTTGCGCGACATCGGTGCTCCCGGAGGCAGGCGCATTTCCCGCATTATCGCCGCAGCCGCCCAGCAAGGCCGTCAGAAGCGCCGCCGTAAGCAGGAGGGTCGGCATTTTGGATTTGTTCATATTCGCCGCCTTCTTTCTTCCTGTCGTTTCGCCTTGATTTTAACAAAAAGGGGTGGAGCATTTAAAGTACTTTTTTTCACAAAGTAATGATTCTTCCATAATATACCTTCTAAAGTGATGATTTTGTGAAAAGCAAAGAAAGCAGAATACAAAGAGACATTTATCACATTTGAGTGAAGAAGGCACCATGTATAATGAGTTCATCTAAGATTTATATAATCAAAAAATAAGGGAGTTTGCCATGAAACGCGGAGATATCCTGTTAATCGGGTTAATCGTCGCCGTCGCCTTGGCTTTTTTGGTACCGAGATGGCTTGGCGGGGATTCAAGTGAAAAGAATCACAACAATGTGGACCGGGTGGCGAAAATCACGGTTGACGGGAAGCTGTTCAAAACGGTGCAGTTGACCGGGGAAGAGCAAAACGTGGACATCCGGACGGAGTATGGCTACAACATTCTAAAAGTGCATGATAACGGCATTGAAATGATCGACGCCGATTGTCCGGATAAATTATGCCTGACCTTCGGATTCATCGATCGCAACGGCGGGACGATCGTTTGCCTCCCGCATAAATTGATGGTCGAAGTGGTAGCCTCCGGGGAAGGGGACGATGTGGATGCGGTCGTTAAATGAACAATCCAATCTAATGCTGAAAAGAACGGTCATCGTGGCGATTTTCGCGGCGGTGGCGGTGGTGCTCAGCCTGGTGGAATCGGTGATTCCGGTCAACATGAGCGTCCCGGGCGCGAAGCTCGGGCTGGCCAATATCATGGTGCTGACCTGCCTGTATTTCCTGCGGGCCAGGGACGCGTTCATGATGGTGCTGCTGAAGACGCTGCTGACGGCGTTTATATTCGGAACGTTCTCCAGCTTTCTGTTCAGTATCATGGGAGCATTGTTCAGCTTTGCGGCGATGTGGTTCCTGCTGCTGGTCGGACGGAAGCGCCTGAGCGTGATCGGGATCAGCATCGTCGGCGGGATCGCCCACAATATCGGGCAACTCACGGCGGCCTCGCTGTATTTCAATACGACGAATATCTTCTATTATTTGCCGATGCTGCTGATCATGGGCGTCTTGACCGGCATCGCCGTCGGCATCGCGGTACGTTATTTGATCCCGTCGCTATCGAAGCTGAGCCTGTTCGACGGGTTTTTGACGGAAACGGCCTAAGCCGCCGCGAGGCTTAGCTAACCTGAAGGGGGAGAGAACAATGGGGGAAACCGGACTCGCTTTCGAACTGCAGCATGTATCCTTTGCTTATGATCCGGTTCATCCGGTGCTTCATGACGTGACGCTGAATATCCCTTCGGGCAGCTGGGTATCGCTGGTGGGACCGAACGGCAGCGGCAAATCTACATTGGCGAAGCTGCTGGGGGGCCTGCTGGCCGTGAGCGACGGCGCGATCCTCGTGGAAGGAACCAAGCTGGACCGGGATACGGTTGCTCGCCTGCGGCCGCGCATCGGGATGGTGTTCCAGAATCCGGATAACCAGTTTATCGGGGCTACTGTCGAGGAGGACATTGCCTTTGGACTGGAGGGCCGCTGCCTGCCGCGGGAGGTAATGAAAGATCGCGTGCGGGAGTATGCGGATAAGTTTCACATCGGCCATCTGCTGTCCAAACACCCTGCGGAGTTATCCGGTGGGCAAAAACAGCGGGTGGCCGTCGCTTCGATATTGGCGATGGAGCCGGGCATCGTGATTTTTGACGAGGCTTCTTCCATGCTGGACGAGAAGGCTCGCGGAGAGCTACTCTCCATCCTGCGGGACATGAAGCGAAGCGGCCGGTACACGATGGTGTCGATCACCCATGATGCCGATGAAATATTGGCTTCCGACCGGGCGGTCGTGCTCGGGGAAGGAACGCTTGCCGCCGACCTGACGCCCGGGGAGTTGTTCCGCGACGAGGCCTTGCTCAGCTCCTGCCGATTGATCGCCCCGTACGGGATCAGGCTACAGCAGGAGCTGGAACGGCGGGGCTTGGGGATTCCCGAAGGGCTGGGGCTCGCTGGCGACGAGGAGGCGGATCGGTAATGGCCATTCATTTCGAACGGGTCGGTTTTGCTTACGACGAACGCAGCTTGTGGCGCCAAGGGGCCTTGGAGGACGTAAACCTCGATCTGGCGGACGGCGTGTTTGCAGGTATTGCCGGAGCATCCGGATCGGGCAAGTCGACGCTGATGCAGCATTTCAACGGTATCCTGAAGCCGACAAGCGGCAGCGTGCGCGTGCTTGACGTAACGATGCAGGCCGGGGATAAAATGCCGCCGATGCGCGAGCTACGAAGAAGGGTCGGATTGGTGTTCCAGTTTCCCGAGCAGCAGTTGTTTGAAGATACGGTGGAGAAGGATTTATGCTTCGGGCCGCTGAATTTCGGCTGCCCGTCAAGCGAAGCGAAGGAGCGCGCCAGCCGGGCGCTCGCGCTGGTCGGGCTGGACGATTCGTTCCTGGCCCGCAACCCGTTCCACTTAAGCGGCGGACAGATGCGCAAGGTGGCGATCGCCTCGGTGCTGGCGATGGACCCGGACGTGATCGCGCTCGACGAGCCGACGGCCACGCTCGATCCGCAGAGCCGGGCCGAGTTGGCCGCGATGCTGTCGCGGCTGCACCGGGAGGAAGGCAAGTCGGTGATCGTGGTGACGCACCGGATGGAGGAAATGCTGCCTTATGCGGACCAATGGATCGTGATGAAGGACGGGCGCAAGGCGTTTCAGGGCACGGCGGCGGAACTGGCTCGGGAAGCGCCGCGGCTGGAAGCGGAAGGCCTTGCGATTCCGGCCTGCATCGGCTATTGGAACGCGGCGGCGGCCCGCTACGGCCTGGAGGGCGAAGTGCCCTGCTTGACCGTGGAGTCGCTGGCCGAGCGGCTGGCGAAGCTGCTGCTGGTGCCGGCGCAGGAGCCGGTGGCGGCGTTGCGGGCCGCTTCCGTCGCGGCCGGAGAGGGGGGCGGTCGGTATGCGGAATAAACTGCTGTTTGGGCGCAGCATCGATACCGGCTCCTGGGTGCACGGCATCGATCCCCGGGCCAAGCTGACCGGGATGGTGCTGTACCTGGTCGCCATCGTCGCCGTAGGCTCGTGGGCCGCCTTGGCGGTCGCCGCGGCGTTTTCGCTGGCGTATATGCTGTCGACGCGAATCCCGCTGAAGTATTACCTGAAGGCGGCCAAACCGTTATGGGCGCTCATGGCGTTTATTTTCGCCGTTCAGTGCTTGACCGTGAAGGATGGGGACGCGGTGTGGCGCCTCGGTTCCTGGACGCTATATTCCGGTGGGTTAAGCAGCGGGCTGATCGCCGCCTTCCGGATGGGGCTGCTCGTATCCTTTACGGCGATCCTGACCTTTACGACGACGCCGGGCTTGCTCAACCAAGGCATGAGCGGGGTGCTGAAGCCGCTGAAGCGGATCGGCATTTCGTCGGAGCGGCTGACGCTGATGATGAGCATTTCGCTGCGTTTCATCCCGACGATTCTGGACGAAACGCAAAAAATCCTCAAGGCGCAGGCGGCCCGGGGCGCGGATCTGAAGGAGTTGCCCTGGAAGGAGAAGGGCCGAATGCTGGTCTCGCTGCTCGTACCGGTCACGGTCAGCGCGTTCCGCCGGGCGGAGGAGCTCGTCATGTCCATGGAGTCCCGGGGGTACACGATCGGCGCGCCGCGTTCGGAATATCATTTGCTCGTCTGGAAGAGCCGGGATACGTGGTTCGTGTTGTCTTACATCGTACTAGCTGCGGGCGTCGCGGTATACCGTTTGTTATGAACGCTGCGCCGCATGACTTCTTTGCGTCGTTTGTCCCGTCCGCGCCGGCATGTTGTATTTTGTACAACATTTTGGACGTATTCGAAGGAAAGGGTGAAGGAATGTTGTATTTCGTGCAACATTTTTTGGCCTAAATGGCCGGATGGGGCTGAAATATTGTACGTTATGCAACAATTTGGCCGAAACCGCCTGGATATAGGCGGGATTGTTGTGCAAAATGCAGGATTTTCCGCTGGTAGATGCGTTTCATACGAGCATGGCACTTATAAAGACATAGGTTCATTGGGATAGGTTGAACGGATTTTACGAGTCGAGAGATTTGAAGGTTCGGTTCAGTCAGGATCATTCATTCAAGCGAGGGGGAAACGACTGTGGCACGTTATTTTAATGGGAAAGAAGTCGAGCTGCTGGCACCGACGGGAACATTCGAGATATTCAAGAAAGTGATCGAAGCGAACTGCGACGCGGTTTATTTCGGAGGGCCCAGCCTGAATATGCGCCTGATGCGCAAAGGGTTCAATTTTAGCCTGGAGGAAATTACGGAAGCGGTGCGAATCGCCCACGGCCTCGGCAAAAAAGTATACGTCACCGTCAACAACCTGCTGAATGAAGGCGAGTTGGATGAGGCGCGGGCGTATTTGCGTTTTCTGGATGCGGCGGGTCCGGATGCGATTATCGTGCAAGACTTTGCCGTGTTGTCGCTGATCCAGGAAATGGGACTGGGCATCAAGGTGCATTCCTCGGTCATGATGAACGTGCACAACGTGGAGATGGTCCGCGCACTGCAGGAGATGGGGGTTACCCGCGTCGTGACGTCGCGCGAAATGGACTTGATGACGACCCGCCATCTGCAGCAGGCTACCGGGATGGAGCTGGAGTATTTCATTCACGGTGACATGTGCTCGGTGCACGGGGCGAATTGCTATTTCAGCTCGATGGTGTTCGGGATGAGCAGCAACCGGGGAAAATGCCTGAAGCCGTGCCGCTGGGATTACCGCGTGAAAAAGGACGGCAACGTCTACCCGGCGGAATTTCCGCTGGCGGTCAAAGACATGTTCATGTATGAGCATATTCCGGAGCTGATCCACGGCGGCATTACCTCCTTCAAAATCGAGGGGCGCATGCGCGACGCCGAGTTCGTGCTGATGCTCGTTCAGGCGTACGGCGACGCGATCGACCGCTATATCGATGATCCGGTCGGCTTCGAGCGCAGCAAGGATACGAAGCTGCTGTACGACAACCGCAAACGCGATTTTTCGACCGGGTATGCGTTCGGGCGGCCGGGGTTGTCCAACATCAATCGCCGTTACGAAGGCACCGGCAAGTTTTACAGCACCGGCAAAGTGTTCAGCACGCCGACGGAGGAGCGGGAGTTAAGCGAGAAACGGATGGACGCGGTTCGCGAGACGCTGGCGGCCGTAGGCAGCGAGAAAGCCGCGGCTTCAGCAGATATGGACGCAGCTGGAACTCCGGCAGGGGTTTCGGTGCACGTCAATAACGTGGCGCAGGCCAAAGCCGCGTTGGAAGCGGGCGCCGACCACGTCTACCTGTCTGGCGACGTGTTTGAACCCGACCGGCCGTTTACGAAGGACGACATCCGGGGGCTTGCGGAGATCAAAGGAAACGCCAAGCTGTATCTGGGGTTGCCGCGGATGATGACCGAGCTGCACTTCGAATTGTACGACGGTTTGTTGTCCGGCGAACGGCTGCCGATCGACGGCGTGATGGTCACCAACCTTGGCGCGATCCGCAAGTTTGCCGGCAAGGGGTACCCTCTGGTCGGCGATTTCAACCTGAACGTGTACAACCGGCTGTCGGCCGATTTCTACCGCGGGTTGGGCGTGACTCGCCTGGCGGCGTCCATGGAGCTGCCGCTGAAAGACCTGGCGGCGTTGCTGGCCCACGCGCCCGGACCGCTGGAGGTCATCGTTCACGGCTCGCCGGCCATCATGTACATGGAGCATGACCTTTATGAGAATGCGGAAGCTTTCCAGGCCATCGCCGAGGAAGACAACCACTACGTCGATAACAGCATTCTCGTGCTGAAAACCGATAAAGGCGAAAATCCGGTCTATCGGGACGTTCACGGCCGCAACCATTTAATGATGGCCAAAGAGCTGTGCCTGATGCCGGCCGTGAAGGAACTGCTGGAGGCAGGCTTGTCCGTCTTCCGCATCGAAGGGGCGACCTATCGGCCGGAGCGGCTGGCCGCGATCGTGCGAGCCTATAAAGCGGCTTTGGCCGATCCGCGTGCGGCAGCGGAACAATTTGCTTCGATGACGCCGGTATACGCCGGTTACACGCTGGGTGCGCTGCAGTTTGACGGCGGCAAAGCCAGCGGGGCCGCAGGGGCCGGCGCGGAAGCAAACGCAGACGCATCCGAAGCCGGCGTAAACGCGTCGGGAACGGCCGTAGAGGCGCCGGCGGCGGCTCAAGCGGAAGTGGCAGCAGGCAAAGCATAAACGGCGTACAACGAACGGTAGGACGGTATCCAGGGGTGTTGGCGCGGGAAACGGGGCGTTAAGCACCCTAAGCTTGTCGCGGGCAAACCGCAGATCGATGGGATCGAGGAGAGGAAGCGAATGAACATGCAGAGCTATATCGGACCGGAAAATATCCTGCACAAGCGGCAGCAGTATTTTTATCCCTGCACCAGCCATTTCTACCGGAATCCGCCGCAGCTGGTCCAAGGGGAGATGCAGTATTTGTACGGCCATGACGGCAAGCGCTATACCGACTTTTTCGCCGGGGTTTCCGTCGTGGCCAGCGGCCATTGCAACCCGGAAATCGCCGAGCGGACGGCGGAGCAGCTGCGCACGCTGCAGCATACGTGCACGATTTATTTGACGCAGCCGAACGTGGATCTGGCGGAGCGGCTCGCGGGAGTCTTGCCCGGCAAGCTAAGCCGGACGTTCTTCGTCAACAGCGGCTCGGAGGCGAATGAAGGCGCTCTGCTGCTGGCCCGCCTGCATACGGGCCGGCGGGGCTTCCTCGCGCTGGAGCAGGGCTTGCACGGCCGGACTTACCTGACGATGAGCGTGACCGGCCTTAAGATGTGGCGGACCGATCCGCAGCTTGAGCAGGATGCGGACGTGACGTTTATTCCCCGGCCGTATGAACGGGGGATGAGCGCCGATGAGGCGGGCCGCCGCTCCATCGCGGCGCTCGAGGCGGCGCTGGTGGCCAAGGGCGGCGAGATCGCCGCGATGATCGCCGAGCCGATCCAGGGGAACGGCGGCATTGTGGCGCCGCCGGACTGGTATTTCGCTGAAGTGAAGCGGCTGTTGGAGCGGCACGGCGTGCTGCTCATCGCCGATGAAATTCAGACCGGGTTCGGCCGCACGGGCCGGATGTTCGCGATGGACCGTTACGGCGTCGCGCCGGACATCGTCACGATGGCCAAAGCGCTGGGCAGCGGCATCCCGGTGGCGGGCTTCGCCACCACCGACGAGATTGCGGCCAGCTTCAACCGGCCATCCGCCTCCACGTTCGGCGGCAATCCCGTCTCGTCCGTGACCGCGCTCGCGGTCCTGGACTACATCGAGGAGCACCGCCTGCCCGAGCGGGCCGAGCGCCTCGGCGAGCTGCTGCGCGGCGGCCTCGAGCGCCTCGCCGCGCGGTTTCCGCGGCTAGTCGAAGGCGTGCGCGGCGCGGGGCTGATGCTCGGCGCGGAGCTGTGCGCCGAGGATCCCGAGCGCGGCGCCGCGCTTACCGACGACGTGCTGGAAGCGATGCTGGACCGCGGCTACATCATCGGCAAGAACGGCGTAAACCGCAACGTTCTTGCCTTCCAGCCGCCGCTGGTCATCGCCGAGGACGACGTGCGCGGCATGCTGGACGCGCTGGAAGCGGTGCTGGCGGAACTGGCGTAGCGCGGCAATAGTGCCATAACCATAGCCATAGGTGCGGCTATGCCATTCGCCCGGCCCGGCCGATGCGCCCCGCCAAAATAGCGGTAAAAAATGCCCTTATTTCGCCGATCCGTCCATTATCCGGGAAAATAGCGCATAAAATGGCCTTGATTGCTGCATTTGCCGGGATAGTCCGCCGACAATTCCGAGTAAAAAACACCGCTATTTTGGCCAGACCGCCGGTTATCCGGGAGAATAGAGTCCTTTTTTACCTCTATTTGTTGATCGCGGTGGCAACGAGAGGAAACCGGAGGCTGCAATAGCCCCGCACCATCCCGAGTTTTAGGAATAAGGAGTGTGACCAACTCATGGAAGTGGCCAGAAAAATCGGTACCAAAGTCCGGTTGTACAGCGAATTGGTGATGTTTTCGCATACGTTGTTTTCCCTGCCCTTCGCCGTCATCTCGATGATTTGGGCGGCGGAAGGGTTTCCGTCCTGGCGCGTGATGCTGTGGGGGCTGATCGCCCTGATCGGCGCCCGGAACGGGGCCAACGCCTTCAACCGCGTCGTCGACCGCGTCTTTGACGCGCAAAACCCGCGCACCGCGCACCGCCATCTGCCGCAAAAGCTACTGGAGTCGAAGGAGGTGCTGCTCTTCGTCGTCGTGAACTATGCGATTTTCATTTTGGCTTCGGCCATGTTGAATCCGCTTTGCCTGATCCTGTCGCCGGTAGCGATTTTCCTGATTTCGTCCTATTCTTACACGAAACGGTTCACGTACCTCAGCCACCTGTACCTGGGCTTCACGATCGCCTCGGCGCCGATCGGCGCCTGGTTCGCCGTCACCGGGCAGTTTGCCTTTACGCCGTTTATTCTCGGTACGATCGTGATGTTGTGGATCGCCGGCTTCGATATCATTTACGGGTCCCAGGACATCGAATTCGACCGCAGCCACGGGCTCTGGTCGATTCCCAGCGCCTTTGGCCTTAAGAACGGCCTGAGAATCGCGGCGGGACTGCATTTCATCATGGTGCTGCTCTTGATCGCCCTGATCCCGATCCGGCACCTCGGCTGGATTTACATGGCGGGAATCGCCGTCTCCATTTTGCTGCTGATGACGGAGCACAAAATCATCAAACCGTCGAACCGGAAGCGGATGAACGTCGCCTCCTACAATCTGAATCAAGTCATCAGCATGGTGATTCTGTTCAGCGCGCTTTGCGACTTTTTCCTGCTGTGAGACAGAGCGGTTCAACCATGCCGAAAACCCCGCCCTTGCGAAGGGCGGGGTTTCTTTATGCGGGCGGGCTACAAGCGGATATCGATGTGCCGGCATCGGGATATCTTTCTACCATAAGCTATCGGAAAAATATGGAAGTTCGTTTAGCTCCGGCCTACCGCTTCTTCATCGGCCTGACAAACATAGGGAAGGAGGCGCAAAAAAAACGCGAGCCGCAAGGGACAACCCTCGTACTCGCGTTTTGTTATTCTACTTGTCACGACCGCCGAAATAGTCCAGCAACGCTTGAAGATCCCGATGGGCCGGATAGCGTCTCAGCCGGTCGACAATGTCCTGCGCTTCGCTTAAGTACCGGCGGCTCAACTCCTCGGTTTGCTCCAGCGCGTCGCTCGCCTGAATCGCCGCCACGACGGCGTCTACTTCCGCCGCGGGGCTATCCGCCGAGATTGCCCGGATGGCCGGGGCCAGCGCTTCGTTCCGCAGGGCGAACAGCACGGGGAGCGTGACTTGACCGCTCCGCAGGTCGCTGCCGGCCGGCTTGCCGAGCTTCTCCGCCGATTGGGTGAAGTCGAGCACGTCGTCCCGGATCTGGAACGACATGCCGAGCTTCTCCCCGAAGGCGTACAGCTGGTCGGCCGTCGCCGTATCGGCGCCGGCGGCTTGTGCGCCGATCTGCAGGCAGGTGGCCATCAGCTGCGCGGTTTTATTCCTCGATTTCTCCAAATATTGTTCTACGGTAACGCCGTAATCGAACAGGTGGGACAGCTGCTGATATTCGCCAAGGCACAGCTTCGTCGTCGCCAGGGAGGAGAGGTTGTACACGAATCTTTCCCGGTCCGCCGAGTAGACGGAGATCAGCTCGATCACCCGGGCTGACATATAGTTGCCGACATGCAGCGCCTCGGTGACGCCCAGCCTGATGTGCATCGCCTTCTGGCCGCGCCGCATCGGTGAATCGTCGATGATGTCGTCATGGATCAGGGAAGCCGCATGGATGAACTCCGCGGCAGCGGCCAACCGCCAAATCTTCCGCTGATCGGGAGCGGGGCCGAATCGGCTGCCGACGATGACCATCAAAGGGCGGACCCGCTTGCCGCCGGAGCGGACCAATTCGACGATGCTTTTGGCAAGCTGGGAGGAGCGGGAGACGTCGCGGTCGGATTTGACCAAGTTCTCAATCTCCCGGTCGACCGCTTTCAAGGAGATGTTTAAAGTTTCATCGAGCTTCATGATGATGCCCCTCCCTTTAAAATGATCATGCAACGGGACTATGGCAACGGGTCGTACCGGCGCGTTTGCAGGCTTACCGTGCCAAGACCGGCCGATTTGCCTATTTCGTCATTTCCGGGGTCTTCCGGTATTAAATGGCCCGGCTGGCGGTGCTGCGGTTGTTCTCGAGCTGCAGGAATAGCTCCCAAGCTTTGAGCAGGCGTTCGTCCTCGGGACGGCCTTCCACCCGTTTGATTTGGATCTGTTTCAGGATGGGAGCCAAATGAGACAACAGGTCGTATTCCTCCCATTTCAGGCAGAGCTCTAAATAAAAACTGTATAGGTAATCGCCGTCCAGCACTTTGCGGGTAAGTTCATCGCCGGAGGCGGTAAACTCGCATTCGCTATGCCGGTGAAGGGCGAGCTTGATTGCGACGTAAATGGTAAGCAGACGGCACTGACGGGCCGCTGTCATGTCATATTGCTCCAGCAAATTTGCCAGCGGGGCAACTTCTTCCTGCCGTAAATCCAAAACGATGCCGGCCTCGGGCGAT
Organism: Paenibacillus macerans; assembly: GCF_050565405.1. GTDB lineage: Bacteria > Bacillota > Bacilli > Paenibacillales > Paenibacillaceae > Fontibacillus > Fontibacillus macerans_B. The sequence continues at coordinate 12,247 of NZ_JBNYYG010000016.1, read as the reverse complement.
AATTCGCCCTGCAATAAGCGATAAGCGTCTTGGATGAGCTGTTGATTCATAAGGACACACACTCCTTAAAGAGGTAGTTCAAAAAGTCATCTTTTAATCTCGAAGCAAGAACAGGGAGCGTATTCGGCATCGAATCTTGAATCCTAGCTTCATCCAACCTAAAGCGTTTTGAGAAAAACGCATTTCGGAAGCATAGGCTTCGGTGCTAAAACCTGACTTTTTGAACTCGCACTTAAAAGCAGGTAGGCTTGCAGGGACCCTGACACCGACCGGTTTCGGCAGTTGAGAAAAAGCAGAGTAATGTGCGCTAGGGCGCACATTACTCCGGTTCAAGGTTTCATAGAAGGAATATTGCTCTATTCGGTGTATAGATACCATCTTCGCACAAGCGGGATTCGTTTCCATTGTCTCTTGAGCCAAGGAAGCACGTAGTAATCCAAGCCGAACGCGCTGCCCGAGCCGCCGATCAGAGCGACGCCGGCGGTCATGTACCAGAGCATTTCCGTCGAAGCCATGCTGGAGGACCAGATCATGACGCCGAGCGCGACCGTGGCCGCCGAAGCGATGGCGGTGAAGAGACCGACGATGATCATGACGCCAAGAGCGATCTCCGCGAACACCATGAAGAATTGGAACACGGTAGCCAGTGCGGTGTAACCGCCGTCCGACGTATAGAAGAACACATCCATGAACCAGCCGACGATGCTTTTGATGAATCCGGGCACGGGGAGCGCGGTAACCGAGGTCGCAGCGCTTTCCACGGCCGATGCGGCAGCTTGAGCATCGACGGTTTTCGTTACTTCGCCTGCCGCTTCACTTGCCGCCGATACGACGTCGGCATTCGGGGAAGCCGGGATCAGGAAGATGTTCGAAGGATCCTTGAAAATCTTCGGCAGCTTGTCGAGGCCTTCCTCCAGCCATTTGTAGCCTACGAAAATCCGCAGCGGCAGGAGCCAGAAATTCGGCGAGCGTTTCGCGAAGTGTCCGCCAACGAAGCTGCGGCGATTGTTCACGTGGAAGAATTCATGCATCATATAAGTCCATACTTTGGCAAAACCGGCCACGGTGAACAGGTAATACATGTTGATCATGTGCTTGCTGAGCATCGCCATGAAGCCGCTCAGCATGAACATTTTATTCGGCAGTCCGACATTCGCTACGCCGTAGCGGCTGCCGATACATACCATCGTACCGTGGAAGCCCGGTTTGTAGGACTTCTTCGGTTTGCCGTGCACGTCCGCATGAATATTGTGCGCGATGAGCGGACCGGCTTGCTCGGCATTTTCGACCATTTGCGGTACAGGACGCGTTTCGCCTTCGGGAATGAAGAAGATGTTGTCGCCGACGATGTACACGTTCTCGTGATCGATGCTTTGCAACTTGTCGTTGGTGACGATCCGTTTGCGGCCTTCCTGTTTCACGTCGAGTTTGCCTACGAGCTCGGAGCCTTCGACCCCGGCCGTCCAGACGATCGTGTCGGCTTCGAGTTCCTTGCCTTCGCCGAGCTGCACGCTGGTTGGCGTAACGCCGGTGATCTTGGCGCTCGTAATAATTTCTACGTTCATCTTATGCAGGCGTTTCGCGGCTTTTTCGATCAATTTGTCCGGCAGGATCGGCAGGATTTTCGGAGCCATATCGGCTACGACCAGACGAACCTCGCTCGGATCGATGAAGAACTCTTTGCACAGCTCGTCGCGGAACTCGGCCAGCTCGCCGACCAATTCCACGCCGGTGAAGCCGGCGCCGACCACCACGAAGGAGAGCATTTTGCGGCGTTTGGCCGGGTTGCTCACTTTGGCCGCTTCGCTGAACATGCGGCGCACTTGCTCTTTGAGGCGTACGGCATCTTCATAGGACCATAGGGTGAGCGCATGCTCTTCAGCGCCCGGGATCCCGAAGAAAGTCGGTTTACATCCGGTGCCGATGACGAGGTAATCGTATTTATACGTATGTTGCTCGGAACGAAGCGTTTTGGCGTTAAAATCGATGGTTTCGATGGAGTCCAGGACAACGTCAACCTTTTGTCCCGCAAAAATCTTCTTCAGCTCGATTTTGACCGAATCTTCCGGCGCCCGGTTCGCTGCGACTTCGTGCAATTCCGTTAACAGCGTGTGGTAAGGATTACGGTCGATCAGTTGGATCTCCACGTCTTTGTCTTTTTTGAACAGTTTGGCCAGATGCTTGGAAGTCACAACACCGCCATAACCGCCGCCCAAAACTACTATTTTCTTCAAGAGATTCACCTTCTCATTTTAGGGTGGGGGGTATTATGCGATTATTTCGCTTGTTCAAGTGCCTTGGCAACCAGTTCGAAGAGAGGCTGCAAAGTAATCGATGCGCCGGCGATGGCGTCGGTTTTGCCTTCTTCGTTAAACGTTACGGAAGCCGGATCTTGTTTTTCCACGAGATAAGCTTCGGCTTTGGCCGCTTCTTCATGCCATTCGGCCGATGCGCCGCCGGCTTTCATGCCGTATTTGCCGTCGATCGAATACTGCTTTTTGTCTTCGCCTTTATCGTTCACGCCGCTGAGGTTGACCTTGATGATGTTGCCGGCAGCGACAACGACGTCAACCGTATCTTTCCAGCCGGAATTCGGATCGAATTCCGCGCCTTCGGCATGGTACGTGCCGTCTTTGTAAGTGCCCGGTTCAACCGGGCCGGCAGTCAGCGCTTGATCCGCCAAGGTAAAGAATTCGCCCACATGGATGGAAACGCCGGAAATCGCATCGGTTTTTCCTTCCGCGTCCAAGGTTGCGGCTTTAGGGTCTTGCTTCTCGATCAGGAAGGCTTCCGCTTTTTCGGCTTGTTCGTGCCATTCGGAAGAAGCTCCGCCTGCCTTCATACCGTATTTTCCTTCTTTGGAGTACGTCACTTTATCGACAGGAGCCTTTTCGCTAAGCCCGTTCCATTTCGCTTCGGTGATTTTCCCGCCGGAAACCGTCAAGGTTACGTAGGATTGCCAGCCGGATTCCGCATCAACTTCTCCTTTAGCAAAATAAACGCCGTCTTGGTACTTGCCTTGCTCCGCAGTAGCGTTGGCGCTATTGCCCGCATTGCTTTCAGTAGCGGCAGGTGCATTGTTTGCCGGTTCCGCCGTCTTTGCGTCGTTGTTCGATCCGCAGCCGGCCAGCAAACCTAGCAGAAGGGCGCTGCTAAGAATAATTGAAGCTTTTTTCATGATAGAAACCTCCAGTGAATGAATTATATATATTAAAATGTGAAGACATTTTAATAACGGAAAAGAGGTGGGAAAAAACGTAAAAAGGGCTTATTTTATAGGGGGTCGGGAGTCCCAAAACCTTTGTTCGTTGGAATTTTAGCATATAAAAATATGTGTTAATGTGAAAAAAATCACTTATGGTGTGATATAAAACAACCCCGAAAAACGGCTAAAGCGGCACCCTGCAAGGGATTGAGGGGCTGAAAGCGATTGACTAATTTTTGAAATATTTATTTTTTAAGATAGGGTCGGCGCGTTGCTGTGGAAAATGCGTTTGATTTGCTCCCCCTACCTCGATCACGGCGTTGTCCGCAGGGGGTTGCGATCTGCTCGCCGCGAATGCTCGCGGTCACGGGAATGTCTTCCGGCAAATGCAGCTCCCGCAGCTCTTTGCCGGCAATGCTCATTCCATTATTAATGAGGAGAACACGACAATAATGGAATCCGTCAAGATGCCTGAACTCATAGTCAACAACTCCCGGTTTTTGCACATTGTTCCGGCTGAGTATACAAAAAAGAGGCTTTTTTAAACAAAAAGTTCCAGACGGCGTATGAAAAGAGTCACGGCATTTGCCGATAATGATAGAAGCGGGCGTTACCCGACAATTCGCGAAACGGAAGGAAGGCAGCCTCCTTGACGGTGTATAAAACATTTATTTCGCGGCTGTTGCTGAATTATGCCGCCGGATCCTTGCTGGCGGTTATCGCAATTGCCAGCTTGATCGCCGCTGCACCCCTGAATATTCCCGCTGCCGAATATCTCTGGCTGCTGGGCGTCCTGGGCGTGTCGCTCTGCTGCATGCTGGGTTTGGAGTGGTTTGTGTTTTCGCGGCAAATCAAACCGATTCGCTGCGTGTTCCTGGAGGAGGTGGGCAGCTACCAAACGCTGCAGAACGTATACATACGCACGCATCGCTTGCCGTCCTTGACCGTCAAACGGATCCTCGGGCCGCATTTGTTCGGGCTCGTCATACCCGGAGCGGGGTTGTCGCTGGGGCTGATCTCCGCCGGCCGTTTGTCGATTCCCGCTTATTTCGTGCTGCTCGCCACGCTGGGCGGGATTCTCGTCAGCGGCATGCACGCGCTAATAGAATTTTATTTAACCTCCTATTCGATCCGGCCCGTGCTGGAGGAACTGAGCTCCTGGAGCCGCAAAATGTTCGGCAAGGAATTGTCGCTGGGAGGCAGGGTTATCGTGCCCGTATCGCGAAAGCTAAGATGGAGCTTTTTTCTGATGGGCACGTCGCCATTGCTGTTGTACAGCTTGTCCGTCCAGTTCCGGCTCAAAGATCTGGGGAATGGGGCCTATGCTTATTGGCAGTGGGCCGGCTATATATTGGCCGTAGGCATCGGTTTTGCTTTTATCGGCTCCCGCTTGCTCGCGCGCGAGATCATGCTGCCGATCCAGCATTTATACGAACGGATGGCCGAGGTCAAAGCCGGGCGCATGCGAACGGGGGCCAGCGATTTGTTCTCCGACGAATTTTCCCGGCTCGTCTCGGGTTTTAATCATATGCTGCGCGGCTTGCAGACGCAGGCGGCGCGGAACAGTCAACTGGCGGACAGTTATTTCGCCACGCTGGCGGCGGCGCTGGATGCCCGCGATCCTTATACGGCCGGCCATTCGCTGCGGGTAGCGGAATACGCCGTCAAAATCGGCGAGCTGGCCAAGCTGCCGGAGGAGAGCATCGATGAGCTGCGCAAATCCGCGCTGCTGCACGACATCGGTAAAATCGGCATCCGCGACGCGGTGCTGTTGAAGGAAGGCCGCTTGACGGAAGAAGAGTGGGAGCAGGTAAAGGAGCACCCCGTTCTCGGCGAGGCGATTTTAAAGCAGGTAGAACCGTCGGACGCCATGGCGCCTTTTTTGCCGGGGGTACGGTCGCATCACGAACGTTATGACGGCGGCGGCTACCCGGACGGTTTGGCCGGGGACGACATTCCGCTCTTCGGGCGGATCATCGCCGTGGCCGACGCCTTTGACGCCATGACCTCGGATCGTCCTTACCGCAAAGGCCTGGCCGAAAGCGTGGCCATCGCCATTTTGGAGCAGGGCCGGGGCAGCCAATGGGATCCTTATTTCGCCGAGCTGTTCGTCGAGGCCTACCATCGCAAAACGAACGCCGGGAAATCCGGCTGATGCTCTGCAAGAGAAGACATATCAGCGGAGGAGTGAGCATATGGGGCTTGGCAACACCTTCCTGTTAAATCTCGGCATGTTAATCTCCGTGGCCTATTTGGCTAATATCCTTTATAAATACGGATTGAATAAAACGTCGTCGCGCACCATTAATGTTTTGTCCGTCGTATTGATGATCCTGTCGGGCTGGATTTGCATGAAGTTCGGCTTTCAACTGAAAGAAGACGTTTTGTTCGACCTGCGGTTCGTACCGCTGATCGTGGCGACTTTCGTGTATTCGCAGCCGCTGACTTTGATTCTTATCGGTTTCGGCATCGGACTGGCCCGGTTGACGTTCGGCATCAGCGAGGCGGCGTTGGTCGGGCTGCTGAATTTATCGGTGCTGGGATTCGTTTGCGCCGGGCTGAACATTTGGATGAAGCGGACGGACTACCGTTTTGCCGTCAAAGGGCTCATTACGATCCTGACCGTGAATATAATCAATTGCCTGAACATTGCCGTCTTCGGGGTAATCCCGACCAAGCATTACTTGCTCGACATCATGCCGGTCACGTTTCCGCTAGGCGTTTTGCTCAGTTTGGGGTTTGCCTTGATTCTCCGCGATTTTCAGCTGGGGCACCGTCAAAACCTTGAGCTCAAGTACGCCAACGAGCTGTTGCGCAAACAAACGGATGAGCTCCATAAAGCCAAAATCGGCCTCGAGGACCGGGCGAAACAGCTGGCCCTGGCCTCGAGCTACAAGTCGGAATTTCTGGCCAACATGTCCCATGAGCTGCGGACTCCGCTGAACAGCATCATTAATTTGGCGGAAATCATCGCCGAAAGCGAGGAGGCCGGGGACGATCTGCCGGAGTATGGGCGGATTATCCACCGGTCCGGCCATGATTTGCTTCAACTGATCAACGATATTCTCGATTTGTCCAAAGTGGAGGCCGGCCGGCTGGAGATCACGGATGAGGAAGTCGTATTGGCCGAAGTGGCCGTTTGGATGCAGGTGCACTTCGAGCGTGTCGCCGCACAGAAAAACATCGAATTTGCCATCGAGCGCGAGGCGGGGCTGCCGGCCACGATGATTTCCGATCCCCGGCGGATTGCCCAGATCCTGCGCAATCTTCTGTCAAACGCGTTCAAGTTTACCCATCAAGGGCGCGTGGAGCTGGGCATCCGCCGCGCCCTGCCGGACGAGGTTCCTCACGGCGACTGGATCGTATTTACCGTTTCCGATACGGGGATCGGCGTGCCGAAGGAGAAGCAATCGGCGGTGTTCGAAGCGTTCCGGCAGGCGGACGGATCGATCAGCCGCAGGTACGGCGGGACCGGATTGGGGCTGTCGATCAGCAGCAACCTGGCCCGGTTGCTGGGCGGGTTCATCCGCATGAAGAGCAAGGAGGGACTGGGCAGCGCGTTTTCCTTCTATTTGCCCTTGAAACCGGACAAGGCGGGCGCTGAAGAGGCGGCCAAGGTTGCTCGTCATGACCGGTTATAGATACAATAGAAGCGGAGTTACCTAACCAATCGGGAAAAGGATGGATGAAGAGATATGGCAAAACAAGTGATCTCCACGACGGCGGCACCGGGGGCGATCGGCCCTTATTCGCAAGGCATTCAACTGGGGGATTTGATCTTCACCTCCGGGCAGCTTGGCCTCGTGCCGGAAACCGGGGAACTCGCCGAAGGCGTAGAGGCCCAGGCAACCCAAGCGCTGCGCAATGTCCAGGCGGTATTGGCCGCGGCCGGAAGCGGTCTGGACAAGGTCATCAAGACGACCGTGTTCCTGAAAAACATGAACGATTTCGCGAAGGTGAACGAAGTGTACGGCTCGTTTTTCGCCGAGCCGTATCCAGCCCGCAGCGCCGTCGAAGTCGCGCGCTTGCCGAAGGATGGGCTCGTCGAGATCGAGGTAATCGCCGTGAAATAACATAACGCCGGGTGGGCTGCATCAACCCGGCATGGAGCCGCCGGAAGAGGGGAATCTCTTCCGGCGGCTTTTGGTATTGCACGGGAGTTAGCCAACGAATGGACTCTCTGCTCCTGCATGACTGCCAGTAAATAGTTGTCGTTTTCCTCTGCAGTGACTGCTGGCGGCTATGGCTAACGAATCCTGGTAACGCAATTTGGGCCAATCGGCCGCCTTTTCAACGTTAACGAATCTCTATAGCCTTATTGGGCAAAAACAAGCTAAATATCGTCTCCGTCACGTCAAATAAGGTTGCTGAGATTCGCTAGTTGCCGTGCGGGAGGCCAGTCGACGGAATAACGGTTCTACGGTTCGTTAGAGGCCGACGGGGGGAGCGAAGCGAGTAAGCAAAGGGAGTAAGCAAAGCGCAGTCTGCCCTTCCGACACGACCCGATCTTGCCGGGCCGACTCCGGCTTCATGGACGGAAGGCCGAAGTCAGTCCCGCTCATGCGCCCGCAGGAAGGCGATCCGGAGGGCGTAAACGACCAGCCCGAGCGCCAAGGCGCCGGAGGCAACGGCGACGGCACGCTGTGCCTGCTGCTCGAGCATGATGGCCGCATAACCCCAGGCATAGACGAGGGGAAGCAATCCGTCGCGCGCGCGAAAGCCGATCAGGCACGCGGCGGCGAGGCCGATCGACAACAGGAGAATCGGCAGCAAGAGGCTGCCGTAACCGGCGGACGCGTAGCCGATGCGGAGAGCATGGACCAGCACCGCCTGGATGTTCACCAGGGCGGCTACGCCGATCCAGCCGAAATAAAGCGTGAACGGAAGGCGCACCAGCCAGATGTCGGCAGCTGCAGGCCGCAGCGTTCTCCGGGTGCGACGGTACATCGCCGCCAGGACGGCGAGCAGCAGCAGCATCGCCGCGAGGGAAAGCGGGAGCCGCTGGAGCTGCCACGACGCCAGCCAGGCGATATTCAGCAGGCAGGAAAGCAGAAACCATAGGGGCATCGACGGTATGGAGTACGGGTCTCGCTTGTTCCGCAGCAACGGGTACAAGACCCAGCCGGCCAATAAACCGTAGATGACGGTCCAAACCGTGAAGGTGTAATCGGCCGGCGTGATCAGCGTGTGGTATTTGTCCGATAGCTGTCCGGTGCTCAAGCCGCCCAGGGGAAAAAAAGCGACAGCCAGATGGAAGACAATGACCGCCGAATACGAGGCGAGATTGCACCATTGGGCCGTCCGGCTGCGTATCATAAGACTTACCTCCTTTCGGCCATTGCGGCTTTGATGCGCGCAAGTTCATATTTTGCAAGGAAATCTGTTCATGGTTAAGCTTATGGTATGAATATTCCCAACTTTTGTCTAAAAGATAAGGGATTTGCCGGGACGTAGGTTGGGAGTCGCCTTGGTTTCGGTTTTATATAACGCGGTTTTCGTATAAGATGTTAGTAATGAATTTGGATGGAATAGGATACCGACGGGAGATCACCATGAATCAACGCCTTTATGGAATATGGCTGGGGGATGTGCTGTTTTGCTTCTCCGGTGAAATATCTGAGTCAAAAGTGGACGCCTGGACCGCGGTGCTCAGGCGCATCGAGCTTGAACCGGGAATCCGCCCTTTTCAGCATGCCGTGCTGCGCTTGGCGGAGGTGCGGTTTCCGGTCTCTTCCGTGCGGAGATCGTTCAAGACGGGAGAGAGGAAGAGCCTGATCGGCCGGACGCTGGAAGGGCTTGCGCTCCCGGTGGCGGAGGCGTGGAACCTGCTGCTGCATTGGGATGAGGCCGGCTGGGAGGAACGGGGCATCAAGCCGGGTCCGGAAATGGCCTACTGGAGCAAGGCCGCGCGGTTTGCCCTGGAACTGATGCTTCGCGGGCGGATCGCGCCGTCCGTACGCGCGGTAGCCGCCGCAGGACGGCGACGCGGGGCGCAAGGGCAGCTTCAGGCCGCTTGGGGCCCGCTGCTGGCGGAAGCGCGGGACGAGGAGCGGTTCCGGCGGCTGGCCTCTTCGATGCCGCCCGTCTGCCTGGCCGCCGTGCAAGCCGCGGCCGCCGCGTCCGAGGAGGAAGGGACGCTGGAGAACCGGCAGATGACGGTGCTGCATTCTTTCCTCTCCGCCATGATCGATCAGGAGACGAGAGGGGCGGTCCGGGATCTGGGACGGAAGTTGAACCCCAGCCGGGCGGACTATCACCGGGGCTCTTCCCCGCTGTCCGAGCTGTGGTGGAACGGGCTGCTGACCGGCGGACCACCTTTGGACATTCAAGGCAGCGTGGCGGAGCTGGCGCAATTGACCCAGGATATCGCCAACGCCGGGGGAGGCCGTCCGCATGCCGATGAAGCGGAAGCCGACGGTCCCGGAACGGGCAACCTGCGTCTATGCTTGCGGATCGAACCGGCCCGCGAGGTTTGGGGGGATTCGGCGGCGGGTCCGGATCCGGGGACCGTTCCCGCTTGGCGGTTAACCATCTGGGGCGAAGCGGCCGAAGATGCCGGGGTGCTGCTGCCCGCACGGCTGATTTGGAGCTACCCGCACCCGGAGCTGGAAATTCGCGGGTTGGTATACCGGAACGTGCAAGAGAATTTGCTCCTGCGGCTGAATAAAGCCGCGGAGTTGTCCCGGGAGGTAGCGGCCGTTATGGAAGGCCCGCGCCCGGAAGAGCTGCTGCTGGAGCCTGACGAGGTTTACGCTTTCTTGAGCAAATCGGTGCCGGCGCTGCGCAAAAACGGGGTCACGGTACAGATGCCGTCCCGCTGGACCAAAGAGGGCCGGCGCTCCTCCGGCATCCGGATCAAGACCCGGGGCTGGGCGGGATCGCCGGGCGGGGCCGCGGCGGAGGCGCCGAAGCTGGGCGTGGACCAGTTGGTGGCCTTTGAGGCGGAGGCGCTTCTAGGCGGCCGCGAGGTGACCCGGGAGGAGCTGGCCGAGCTGGCTTCGGCGAAGTTCCCGTTCGTCTTTTTCCGCGGCGAGTGGATCGAAATCGATGTGAAGGAAATCCGCCAGGTGCTTAAATTCATCAAGCGCCATGAAGACGGGGCCTTGTCCTTCCGCGAATTCATGCACCTGGCCTCGGGGGAAGGGGACGTGCAATGGGAAGGCGTGGACATCGCCGGCGTCGAGACGTCGGGCATGCTGTCCATGCTAACCTCCGGCGGAGCGGTTCGGCATCCGCAGCCAAGGCCGGTGCCTGGCGGGTTAAACGGGACACTGCGCCCTTATCAGGAGCGAGGGTACCAGTGGCTGGCGACGATGCGCGAGCTGGGCTTTGGCGCCTTGCTGGCCGACGATATGGGTTTGGGCAAAACGGTGCAAGTGATCACCGTGCTGCTGGATAACCTGATCCAGGCCCCCGGCAAAAACCTGATCATCTGCCCAACCTCCCTCCTGGGCAATTGGCAGCGCGAGTTTGCCCGCTTTGCGCCGGAGCTGTGCCTGTACGTCCATCATGGAAGCGACCGTTATCGCGGCGATCGGTTCATGCAGGAATACCGCGATTGCGACGTCATCCTGACGACTTATCAGCTGGCCGGGCGCGATGCCAAGGAATTGCGGGCGGTGGAGTGGAGGACGGTAGTGCTGGACGAGGCGCAATACATCAAGAATTTCGGCACCAAGCAGGCGCAAAGCGTCATGAAGCTTAGCGCGCCGCATCGGATCGCCATGACGGGAACCCCGGTGGAGAATCGGCTCAGCGAATTATGGTCGATTTTTCAGTTCTTGAACCCCGGGTACTTGGGGAGCCATGCTTCTTTTCGTGCGCGGTACACCGGGGCGGGCGGCGAGCAGCAAAACGCCGAGCTGCAAAAGCTGCGGCGGCTGGTCGCGCCCTTCCTGCTGCGGCGGTTGAAGAGCGACCCGGACATCCGCAAGGATTTGCCGGAAAAAATCGAGCTGAAATCCTACTGTACGTTAACCGTGGAGCAGGCCAGGTTGTACCGGTCGGTCACGGAGGAGCTCATGGGCCGAATCGGCGAGCAGGCCGGGATCGCCCGGAAAGGCATGGTGTTGTCCTCGCTGACCCGGCTGAAGCAAATTTGCGACCATCCCGAATTGGCCGGCGGCGGCCATCGTACGGATGAGCCGGGGGCGGTCGGCCGGTCGGGCAAAATGGAAAGGCTTTACGAATTGCTCGACATGATTATGGATAGCGGGGAAGCGGTGCTGATCTTTACCCAATACGTCCGGATGGGCGAGCTGCTGCAGGCGCGTTTGGCGGAAAAGTACGGGGAGAAGCCGTTTTTTCTGCATGGCGGAGTGCCGAAGGCCGAGCGGGATGGGATGGTTCAGGCCTTTCAACAAGGCGAAGGATCGCCGATCTTCGTGCTGTCGCTGAAGGCGGGGGGAGTCGGCTTGAATCTGACGCGCGCCAACCATGTCGTCCATTATGACCGGTGGTGGAACCCGGCGGTGGAGAACCAGGCGACCGACCGGGTATTCCGGATCGGGCAGCGAAAGAACGTCGAGGTGCACAAGCTGATTTGCCAAGGAACGCTCGAGGAGCGGATCGACGAGTTAATCGAGCGGAAAAAATCGCTGTCCGAGCAAGTGGTCGGCTCCGGCGAGCAATGGTTGACGGAAATGAGCGACGAGGAGCTGCGCAGCCTGATCGTGCTGCAAGAGGGCAGCTACAGCGAGGAGGGAGTCCGATGAGCCGGACGAAGACGATCCTGCCGGAGGGCGGCAAGGCGGAAATTCGCCCGGAGGCGGATGGGCTGCGGGTTGTTATGGCGCCGATGCATGAGGTGCTGATCCCTTTTGGGCCGGCGGCCGAGCGCGAGCGGGATAAGCAGGCGCTGCTGCGGCGGATGCAGGCGCAGCCGCGGATGCTGGCGGAGCTGCTGGAGCATGGCGCTGGCGCGATCGCGAAGCTGCTGCCGGAGCGCCCGCCGTGGAATTACATCCGTTCGAACGGCACGATCAATCCGGCCGCGGACGGCAACTGGTCGCTCGCTCCGTTCGGCAAGGCCAACGTGACGTT
>NZ_JBNYYG010000015.1:0-106731 GCF_050565405.1 Paenibacillus macerans | reverse complement strand
CGGCTATCTGATCAAACGGGATAATCGTGCAAAGTGTCCGGACAGCGAGGGTTGACCTAAATCGCTGGTTACGATTCGGAATCCAATGATAGATTACCGAACGGCGGAAACTCGTTCCCTGAACCTTTCGTCAAGCCCCGATTTCCAGATCGATCTACAAAACCATTTGTTCCGCGTCTCCACTTGTCTCCACAGATCACTGCTAGGCGGGGGTACCGTGATTTGCCGGCTTTTTCCACTTCCCCCTCCTTGGCACTGTACTTTTGACAAGTTCCCGACCGGTCAACGCTCTCTGGTTTCTGGTTCTGGTTCTGGTTCTGCTTCCTTCCCACCCGATTAGCCCCCCGCTTATCGCTTTCCCGCCGTCCCCGGCCCGCCCGCGGCGGCCGAAGCCGGAGACGGAGTCTTGGCCAGAGCCGGCTTACGCAGCAGCTGCCGCAAGCCGTCCAGGTTCGACAGCACCGTGCCGGCAATAATCGTAACGGCTCCCGCCACCGTCGCCCAGCCGGCGGTTTCGCCGTAAAACCCTACGCCGATCGCAAGCGCAATAAGTGGCGAAACATACAGCCAGGTGGACGGGAACACGGGATTCGTCTTCGCCACCAGCCAATAGAACAAGCTGTGGCCAACCATCGAGCCGACCACGGTCAAATAGAGCAGGGACACGGCCACGGACGGGCTAGCCAGCTCCCGCAGGTCCACCCGTTCGGTGAACAATGACAGGAGCAGCAGCAAGCCCCCACCGTACATCATCTGAGCGGCGTTGAGGGCAATGGGCGAAGCTTCGGGAAAACGCAAAATGACCTGCTTGGAGTACAACGCCCCCGAAGCATAGAACACCTGGCCGGTCAGGATCGCCAAACAGCCGATCCCCCACCACTTGCCTGCAGACGATACCGTCAGACTTGGCAGCACGAGCAGAACCACCCCGGCGAACCCGACGACGATGCCGATGGCGGAGCGCGGCGACGCGGTTTGCCGCAGCACGGCCATCTGCAGCAGAAGAATCATCAGCGGACCGGTCGCCGACAGCACCGCGGCGATGCCGGAGGGCACATATTGCTCCGCCCAGTACAGGAACGCAAACGTCCCGAAAGTCAGTCCTATGCCTGTAAGAAGCATCTCTTTGCGTAACAGCAAGGCAAAGCGGGCTTTTTTTCTCCATGCCATGAACAGGAACAGAACCAGACCCCCGGTCAGAAACCGGATTCCCGCCGAGAAAAAAGGCGGCGCCGCGTGATCCACTCCCACCTTGATGGCCAAAAACGTAGTGCCGAAAATAAGGCATATAATCAAATAATTGATGAAGATCATCCGTGATTTCCCCTTTCGCCTGTTGAACTGTATCATACCCGGACGACGACAGAACAGATGGAAATCGACAGAACAGATCCGAGCCGATTTGATGTAGAATGTAGAATAAACGAAAAAGCCCTTAAGGAGGAGAAGCCTGCATGCATCGGATGCCCAAACCGGCGGATCACGCCAAGCTGCTGCTGTTCCGGCAAGTATACGATTATATCGCGGACCGGATCGAACGGGGAGAATGGAAAGCCCAAGACAGGCTGCCTTCGGTGCGCGCGTTGGCCGCCGAGCTGCAGATCCATCGGTTGACCGTGTTCCGGGCGTATCAGCTGCTGAAGGAGGACGGGGTCGTTTACGTCAAGGAGAAATCCGGCTACTTTGTCGGCGGAGAAACAAGCGAAGAGGACGCCCCTGGCCCCAGCCCGGGTACGGGCATGAACAGTCCTACCCTGCCTCTCTCCGGCCACCTCAGGAACCATTTGGACGAAATTCACCGAATTCCGTCCGTTTACCGATTTTCCCAAGCGCTGATCGACCCGAACCTGTTGCCGAACCTCTTCCTCTCCGAGCATGTCAAAAAAGTGTTCGACAGCTATCCCAAGCTGCTCGGCACCTATTCCCCCGTGCAGGGCGACGAGGAACTGCGATCCGTGCTTAGCCGGCATTTGCAAGCCCGAAGCCGCATTCAGTCGAACGCCGGCGAACTGCTGATCACCACAGGCGCGCAGCAGGCGATCGAGCTGCTGTCCCGCGTATTCATCCGTCCGCTGGATAAGGTCATGATCGAGCGCCCGACTTACAGCGCCGCCCTCGATATTTTCCGGCAGCAAGGGGCCCGGTTTCTGTCCGTCGACATTGACCCGCAAGGCTATGACCTGGAACGCGTCGAATCGCTGATGAGGCAGCATAGGCCGCGGGTTTTCTATATGAATCCGACCTTTCACAACCCCACCGGCTACACGGTTCCCGCCGCCCAACGCAAGCGGCTGGTAGAGCTGGCCGAACGCTACGGATGCCTGATCATCGAGGATGACGCGTTCCATGATATTTATTTCGATGCCCCGCCGCCGCCGCCGCTGTATGCTTACGACACCGAAGGCTGGGTCGTTTACCTGCGCAGCTTCAGCAAATACGTGGCCCCGGGGCTGCGGATCTGCGCCGTGGTCGCGCGCGAACCGGTGATGGCGCCGCTGACCACGGCCAAATCGCTGGCCGACAACGGTACCCCGCTGGTCAACCAGAAGCTGTTCCAGCATTGCTTCGAATCCGAACGGCTGCAGCTGCATTTGGAGAAGCTGCGTACCGCGCTGCAAATCCGCCGGGATGTGATGGAACAGGAGCTTGCGGGAACCGGTTGGCGATTCGTCAGCCGCAAGGCGGGTTGAATCTGTGGGTGCAGGTGCCCGGAAGATTGAATGTGGAGGCGCTTCTGGCCGAAAGCATCCGACATTCGATCACCTTCGTCCCCGGCAAAATCTGCGATCCGCTTGGCGAACTGGCATCGTGGATCCGCCTCAGCTACTCTTTTTCGAGCGAAGCGCAGATCCGGGAAGGGATCCGAAAGCTGGCGAAACTCGCCGACCGGATCCCCGCGCCGAAGCCAACCGCCGCCTCGTCCCCGCAGTCATCGGCCAAATGAAACGTAAAAAGACCGCCTTCCCCTTTCGGGAAATAGCGGTCTTGAGGTAGCCGGGATAACGCGCTGCTTTCCATCGCCTGCTTACACATGGCGGGAACCTGCTGCGTTCTCCTTCCCCTTGGCTTTTTTTCGCTTCGCTTTCGGAAGCTGGTCGGCCCATAACGAGAGGGAAAACGGAATCATCCCGAACCAACGCCGGGTCCACGGTTCCTTAGCTTTGGAACGTTCCCGGCGGACCTCCCGCGGCGTTTCCACGTAGTCGACTACCCGTTCGGTAATGTATTTGACCAATTCGTCGCCTTTTGCCATGGCGCAAGACTCCTTTCGGTGCTCTTCATGTCTCGATATCTCTAGTTTGTTCCGAAACGCTCCCGCATAAACCTGCCTGCCAAGCCCCGAGCGATCCGCCCCATGCATGAATTGCCCGCCGGAAGCTCAATCTATATAGGAATAAAGCTTGGAAGGTGAGACTTATGAAAAAAGTTGCCATATACCTGCTGGCGTTCCTTGTTATTGCGCCCGTCATGCTTGGCATAGGAAGCCCCCCGGCGATGGCGGATAACGACAAGGATCTTCGGCATGCCTTTCCCGAGCCGGTGATTCTGATCGATGTCGGACATGGCGGAATTGACGGCGGAACCTCCTACGAGGATATTCTTGAAAAAGATATCAACCTCGAGATCGGACGCCGGCTTTATATGGTACTTCGCAGCCACGGGTACCGCGCCATCCTGAACCGGACGGGCGATTATGCCTTGAGCGACGATAACCGTTGGCTGCGCAGCCGCTCCCGGCATCTCAGGGACCTGGCGCAGCGCAAAGAGCTGAGCGAACAACTGCCCGCCTCCATCGTCGTTAGCCTGCACGTGAACTGGGGGCGCAACAAAACGAAACGCGGACCGCTCGTCCTCCATCAAAACGAAGGGGGGAGCGCCCTCCTGGCCGCATCGATTCAGCAGGCATTGGAGGGGCTGTACCAGCCGAACCAATCCATGCTGCCGGAGCTGGGCAAACCTTTTTATTTGCTGAACCACATCGACTGCCCGGCCGTGATCGTGGAAACAGGGTTTCTGAGCAACACCGAAGACCGCGCTCTGCTTACGAGCGGACGCGGTCAACAGAAAATCGCCGAAGCGTTATATGCCGGCATAGCCGAGTATTTTACGGTAATGTAAACCCCGGTCCCGGACGAACTCCGGGACTGATTTGTTCCCGGGCCAAATCGGTGATGCCGATGAATTCCACGCCCTCGGCCTGCAGCAGCGGAATGTATTTTTTCAGCACGGCGGCCGTCTTTTGTCCTTGTATGCCGACATGGCCGATCGTTACGCAGCTTTCCCGCTCGTTCAACAGCTCCAGTACCTTCCGCAGCTGCCCCGAAATATGCTCGGCACTGTTCACATCGTCGAGGAAAATATCGTTTTCGAGCCGAGGCAGTCCTTTCTCCCGGCTTAATCGCGGGATCACGGACCAATAGTTGGTTTTACTGTCGACGAAAAACAATCCCCGCTCGCGGCACACGTCAAAAATAATCGACATGACCCGCTCGTCTCCCGTGACCTTCGAGCCCATATGGTTGTTAATGCCTGCGGCATAAGGAACCTGGTCGATCGCCTCATCCACCCGCTTACGGATTTCCGCATCGGTCATGCCCGACAGGATTGCCCCGGGTCCCAGCCATTCCGGCTGGCCCTGTTTCGGCTCCATCGGCAGGTGCACAATCACGTCATGGCCATGCTCATGCGCCCGCCGGGCGTCCTCCTGCGACGTTTTCAGGAACGGCATCACCGCCACGGTCAGCTTGACCGGCATCGCGATGATGTCGTCCGTCCCGCCCATGTGGTTGCCCAAATCGTCGATAATGACCGCCAGCTTGCGGGAGCGTCCCTTCGCCTTGGGAGACGCTGCGGCTCCGTCCTGCAGGCGATGCGATGCTCTCTCCGTTCCCGCCGCTGCGGGCGACGCCCACGTTTCCGCGCTCCCGCCAAGGGGAACTGGCAGCAGCGACGCCAGGCAGCCGGCGATCAGCGCCGATAGAATCCGGACGAACTTGGGATGGTCTCGCATCATGCTCCTCCTTTTCTCGTTGCAGTCAAATCAAGCTGCCCCGCCAAGCTCTTCGCCGGGTCAAGCAGGTCCACAGCAGATCGGCCGCGAACAGCAGCAGAAACGCCGGCCCGGCCGCATGCCATAGCGGCGCCAGTTGGCGGTAAACCAGTTCTGCGAGCGGGTGCAAAGCCCTCAGCATCGCCAGCGACAACACGCCCCAGTACAGGGAAAAACGCAAGCAAACATGTCCGCCCAGCTGCACGCGATGGGCCGAATAATCCCACCATCGCCGCCCGAACAGCGCAAGCAGCAAATAACCGCTGATCCCTTCGACCGCCGTCGGGATGAGCAAGCAAAGCAGCAGGATGAGCAGCGAATAGCCGCCCTCCCGGCAAAATGCCAGCAGAAGCAGCGGCGCTACGCCATACATCGGCTTAAACGGCCCTTTCAGAAAACCCTCTTTCCAAAACACGCCTTGCGTAAACAGGCTGTAGACATTTTCCAGCAGCCAGCCCAGCAGCGAGTAAAGCAGGAAGTAAAACCAAATTTCGCCTGCCGTCATGGGGATCACGCCTCCTCTGTCCTATTATGACTGTCCCCGCTTGGAAACATGCGCGAGTCCCCCCCTTATTCCGCGCAACAAAAAGCGGGCCCCCAAGCAAAGAAGCAACCCTAGCTGCTTCCTTCATGAGAGCCCCATTTTTCCTTGATTTCGCAATTTCGGCCTAACGGCCTTTTAAGGCTCCAACCTGCTTTCCGATCAGTTCAATAAACGCTTTTGCCGCCGCCCCCAAGTATTTGTCCCTGAGGTAAACGACCCCCACTTCCCGGGTTAAGGCCGGACGGGTCAGGGGGATCATGCATAGATCCCGGGTATCGGACATCTCCAGCAAGGTTTTCGACAGGATCGTCACCCCGGCCCCGGATCGGGTCAACAGCAGCAAGGAATCGATCGTGGTGGTCTCGATGCGGGGCTGCAGCGAAAATCCCTTGGCCGAACTAGCTGCATCAACCAGTTGGCGGCAGCGGTGGGTTCGCGGAAACATGACCACGTTTTCCTCGCGGATCCGGTCAAATTCGATCTGGTCCCGGGCGGCCAAGGAATGGTCTCGCCGGGCCACGAAATAGAAGTCTTCCTCATACAATGGAAGCTGGACGAACCGTTCATCGTGGATCGGCAAAATCGTGACCGCGAAGTCGGCCTCTTCCGAGAGTAGCGGTTCCACCACGTCTTCCGCGCCGTGCAACCTGATCCGCAGCTTGGGATAACTTTGATGGAATTCGCCAAGCAGCCCCGACACGAGCTCATTGAGTTCCCCGATCAACACCGCTACGGAAAGCTCGCCCCGCTCCATGTTCCGCCATTCCCCGAGTTCTTCGCGCACGGCCGCCAAAGAACGGAAAATTTGCCCGCTGTGCTTGGATAAAATTTCACCGGCCGGGGTCATCGTAATCTTTTTCCCGATCCGATTGAACAGCGGCACCCCGAGCTCATCCTCCAGCAGCTTGATTTGATAGCTGAGCGTAGGCTGCGAGATGCCCAGGATCTCGGCGGCCCGGGTGAAATGCAGCTCCTGGCAGACCGCTTTGAAGCATTCCAATTGTCTCAATTCCACGGGAATCCCCCCATCGCCTTCTTTTGATTTAATTCTTCTATTATTATCATCGAAACAATCATATTGATCAATGATCGGGCCGGGCGATACAATGGGCCTGCAAGAAAAACAACGCTTAGGAGGCATGAACCAATGTCAAACTTGATCGCCGATGTCCGTATTCCCGATAGCCGAATCGCCAAGGAAGCCGCCGAGCTGCTGCGCGATCACGGGGACGAACTGTTATGGAACCACTCGAACCGGGTGTTCCTGTTCGCGTCCGTGCAAGGCAACCGGGCGGGCGTAAAATATGATGCCGATCTGCTGTACATCAGCGCCCTGTTTCACGACTTGGGCCTGACCCGCCGATTCAGCAGTCCGGATAAACGCTTCGAAGTCGACGGCGCCAACGCGGCCCGCGATTTCCTCCGCAGCCGCGGCGTACCGGAGGAATCGATCCGGCTGGTGTGGGATGCGATCGCGCTGCATACGACCATCGGGGTCGCCGAATACAAGGAGCCCGAAGTGGCATTGCTGATTTCCGGGGTCGGCTATGACGTCTTGGGGGAAAACTTCGAGCGCATCACGGAGGAGCAGCGCGCTCAGATCGTAGCGGCTTATCCCCGCAACGACTTCAAAAACCGTATTATCCCCGCCTTTTTTGAAGGCTTTAAGCACAAAACGGAAACAACGTTCGGGAACATCAAAGCCGATGTGTGCGCACACATGATTCCCGGCTTCCAACGGACGAATTTCTGCGACTGCATTCTGCATTCCCCTTGGAAGGAGTAAGGCAGAGGGGCCGCCGGAGCTACACCGTAGAGCGTTCGATCAAATGAAGGGGAATCTCGAGATGAACCTGCCGGTCCCGGGTGGCCTGCTGGAACAGCTTTCGGCCGATTTCGATCAGCGGAATTTCAAAGGTCGTGATATTGAGCATTTTCGCGATGGGCTGGTTATCGAATCCGACGATGGCCAGCTCGTCCGGCACTTGGATCCCGCGTTCCCGACAGCAGGCCAAGATGCCGGCGGCGACCTGATCGCTCGTCACCAGCAGCGCGGTCGGCGGGTCCTCCATCCCCAAAATCCGCTCCATGATCCATTCCCCGTCTTCCAGAAGCGCGCAGTCATAGAAAACATAAGCCGGATCGTAAGCCTGACCGACGCTTGCGTAGAAATCCAGGTATGCTGCCGCTCGCCTCAAGCTGTTCGGGCTCGATTTTCGGGCCAGGCAGTACCCGATCTTGCGATGGCCTTTTTCCCAAAGATAAGCCAGCGCCCGAGTAAAGCTATCATAATGGTCGAAAAAGATGGACGACACGCCCCGGCCGCGGGCATCCTCCAGCACGGTGATCGGCCCGTACTTGGCATACTCCTCGACAACTTCCCACTCGCATGCCCTGGAGCCGATGATCAGCCCGTCGATCTGCTTCAGCTTCAGCATCATCAACGCATCCAGTTCCCGTTCGACCTCGTAATCCGACTGGATGAACACCAGTTTGTAATTGTCCTTGATCGCCTCGTCCGCGATGCCGTCCACCAGCAATCCATAGTAAGGGCGACGGATCGAGGGGACCACCACCCCGATCAGATTCGTTTTGCCCCGGCTTAAATGGACGGCGTTGATGTTCCGCTCGTAATTGGCCGCTTCCATGGCCCGTTTGACCGCTTCGCGTTTTTCTTCGCTGACGTAAGGGTGATCGTTGATGACCCGCGAAACGGTGGCCACCGAAACGCCCGCCAGCTTGGCGATTTCCTTGATATTCGCCATAGGATACCTCCGTTAAAAATGCCGTGTTTGATCTCTTTCCACTGTACACAAAAATCCGGCTATGCAAAAGCAGAGAAAAGCTTGACCTGAAATGCGTTTCATCGTTTACAGTGGCATCAAAGCAAGCAATCGAACGCGGATAAAACGAGGTGAGCGACCCGTGGTTTACGATGAGGAAGTGACGGCGGAAATGGAGTGCCGACATAGCAGCTGGCTCAAGCTTTTAAACGAATCGGCCGAAAGGCTGGAAACCTGTTTGCTGGAGCAGCCTGTGCCGCAAAATATGCCGGCTTATGCTTACATGCATGGGTTAACCCGGTTCCATAAATCGATGCTGGCCTTGCGACTGCTGGCCGTAGCCGGTTTTGAAGAAGAGGCCTATGGCGCATGGCGCCGGATGGTGGAACATGCCGTGATGTTGAAATATATAGCCAGAGGTGCGGGGGAGCGGGTCCTCCTGTTTGTGGATGAGACCGGATTCATCCGGCCGACGCCGGCGGGATCGTCATGCGGGGCCGTCCCGGACATGGGGAAGATGGCGGAAGAAGCGGGCATGCGGGAGTGGTACGAGGCAGCTCCGCCGAACGGCTCCGAAGGGGATTCATCCTTCACGCCAACGGCCGGCGATTCCGAGGACTGGTTCCCGCCGATCGGCCCCGCCCCGTTTGATGCCTCCGACTTGTTATCGAAAGGCTACCGTTTGGCTGCGGTTATGCTGGAGGACGCAACATTTTCCGTTCCATCGCGCAAGTAAATCTGCGCCGTGTTTCCCTGGCCCACCGGCTGACCTAATTCCACCTCCATCCCCTCCCTCCAGATCTAATTCCATTTTATCACAGTTCACAAATGCCGGGGATGGAGGGAAACGCGCAAGCACCGTCCATCGTGGTATAGTATAAAGCAAGGATTCAAGGAAGATCCTGCATCGTAAGTCGCGATATTCCCGAACAAGGAGGTCTTCATGAAGTTCAACCAAATCGTATGCGTGGACAAGATCGGACTCGAAGGATGGGCCCTGGAAGAATTAAAGAAGCACTCGAAGCAACCGATCATCATGTTCGATAGCGATCCGCATGGCAAAGGCGAGATTATGGAAAGAATCCGGGGGGCGGATTGCGTGCTCGTCTCCTGGAGAACAAAAATCGACGACGAGGTCATCGAAAGCAACCCTTCGATCAAATATATCGGCATGTGCTGCAGTCTTTATGACGAGCGTTCGGCCAATGTCGATATCGCAGCGGCCAAAGCGGGCGGCATCGAGGTCCGGGGAATTCGCGACTACGGCGACGAAGGGGTTGCCGAATTCATCATGAGCGAGCTCATCCGCTTGCTGAAAGGGCTGGGCCCGAACCAATGGCGGAGCGAACCCGTGGAGTTGACGCAGCGCAAGCTCGGCATCATCGGCATGGGGACGACGGGCAACATGCTGGCGCATAGAGCCGCCGCTTTCGGCATGAACGTAAATTATTACAGCCGAAGCCGCAAACGGGAAAGCGAACAAGCAGGGTATGCTTACCTTCCCCTCGGCGAACTGCTGCAAACCTCGGAAATCGTATCGATGCATTTGCCCAGAAACACCATGATCCTCGGACAAGAAGAGTTCGCCGCATGGGGGCACGGCAGGATCCTGATCAACACCTCACTGGGCGCCCCTTTCGATTCCGCCGCATTCCGGGAATGGATCCAGGGCGACGGGAACTATGCCATCTTTGATGCGGACGGCGCCGGAGCATTAAAAGCCGAACTTCATCGGTATCCCAATATCATCTTCACCGATAAAGTGTCGGGATGGACCCGTGAAGCACGGGAACGCTTATCCCGGAAAGTACTGCACAACCTGAAAAACTATATCGGCGAATGACAAAAGGGCGCCATCCGGATCACGATGGATGACGCCCTTTTTTATTTCCCCCGCGAACGCCCGGTTAGGTCCGGTCCGCCGTTTGCGGCGACGGCGGCAGCGGCAGCGGCGGAAAAATGCTTCCGGTCTGGGCATTCGCGGTATTGCCGAACAAACGCAGCGCGGGCAGGATGCTCCGGTTCAGGTAATCCGCCGCTTTGAGGCCGATGGCTTCGGCAAGGAGATGCTTTTTGTCCGCCGTCCATTGCCCTCGGGCGGCGGTTTCCTGCGCATAGATCAGATCGTTGAGCGGACGCGCGTCAAACGTGATCTGGCCGCATTGGCTGCCGTCCTTCGCTTGAACCAACGTTTTCATGATCCGCAGCCCTCGGCCAAACGAGTTTGGCAGCGGCTGCGGGGAAGTAGCGCAGGCCGCCTCGCCCGTGGACCGGTCCACCAGTTGAAACTGCAGGCTCCAGTAACAGCCTTCCGCCTGCGGCCTCCACATGTCGAAATAAAGGGACTGATCGAAGGTGTGGCAAAACGCATCGTCCGCCGAAAAAACCGGCAGCGTGCCATCGAACCGTGCCCCCTCGTAAAGCAGCGAGCAATGGAGTTCCAGCGTCGCCTCCTCCGGCAAACGATATCCCCCATCGAGCTCAAGCGCATATACCGATACCGACAACAACGTAGCCATGGTTTCGTCTACCCGGGCCATATTCCGCCAGCCCAAATCGATCGCCGCAATGAACGGCATACCGAACTGCGCAGCCAATTGATCGTACAGCGTCCCCATCCTCCCCTGGTATAAGGCAACTGCGCAGCCGTTATCCACCGCGGTAAACAGGGTCAGCGCATCGCTGACGTTTACCTCCAGCGCCTGCATCCCCCGAATGTTCCGGCTTGAGTCACCCGGGAACCCCGCCTCCGCGAGAGCTGCGCCATGTCCGGATTCGTTTTGCCATTGGGCCAGCACCTCCTTCAGCAGCGCTTGCGATACCGCCGTCAAGGCTACCTGCAGCACATCGGCAAAATCTCCGTCAGACACAGGCTCCATCGCTTTCAGGACGGTATCGCGAGAGCCCTGGAGCAGCGCCAGAATCGCATGAGCGCCTTCCGGCGAACGATGGAATCTGGGAATTTCCGAGCTGGCCAACACCATAAAATGTTCGTCCCCGACATAATATTCCGAGCGCCCGGTATGGCTGAAATCCACGATTAAGTCGTACAGCACGTCCCCCTCCTGTTCGTCCGTGCTGCCGACGATCGGCGGCACGGACATCCCGGAAATGCCGTTATCGCCATAACGGCACAACTGGCCCACGGCTTCTTGAAGCGGCGCAACCCCGAAGGTCGACAGCGTGGGCACCATGTTGATCAAGGCCAGCGGATCGACGCAAAGGTATGCCGGCTGGGCAGCCGCGTCATGCAGGGAGCGGTAATTCACGAACGGATGCGTGGCCGCAAACCGGAATCCGCTATCCTGAAAACGATACAACGGCCGGCGCGCACGCAGCGGCGTTGACACCATCAAAACCGTTTTGGGCCCGGCCGGCGTCAGCACCGATTGGCCAGCCTTCACGTTCTCGATCGGCTGCTTGGTGCCGTCAGACATCAGGACCAGCGTCCCGCGTTCGAAGCAACTGCTGCTTGGTGTCTGCCTGTAGCCGTTGCCGGGCTGGGAATGGGCGGTAAATTCGAATGAGTTGCTTTCTTTCATGCAAGAAGGAATCCCGTTGTAAACATAACATTCTTCCCGCAAAATCCCTCCCGTTGCGTCCCCCCGCACGTCCCCCCAACCGATGTCGCCGCTCAGCCAGCGGCGGTACGCCCTCCAAACGCCCGCACGAACTTCGTCCGGGACGGGCAACTGCCGCGAGACGAGATATTGGATCGTCTCGTTGATGGCGGCGTCGCCGGCCCCTAAGGCGGCCAGCTTCACCCAGTGGTGGTACAGCTCCCAATCCCGGTTCGTCCAGGTCCCGCTTTCGTATTGCACGATTTTGGCTTGAATCCAGGCCGGATTCCGCAGCGCCCCTATGTAAATGGCTGCCGCTTCGGGGTAACGGTTCTCCGGAATCGCCGACAACTCGCGTTGGACGCCGATCCGGGAGAGCATATGCGTATACCAGGCCGTTGCGGAAACGTGAACCCTGCCCATGGAGGATGCGACGGCTTGACGAATCCGGTCGATCATCAACTGGGGACGGAGATCGGAGGTGATATTCCACATCGCTTCGCAGAGCACCGCCACGCTGAATCCCGACCAGAAGTCGTCCGGCAGCCCGGTCACGGCGCTAACGTCTCCCTGATAGTTCTGCACCGAGTAATGAGGAAAAAAGATCTCGATGAACTTTTTCCCCTGAACCCCGATGTATGGCGTTGTGGCCCGTCCCGGGGTCGCCCCCTTCATGCGGTTCACCAGAACGCTCCGGGCCGCCTCTCCCGCCTCGTTCGTTCCCACGTTCGGGAGGGCGGCAAACAACCGTTCAACCGCTTGGTCCAGCTCGGACTCCCCGAACAAACGGGCAGGCTCCATCACGGAATAACCCGACATCATCATTCTCCTTGCGGCGGATTCACCACCGATAAGCTGAACTTCGTACTTGCGTTTCCGACTGCATTGCTGACGCTAAGCGTAAAGACTGTCGGCGGGAACAAGGGAGGCGCCACGCCCACTTTCTGGGCGATCGTGCCGGTCGCCGGCTCAAACGTCATGAATTCGGGCAAGCTAGGCATGATGCTCCAGTTTCGCGGCGAGCTGCCCGGCATGATCAACGCCGGGTTTTTAGCCGTATCCTTATTGTACGTTTTCAATTCGATGTCCGACATGTGCAAACCCTGCGGTCCCGTGGAGACCATCTGCAGCGACCAGGCATAAGGCTCGGAGGAACCGACGACATCCGCGCCGTCCTCTATGGCCAAGTAATGCTTCGTCACCGTATTGTCACTGTTCGTTACGTTGGCATATAACGCGAATTTGGCGGAAAGAAGCCGTCCGTCTCCGTCCAGCACCGGATCGGATTGCACCTCGGCGTACCATTGCTGCTGCTGGAGTTTGGCCGCATCGGTGATCGATTCGGCGGCAACCACCTGCCCCTGTTCGTTCAGCGTCAGGACCCGGGCTGCGGATTGTCCATTCTCGTCGGCAAGCGGAGCGACGAACGTGGCCCGGCCGAACTCGTCCACTTCGAGGTAGAAAGCGGTGGCCGCGGTGTGATCCATCACTCCGATATTGACAGTGCCGTCCGTTTTCATTTGCAGGCAAGCGGGGCCATTGCCGACCAACAACGAGAGGCCTGCAAGCTGCGGTCCGCTATCCGGCTGGAAGATCGCGAAATAATCGATGTCGGTCCCGTGCGGCATGTAGTAGCCGGCGTCTTTGGCTTGTTTTTTGGCGAATTCTTCGATCGGCGACGGCTGCGGTTTGGACAGGTAAACGATCAGCAGGATCGCCCCCGCGATCATCGCCAAGATGGCGATACCGCTGAGAATCGAGAAGAACGCGCCGACGGTCAGGCCTCCGGCGATCACGGACGAGGCCACGCCCAGGCCCCCGGCGATCCAGGCTCCGCCGACCGCGATGACCTCCAGTGCTGAAGCCGCAACGAACAACGCGTTCGCCGCGATCTCCAAATCGTTCGGATGCATCGAGTTGATTGCGTCATGCAGCGAAATGGCGCTGTACACCAACCCTGCGACCGCCATGATCGCTCCGACGCGCGTGGCGATGAATTCGTTCATGTTGCGCCCGAAGATCCAGCGGACTGCCCCGGAGGACGCGGCGATATCGGCCTCGGTCTCTACCCTGGCCACCATCGCGGCGATCCCGAATTCATCGAAGCCTTGGCTGACTTGCGGGACGCCGCCGTCGCTGAGCAGCCATCTGCGGAAACCGGAGGTCGCTTGCATTTGTGCGTCGCCGAGCAGTTTCGGCGAGAAAAACAACCGAAGCGCTTGGGTAAAGCCGCTGTTAGCGCTGAACAACACGCTCACCGCCACGGCACGGCGCACCACCAGCACCACGAGCTGGGCGAGCACGCCGACGCCGACCATGACGATGCCGCTCTGCTGCGTCCACGGCAAGTCCTTCCATTTGATCTGGCCGGTCGCGAAACCGACGATCCCGTAAGCTGCCGCGGCCATCCCTACGCCGAGCACGGCCAGCTTCGGAATGGTATTGCCGAAGAACTGAACCACCTTGCTCTCGAAATTGGACATTAGCTGACCCCAGTTGTACAAGCCGCCCGAATTGACGGAAGTCTGCTGGAACAGGAGCATCAGGTCCGCGACCAGCTTCTGTTCCTGCATTTTGGAGAATTCCTGCGCCGCTTTTTGCATATCCGGGTCCGTTCCGTTTAAATAGGTTTCGATAAATTTCGTGATGATCGCATTGACGGCGTAGCTGTAATCCTCCAGGTTGCCCGAATAATCGATCAATTGGGGAAGGATGTTCGCCGTTTGGAACATTTGAATGACGTAAACGAATTCCTTGGTGAAAAACGAGCTTTCGTCCAATACGTTCAACACCGCGGACGTACGCTGGATGCGGCGCATGAACTCGGAGCCGTCCACGCCGTCCGGGTTGAACGAGATCGTCTGGAGCATGTTCAAAAACGCGGGATTGGTGGCATATTTGAACACAACGTAAGTCCAATAGTTCCCTTCCTTCGCTTTGGCCCCGATGTCGTCCAGCGTCTTCATCAGGTCGGTCATCTGCTGGTCGGTCGCTTCGACGGACTGCTTCATCTGCTCCTTCCAAGCGGCGAGGTCCTGGTCGATCAGCGGCGCGTATTTCGCCTTGTTCGCGAGCTGGTCGTTCTTGAACGCCGTCGTCCCGGTGAACTTCTGCAGCCAGCGGTTATTGTAAAGCGCCGGCCCTTGCACGGAAAATACGTCGCTAAGGCCCGTTTGCTTTCGCAGCCATTTGTCCGCTCTTCTCGCGTTCAGGTATTTCGTGGCCGGATCGTTTTGCGTTTTGGACAGCAGGGTCGTCAGATACGCCGTACTGAGCGTATTGTACCAAGTGGAAGGGGAAGTTCCCTTGCTCCCCTTCATACCCGCGATGCCTTTGACCGTCGGGTCCAGGTCGGGGGGATTGGGCGTAATGAATTGCTTGCGCATCCCTTCATCCATGTTGTACAGGAGGACGGAGTAGAAGTCCTCCATCGAGTCCTGTTGTACGGCATCGTACCAGCCGCCCTTCTCATCGCGCACGAACTGGTCCATGTTCACCAGGTCCATGAAATTCAGGCCGGCATCCGCAGTCGCCGCATAGGGGGCAGCCATGCGATGAAGCACCGCCTGCAGCACCGGAAGATGGCCGATACCCTCGGCCAGGCTTGCGGCTTCCTCGGGAGACACGCGGCGGCCGTGAGCGCCGCCTACCCCTTCCAGAATCGTGGTTCCGTCGGCGCTGAGCTTGAGATAACCGGATTCCGGCAGCCCGGTTTTGGCCATGAGCTCCGGCGGCAATCCCGTCCATTGCAGCAAATTGCCGGTCTGGACGGATTGTTCTACCGGTTGCTGGTCAATAACCAAGGTTCCGCCGTGGAGGCCGATCAAATGGCTGTCCGCTCCTTCCGGCATGCCATCGTGACGGAGTTCATACATACCGTTCTGCGCGGATTGGTCGTAAACGCCCTGTACGCCATAGACCGCGCCTTCCAGATTGCGCTGTCCGCATAGCATAGAGCCGGTAAAATGCTGCGCGAAGGCATCCAGCTTGGCGGTAAGGATATAAGGGAAACGCGTGCTTTGGAAACGGGAGAAGGGATTGGAAGGATCAGGCTGCGGCGTGACGCCGTTATTCAGCGCAAAGTTCAGCACGAAATCGGAGGTGATGTAAGCGGAATAATTGCCGTATCCCGGATCCCAGGTCTCTTGGGTGTCGGCATCCGTAAATACGCAGGAGACATAGTAGACGTCTTGCCCGGCTATGCTGCCCTCCTTGACGATTCCGTACGTAAAAGTCATCGTCGTGCCGCTCCAGGCGGCCCCGGTCCAACGGGCCGATTGCTCGTCCCACTTCAATTGCGGGGCAATATTGTCCCCGGCCACATAGGCGGCATCCAGTCCCGACTTCATCGTATAAGTGACGGGCTTGGCATGAAGCTCGGCGGCGAACGCGGCCTTGCCGATTTGCAGCGCCCCGAAGCCGGAGGTGCGGTCTCGGACCATCCGGAACTCCCCGCTTAAGCGGTCGTCCCCGTGGCCTTGGCGAAACGTAAGGATACAGGTGTCCGGGTCATAGTTCCAGTTGGCGCGAGCGATCGGCACATGTCCGATGAACAGTTGGTCCCGGGAATGATCGTCATGATCGGGCGTGATTAGCGTAATCGTTTGGGGCGCGGACTGCAACAGGGCGACGTGCGAATTGATCTGAAGCACCGGTTCCAGGTGATCCAGCGTAAATACGCGGGCATGGGGATACATCTGCTTGACTTGAGCCCTGCGCGAAGCTAGCATTTCGGGGGTTGGTTTCACTAGCGTGGAAATCTCAGGCGTCGATTTCATTTCAATGGACATCAATATGCCTCCTTTTAAAGATACGGAAATGCCATCCTATTAAATAACTCAATTGTTTATTTCTTCAATTTATTGAAAATTCCTTCCTTCAAATTTTAAATATTTTCACTCGCCAATACGCGGCTGCCACGAAACGAAACCAGGGTGACGTTCACGCCGCAGAAGAGCTCTGCGGGGAATATCACCCTGTTTTTTACGTATTGATTTAGCCTGATGTCTTTATTCCATGGCAGCGGCAACCAAGCTGACCGCGTTCCGGCCGTTTCGTTTCGAGTCGTACAATGCGGCGTCCGCGTCCTGCAGCATCGCCTCCAACGTATCGCCGGTTCCAAGAGAATAGGCGACGCCGAAGCTCGCCGTGATGCTAATCGCTTCCGTCCCCGTTTGCAGCGGCTCGTCGCTTAAAGCCTTCCGCAGCCGTTCGGCCAATTCGACCGCTTCCCCGATAGCGGTGCCCGTTAAGCCAAGTGCGAATTCCTCCCCGCCGTAGCGGGCGAATAACGCCCCCGGCGGCAGCTCCCGACCGCAAACCTCGGCAACGTGCACAAGCGCCCGGTCTCCGGTCTCATGGCCGTATTTATCATTGATCCGCTTGAAATAGTCGATATCGAACAAAATGATGGCGCACGGAGCCCCGGCTGCTAAGGCCTCCTCCAGCATCGCCTTGCCTTGACTGAGGAAATGCCTCCGGTTGGGGATCCCGGTCAGCCCGTCCTGGAAGGCCATTTGCTTCAGCTGGTCCTCAAGCCGCTTCTGCTCCGTGACGTCGATCAGCAGCAGCAGCGTACCCAACGTTTCGCCGCCCTTGCTGGTCACGGGCGAAGAACGGACCAGGCACGTAAGCGGGCGGCCGCGTAATTCCCAGCGAAGCTCCTCCTCCATCCCGTCGATGTTCTCGACGCGAGGGAATTCAACGCCCGTCAGCTCCGGCCAAGCCTCGGACAACGGCTTGCCGACCACCCGCGATCCGATCAACGGCAGCAGCCCGGCCAGCGCCCGATTATAATCGACGATTCGGCGCGCGCCGTCGAGCACGATAACCCCTTCCCTCATGCTCTCGAACAAGCTCTCCTTGGCGATCGGCACGATCGTCAGCATCCGCGAAGACACGATCGCCCAAATGTACATGGCGGAGGTCAGGCACAGCACCATCGGCACGGGATCCATCCCTCCCGGGGTGAGACCCAGCAGATAAAGAAAGGCGGCCAACATCGGGATCATTTGCGAAATGATCAAGGTGGCATGCTGGAAGCGATACAACTTTTTCGTCCGCGGCCACCGGCGCAGCAGCAGAACGAAACCGCCGAGCAAGCAGCCGAAGGTATAGGCGCCGTGCACGATATACCATTGCCCGATGTCGATGTCCACAAGCGGCATCGAGGAGGATTCCCGGATATACACGGCTTTGTAGAACAAATGGTGCAAATCGTTCGTCGTCACCATAAACAGCGTGATTGCGGGAATGACGAACATAGACGCAGTCGTCTTGCGCGAAACATTTTTGCCAAGGTAACGAAATACGAGCAGCAGGCTCAATACGGCGGAAGCGGGCATGCCGATATACTCCACGACGATCCACCGCTTGATCTCCTCCAGTGAATCGCTCGACAGCTCGAAGGCAAAACCGAAAATGTAGATGGCCAAGGCCGCGTTATATACAAGGAAAGTACGTGAATACGGTATGTTTTTGCGATTGACGAAGGCATAAATGCCCAGGAAAAAGTTGAGTACGCCGGAAGTGGCGACAAGCGTAATGTAAACGTTGATTTCCGATCCCATTTCGTTGATTTCCCCATATCCAATGTTTAGTCGCAACTCGTTATCTCTGATTGTACAAGATGTCCACCCGCATAGAAACCTTATTATGCTAAAAGTCCTAGTTCCGGGAGAAAAAAATAAATACCAGACTTTACTATAATTAGATATAATATCAATACAACCAGGTTTTCGTAGGGACGCTCACTCTAAACGGAAAGGAGGTTAATGGCTTCGAATATGCAAGCGCAATCATAGTAAATTATTGATTTTTTATCCATTCTGTTCATTGGAACAATAAATGGGAGGTAATGCACATGTCAAAAAAAGCGATATCCATCCTTTCCAGCATGATGATGGCCGTCGGCCTGTTTGCCATCGGTCCCGGCTTTACGGGCGCGGCGCCCATCGGAGACGCCAATTCCACCCTCTTCGGTCCCGACGTCTACGTGTTTGATTCCACGATGCCCGTTTCCGATATTCAGCAAGTCGTCGATTCCGTGTTCGCCGTGCAGGAGGACAATGAATTCGGTAGCCAGCGCAAAGCGCTTCTATTTAAGCCGGGCTCCTACAATCTCAACTTTAATGTAGGCTTTAATACGCATGTAGCCGGCCTCGGGCGAAATCCGGGCGACGTCACGATCAACGGCGGCCTGAACGTCAACGCGGATTGGGATAACGGTAACGCCACCCGGAATTTTTGGCGCACGATCGAAAATTTGACGATTGCGCCATCAAGCGGCACAACCCAAATCGCCGTCTCCCAAGCAGCGCCGTTAAGACGCCTGCATATCAAGGGCCAGCTTGATCTGTTCGACTTTGATTCCAACTGGAACGCGGGCTGGGCCAGCGGCGGCTTCCTGGCCGATTCCATCGTCGACGGAGCGGTCGTCCCCGCCTCCCAACAGCAATGGCTGTCCCGAAACAGCCAATGGGGAGCCTGGAATAACGGGGTTTGGAACATGGTGTTCGTCGGCTCGAACAACGCGCCGTCCGGCCAGTTCCCCGATCCCCCTTATACGGTCGTACCCAAGACGCCCGTCATTCGCGAGAAACCGTATCTGTTCGTCGACAACGCCGGACAATATCAGGTATTCGTGCCAACCCTCCAAAGGGACACGCAAGGGGTAAGCTGGGCGGGAGGCAGCACGCCGGGCACAGCCATTCCGCTTGATCGGTTCTACGTCGCCAAACCGGATACGGCCACGGCCTCCAGCATCAACGCTGCGCTGAGCCAAGGCAAACACCTGCTGTTCACGCCGGGCTTCTTCCACTTGAACGACACGATCCGCATCACGAATCCCGATACGGTCGTGCTGGGGCTCGGCATTCCTACCCTGGTGCCCGACAGCGGCCTGCCGGCCATGTCGGTGGCCGACGTTGACGGGGTCAAGATCGCCGGACTAACCTTTGATGCCGGGCCGGTGAATACCCCCGTCCTGCTGGAGGTCGGGCCTTCCGGAAGCAGCGCGGGACATGCCTCCAACCCCGCCTCCCTGCATGACCTGACCTTCAGGATCGGCGGATTTGCCGCTGGCCGAACGGACGTGGCCATCCGAATCAACAGCGATGATGTGATCGCCGACCACTTCTGGATCTGGCGCGCCGACCACGGAGAAGGCGCCGCCTGGAACGGCAACGTCTCCAAGAACGGCCTCGTCGTCAACGGCGACGACGTCACGATCTACGGTTTGTTTAACGAGCATCACAACGAGTATCAAACGGTTTGGAACGGCAACGGGGGCAGGGTATACTTCTACCAATCCGAAATCCCTTACGATGTGCCGAACCAATCGGCCTGGATGTCGAAGGGAGGCACCGTTAACGGATATGCTTCCTATAAAGTAGCCGACTCCGTAACGAGCCATGAAGCCTGGGGGCTAGGCATTTACTCTTATTTCCGGGATGCGGCCGTCAAGCTGAACAGCGCGATCGAGGTGCCGAACGTCCCCGGCGTCAAGATCCACCATGCTACCACGGTGTGGCTGAACGGCACGCCCGGCAGCGAAATCACCCACATCATCAACAACGCCGGGGGCAAAGTCTACGCCAATAGTCCAAGCTCGGCGATGAGGCAGACCCTCACGGATTATCCCGGAGGCGGATCCGCAGGGGTCCCGTTGGACCGAAACGGCTGGACCGCTGCGTCCACGCCTTCCAGCGGCGAAGCGCCGGCCAATCTGCTGGACGGCAACATGGCTAGCCGCTGGACCACGGGCGTACCCATGGCTTCCGGCCAATATTTCGTCATTGACATGAAAACGTCCAACGATTTCAACAAAATCGTGATGGATTCGACCGGCAGCAATGACGACTACGCCCGCGGCTATGAAATCTTCGTATCGAGCGACGGAACGAACTGGGGCGACGCCGTGGCCGGCGGCATAGGCAACGGTCCCGTCGTGACGGCTTCCTTCGGTTCACAACAAGCCCGCTACTTGAAAGTCGTGCAGACGGGCAGCGCATCGAATTGGTGGTCCATTCGCGAAGTAAATGTCTATCATTAATTGCAGCCAGACCATCAAGACATGACGCGCCCGGCCATCCTGGCGGGCCGCCTCGCATATCAAAACCCCTGGCCTAATCGGTCAGGGGTTTTGCCGAATTCGCGAATTTCTAACCGGTTCGTTCTAACCTGCCTCCCCGACCGTACCGAGTCCGATAGGCGCTTCGCCCATTTCAAACGCCATCTTTGGTCAAGAGTCACTCATAGATTTTCAGGGTAAAATATAAACGGTATTCCACATTACTAGTTTAGGAGGAAAATACATGAGTGACGCCAAAACCGGTTCGCTGACCCACTCCATCATCCCCCACCTGTGGTTCGACAAAGAGGCGAAAGAAGCCGCCGAGTTCTACTGCACCGTCTTCCCGGATTCCCGAATCACAAGCGCGACGACGTTGCGCGATACGCCCTCGGGAGATTCCGATCTGGTTTCGTTTACCGTTTGGGGCCAGTCTTTTATGGCCATTTCTGCCGGACCGTATTTTAAGATCAACCCCTCCATCTCCTTTATCGTGAACTTCGACCCGTCCCGGGAGGAGAACGCGAGAGCGATGATCGACCAGGTGTGGAGCAAGCTGTCCGAAAACGGCACCGCGCTGATGCCGATCGATAAGTACCCATTCAGCGAACGGTATGGCTGGATTCAGGACAAGTACGGCGTGACGTGGCAGCTCATGTTGACGAATCCGGAGGGTGAGCAGCGGCCGACGATCGTCCCCTCCCTGATGTTCGTGGGCGAAAATTGCGGCAAAGCCGAAGAAGCGCGCGAGTTCTACCTTTCGGTCTTCCGTAACGCCAAACCGGGCTCTCTCTTTCGGTATGGCCCCGGCCTAGAACCGGACAAGGAGGGAACGGTAATGTTCACCGATTTTATGCTGGAGAACACCTGGTTTGCGGCCATGGACAGCGCGCAGGAGCACCGGTTCAACTTCAACGAGGCGGTTTCCCTCCTGGTCAATTGCGAGACACAGGAGGACATCGACTACTACTGGGACAAGCTTTCCGCCGGCCCCGCGGCCGAACAGTGCGGCTGGCTCAAAGATCGATACGGCGTCTCGTGGCAAATCTCACCCGCCGTACTGGACGAAATGATGGCCAATGGCACGCCGGAACAACGCGTCCGTGTCACGCAAGCGTTTTTGAAGATGAAAAAGTTCAACCTGGCGGAATTGCACCAAGCATTTCAAGGGATATAAACAGCGGGAGGATGACCCGGCCCCGCGGCCGCCATCCTCCCGTTTTTTGAGCATATTCACAGTACGCGGAACATGCGTTGCGGTTAAAACGTAAAGCTATAGCTGCCGGAACCCACCAGAAGCTTACAGCCTTGCGCGGTTTGCTCCGTTCCAAGCAGTCCGTCCATTTCGTTCAACGGTTTCCCGTCCTCCCGAATCTCGTCGCGACCGCTCGCAGGAATGACCACTTCCGCCGTCGTATTCGCCGGGATCGTCACATCCAATTCCCATGCCCCCCCATTCCTCGAACCATCCTTCCGTTTTCTCCAGGCTACCTTTATGGTTCCGTAAACGGAGTCGAGCGAAGCTTCCGCCCATGAGAACGGCCCGCCGATCTGCGGCTGAATCCGCAATTTTTTGTAACCCGGTTCGAGCAAATCGATGCCTCCGGCAAAGCGGTAGAGCCAGTCTCCGATGGCGCCGTAAGCGTAATGGTTGAAAGAGTTCATGTCGTCGCTCCAGAACGAGCCGTCCTGCTTGATCCCGTCCCAATGCTCCCAGATGGTGGTCGCCCCTTGGATAACGGTGTACAGCCAGGAGGGATATTCCTTCTGCAACACCAGCCGGTACGCCAAATCCGTATAACCGAACCGCGAAAGGACCAGACACAAGTAAGGCGTGCCAACGAATCCGGTCGTCGGATGTACCCCATTTTCTTCGATATGCTCGGCTAACATCCCGACCGTTCGAGGGCGATCCTTTTCCTCCAATAAATCGAACATGAGGGCCAGCACGTAGGCGGTTTGCGTCGTAGAGGCCACCCGGCCGTTCGGCGTGACGAACTCCTGACGGAATGCCCGGACAATATTGCCGTGCAGCGCTTCATATGCTTCCGCGTCTTCATTTTTGCCTAGTACGGCCGCAGATTGGGCCAGCAGTTCGGCCGAATAAGCGTAGAACGCGGTCGCGATCAAATCCTTCGGCGTGGCCCCGACGCAGCTGTTCTCTTTGGCATCCAAGCCAAGCCAATCCCCGTAATGAAATCCCGTATTCCACAGAAACTCGCTTTCGCCTTGCGCCCGAATATACTCGACCCAGGCTTTCATGCTGGGATATTGCGTTTCCAGGACACGATAGTCCCCGTAACACTGATAAAGCGTCCAGGGACAAATGACGGAAGCGTCTCCCCAAGCCGCGGAACCGTAACCTGCCGCCGGTATATCGGGAATAACGTGCGGAACCCTTCCGTCCGCTTCTTGATCCGCGGCCAAATCCTTTAACCATTTTTCAAAAAACGGAACGACATTCATATTATAAGCAGCGGTGCGAATAAAGACTTGGGCGTCTCCCGTCCATCCCAATCTTTCGTCTCGTTGCGGACAGTCTGTCGGGATATCAAGGAAATTCCCCTTCTGTCCCCATAAAATATTGTGCTGAAGCTGATTCACCAGTTCATCCGAACAGCGGAAGCGGCCGGTTTGCTCCAAGTCCGTATGAATGACGCAGCCGATGAATCGCTCCAGCAACCGTTCTTGCGGTACGCCGGTCACTTTCACATAGCGAAAGCCTTGGAAGGATAAGTACGGTTCGAACGTCTCCTCCCTACCGCCCCGGCATATATAAGTGATCGTTTGTTTCGCCAAACGCAGATTTCCGGTGTAGAAATTCCCGTCGCGATCCAAAACCTCCGCGTGCTGCAAAGTAATGACCGTTCCGGCTTCGGCGCATACCGTGAACCTCACCCATCCGACCATGTTCTGTCCCATATCCAGCACCGTCTCGCCTTTGGGCGTTGTTATGACAGCGATCGGCTTGATGGTCTCGATAATCCTTACCGGCTCGTTTTCCTGGGCAACCCGTACGGATTCGGGAGGATTCGCCATCCCCGCCATTGCCCAATCCTGATCCGCGAAACCGGGAGAAGACCACCCGTCCAGTTCAAGCCGCGCATCGTACGTCTCGCCGTGATACAATTCCGACATCAGGAGCGGTCCTGATGAAACGCGCCAGTTCCCGTCCGAAACGATGACTTGCTCGGAGCCGTCGGACAACGTCACATGCAACTGGATCAGTGCGGCGCGCGTTTTGCCGAAAAGCTCTTTCTTTCTATCCCAGGCCAAATATCCTTTATACCAGCCGTTCCCCACCATGCAGCCAAGCGCGTTTTCGCCTGCGGAGAGGAGTGACGTAACGTCATAGGTTTGATATTGCAGCCGTTTGTTATAGCTGGTCCAACCGGGGCCAAACAGCGTGTCGTCCGCCGGAACGCCGTTGACATACAGCCGATACAAGCCGAGCGCCGTCGCGTAGATTCGTGCTGAAACCACATTTTTCGGCAAGGTGAAGTCCCTGCGCATATAATCGCAAGGTTCATCGTTCGATTCGTCGCGGCGGGGCGGCACCGCGATCCAGCTTGCCTGCCATTCCCCGGCCGACAAGAAGGCGGTTTCCCAGTAACCTGGTTGGCTCCATGCCGATCCATTTCCTTGGCGGTCCCACACGCGAACTCTGAAATAGTATCTCGTCCGAGACTTTAAGGCAGGACCTTGATATTCAATATGAACACTGCGATCCGATCTCACCTTCTCGGAGTCCCAGACGATTTCCGATCCGAAATCGGGATCATTGGCCACTTGCACCTGATAGGCGGATTGGACGAAACCTCGGGTTTCCGCGCCGATTCGCCAGCCGAGCCGGGGATGGAAATCGTCGATGCCTACGGGATTTTTTCGATAATTGACGCTAAGGTCGGAAACTGCAATAGTTATCATAATATCGCTCCTCTCGTTTATTGATCCCTGCCTTGCCAAGGGTATCATTACGTCTTATTTTACGAGGCCGGGGAATCACAAGAAGGGGAGGTTTCCGACATTTATATAGGTCGATTTGGACATTTGACGGCCGGTTTCGTATGATGGAGCCAGACCGGGCAAACCATGAGAAAGGGGCGGCAAGAAGCATGAGCATCAGACGCAACACTTATGTCATGTCGGGAGAGAGCTTTTTCGAACCGGGGGTGCCGATCTTTGTGAACCGGG
This sequence comes from Paenibacillus macerans, assembly GCF_050565405.1. GTDB lineage: Bacteria > Bacillota > Bacilli > Paenibacillales > Paenibacillaceae > Fontibacillus > Fontibacillus macerans_B. The sequence goes on along the minus strand of NZ_JBNYYG010000015.1, from coordinate 81,530 downwards.
CTTCCGAATCGTTTGAATTAGCCGAGCATTCCCATGAATTTGTCGAGATGACGTACGTCAGCGAAGGAGCCGGCGTCCACTATATCGCCGGGGAAGCCGTTCCTGTCGAACATGGAACGCTGTTTTTCATTCCGGTTGGGCGCAGCCATGTGTTCCGGCCGAAGACGCTGAAGAAGGACCGTCCTCTTATCGTATATAACTGTTTATTTCCGGTTTTGTACTTAACGGAGCTTCGGGCCGGCTTCCCCCAAGCTTCGGACATTTGCGAATGGTTTGCCGACGAACGCTTGCCCTGGTTCTCGATGAAAGATGCCACTGGAGAATACCATGCCCTGTTCCGTGAGATGTATCGCGAATTCTCGGCAAAGCCGCCGGGATATTTGGCCGTACTCGCTTCTCTCGTCCTGCGGATTATGGCGGGTTTGTACAGGTACCGGCTGCAGCTCGGCAGGCCTACCGGGGACCGGCCGCCATGGCTGACCGTCGACGAAGCCGTCGCCTATATTGACCGCAATTACGCCACCGGGCTTAAGCTCGGCGAACTCGCCGCCAAAGCGAATCTTAGCGAGCGGCAATTCAGCCGCCTGTTCCAGCGCCAGACCGGCATGAACTTCACCGGCTACGTGCAGGGCATCCGCATGGACGCCGCCTGCCGCCTGCTTGCCGAGAGCCGCTGCAGCGTGGGGGAGATTGCCGCCGCGGTCGGATACGCCGATTTGAAATTTTTCCACCGCTTGTTTAAGAAAAAGATCGGAATGCCCCCCCGGCAGTATCGCGATGCGGTCGAGAGGACTCGAACCTGTACGGGAGGGTAGCCGCCACGGACCTCTTGCTCCCTCATGGAGCTTCCCGGTCTTTTTAATCAATTCTCCGTTCACGCATCGTAAGATGAGTCAACACTCCTATTAGCCTATAACTAGAAAAGGCCGACCCATCCTCCGGGCTGACCTCTTCCCTGTTTTAAAGTGATATCAGGCTAGATTGATCTCTTTGATTTTGCCCAGCGGGAATTTCGGCTTGCGGTCCTCCGTCAAAAGCCCGTTGATTTCCTGCTGCACATCGGCAAGCTGGGTGTAGCAATATCCGCAAATATAATCCACGCTTTTGATCGCCCGGGTCAGGCCTTCGAGCCGTTCCAGGAATTCCGCTTCCGTTGCGACCTGGCGGCCGTAGCCCCAGCCTTTGTCCGACCGGAAGGCGATCCCGCCGAACTCGGTAATCATGATCGGCTGTCCCTTGTACTCATACCCCTCAGCCAGAGCGTATTTCCAATGATTGCAGGTCATTTCCTTCTTTACAATGGCATCCTTGTTGCCCTGGTACCGCCGCAAAAATCCCTCGCCGGTTTCGACGTAATCATGCAGCGTCAAAATATCGGAAACGGTATGCTCCCAGCCGTCGTTCGTAATGACCGGACGATAAGGATCGATCGCTTTGGTGAGATGGTAGATGCCTTCGGTGAATTTCTGCTGTCTCGCGTCGCGCAGGATGTTCGAAATGCCCCACGATTCGTTGAACGGCACCCAGGTGATAATGCTGGGATGATTATACTGCTGATCGACGATTTCCAGCCATTCCTTTGTGAACGCCTCGACCGCCCGGTCTTGGAACTCGAAGGTCGCGGCCATTTCGGACCAGACCAGCAGCCCTTTGACGTCGCACCAATAAAGAAACCCGGCATCCTCGATTTTCATATGCTTGCGGACGCCATTGTAACCCATCTCCAGCATACGGTCGATGTCGTCGATGAGGGCCTCTTCGCTGGGCGGCGTTAAGTGGCTGTCCGTCCAATAACCTTGATCCAGAATCAGCCTTTGATAAATCGGCGCATTGTTCAGCAGCACTTGACCGTTTTTAATCGATATTTTTCTCATGCCGAAATAGGAAAAGACCCGATCGACCACCTTATCTCCCGCGTACAGCACAAATTCCACGTCATACAAATTCGGCTGCTGCGGCGACCAGAGGCATTTCTTCCACGGCCCGTTCGCCTCATGCATCAAGTCTACTTCCAAGGTCAGGTTCGGGCGATCGGCCAGCAAGGCGACCCGCTTCACCGGCTTGCCCTTCAGCGTCACGATCGCTTCCAACCGCAAATCTCCGGCCTGTTCCACCCCGTGAATCCGGTAGTCGAAACGGACCGTGGAGCGGTCGACGTCCGGAGTGATCTTGACCGCGTTCAGCCGCTGCTCCTCCACGAATTCCAGCCAAACGGTCTGCCAAATGCCGGTCGTCTGGGCATAAAAGCATTCGAAGCTGTCCTTGGTCCAGCGCTGCTTGCCCCGCGGCTGCGTGCAGTCATCGCTGTCCTCCGCTTTGACCGTAATCCGATTGTCCTCCCCGAAGACCAAATGCGGCGTGATGTCGAAGCTAAAAGCCGCATACCCACCTTGGTGGCTGCCCGCCATCTTGCCGTTGATCCATACTTTGGCGATATAGTCCACCGCCTGGAAGTGCAGGATCGCCCGTTTGCCTTCGGCTTCCTTCGGGATATGCACCGTTTTGCCGTACCAGACCTGCGGATGGAACTCCTCGATGCCGATGCCGCTCGCCTGCGTTTCGTACGTAAAGGGGACGGTAATCGTATGCGTTCCCAATAACCGCTCCGGCCAGTCCTCCCGTTCGCCGACATTTTTGTCGTCAAAACGGAAATCCCATTCTCCGTTCAGATTCAGCCAATCTCCCCGGACGAATTGCGGTCTGGGATAATTCTTCATATATGCTTTGGTTGTCATGCTTGTCCTCCTGTTTCCTGTTCGCTGCAATCCTAACGGACACCAGCGCCGTTATTTCGGCGAAAACGGCCGTTTTCAAAATGTAACGGACACCACGGACCTTATTCGACCTTGATGCGCACGTATCCGGGCTTTTTCGAGCAAATAGCGGCTCTGCTGTCCGTTAGAAATGAAAATGGCCGCTTTACGAGCGAATAAGGTCGCTCAGGTCCGTTAGACTACATTTACCTCCGTGCCGCCGGTTCTGCCATCCGTCCCCAACGTTCACAGATCCACCATGGATCTGTCTGCTAAGCCCGCTTCGTCTTCATCTCCAGCGCGTACACCGATGCCGGGCGGAGCGGGTAGCCTTGCCGCCATACGTCGGCCGGAACGACATTCGCCTTGCAGCCGATACGGTCCGGGGTAAAAACGGAATTGATCTCGTCAATGCTATCCCCCGTAATTTCGTGCAACACGGTTTCCCCGGACGGGTCGCATCCATGGAACTTCAGCTCGACGGTCACCTCTTCCAGGCTGCGGTTCACGATAAAGACGGTGACGATGCTCCCGGCTTCATTCGCGCATGCGGCGACATCCAAATCCGGCAGCGCGTCAAGCGAGAAAGGCACCGGCTTGTTCGCCCGGACGGAGAAGGTGCCGCACTCCACTTCGGACGGCAACATCCGCCGGATGTCCCGATTCGCGTACAGTTTCATCACTTCATAGGTAGGCGTTCCGTAAACGGTTAAGGGATGTCCGCTCCAGCCCGGCGTTTTGCCGCAATACTGATCGGCATAATAATCGCCCACGCGGATGCAACCTCCGAGCCAGCCGTTCACGAGGTCGGAAAAGCTGCCGATGTGCACCAGGTCGCTGGCGCGCAGCATTTCATTGAGATTGGCGGCATTGGCGACCGCGGCCCCCAGCGTGTGTTCTTCCGGCAGCCCTTTGCGCACGGTGTTGGGATAATACATCGTGTTGTATTCGGTGACGGCCAGCTTGATGTGACGATGCTTCTCATTCGCCCCGATCTGTTCCGCCGTCCGGCGGATGTCGTCCCGCGTCCATTCCGGGAAGGCGGCGATCGCTTTGTAGCGCTCTTCCGCCGGCGTGTCCCCGTTCATGCCGAACCGGCCAAGGCCGTGGTACAGATGCAGCGTCAAATAATCGATATGCTCGCCCGCGATATCGAGCACCGCCCGGTTCCATTCCTGGTCGGTATGCCCGCAGGCCAAAATGACGATGGACGGGTCCGCCGCCTTCATCGCTTCGGCAAAGGCCACGCTCCGCTCGGCAAAGCGTTCCGCGGAACAGGTGCCCACCTGCCACCCGCCCCAAACTTCGTTGCCGATTTCCCAATACCGGACGTTGTACGGTTCAGGGTGCCCGTTCTCGGCCCGCAATGCGCCCATCGGGGTATCGATGCCGCCGTTGCAGTACTCTATCCACCGCGCCGCTTCCTCCGGCGTGCCGGAACCGTCGTTGACGCAGATGAGCGGCTCCACCCCGAGCTCCCGGCAGAACCGGATAAATTCGTCCGTGCCGAAATATTTGCTCGTCCACCCGCCCCACGCTTCGTTGTACATAACGGGCCGCTCCAGTTCGGGACCAAGCCCGTGCTCGAAATGGTAGGCGCTGATGTAATTGCCGGCCAGCCGCATCATGCCCGCGTTCAGCTCCCGCGTCATGTCCATGACTTCGCGCTTCACCCCGCCGACGTTGTCCGCAGGCAGCAGAGACACGTGGTCTAACCACAGCATCCCGGTGGATACGTGATCGTTCCATCTTGGGTGGTCGGACGGCACGTACACCCGAATTTCGGCATCGGCGCAGGCTCGCGAAACCTGCAGCTTGGCCTCGTATTCCCGCCAGTTATGGCTGCTCAAATCGATGTGCGCCCGGCCAAGCCGTTCGTCCGTTCGCCGATCCGCCGCCTCGACGATCAAATACTGCAGCTCGACGGACGCCCGCGCCACCACCCGGACCTTGTATTCCATCGGTCCCTTCAATGCGGCCTCCTGCGCGATCCCGGCATATGCCTCGTCGTCGCTCAGGATGCGAATGCGCTGCGCCCGGCCCGAATGCTTCGGCGCCGGAGCCTCCAGCGCGTACCGGGTATTCCGCCCGTTCGTGTAGGCGCTCCAGCGCCCGGATACCGCCGTTTTTCCCTCCGCTTCGCTTTCGAAGTCCATGTCCTTGAGCGGATAGGCCAACATCGCCTCCATGTGGTCGCGGATATCCTCCACGAAATGCCCGAACAGATAAGGGTTTACCGTATGCCCGCTTGCCCGTCCGCCGTCGATGGTAATCTTTGCGTTTGATTTCAACCTGAGCCCTCCCAGCCATTTATCCTTTGATCGATCCGATCATGACGCCTTTCACGAAATGCCGCTGTACGAACGGATACATGATGAGCACCGGCAAGCTGGACACGATAATGACCGCATACTTGATGCTCTCGGCCAGCAATACCTTATCCTCCAGCCCCACCAGGCCGTCTACGGCGTCCGATTGGCTGATCAGCAAAATCTCGCGCAGCACCAGCTGCAGCGGATACAGCTCTTCGCGCCGGATATAGATGAGCGCGTTGAAAAACGAATTCCAGTGACCCACCGCGTAGAACAGAACCATCACCGCCAAAATCGGCTTCGACAACGGTAAAATAATGCTGATTAACAGCCGCCAGTTCGAGCATCCGTCGATATGGGCCGCTTCCTGCAATTCCCACGGGATGCTCGACTGGAAATACGTTCGCATGACGATGAGATTGTACGTCGAGATCGCGCCCGGAATGATCAAGGCCCACATCGTATCGACCATCCCGAAGTCTTTGACGAGCAAGTAGGTCGGAATCAACCCTCCGCTGAAAAACATCGTCAGCGTCACGATCAGCATCAGCCCTTTGCGCAAAGGCAGGTCCGGCCGCGACAGCGGATACGCCGCAAGCAGCGTCATGACGATATTGATCGTCGTGCCCACCGTGGTGTACAGAATCGAATTACCGTACCCGGTCCAAATTTTATCGTTTTGCAAAATATTCGCGTACGCATCCAGCGTCACGCCCTTCGGCAGCAGCCACACCTCCCCGCCCAGCACCTTCGCCGGGTCGCTGAACGAGGCGCTGACCACGAACAACAGCGGATATAGCACGAGAACCATGATAACCGCGGCGATCAGATAGATTGCGGCATCAAACCACCGTTCGTCCGCTGACGCGGTTCGCAGCTTTTTTACTTCAGTTCGCTGGGACATGGTGCTCCTCCTCCTTTACCATAGACTCGTCTCCGACGTTTTGCGGGCAAAACGGTTCACCAGCAGCAGCAGCAGCAGATTGATCACCGAGTTAAAAAGTCCGATTGCCGCGGTATAGCTGTATTCGCCCTTCAAGATCCCGGTCGTGTACACGAACGTGGAAATCACGTCGCTGGCCTCGAGATTCAAATTGTTTTGCATCAGCAGGATTTTCTCGAACCCGATGTTCATGAATTGCCCGACGTCCAGGATCAGCAAAATGACGATGACGGGCACGATCCCCGGCAAGGAGACGTGCCAGATGCGCCGCAGACGGGAGGCGCCGTCCATCTTGGCCGCTTCGTACAGTTGCGGGTTGATCCCGCTGAGCGCCGCAATGTAGATGATCGACTGCCAGCCCATGTTCTGCCAGATGTTCGAACTGATAAAGATCGTCTTGAACCAGCCGGCCGACTCCATAAACCGGACCGGATCTCCGCCGACAGCCTGGATCAGCATGTTGATCGGTCCATTGACCGACAGCATCACCGTCAAGATCCCCACGATGACGACCACGGAGATGAAATGCGGGATGTAAGTCACGTTCTGCAGCCATTTGCTGAACGACTTGCTGCGAATTTCGTTGATAAGCAGCGCCAGCAGGATGGGGATCGGAAACGCGATCAACAAGGAAAGCAAATTGATGGTGAGCGTATTCCGCAGCAATCTCCAGAAATAATACGAGTCGAAAAACCGCGTAAAGTGCTCGAACCCAACCCACTCGCTGCCGACGATCCCTTTGGCCGGGTTGAAATTTTTAAAAGCGATTTGCAGCCCGTACAGCGGGCCGTAGTGAAAAATCAGGTACCAAGCGATCGGCAGCAGCAGCATCAAGTACAGGTCATACCTTTTGGCCATTTGCTTAATCAAGCGGCTGCCGCGATTCGTACGGTTTCGGGATATCCCGGCCCCCGAAGGGGCCGCCTTGTTTATCATGAACATCCACTCCTTAGCCAACGGAAAATGGCCTTATTTCTTCATTTTGTCGTATGCGTCCTGGTAGATCTGCTGCAGTTTCTCGATATTCATCTTCTTCAAAGTAGACTGGAATTCTTCCCATTTATCGAAGCTGAGCGCTCCAGCAATGAATTTCGTACTTTGCTCCTCATAATACTTGTCGATGTCGTTCCGCAGGACATTAACCTCCTGTGCCGTCTGCTCATCAAACATCGGCGCCGCGTAACGGATCTGCGGCATGAACGGATCCAGTTTCTTCTGCGCTTCCTGCACTTGAGGCGGGTTGATATAGGAAGCAACCTGTTCGCTGATCAAATGCGGCGCTCCACCCCCGGCGTAAGGCGTGATTTTCGGCTGCGTCTCCGCGGTCGAGTATTCTTCCTTGTAGTAAGGAATGCCGTCCCTGAGTTCATAATGCTCGCCTTCCCGGCCGAACCGCAGCAGCGTAGAACCTTCGTCGCTGTAGAAATAATCGATCCAGCGCATCGTGACTTCCGGGTATTTATTCACGGATGTGATGGCGAAAGCTCCGAAATCCCGCGGCACCGGCGAGGCTTGGGCTTGCATCCGGTCCCCGTGCGGCCCTGCAGGCGGCGCCATCCCTTCATATTGATCCATGATCGGCAGGAAGTTATTGTTCGTCTGGTCGAAGAACACGCCCGTTTTGCCCGAACCTTGCTTGGCCAAATATTGTGCTTCCGTATGCGAGAAAATTTCAGGGTCCAGCAACTTCTCCTTATAGAGCTTGTTCAAATACATGAGCATCTCCTTGTTGCGTTCGCTGCCCATCCAGATTTCTACCTTGTCATCGATGATATTGATGTTGTAGCCGAACTGCTGATCCAGTCCAAACGACCCGCTCATCATGTTTACGATCGGCAGCCCGCCGCCCAACCCGACGCGGACGGTCATCGGAAGTTCGTCCTTCTGGCCGTTTCCGTTCGGATCCTGATCGCGGAAAGCAACCAGCACGTCGTACAGTTCGTCCGTCGTCTCGGGCACCTTCAGGCCCAGCTTCTCCAACCAGGCTTTATTGATCCACTTCTTGTCCGTTCGTGCCGAACCGAGCGTCACGATCCCCGGAATCGCGTAAATATGGCCCTCCGGCGTCGTGATCCCCGCGCGGATTTCCGGATATTCCTCCATCAGCTTGGTCAAATTGGGCGCGTAGTCCGCAATCAGGTCTTCCAACGGGATCAATTGGCCTCCCGATCCGTAGCGAACCGCTTCCAAAGGCGTCAGTCCGGAACGGAAAAAGACGTCGGGAAGTTCGTTGGAGGCGAACAGCAGGTTTTTCTTCTCCTGGAAGCCGTCCGTCGGCGCTTCGATGAACTCCACCTTCACGTTGCTCATTTTCTCGTAATCCTGGAATACCGGCATGTCCTTGAACGGTCCGTTGACCGGAGCGATCCGGGTGAACATCTTTAGCGTGATCGGCTCCTGCACGATCGGGAAGCCGTCCTTGCTGACTTCGGTATTCGCCCCTCCCTCGGATGCTTTGTCGTTCGCGCCGGAGCCGGAGCCGCACCCTCCCAGTATCAACGCGGCAATCAGCATCGTGCCGATCGCGGTTTTTCCCCAATGTCTGCGCATCTTTTCATGACCTCCTTTTGTGAATGGCAAAACGATAAATGTAAGCGTTTACTGTGGTGTGCATTCATTATAGTCCATCCATAACGGGGGCAAATTCCACAAATATGACCACATACTCCACTTATTTTACGGAACCGTCCGGCCTGATCTTCTGCACGTATGCTTGGGGCGTCATGCCGGTCCATTCCTTGAACACTTTAAAAAAATAGTTGTAAGTGGCAAAGCCGACCTGGACGCTGACTTGCTTGACCGAATACCGGCCGCTTTCCAGCAGCTTGCGGCTGGCGTCGATGCGGACCCGGTTCAGGTATTCCGAAAAAGTCGTCCCCGTCTCCTCTTTGAAGATCCGGCTGAGATAGGAAGGATTTAAACCGATCGCCCCCGCCGCAAGCTCCAAAGTAATATAGCTCGGATATTTTTCCAGGATCAACAGGATCGCCTGCGATACGTGCCGCGAATGATGACCGGCCGCACGCTGCCGCATTAATCGGCTCAGCAAATCCTCGTAATAGGACCGGAGCCATCGCTCCAATTCGTCCATGCTGCCGATTCGCCCCAAATCGTCCCGCGGAGGAAGACCGTGATCCGCCTCGTCCCCGCCGGCCATAGGAATCCATTTTCGGATCGCCTTCTCTCCGATGGACAGCAGTTCGCGGACGATCAGCTGCACCGCCTGGGAATGGATCGGCTGCTTGCGAAGGCCGTCAAAGGCGGAAACGATTACTTTCCTGACGCCTTCCCCGTCCAAATTCTCCACGGAGAGAAGAAGCTGCTTCTGCTCCTCGATGGTCAAGGACACGCGTTCGGCGTACGTGCCTGCCGGCCGCGGGAGCGAGGAAACGTCAAGGGCCCGCTCGGCGTTGCGGTAGCTCGCTTCGAGCCGGGGCAGGCTGGAGCATACGTGGCCGACCGCATACGTGCATTTCAAATTCATGAACAATTCCAACGAGTGGCGAAGCTGGCTCATCAGCCGTTCCGCCTCGCTCGCGGCCGCCTGCTCGCTGCGTTCCTTGAACGCAAACAGGGCGGCGAAGCGGCCGTTTTCCACGTAGACCGCGGTCCGTTCCGGCTGATCGCCCAGGCTTTGCTGCATCATGTCGACGGCCTGCTGTACCAACCGGTTCGTCTGCACGTCGCTGCGCGACTCCGTGAGCAGCATGAAAGAGGAAATTTGCAGCGCCCCGGCTGCATAACATACCGAATTTGTAAACAGGCCGCGTTGCCGGACATAGGCTTCCAGATCCCCAGCCGCCTCCGGCTTTCCCCGCAGCATTTGGGCGATCAGTTCCCGGGTCGCCAAAAGGCTGCCGGTTTCCGGCCCGCGTTCTTCTTGGCGCTCCATCTCCCGGACCGCTTTCTTCAGAACGCCCATGAGCCCGTCGCCGTCCAGCCGATGCTTGAGCAAGTAATCGACCGCCCCGTTCTTCAAGCATTCGCGAACATAGTCGTAATCGTCATAGCTGCTGAGCATGATCGTTTTGGCGAAGGGATACCGCTCCCGAATCGTCCGGTTCAGCTCCACGCCGTTCATGCCTTGCATATTCACGTCCAGGATGACGATTTGGGGCCGAATCCGATCGATCATCCGGAGCGCCGATTCGCCCTCATACGCCTCGCCGCACAGCTCGAAACCGTGGGCTTGCCAATCCGACACCGTTCTAAGATGGTGGTGCACCAAAGGTTCGTCGTCGACCAGCAACACTTGATACATAATCCCAACCCCTTTTTTAAAAGAGTTCAAAAAGTCGTCTTTTGAAGATTAAAAATGGACAGACGAAGCAAGTTCCTCCTGCGGAAGCATTTCAGTTGCTCACGTAGCTTTCAGCAAGCTAACGGACACCAGAAACGCTATTGGACCGCTTTGGGGCAGTTTCCGATTCTAACGGACCGAGGAGACCTTATTTCGGTCAAAAACGGCTAAATGGTCACCATGAGCGTCCAATAAGGTCTCTGGAGTCCGTTACAGCGGGAAATAGCCGGGAAATGGGCCAATAAGATCTTTATGGTCCGTTACGCCGGGGAAACCGGATCTCCACGTTGGTATACAATCCCTCCTCGCTATAGAGCTTGATGCCGTAGGGTTCGCCGAACATCCGGCGGATCCGCTCGTGCACGTTGCGTACGCCGATGCCGCTGAAACGCGAAGGATTGCCCCCGTTATCCGCCATCAAAGCGTCCATGTTCTCCTTGCTCATGCCCCTGCCGTTATCCATCACTTCGATCTTCAGGTCTCCGCCCTCGCCGAAAACGCGGATCAGCACGAATCCCCCATGCGCCGACGGACCGAAACCGTGCATGAGCGCGTTTTCCACGATCGGCTGCAGCGTCAGCTTCGGAACCCGCCATTCCAGCAAATTTTCGTCCTCGATTTGAAACTGCACCGGAATCGGTTCCATGAACTTGTATTTGACGATCGCCACGTAACTGGAAACATAGCCGAGCTCCTCCCGCAACGTCAGGAATTCCCCGGAATTCCCCAGCACGCCCCGCATCAACTCGACCAGCGCCCCGGATACCTCCTCGATATTGGGCACCCCGTTCAGCTTGGCCAAATATTTGATCGTGTTCAGTGAATTGTACAGGAAATGCGGCCGGATTTGCGCCTGCAGCGCGGTGAGCTCCGCTTCCCGCTTGGCCTGTTCGCTCGTTCGGATCCCTTCCATCAAGCGTTTCAGTTCATCTACCATGCTGATGAATACCCGGTACAATTCGCCGATCTCGTCCTTCGTCTCGATTTCCGTTCGCGGAAAGTCCAGGTTTCCGTCTTTGACCCGCATCATCATCGTCTTCAAGCGGCGAAGATGGAGGGTGGTCCGGAATGACATCTGAAGCGAACCGATCAACACGACGATAAAAACGGCGACCGACACCTCCACCATGAGGTTGCGGATTCTCGCGGATTCGCTCAGCAGCGAATCGAGCGGAATCAGCGCCCGCGTCGTCCAGCCCGTATATTCGGATTTCCGGCTGACGACGATATAAGACTTCCCGTCGATGACCCGCTCGGCGGTTTCTCCTGCGCCGGACGGTTCCGCGGCGTCGTACACCGCTTTCGCCATTTCGGCGGACACGGCGGCCGGCGCCGAATCGGACTGGTAAACGAGCTGCTTCTGCCCGTCCAGCACATACAAGATGCTGTCTGCGGTCGGCTTCACGCCGTACGTTTTACGGATGAAATCATAATTCATGTCGACCATGACCACGCCAATCGTCTCCCGGTTATAGCGGAGAACGCGGCCAACGGAGATGGCCTCCATCGTGTCCGAACGCTTGAGATACGCGTGGCGCTCCCCGTTTTCCAGCATGAAATCCATCGTTTCCGTTTCGAGGAACGTCCGATCAATCCAGGGCCCCCCCGAGAAGAATACCTTGCTGTTCAGGCCGATGACGGCAATTCGGGAGATGTAAGGCTTGTAATCGATCAATCCGGACAGAAACTCGGTAATCCGCTTCTGCTCCTGGAACCATTCGTAGCTGATTTCTTCATTCGGGCTCAAAATCGTATCGATCACCGTATTTTTGTTGGTGACGACCACCGTATTTAGCCGGTCGATCTCCTGGAGCATGACGTTAAGCGATTCGTCCGCCTGACGGATGCTGTCCGAAACCGAGGTGATGGCGTTGCGCTTGATCGTATCGCGCATGTTCACGTAAACGATACTGGTCACGGAGACGATCGCAAGGAGCGTCAGCAGCCCAAACGCGATAAATATCTTCCCTTGAATGCCCAACTTCGGCGAAATCCACTTGCGCAGCGTTGCCAGCATCATTGGTGGTTCTCCTTTTCATCCGGATTCATGGCAATAGCAGAGGTAAGCGCTTTCGAAAATGGGGCGTCCCGACCAGGTCTTGGCTAGGAGGTCCCGCCGGTCCGCATGGCCAGCGGAGGCATTTTGTAATAGATTTTGAAGGCCCGCGTAAACGTGTACAGGTTCGGATAACCCAAAGACAAGGCGATCTCCGTGACGGAAGCGTCCGTTTCGGTAAGCAGGCGCCTCGCTTTCTCCATGCGGATGTTTTGCAAATATTTTTGCGGAGACACGCCCACTTGCCCGGCAAACGCGTTTGAAAAATACGAGCGGTGCACGCCCGCAAACGCGGCCACTTGCTGTACCGATATCCCTTCCGTCGCGTGCAGGTCCATAAAATCCATGCACTCGCGGATCCAACCCGAAGGCTCGCTCGGCAGGACCGGCGCCGTATCGGGGATGAGCAGCGCCATCAGCCCGCAGATCATCCCCTGCAGTTCCAGGGACAAGGGGGGATTCCAGCGTTCGACGCCTGCCAGCTTATCTAGCGTGTCTGCTACCGTTTCCCTGGCCGGAAGAGTGAGCAACGCTTTCCCGTACGGTCTTTCCGGCGTGATACCGGCAAGCTCAAGCAGCGTTTTGACCCGGCCGCCGTCCAGGGCCAACCAGTTCATTTGCAGCGGCGCCTCCGACGGGAGTCCGTAATAATCATAGGTTCGGCCCGGAAACAGGCAAAACAGATCGTCCTTCCGCAGTTCCACCCGTTTGTCGCCGAATTCGAGGCACACGCTTCCTTCCAGCACGAAATGCAGGCTGTAGCACTCGATTCGTTTCGGCCCGACCTTGTAATGGGCTTTGGCGATGCTGCGGCCGCCCCGAACGGGCCATAGCTGCGCCTCTTTATCCAAATACCCCGGCGTGTAGTAAATAAACTCGGCAAACTCGTGATCGTATTCCTGCAACATTCCCTACCACTTCCTTAGCTTTTTGGGTCATTCGCGAAGATAGCAGATAACAAAATGACAACTCATGAGTAACATAAGGATATTTATTTAACATTGATAATTCAATATTATCATAATAGGAGGGGATGAATTTTGTCTAGTCAACCTAACATTTTACTAATCACAAGCGATCAACAGCATTGGAATACGATCGGCGCCTTCCAACCCGAAATCTTCACGCCGAATTTGGACCGGCTAGTCCGGGAAGGGACGACGTTCGGCCGGGCTTATTGTCCGAATCCGACCTGCACGCCAAGCCGATCCTCCATCATCACGGGCATGTATCCAAGCCAACACGGCGCCTGGACCCTGGGCACGAAATTGTTGGAGGACCGCCATACGGTCGGGGAAGATTTCCGGCAAGCCGGTTACAAGACCTCGCTGATCGGCAAAGCGCATTTCCAACCCTTGAAATCGACTCCGGTATACGAATCGAAGGAAGCTTACCCGACACTGCAGGCTTTGGAATACTGGCGCAATTTCCATGGCCCGTTCTACGGTTTCGACCACGTCGAGTTGGCGCGGAATCATGCGAACGAAGCCCATGTCGGCCAACACTACGCACTGTGGCTGGAGGAGCAAGGTTGTGCCAATTGGCGGGATTATTTCCTCCCTCCGACCGGAACGATGGATCCCGCGCAAACCTATAAGTGGCCCATCCCGGAAAAATATCATTACAACACGTGGATTGCGGAGCGAACGAACGCCCGGTTGGAGAAGCACAAGAAAGACGGGGATCCTTTCTTATTGTGGGCCAGCTTCTTCGACCCGCATCCGGAATATTTGGTGCCGGAGCCCTGGGATACGATGTACGATCCGGACAAGCTGACGATCCCGTCGCTTACGCCGGGAGAGCATGACCGCAACCCGCCGCATTTCGGCTTGACGCAGGAGGAAAATCCCGACTTCTCCCATCTGATGGAAACGGGCTTCGGCATCCACGGCTACTGTTCCCATCATTATTATGAATACGGAGACAAGCGGCGATTGACCGAATATGACAAAAAGAAGCTGGTCGCCGTTTATTACGGCATGATCAGCCTGATGGACAAATATATCGGCCGCATTCTCGACAAGCTGGACGAACTGGGCTTGGCCGAAAACACCGTTGTCGTGTTTACGACGGATCACGGCCACTTCTTCGGCCAACACGGCCTACAGGCTAAAGGAGGGTTTCATTACGAGGATTTGATCAAGCTTCCGTTTATCGTAAGGTATCCCGGCCAGGTTCTCGCCGGTCGGCGTTCGGATGCGATCCAATCGTTGGTCGATCTGGCCCCGACGTTCCTCTCCTTCTGCGGATTGCCGATCCCGCCGGCCATGGCCGGCGTTGATCAAAGGAATGTTTGGCTCGGTAACCGGGAACGGGCGCGGGATCACGCCATCTGCGAGTTCCGCCATGAGCCGACCACGATCCATCAAAAAACGTATGTCGATGAACGCTATAAAATCACGGTATATTACAATCACACGTATGGGGAGATTTTCGATCTTCGGGAGGACCCGGGCGAACTGTGCAATCTGTGGGACGAACCGGGTTACGAAGGGCTAAAGACGGAGTTGCTGCTCAAGTACGCCTGGGCCGAGCTCGGCAAGGAGCCGATGCCGATGCCGAGGATCCATCACGCGTAAGCAGCGCCTGCTTTATAACCGCAAAAGCACAGGACCGACTTATCAAGACATAGCCCTGTGTTTATGATATTTGAGAAGGTCCGTCATGCCTAACGGACTGAGATGACCCTATTTGCTTATTTCCCGGACATTTCCCATTCTGACGGACAGGAGAGACCTTATTGGCTTGAAACTGGCTCAATAAAAAGCCAAAAACGCCAAACAAGGTCTTCGGTGTCCGTTTGTTTTTGAAAACGGTCCATTTCGCCGTAATAACGGCGGCGCTGGTGTCCGTTACAGAATTTCGCATCGCTCCAACTGGACGATTCAGGTTATGGTCTGCCAACATCGCAAAACACGTTCATATGACATGTCCCTGTCACTCACGCCTTCGGGCAGATGTCAGAATATCACAATGCCCGCGACGGCGGACAGCAAAATCACCGCAAAGGGATGGATTTTGTATTTGGACACCAAGAGGAGGCATCCGGCGCTGATCAACAGCGTACCGGCCATCGACCAGCTCAGCAGCGGTTCGCTGCGTCCGCTCAATCCAAAGTGAATGGCGGCGTAAATAATCAGCCCCGTAACGATCGGACGCAAACCGTAAAACGAAGACTTGACCCAATCGTTGCCCTGCAGCCTTAAGAAAAAGGCGGTAATCAGAATAACGATGATGAGCGACGGCAAAATGATGCCAACCGTGGCCATAATCGCTCCCAAAATGCCTGCCTGTGAATATCCGATCAACGTGGCGGCATTCGTGGCGATGGAACCCGGGGCCATTCCGGCCAATGCGACGATCTCCTGGAACTCCCCGGCATCCACCCATCCCTTGGCGGCCACCTCCCGCTGAATCAGCGTCATGACCGCGTAGCCGCCGCCAAAGGAAATAAGCCCCACCTTGATGAAAACCAAAAACAGCTGCCAAAGCATAGATGATCACCCTTCAGATGTAATATTCCGGAAAATGGAGCTCCTGTTTGTCCATGTTTCGTTCCTTTTCCGTCCGCACGGTCATCCCGAATTTTCGTTTAAACAAAACAACCGCGATCCCGGCGATCGGTCCCCCCAAAATAAGATAAAACGAATGAATGCCGGTAAATAACAGGAGTGCGACCGCAACGGCCGTAATCGCCAGTGTGGCCCCGTCCAGAACGGAGGATTTCCACATCTTTAAGGCGGCTAAGATGATTAGGGACACGACCGCGGCGTGAATGCCTTTCAATGCGGCCTCCACTTTCACATTATCTTTAAAAACCGCGCTAAGCATGCTCAGAAGAAAAACGATGATGAACGTGGGCAATGTAATTGCGGTCACGGCCGTCACGGCGCCGGGGATACCACCCAGGCGGAAGCCGATGAAAGCCGCGGAGTTGACGGCCACGCCGCCGGGGGCGGACCCCGAAATGGACACCATGTCCCCCATCTCTTCCTGGTTCATCCAGCCTTTTCTATGAACGATCTCCTCTTCGATCGTCGCGATCATCGCGTAACCTCCCCCAAACGTGGAGGGTCCGATTTTTGCAAAAGCGCAAAAGATATCCCATAGAAGTTTCATTCGCCCTGTCAGCGTGCGGTTCATCCGAACACACCCTTTTCTGTCTCGTTATACTACTAGTCTACAAGTATTATAACACATTAATTTCATTTTGGATTAAAGTTGTGATAAATATATAAAAAAGGGCGTTTATCGCTTGCCGTTAAACTCAGAAATCATGATTATCGCCAAACATAATTTCCATTTGATATTATGTTGATTATTCTGATGAAATTAACTGGAAATAAAGTGAAGTTGCCGCTATACTTGTGATATCCCGACTAATTAACTTGGAAATGGAGAACCGTACCTATGATGACTCATTCCAATCCATCGATAAAAAAACAGGTCTATGATCGAATTTCCTATCTCGGGACCGTCTCCAAGGCCGATTTGTTAAATCACTTTCCGCTCACCAGCAGCAGCATGACGCGCTTGCTTGAAGAAATGACCTCCCAGGGGCTGATCGTCGTCTCCGGACTCGGCAGCTCCACGGGCGGAAGGAAGCCGATATTGTTCCGGACCAATCCAACCTACCGCTACCTGTTCGGACTGGAAATTTCCCGCATTTATTCCAAGCTGGGACTGTACGATATGCACTTTAACACGTTGTCCCTGACCCGCTGGAAAATGGACGAACAGATGACGCCCGGCCTGTTTGTCGATCATGTTGCGAACAACGCCCGGGAGTTCCTGGCCAAGCACGGCATCTCGCCAGGCGACGTCTTGGGCATGGGGATTGGAGCGGTCGGTCCGCTGGATCAGCGGAAAGGGATCATTCTTGAACCGGAATTTTTCCCCGCTTCCTCCTGGAAGAACGTGCCGATTTGCGAAATGCTGACGGAGCGGCTGGGATTTCCGGCCAAACTCGACAACGGGGCAAATACCGCGTTAATCGGCGAGCATTGGGCGCTGCGGACCGAAAACATCCAGCATGCCCTTTACGTTCACGCCGGCGTTAACATTCGGTCGGCCGCGATGTCCGGCGGCCAGATTCTCCGCGGAGCCGTGGATACCGAAGGGGCGATCGGCCAAATGATCATCCAGGCCAATGGACCAAGACTGCGGGACAAAGGCAATTACGGGGCATTGGAAGCTTTCGTATCGGTACCGGCGCTGGAGGAACGCGTGCGCACCCAACTGAAAATCGGGCGCAGCAGCCTGCTGTCCGGGATTTCGCCGGATCAGGTTAACTTTGCTACGCTGGTTGGCGCCCTGGAGCAAGACGATCCGCTGGTTAAAGAGCAATTTTCGGAAACGGCCGCTTATTTGGGGATCGGGCTCGCCAACCTGATCAATGCGCTTCATCCCGAATACGTCATTCTGGGCGGCCCGCTCGTCGGCGCGCATCCGCTGGTCTTCGATGCCGCGCTGGAGATCGCCAAGAAGAACACCTACCATTATCCCGAATACAGCCCGGTCTTCACGCAGGGGCTGCTTCTCGAAGAGGCCGTGGCCACCGGAGCGGCCGTCATGATGCTGCAGGAGTGGGAAGGGAACTAGCGGTCAGCGATTAATCCAGTTCCTTGCAGCTTCGCGCCTCGCCTATGGCCGCAACCGCCATGCCGCCGCTTTGGCCGAGATGATTATTCCCGCCATAATCGGTCAAACTTCAACAGAGTTAAATCCATACTGATTTAAAGATTGGTGCTTCCACTCTTTCCTAGACTAGCTAAAAACCGATTTCTTTTAAACTTATTATTATTTTGACATAATCTTAACCGGGTGCTATCTTTAGAAATAAATTGGGACAAGGAGGGATCGCTATGTCGGGAGGATGTGTCACTAGCCGTCATTCCAACCTCGGCGTCATGTGGAAGACGGTGTCGGAAGACTGCAATTTGGCTTGCGATTACTGCTATTATAGCACCTGCGGCGGCAAGCCGGGACCCAAGATCAACCGGATCGATTCCGCCATTTTGGACAAATTCATCAAGGACTACATGCAGCACAGCCAAGGCGCAGCCACCTTTGCCTGGCAGGGCGGAGAGCCGCTGCTGGCCGGGCTCGAGTTCTTCGAAGAAGTCGTTTACCGGCAGGCGCTGCATGCCCCGCCGCATACGATCATCAGCAACTCGTTGCAAACGAACGCCACGCTCATTAATGACCGCTGGGCCTCTTTTTTCAAAACCTATAATTTTTTGATCGGCGTCAGCCTGGACGGGCCCAAAGAGATCCACGATGCGCGCCGGGTAAATGCCGCCGGCAAAGGCAGCTTTGACCGGGTGATGGCCGGCATCGAGCATTTGCGGAAGCATCAGGTGGATTTTAATATTTTGACGGTGATCCATAAGGGTAACGTAGGCAAAGCCAAGGAATTGATGGCGTTTTATCGTGAGAACGATTTCAATTATGTCCAATTCATCCCCTGCATGGATTTCCGCTCCCAGCAAGTGGATCAGCCCGGCGTTTATGAAATTACCCCGCAGGAATACGGCGATTTCCTGTGCGAAGTATTCGATGAATGGTACATGGACGGGAATCCGGAGATGTCCACCCGTTTCTTCGACAACATGCTGAGCGTTTACCTGAACCGGGAAGCGGAGCTGTGCGTCCACAAGGCGGCGTGCCCGACGAGCCTGGTGCTGGAGCAAAACGGGGACGCCTTTCCCTGCGACTTCTTCATCAACGAGCAGTGGACCGTTGGCAATGTGGCCACCGCCTCCATCGCGGACATGCTGGCTCATCCGAACTACGAACGCTTCCACCGGATGAAGCCGGCTCTGCCGGACAAATGCCGTTCCTGCGAATGGCAGAGGCTCTGCTACGGCGGCTGCCCGCGGAACCGTAAATGGAATCCGGAAGAAAACCAGGCCGATCCGGATTTCTTCTGTCAAAGCTACATGCAGATTTACGCTTATGCCCATGAACGGATGCAGGAATTGGGTGGGCGGATGCGTCAGGAGCTTTATTCCAGCAATTTGCAGCGCTATTTCGACGGGAAAGCTCCGGGCCGCAACGAACCTTGCCCTTGCGGCAGCGGCAAGAAGCATAAATTCTGCTGCGCCGCCGTGTAACCTTCGACCGGAAAGAAACATGAATGCCGGACCTCATCCTCATATTTTGCAGAACAAAGCTCCTAAAATTGCCGCAAGAGCAAATTTAGGAGCTTGTTCATTGTTAGGTTATAGAATTTGATAATCCATTCATCAACTTTTATAATTTAATAGTAATAATTACGATTAAACAACCTACCCTATGTGAAGGAGTGAATTTAGATGACATCTTTACAAGATCCCCGCATTCCCGTTACTGTCTTGACCGGGTTTCTCGGCGCAGGAAAAACGACGCTGTTGAAATGACCGTCATCATCGCCAGGATCTCGATCGGGGTGAGCGAAGCCATGAGCGGCCCGAATGGGTCGGCACCACCAGTCCGGATTACCAGCTGGCCTTTTTCTGGCACTTGATGCAGATCAGATGGTGATGATGGCGGTCCGGGCCGCATCTCAGCTTGAAGCGGATGCCCTCCGGAAAATCGAACTGTTCAATCAGATTGATTTCCGTCAGCAATCGCAGATTGCGGTACACCGTGTCGTAACTGACCCCCGGAAGAAACTCCGATATATAAGCGTGAACCTGGCGCGGCAACACGAATCCGGTGGAAACGGAGAACAGCTCCGCGATCCATCTGCGCTGCGAGGTAATACGCAAACCTTTGGACTCCATAGCTTGAATCATCCGATTCGGCTTGTTCTCCATCTTTCATCCCCCCGGTTTTCATATCACTTCATTCCATCTATGGGTATGGCGTTATTCGTTCAACGCCGCCTTCAGCGCCTCCAGATTTTGCCTCATCACCGCAATATAGTCGAGGCCACCGGCCATCTCTTCTTCCGTCAGGCCTTCAATTGGGTTCAGAACCGCCGATTGGGCTCCGATTTCACCAGCTATCGTATCGGATACCTTGGAAGACACCAGTGTCTCAAAAAAGATCGTCTTCACGTTATGCTCCTTCGCAAACTTGACGATGTCCGTCATTTGGGAAGCCGATGGCTCCTGCTCGGGCGAGAGCCCGGCGATCGGTACTTGAGTCAGACCATATTGTTTGGCCAGATAACCAAAAGCCGCATGTTGCGTAATGAAATCCTTGCGCTTGCTGTCTTTCAAGGATTCGGTAAATTCCTTGTCGAGTGCTTCCAGCTCGGCTACATAAGCATCGGCGTTGGCCTTAAAATGGTCTGCGTATTGCGGTGCCGCTTCGGACAAGCCTTTTTCAATGTTGCGAACTTCCTGAATCGCCAGTGCCGGCGACAGCCATACATGCGGATCCAGGCCCCCGTGATCGTGGTCGTGCCCGCTTTCTTCATGCCCCTGTTCGCCTTCTTCATGAGCATGCTCGCCTTCTTCATGAGCATGCTCGCCTTCTTCATGAGCGTGCTCACCTTCTTCATGAGCGTGTTCGCCCTCGTCATGTGCCTCTTCGCCATGTTCATGTTCATGCTCATGATCTTCGGAGCCTTCCATCATCTCGATTCCGTGGCTTGCTTCAATCGCCTTAAGCCCGTTGCCCATGGCGCTGTCCAGCACCTGTACCACCCAGCCTTCCATGCCCGCTCCGTTGTACACGATCACATCGGCCTCGGAAATGGCGGCCATATCCTGCGCCGTCGGTTCCCAATCATGCGGTTCCATCCCGGCGGGGACCAGATTCTCCACATTCGCCAAATCCCCCGCCACATGGCGTGTAAATTCATACATTGGATAAAAACTCGTCTTGATTTCCAACTTTTCCGCTTCATGCGTATTTGCGGATGCTTCAGGCGCTGCGGACGAGCCGTTGTTTCCCGCGGCATTCCCCGCCGTATTGGCGTTGGAGCCGCAACCGACCGCAACGAGCATCACCGATAAGGATAAAACGGTTAAACTATGTTTCCAAAATTTCATGTTTCACAAACTCCTTCTTTTTATATTGTCTCTTCACGCTGCGCCGCCCGCGAAGCCGCAGCAGCTTTTGCAGCAGCAGCGTCGTCAGCAGGAAAGCCAGCAGAATCAGTGAAATCGTCCCTCCCGGAGGCGTATCGATATAATAAGACAGACCCAGGCCGGAAAAAACGCCGGCCAATCCGGTACCGACGGAAATCAGAATCGCCGCCGAAAAACCGGAAGCGACGCGCAAAGCCAGCGAAGCCGGCAGCACGATCAATGCCGAAACTAGAAGTACCCCCACGACGGGTATGGCGGCGGCGACGGTCATCCCGGTCAGCACGGCAAAGGAAAACGACAACAGTTTTACCCGGACGCCGGATACCGCGGCATTTTCCTCATCGAAGGTCAGATTGTAGAGGGGACGCCGCAAGATGATAAAATAAAGCAAACCAGCCAGCGCCACGGCAGCGATCAGCAGCAACTGGGTATCGCTCACCGCCACAATGGAACCGAATAGATAGGAACTGAAGCTTTTGCTCCAATTTTGCTTTAGGCTCATCAGCACGACAGCAAGCGCCAGCCCCGAAGTCATAATGATCGCTACCGGCAGTTCGCTGTATGTACGATAGGAACGGCGAAGCTGCTCGATTACAATGCCTCCGGCAACGGCCACCGCAAAACCGCTGAGGGAAGGATTTAGATGCATCACCGAGCCCAAAGCTACCCCGGCCAGGGACACATGGGACAACGTATCCGCCATTAGCGCCTGACGGCGAAGCATGAGGTAAACGCCGAGCAATGGCGCGATAATGCCTATTAAGCCCCCTGCCCAAAAGGCGCGCTGCATGAATTCGTAACCGAACATCGCCATCCCTCTTCCTCCTTCCGCTCCAGTTGAATCAATGTATCGAGATACAGCGCCGTTTCCTCAAGACCGTGAGTGACCATAATGACCGTTCGGCCTTGCTGCGTTACGATATCCCTCAACAACTCGTAAAGCCGTGTCCGGCTTGCCGCATCGATTCCCGTAGCGGGCTCATCCAATACGAGCACTTGGGGTTCCTGGGCCAGCGCCCTAGCGATGCAAACACGTTGCTTCTGACCACCCGACAACTCTCCGACTTTTCGATCGCGGAACTCCCACATACCAACCTGTTTCAAGCTTCGTTCTACAACCTGCCGCTGTTCCTCCTTGAACCGGCCGAATAATCCCAAACGGGAATAACACCCCGAACGGACCAGTTCAATAACCTTGCTGGGAAAGCCGGAATTGAAAGAAGACACCTGCTGCGGCACATACCCCACTGCCACCTTTGAACCGTCTTCCCGGACGCGATTAAACCGGATCGTACCGCTCCAAGGTTTTATAAGTCCCAACATGAGCTTTAGCAAAGTGGTTTTGGCCGCGCCGTTCGGTCCGGCAATCCCGATAAATTGTCCGGCATGGATGTCCAGGGACAAGTTTTCGATGACCGGCTCATTCCCATACCCAAACACAACCTCGCGCATGGACGATAAAATCATATCCATCTCTCTTTTCTAAATCGTAATCATTACGCATTACGGAAAACATAATATCGTAAATATTACGATATGTAAACCCCGGTTGTCTCAATATCATTTAAATTCATATCCATCCCGATGAAGACCAGTTCGGTCATTCGATCCCCCAGGTCTTATACCGGCGTTCCTGTACTTCGGGTTCGCTGCCTCCCATTCATTAACGCGTCTCGCGGTGCAACGTATATTTTCTTAGCCGCGGACAATATTTGCGCAACTCCATGCGTTCGGGGTGTGTCTTCTTATTTTTGGTGGTCGTGTAATTGCGGTCTCCCGTTTCGGTGCACGCCAAGGTAATCACAACTCTCATTTCAAAACATCTCCTTTTTATTCGTAATAATTACGATTTAATCATTTTACTTGCTCTTCTCCCGCATGTCAATTCCTACGCATTCGAGCTGCAGATCGCATTTCCTTTCACAACACGGAGTGTGTGAGCAAGCTTTTGCCGGAGCCATTTCCACATGCATATTCGCTATGTAAATATGCAAAAAGCTCCTGAATCTCCATCGAAGGAAATTCAAGAGCTTTATTGATCGTTATGAAAATGCGGTCGAGAGGACTCGAACCTCCACGGGGGGTTAGCCCACACGGACCTGAACCGTGCGCGTCTGCCAATTCCGCCACGACCGCGTTTGAGTGTCGATGCAATGTTTTGCAGCAACGAAATTTATAATATCACGTACTTCCAAGCAAGTCAACACCAAATATTGGGGTGGGGAGGCCCCCCCCTACCAGCCGCTGATTGCGGCAGTTAGGGAGGTGTCCACTCCCCTGCCCGTTATTTGACCGAGCCGACCATCCCGGCCACGAAATGCTTTTGCATCACGAAAAACACGATCGCCGTCGGAATCGTCGAGATGACGATCGCCAGCATGATCAATCCGTAATCCGGCGAATAGCTGGAGCCGAGCGTCGAAATCAGCAGCGGTACCGTTTGCTTCTGCGGCGTCTGCAGCACGATCAACGGCCATAAGTAATTGTTCCAGCTGCTCATGAACGTGATGATCGCCGCGGCCGCATACGACGTTCTCATCGTCGGCACATAAACGTGGAAGAACAAGCCCAACTCGGAAAGTCCGTCGATACGCCCCGCTTCGAGCAGCTCCTTCGGAAACATCTTCGTGCTCTGCCGGAAGAAGAAGATCAGGAACGCCGTCGTCATCGTCGGCAGCACCACCGCAGCGAGCGTATCGATCCCGATGATCGGCACGAGGTTGGTGATCTTGCCGAACATGCGGTACAAAGGCACCATCAAGGCAGCAAACGGAATCATCATCGACAGCAGCAGCACGTTGAACACGATATCCTTCGCTTTGCTGCGGTAAATCTCGAAGCCGTACCCGGCCAGCGAAGCGATCAGCAGCGCCAGCAAAGTCGTGGAGACGGAGACGGTCAGCGAGTTTTTCAAAGCGGTCAGGATATCGACGGAATCCAACAGGTTACGCAGGTTCGCCATGAGGTGGGAGCCGGGCAGCAACTTGCCCCGGGTCACGTCCACGGACGGATTCGTCGAGCTGACGATGATCCATAGAAACGGGAAGATCGAAACGAACGCCGCGACGGCCAGGAACAGATAAATGGAAAGTCGTTTTACTTTAAGCATCCCGGTCACCTGCCACTTTGAATTGGATGACGGACAACACGATAATCATGATCACGATGGAATACGATACCGTTGCCGCGTACCCGAAATCCGCCGAATATTTGAACGACAGATTGTAAATATATTGCGAAATCGAAGAGGTGGCGTTGCCCGGTCCTCCCTTCGTGATGTTCATGACTTCATCGAACAGCTGCAGCGTGCCGATCGTCGAGGTGATCGAGGTGAACAAAATGATCGGCTTCAGCATCGGGGTCGTAATCCGGAAAAACTGCTTGACCGCCGAGGCCCCGTCTATTTTCGCCGCTTCGTAAATCGACGGATCGATGTTTTGCATGCCCGACAAATAGAAGATCATGTTGTACCCCGTCCAACGCCACGTGATGGCGATGATGATCGTCATCTTCGCCCAGAACGGATCGGTAATCCACGGGATCGGTTCCGGCACGAGATGCAGGTTCAGCAGCAGCGAATTGACCAGCCCGTCGCCCGCAAATAGATATTTGAAGATGACCGAATAGGCGACCAGCGAAGTGATGCAGGGCAGAAAGATCGCCGTCCGGAAAAATCCCTTCCATTTCAAATTCCGGTCATTCAGCATCACGGACAGCACCAATGCCAGCAGCACCATCAAAGGGACTTGAATCAGCAGGTAGATAAACGTATTTTTGACCGCCGTCAGAAACATCGAATCCGTAAACAGCCGCTGGTAGTTGCCGAGGCCGTTGAAGCTTAAGTTCGAGCCGGTACCGGTTTGGAACGACAGGATCAAGGCCTGAATCATCGGATAAAAATAGAACAGCACGATCATCAGCACCGCTGCGATCACGAACAGCCAGCCGACGACGGAAGCTTTCCAGCGCAAGGCGGCGGAGCCGGATGCTCTCATCATTGCAATTGCGATTCGGCTTGTGCCTGGGCGTCGCGAATGACGCTGTCGACATCTTTGCCGTTCAAGTAGTTCTGGATTTCAATCACTAGGATGTCTTCGATCGCGTAAGTATGCAGGCCGTAATTGACCTTCGGTACCTCTTCGGTCCATTTGGCGAAATCGGCGTATATCTTCTGTCCACCGAAGAAATCGTCGGCTTTATCGTAAGCGGCGCCGCTGGAAGCTGCCTTGAGCGAGCCGATCGCGCCGATGTTCTCCAGCAGCTGGGAATAAAATTCGCTGTCGGAGCCGAACGTTTCCGCCAGGAAATTCGCGGCCACGTCCTGACCGTCCTGGTTCATCACGTACCAGGAGCTGCCGCCGAGGCTGGAGGCATTGACCGAAGCGGCGCTGTTCGCCAGTTTCGGCGTCGGCACGACCGCCCATTTGCCGGATTGGGAAGCTTCCGCTTTGACGGAAGGCGTGATCCAGTTGCCGGTCGGCACCGTGGCGACGTCTCCGTTGTTGAAAGCCGCCAGGAATTGGCTCCAGTCCGAGTTCATTTTGACGATATTGGCGTCGAACATCGCTTTATACGTTTCCAGCGCTTCCTTGAGCACCGGATTGTCCGCCAGGTTCGGCGTTTTGCCGTCCTCCTTCAGGTACCAGCTGCCGGCCGACTGCGCCATTACCCGGATCAGCCCGAGGTCGTTGGGGTCTTGGGTCAGCATGTCTTTGCCGGTAACTTCTTTGATTTTCTTGCCGATTTCAATGTATTGGTTCCAGTCGATATTCGTCAGGTCGTCCACGGTGTAGCCGGCCTGTTCCAGGTAATCCGTCCGCACGTAAAGCCCCGTAGCGCCGGAATCGAACGGAACGCCACATTGCTTGCTGTTATAGCTCGTCGGCCCGATTTTGTACTCCGCGAAATCCTCCGCCTTGATCACGCTCGTCATGTCGCGGAACGCGTCGGGGTAAGCCTGCAGGAAGTTTTGCGCCCGATAATCCTCGATCAGCACGATGTTGGGCAGCCCTTTGGTCGTTCCCGAGTTGAGCCCGGTGTTCAGCTTCTGTACGATGTCGTCCTGCGCGTATTCCACGATGTTGACCTTCACTTCCGGATGTTTGGCTTCGTATCTTTCCTTGGCCAGGTTCAGCGCGGCGATGTTAAAGTTGGGGTCCCAGGCCCACACGGTGATCTCCTGGCTGCCAGCGGAACCGCCTCCGTTATTTCCCGCGCCCGAGCCGGTCGTATCGCCCGTATTCCCCGTATTTCCCGAACTTCCCGAGTTGCCCGAATTACCGGAACAAGCGGACACGGCCAGCATTAGCAGCATGCTGACAAGCATTAGCATCAAGCTTTTTTTCATTTTCGGTTTCATCCCCCTGCTCGATTTGTTTTTGAAACGCCCCCCAAGAAAGCGCTTCCTGTATCCGCATTTAGGATAGCATTGGAGCAAAACGGGCCGTTAGGAATATCTTTGCGCGGATTGGCGATTTTATTGTCCTTCTTAGGAAAGCGGATTCGCGGAAATGGTCATTTTTTTGGATTTTGGTAAATGGTTTAGATGGCATTCCCGGTTTCCCCAGGTTTCACGATCAGCGGAAGCACGATGCGAATTTTCGTTCCTTCCCCTTTCGTGCTGGAAATATGCACGCCATAGGCTTCTCCGTACAGGAGCTTGATCCGGTTATTGACGTTTTGGATCCCGATGCCCGTAAACAACTGGCGCCCGCTTTTCGGATTCGGAAGCAAGCGGGCCTCCTCCTCGCCCAGTTCCATGCCGTCCCCGTTATCCGCCACCTCGCAGACGAGCGAGCTCTCCGTTTTGGAGATCAAAATATAGATCGTTCCCCCGTTTTTCACGTTGAAGGCATGGAAAAAGGCGTTTTCGATAAACGGCTGAATGATCAGCTTGGGTACCTCGTAACGGATGCAGTCCGGAGAAACGAAATAGTTGACCTTGATCCGCTCGCCGTAACGGACATGGTTGATGAACACGTAATTTTTCATATTCTCAAGCTCCCGCTTGATCGTAATCGTTTCGCTGACATTGCTGATCGTGTTTTGAAGGAGCGAGATGAGCGCATTGATCGTTTCCGCGGCGGTTTCCTTGCTGCCTTTTTGCACCAGCAGCTTGATCGAAGCCAAAGTATTGTACAGGAAATGCGGGTTGATCTGCCGCTGCAGCGCGGCCAGTTCGGCGTTCCGCTGCTCCTTTTGCGTTTCCAGCAGCCTGCGGATATACTCGTTCAGCTCGTCCAGCATGTAATTGAACGCCTTGCTTAGTTCCCTGACCTCAAAGCTTCCGCTCACCGCGATATAGTTGCCGAAATCCTTCTTCGTGATCGTGGACATCAGCCGGACGAGGCGCGTCAGCGAAAGGGTCAGCCGGCGGGAGATGACAAACACGACCAGCAGCGCGGCCGCGATAATGCCCAGGCAAATCAGCGCGATCGACCGAATGTTGATGATCTGCCCGGCGGTATACTGTCGATCGATCAGATTTACGAGATAAAAGTCGTACGAGGGCAAATAATCGGCGAGAATGATTTTTTCTTTATCGAAGACGGAGCCGCTCTTATAGTCCAGTAAGTTGCCGGCGATCGTCCGGACGTCGTCCAGCAGCTCCGGCTCCGAACCGCCGATAAGCTCCGCGCGGTTGCTGGAGACGACCGTCCCGGACGGATCCAGGACCAGCACATCGTTGCCGTCGCTCGTAAAGTTGGCGTAAAATTGCTTGAACTCCGCCTCCCGAATCGAGATATACAGCATCCCGTAACTAAACCCGCTCGTCCGGTCGACCAGCGCCTTGGAGGCGATGATGAACGGCTTCTCTCCCTCCCCGCCGTCGCGCCCGTCGTATTGGTACATCACGCGGCGCGGCTCGGCCGCGGTGTGGCGGGTCAACGGATCGCCGGCCAGTTTCCGGGCCTGGACCGGCCAGTAATTGGGGTCGGTCGAGTAGCTGCGCCCGTTAACCCCGATGATCGTGACGGCCACGTCGTACGCCCCCAGATTGGACGCGATTTGCTCCATCTGCTCCGACATGCGGTAATACACCTTCGACATCGCCACCGAATCCTGCTCGCCGCCGGTCAAATACGTCTTCACCGTGCCGCTTTGCGCCGCGTAAGTGACCGCGTTCACGATGGAGTCGTTGAAGGAATCCAGGCTGGTGTTGATCTGCTTCAGCACTTTGCCGTTGGTGATGCTGAACGTTTCGGCAAACAACCGCTCCGCCATGCGGATCGTGATCAACGAGGTGAGCAGGCAAACCGCGACAATGCTTACCGTCATCACGACGAACAGCTTGGAGATCAGCCGCTGGTTACGGAATTTTTCAATCAGATTCATAACTTATCCCCTCTTGCCGAGAGACTGCCTGCGGTATTCGCTCGGCGACATCCCCGTGTGCTTTTTGAACACCTTGGTAAAATAGCTGTGATCCGAATAGCCGACCCGCCCGCTGATTTCCGAAATGGACAGTCCGTCCGAACGCAGCAGCGCTGCGGCTTGGGAAATCCGAATTTTGTTCAGATATTCGCTGAACCCCTCATCGTTGTGGGCGGAAAAATAGCTTGATAAATACGACGGGTTAAAGTGAAAATGCCGGCTGAGCAAGCTTAAGCTGAGCGGCTCGCCGTAATGCTCATCGATGTATTCCAGCAGCTTCTTCATATTGCCGTCGCCGGACTGCGGCAAGCGCGCGGACGCCAGCTTCTCCGCCTCGCCCAGAAAAGCGCGCAGCGCCTTCACCGCGCCGGCCGCATCCGCCGCTTCATCGATCGCTTTAAAGTAGGCGTATTTCATCTCGTCCAATTCCTTCACGTCATGCTGGATATCCGCGATAATGATCGTCACGGTAAACACCGCGTTGCCCAGGAACGACTTGAATTCAAACGGGGACTGCCGGTAATTTTCCGCGGCTTTGGCAGCGTAATCCCGCAGCCGCCCGAAAGCCGTCATGATTTGTCCCTTTTTCAGTTCGGCGGCCAATTCCTTCATGTCAAACGGCTGGAGCGCGGGGGCCGGCGGCAGCTCATCCGCCCGCAACACGATCCGGTCCGGAAAATAAAACCGGTAGGACAACAGCTTTTGCCACTCCTCCCGGTAAATCTCTCCCAGCTTGCGCAGCTCCGTAAATCCGCCGCTGACGGCCCAGACCATCTCCGGCACCGCCTGCGATCTGGCCAGCGCGAATCGATGCACCGCGCTCGTCGCCTCCGCCATATGCCCGCCGGGTAGATTCGCCAGCAACAGCAGCCGGTTGCCGCCGGTGGAGATCGTCTGAGTCGCCACCGGGAAAGGCAGCTCCTGCAAACCGTCCGCCAGCCCGGTCATGTAACTATCCCAATCTCCGGCGCCCCGGCCAAGGTCCGCCCCCGCCAATAGAAAGCCGTCGTGCGGAAACCGGTCCGCCAACCGTTCGCCCCCCTCCTCCGGCTCGTAGCCGGCAAGCAGACGCTCCAGCAGCCGGTCTACCGGCAACACGCCGTCCGGCGTCTCCTGCAGCACGAGTCCGGGGATTTTGAGCGCCGTTTTTTGCAGCACCTGCAGCAGTTCCTTCGTCTCCAGCTTCGGCTTCAAAATATAGTCCGCCACCCCGCTCTGGAACGTGGAGCGCACATAATCGAATTCCCCGTAGCTGCTCAGCACGATCACTTCCACCCGCGGGTAATGCGCCTTGAGCACGCGGGTGAATTCCTCCCCGTCCATGACCGGCATCACGATATCCGTAATCACGATATGGGGCGAGAGCCGGTCCATCAGCTCCAACGCTTCCCTGCCGTTCGAGGCCTCGCCGACGATCCGAAACCCGTGCTGCTCCCAGTTCAGATGGTGTTTGATCCCCTGACGAACGAGAAGCTCGTCGTCGACGATCAGCAACCTGCACAATTCGCTCATCCCTGTCCCTCCCCATGCGAATCCATCGTAAAGCACACAATGACAACGCTTACAATTATCGAAAATCGATTTGTATGTTCTTCAAATTATATATGCTAGCACAAGTTAATAAAACGGAAAAGAAGCCGCGCTTTATCCAAGGCGGCTCCCTTATTTCGCATTTCCTTATTTTCCGGCTTGCCGATCGTCGGCCTATTCACTTGGATCAATTCTTCTTGCTGTCGATCCATGCCTTCAACGGCTCGCGGGTGCGAAACCCGGAAATTTGATCCACGGCTACCCCATCCCGGAACAGTAAAAATTATTGCGTAACCAGTTCCTCCGCTTGAATCGGATGTTCCTCCACGAATTTTTCCAGATCCAGTGCGGCCATCGCCCCGCTTCCCGCCGACGTAATGGCTTGGCGGTATTTAGGATCTTGGACGTCGCCGCAAGCGTACACGCCCGGGATTCCGGTTTCCGCGGTTCCGGGTTTGACGATCAAATACCCTTGCGGGTCGGTAGGCAATTGGCCCCCCAGAAACTCGGTATTCGGGTGATGCCCGATCGCTACGAAGATCCCGTCGGCTGCGAACGTCTCGACTGCGCCCGTTTCACTGTGACGAACCTTCAGCCCGGTAACCCCTCTCTCGCCGGAAACGACTTCAAGCGGCGTTTGGTTCAAGCTCCATACGATCTTTCCGTTTTGGCGGGCACGATCCTGCATGATTTGCGAAGCTCTCAGCTCATTTCTGCGATGAACGATGCGTACCTCGGAAGCGAACTTGGTCAGGAAAATCGCTTCCTCCATCGCCGTGTCGCCGCCGCCGACGACGATGACCTTTTTGCCGCGGAAGAAAAAGCCGTCGCAGGTGGCGCAGTTGCTTACGCCCCTGCCGATATTTACCCGCTCGTTCTCTATGCCGAGCCATTTGGCCGAAGCCCCCGTCGAAACGATCACCGCTTCGGCAAACAACTCCTCCCCATTGTCCAGAATCAACCGGAACGGCCGTTTCGACAGATCGATATGGTTGACCCGGCCGCTCCGGAAACGGGTTCCGAAACGCTCGGCTTGTTTTCTCATGTTATCCATCAATTCCGTACCCAGGATGCCTTCCGGGAATCCCGGGAAATTCTCGATATCGGTCGTTTGCGTCAATTGGCCGCCGGGCTGGGTTCCTTCGATCACCAAAGGCTCCAGGTTGGCTCTCGACAAATAGATGGCAGCCGTCAGTCCGGCAGGACCGGTTCCGATCACAATCGCTTTGTGCATGCGAAGCACCTCCAGTTCGTTATATATATTATATAACATTAAATTGTACTCAATTCAATAGCTAAAAATGCAATCTGCTCTCCATCAAACAAAAAGCCCGCAGATCGCTCTTTCGAGCCGTTTGCGAGCTTAATGCACGGGATTATTGGCCGATTTGAAACTGGTCTAGATGGAATCCGGCCGGACCCATGCGGTTCAGCGCAAATCCAGCCGGTAATTCACCGCATACTCCGCTTCTGCGAATCCCTCTTGGAGGTACAGCGCCTTTGCTCTCTCATTTTCCGCGTTGACGCACAGGATTGCCCGGGCATAGCCCTGGTCTTTCCCGAACTGCAAGGCCCTACGCAGCAGCAATCTGCCGAGACCCTTCCCCTGGTATTCGGGGATAAGCGCCAGCGGGCCGATATTCATGATCGGCGTTTCGTT
This sequence comes from Paenibacillus macerans, assembly GCF_050565405.1. Taxonomy (GTDB): domain Bacteria; phylum Bacillota; class Bacilli; order Paenibacillales; family Paenibacillaceae; genus Fontibacillus; species Fontibacillus macerans_B. The sequence goes on along the minus strand of NZ_JBNYYG010000015.1, from coordinate 49,579 downwards.
GTATACGTCGTCCGAGCAACGTACGATGCCGACCGGCCGGCCCGCGAAGCTGAGCATTAGCATGCCGCCCTCCAAGTAGTCCGCTTCCCGGGGATACTTCGCCACCATGTCCGGCGCGATCGGGGTCTCGCTGCCCTTGAGCTTGGCAAAACCGGCGTTTCGCACCAGGCACCAGTCCGCCTCATCTTCTCCCGGGCGAAAAGCACGGATCTCATAGCCTTCCGGTAAAGTATATGCTGCGGAAGCCAAAGGTTCGTTTACCAAGAGGCAAGAATACCGTTCCACCTGAAAAGCGAGTCCCGCCACGGTCTCCATCAACTCCGGATTTACGGACGGAACGAAGATAAACATCTTCTCCAAGCCCTCCCCATGCTTGACGATCTCGGTAAGCAGGCGGCGGTAAACGGCCGGGTCGGCCGTCTCGCTGTGAAAAATGCGGAAGCGGGCCTGATTGCCCTTCCGCTGGTAAGCATCGGCGATAATCGAAGCCGCGCCGACGATGCGTCCGTTCCGGTCCACCGCGATATACGTCGGGTGCTCCTCATGAATGCCGAATTCGGCCAAATCATCTTCGTACAGAAAGGAATCATCCACCTCGTTGCGATGTCTCCTGCAGTAATCCTTGAAGCCGTCCAAATGCTCCGGACTTAATGCCTTTACTTCCAAGCTCACGGTCTCTCCCCCGTTCTTTCTTTATTGGTTTTGAGCTATTTATTCGCGGTCGGCCCTCCTGCTTCCTCTTATTTCCTACAAGTGCTAGTATATCGTTAACGGGATCAGGAGGGGAAGAGGATGAAACGTCAGTTTGAGGAAGCTTTATTTCAGGCATCGCTGCCGGATTTGCAGCGCATACCGAAAAGTGATTTGCACAGTCATGCCGGCCGCGGCGGAAGCATCGATTACATTCGACAATGGGCGCAAGCCCCCATAGAGCCCCCCAACCGGCCTTTCGACTCTCTCGGCGACATGCAGGCCTGGTTTGAGGCGAATATCAAAGCTCATTTCCGGGGTGTCCAAGGCTACTTAAAGCGGATTGAAGCTTCCTTTGCCCAAGCCGGCAAGGATTGCATCGAGGTGCTGGCCTTGGGTTTCGGCCTGGATGAAATCGGCGCTTTGGGCGGAACGAAAGCGTTCATCGCAACCATAAACGAGCTGCAGCGGCGTTATGCCCCGAACACGGCTTTTTTTCCCGAGTTGGCGTTGGGAAGGGAAAGCCGGATCGAGGATATTTTAAGCGAGCTGGATGAGGTTATGTCTTATTCATGGTTCAAATCCATAGACATTTGCAATAATGAATTCGCCCAGCCGATCCGTAATTTCAAACCGGCGTACAGGCTTGCCAAATCCGCCGGCTTGCGGCTCAAAGCGCATGTCGGTGAATTCGGAACCGCTGATGATGTCCGGGAAGCCGTGGAGGAATTGGAGCTGCATGAGGTCCACCACGGCATCGCCGCAGCGAAGTCCGTCCCGGTCATGCATTGGCTGGCCGACCACGGCATTCGGCTGAACGTGTGCCCGACCAGCAACGTCATGTTGCGCGTGGCGGACGGCTATGCCAATCATCCGATACGCAAGCTGTTTGATCACGGTGTCCCGGTCACCGTAAACACGGACGATCTTCTGATTTTCAACCAAAGCGTTTCGCAGGAATACCTTAACTTGTTCCAAAGCGGACTGATGTCTGCGGATGAACTTGATTCGATCCGGGAGACGGGCCTACGTTATTCCATGTGCTGATCCTTTAACCGCACCAGTACTTTGCCGAACAGTCCCCCCTGTACGACCGGAACCGCTCTTTCCGCATAGGTTTTCCGCAGATAAGCTTCCGCTTCCCGGAGCGACCCGGAATCGGTCGGCAACCCGAAGGAGGAGAACGAGCCCAACGTATGTTTCACCGCCATATCCAGCGGCATGACCGTCGGCTGCGTTTCGCGGGTGACCAGCGCCTGATACGCGTAGCCGTATAGGTTTAGTAGCTGGGTAATATACGCCATGTCGGACGTCGGTTCCTGGGCCGGAACGCCAAGCACGGGACGGAGCTCTTCGATGAGATTATGCTCCTTCGGACCGGCCGTCGTGCTGATGTAACAATAGCGGCTCGCGCAAGACAACGCCTTCTCCACCATGTCCCAGCCGAAAATCGCCGGACACATCGAGGCGAAAACCAGGTCGAATTTGCCATGCCATCCTTTGTCTTCAATCGATACATCCTCAAACGGCTCCTGAACGATATCCACGTTCCCCTTAAGCGCAGGGGTAATGCCCGCTTGCAGCAAAGCCGCGAGCGGCGCCGAGGGTTCAACCGCCGTTACGCAGGCTCCTTCCTCCGCAAAAGGAATGCTGAAGCCGCCGGAGGCAGCCCCGATGTCCAAGACGGCTGCCTGATCGAACGCCACCCCTTGAGCCTTGAGCCATCCCATGATTCTCGCGCTGCGTTTCCGCCCCTCCTCATTAAATGCTTTTTCGTGAAAAGATCGGGCCTTGACGTCGGTGTCAAATGAACGCGTCGGCTCCATTCCGGCGCGCCGCATGCGATTGACGCTGGCCTCCGGGTCGTTGATCCACGCCTTTTTCCAAAGTTCCGGGTCAAATAACGTTTTCATGGGCATTCTCCTTCGAATATATTATAGATATAATGTATCTATAATATACTTCGTAAAACGATGCGCGTCAATCTGCAGGCTACAGTAAACGCGGTAGCCCGTGATGTTCAATTTCCCGGTTCCGCCGCGCTTGCAAGTAGGCACCTTTCCCGCCGCAGCCTAGTATAGTGTAAGAGAGAAAGGAGGGTGCGCCATGCAATTGGATACGGCCCAAATACAAAGAGCCCTCTTATTGGCCGCGATTTGCAGCCAGACGTACGAGCAATTTGCCAACCCGGACGGATCGTTTGTCCTCCCGGATTCCTATTCGCTTTACGATACGATCGAAGCCAAGTCCCTGGTCGGCTTATGGGAACGCTTCGGCTTTATCTTGCACTCGCCGGATGAGATCGTGGTCGCCTTTCGCGGCACCAGCTCAACAACCAACTGGATCGCCGACGTCATTGCGACCCAGCAAAAATTCAAGTGGAGCAAAGAGGCCTGCCTGACCCATCGCGGATTCACCGGGATCTACGCTTCGGCCCGCAGGCAGGTGATGTCCGCGCTGCGCCGGTTGCCCGAGAACAAAACCTTATACGTGACGGGTCATAGCCTGGGAGGTGCGCTGGCCACGTTATGCGCTCTCGATATTGCGGCGAACACGGAACGCGTGCCCGTGCTGTTCACCTTCGGTTCGCCCCGCACCGGCGATCCCGACTTTGCGAAGGCGTGCGCGAATCATGTTCCGAACAGCTATCGGATCGCTAATGTGTTCGACGTCGTCACGCATGCACCGCCCCATCTTTTCAAGCTGCCGAATCAAGAGAAAACGTACTATTACAGCCACGTAGCTATGGCCTGCCCGTTGGATTTCCCGAGCATGTCGCTGTCCTCCAATCACGGCATCGGAAGCTACTTTGCGCAGTTGGGCCGTTTGGAGTCGGATTTCGCCGCACAACTCGCCGCACATCCGGGATTTTGTCCGGCTAACGAAGGGGATGCCTGCTGAATCCATAAACAATACGATCCCCGCCAATACCCCATCTAATAGAATGGAGAGGTATTGCGGGGATCTGTCCACGCCTCTATGTTCACAATGCGATTAATTCAACCCATTCCAAACGGACCGCTTGCCGTTCCGCCCGTATCCGCACGTTCAATCGTCCCGGTTCTGTAGGAATTACGATGTTAAGACCGGTTTCCCGCCAGCTGTCCACGCCGCCGGTTATTTCCACGCTACCGGCTTCCCGTCCGTTTACCGTAACCTTCACATCGGCCGCCCCATGGACGGGACCTGCTTTCATCCGTAGCGCCATCTTTCTGGACTCCTGACTTGGAGACGCCGAAAAATCATATTCCAACCAATCTCCCTCCATCAACTGAACGAACAACATTTGGTCGGAATTGCCCCGTCCATGCCAGAAAGCAGGCCTCTCCTCCCCGCTCTCCATGGAGCGGATGTCCGTGCCATCCTGTGTGCGGAACCCCCAAGGATTCTCCTTGCGCCCCGCAGCACCTACTGCAAAACTGACTCCTTCCCCTTTATACCCGTAAAATAGGGCTGGGACCCGGACCGGCGCTCTCCGGAACAGGGACCGGACCACATCCTCGTGATACACACACCGTTCTAAAGGAAGACAATCCAAGAATTCCCACAGGATACGTTCAGCAACCGCCTCGTCCGGACGCTCTCCATCCTCCAAATAACGGATCAGCAACTGCCAATCGTCCGGTATACGAATCGAACACGGAGAATTCCGGGTGTCCAGCTTTTTCCACGGCCAAAAGTTCCACGAGATCTCATGATCCTCGAACAACTGAAACGCTCCGGCGTACCAATCGTTATTGTTTTCTCCGCCTTCGCCCATAAAGATCGGCACGTTCCATTCGTCCCGCTTCTCCAGATAGGGGCGCAGGCTTTCCGTATCGGGATTGCTCCAGTATTTATGGAATTGCAGCATCAGATTATCGTCTATTTTCTCCATAAAAACGGACCAATCCGTCGCCCAGTGCGCGCCTTCCAGGATGATCATATGGCGTGCGTCCACTTCCCGGATAGCCTTAACAATCTCCTTGTAGAGCGGCATCAGCCGGTTATTGTATTCCGCAAACCAATCCGGCAACGGCTCGTTCAGCAGATCGTACCCCGCCACGATCCATTCATCCTTGTACCGTTCTGCGAGCACCCGCCAGAGTTGGACCGTCAGCCGTTTATACTTCTCATCGGCAAACAGGTCGGGATGATCCCGCTTCGAATCGTCGATGTTCGCTCCCGTCTGGCCCCCTGGCGCGCCGTGCAAATCCAGGATGACATACAAGCGGTGATCCTTGCACCAGCCGATCATCCGGTCGATATGGGCAAGATGCCGCTCCTTGATCCGAAGGGGCTCTTCCTCGTCTTCCATCAGAAAACGCGCATTGATCGGAATCCGTACGGAGTTGAAGCCTTCCGCCGCAATCCGCTCGATGTCCGCCTCCGAAGTATAGCGCTCGTAATAGAGCTCCCAGAACCGGCCGGCCTTCTCCGCACCGATCAAACCCTCGATCATCGCTTCGATCCGTCTGGGTCTGTCCCCTTCCTTCGGAAATTTCCACATATAGCCTTCCGGCAACAGCCAGTTGCCGAAGCCGACGCCCCGAAGCAATATTTCACGGCCTTCCCCGTTCACCAGCCTAGTCCCCTCCGACCTGACAAAACCGGCTACTTCACATTCGTGTTCGGCTCCAATATGTTTCGGCATCTTCTCTTCACCACTCCCATTTCCCTGATCATAGACCCCAAAGTAATTGAGTAAATGAATCCCCACCTCCATAATAATACAGCGCTTACATTTATAGAAGTGATAAAAATTTTAAGATGGTATGCGAACATGTTAAGGGAGCCGCTTTCGCACAGCTCCCCGAAGCTTGTGTATTATTTGGAATCCTGATACCATTCATTGGCTTCCTTGGTGACTTGTTCACCGCCAATTTCATACCATTCTTTAACGAACTTATCGAAATCGTCAATCGGCTTTTTGCCGTAAATGATGCCGATGAACGTCTCGCCTTCCAATTTGGCCAAGATGCCGTTTTTGGACTGCATCGTTTTAGTGGGCGAACCCGTGAATGCGTGCGATATATAAGAGCCCGCGTTCCAGCCGTCATCCACGTACTCGGACGCTTTCAAAATTTTCGGGTTCGACAGCAACAATCGCTCCTCGGATGCGGAGCTCGGTGCAGCTCCTCTGCTCAATTTGGCCATCAATTTCAAATTGACAAACGGATCCTTCGGCTCCATCAGTACATATTTGGCCGGACCGACCTTTCCACCCGGAATATCCGCATCATCTACGGAGATGGTTCCGTCCGCTTTAACGGTGTAGTCATAATCTTCATACCATCCGTTTTCAAACTCGCTTCCCGGCTTTCCTTTTTCAAAAATGCGGTTCAGGTAGAGGAACAGGGCGTCGACGTGCTCAAAATCCTTCTTGACGATCATTCCGCCCCGAAGGAAGGTGGAATCCCGAGCAGCAGCCTTGCCGTTTAATGTCGGCAGCGGATAAGGATTCATAGTCGCGCCGGGCACGTTCTTCTCCAGGTCGGGAATCGGCCAGTTCGGCAGCCAGTAAGGCGCAACGGCAATGCCTACACGTCCTTGCCCGATCAATTCGGCCAGTTTGTTTTCGTCATGCAAACCCGCTTCTTTCGAAATATAACCTTTCTCATACCAGTCTCTTAACCGGAGCAGGCCATCCTTCATCTCCGGAAGCGTCGAGCCGTGAACTAGTTCCCCGTCTTTCTCCAACCATTGGTTAGGAATGGTGCCCGAAGGCCCGAATACCCAGGTGCTCTCCCCAAGCCAGCCGCTGAAGACATTAGGGTTGGAACCGCCGGAACCGAGACTTACCCCGAGAGGGATGATATTGTCGGAGCCGCCCGGTTTTTTGTCCAGCATAGCTTGCATAAGGGCTTCCATTTCTTCAAAGGTTGTCGGAGCCTTCATGCCCAGTTGGTCAAGCCAATCCTGTCTAATCCACATGACAGCGTTATCGTTTCCGGCATGGGCAAAGTTGGGAAACGCCATCCTTTTGCCGTCGTAGGTAACCTGGCTCCACATCAGCGGATGGGAACTATAAATCTCCTTGATCGTGGAAGAAGCGTATTTTTCGTAATCTTCCGAAATATCCTTATACCTTCCGGATTGAATTAATTCGTTCAATAAGGTCATATCCTCTGTCATCAGCACGTCCGGCAAATCCTCGCCCGATGTCAGCATCAACCTCATTTTCGTGGCGAATTGGTCACCGGGTACCTGCCACAAATATTTGATATCGATCCCTAATTGATCGTGTGCCCATTTCGTGTGCACGTTGTTTTCCACGGTCTCCCCATTTTTGAACTTCATGGTGGAGTCGGTTGGTTTCACGGTCGTGATCGTCACGGGCGTTTCAAACTTATAAGTCCCCTTTTGGATGGCTTCGGCAATGGAATCCTCCGATTCCGCGGCCGTTTGCGATTGATCCGCTGCATTGCCTTTATTCTCCGAAGCTTTGTTCCCGCTGTTCCCCTTATTATTGTTTCCGGAACAGGCTGTTGTCAGGGCAAATAGCATGATCAGCGCAAGCGCCAGAAATGACAGTCTTTTTCTCATCTTTGATCCAGAACCTCCCTATTCGATATAGTAAAAGCTGCAACTTCATCTTATTACAGCGCTTACAACCGAGTAAGAGACAAAGTTTTAAGGTGATATGCGAAATTCTTAAGATTCGGCCAGGTGGCGGTCTCTGTATTCCTGAGGGGTGACTCCGTAATAATTTTTGAACAGCTTGCTGAAGTATGGGGGATTCTGGAACCCCAGTTGGCTTGCCAGTTCATAAATCTTGATATCCGTCGTACGGAGTAACATGCCCGCTTTTTCCATCCGGTACCTCATGATAAAGTCGCTGATATTCTCTTTCATTTCCTGTTTATACAGAGTGGACAAATACACAGGGTGAAGATTGACATGATCGGCAATCGTTTGCAGCGAAACATCCTCGGCGATCCGGTGCTCGATAAAACGGTGGATCTTTACGATAAGCTGGTTTTTCGCGTCCCTGAATTCGCGAACACTGCCGGATTCCAGACTCTCCAGCATATTCTCGGCCCATTCCATGACCCGGCCGGATTGGCTTAACTTTCGCGGATCCGCCGCCATATCCGCCTCCCGGCCCGATACTTCCATCAATGTTTTGCTCTGCAGGTGGGCGATATAGAGAAAGGAATTCGTCAATGAGCAGACGATTTCCAGCATATGCTCTTCGGTGTCCAGTTTTTTGGCCCTCATCTCCTCGAATACGTCTTTTAACTTTGTGCGTGCATCCGCCCAACGCCCGGCTTCCAGCAGCTGTTGAAAACTGGGAGGACTGTGCAAGGAGCGAAGCGAGCTGGATTGGGAACGGGATTCTTCGGCTCTGACGACGATTTCCCGCTCGCTGCGGGGCACCTTCCGGAAAGCGTTCAACGACTTGCGGTATTGTTCGGCGGTCTCTTCCGGAAAACGGCTCCGTCCGCCGATCAGGATGGAGATTTGTACCTTGAGAAATCCGGAAACCTTGGATTGCAGCTCCTGGGCCGCCTTTTCCAAATCCTTGCCGTTCATCCGGTTGCCGGGGTCTGCGGGACTATCCGTTTTGGCCTGCAGCAAAAAACACAAATAGCCAAAGGAATCCTTGCACGACCATACAAGATAATCCGTGTCCAAAATCTCACCGGCGATATTATGGACGGCAAATTCATACAACAAGGAATCCTCATCGGACTCTCCGAAAGCTCCGTCCAACCGCAACAGCAGCATAGCGCATTCCATGCCCGGTTCAAACCGGAGAAGGTATTCGCTCATCCTCTCCGCCAACACGGAATCTGGCAACCCCCTCCCGGATAACAGATCGGTCAATAAATTCGATCGCAACAGAGGCAAATGAACGTAAAGGGTCTGCCGGGCCCGTTCGAGTGAACCGATCTTCTCCCATTCCTGTTCGATGAGCGACTTGACGCGGGCAACCTCATCCATCAGTTCTTCATCCTTGATGGGCTTCAGCAGATAGTTCAACGTACCGTACCGGATGGCGTCCCGGGCATACTCGAATTCCCCGTATCCCGACAATAAAATACACTTGGTCCGCGGATAGTGATCCTGTATATGCTTGCATAGCTGCAGCCCGTCCATTCCCGGCATCCGGATATCCGTAACGACGATATCGATGGAGGTTCGCTTCAGCATTTCCAACGCTTCTGGTCCGGACGCCGCCTGAAACACGTATTCAATGCCGATGCGCTCCCATTCATTGGCTACCATGCTTTTCAGCAGCACCGGTTCATCGTCAACCAACAGAAGATGTATCATACGAGCTCTCCTTTCGTTTCCTGCTCCCTTTTCCATCGAAGCGTCACGCATAACCCAGACAACCGTTTCGAAGGTTGGATGAAGACGCCTGCTCCCGGGCCGAAACGCTGCTTTAACCTCTGGTGAACATTCCATAGTCCGCATCCCGTGCTGCCATCCATAGGCTGATCCAGACGCAGCATATATTCTTTGATCTCCGAGTCCGTCATCCCGCCGCCGCTGTCCTCGATCAGCAATACGTTCCAGTCCGGTTCCCGGCAGCCCGTAATCAAGACGGTCCCCCAGCCGGGCTTGGGCTCAATCCCGTGCACGACGGCATTTTCCGCGACGGGCTGCAAAATCAGCCTCATCACCGGCTCGTTCAACATTTCTTGTGGAATATCGATCCGATACTCAAGGCGCTCCAGCCGGTACGAATAGATTTCCAGATAGTGAGCGACCAGTTCCACTTCCTCTTTCAACAAGGGCATCTGATTCTCGACACGCGTGATATAGCGGTAATACCCTCCGAGATGATAGGCCATATCTTTGATCGTTTCGGTAAGGCCCACCTTCGCGCAGCCGGCGATGAATGACAGGCAGTTGTACAAAAAATGCGGGTTAATCTGGGATTGGAGTTGCTTTAAAGTAGCAAGCCGCGATCGGTTTTGTTCCTCGTATACATTTTGGATCAAGTGTTGAATTTTCGTTCCCATGTCGTTAAAGCGCTGCATCATGTAGTCGAATTCGTTATGAAACCTCCGATGGATCCGGAACGAATAATCGCCCATCTCAAAATGCTTCAAACCTTTCATAATCAAGGCCACCGGTCTTTGCACATTCAAATACAGCAAATATGATGCGGCAAATCCAAGGATGATCAACAGAATCATGCTGAAATAAAACAAATTCCTGCTCTCGATAATCGGCTTGTGAAACACGTTGGTGGGGACGTAATCGAACAAATAGGCATCCAGCTCCGGAAGATACGCGTAACTCAAAAACACTTCCTGGCCGTTAAATTTTACGTTTCTGTGCCCGCTTCCGCTTAAGTCTTCCTTGAGCAGGTTTGCTCCGATTTTCATGAATTCACTGTCATTGGCCGCGGAGTTGGAGAATACGTTGCCCTCAGCCGTGAGCAAAAAGCATTGTCCTTGACTTTCCGGCTTGTAATGCTGCAGCATTTTGCGGATATTGTCCAAACCGAACCGCACCTCGAAGACAGCGTTGACCGTCTGGGACCCGTATTTCGATAAGAAGGGGTCCCAAACATAAAGCTGGTAATATGCGGAATTCAGGGAATCTCCGGGATGAAACCTCCATTTTCCGTTGACGGCCCCATCCAAGACACGCTGATCATAGCTGTCATTCAGATCGGTCGATACCCGGGTTTGAATATCGGGCAAGTATACGGATAGCTGATTGGACCAATTGCTGGAGAAGCTCTGAAGGTATAACTTTTCTTTGACATGAGTCTGAAAGTCTATCATCCGGTAATAGTTTTTGGTGAGAATGCTGAGCTGCAGATCCAAAACGGACGAATCCCGCACCAAGACGCTGGAAGACAGAGAAAGCCGCTCAACGTTGGATTCGATCTGGTTTTTCAGGAACGTGAGCTGGCTTTCATTGTAATTCGTCATCTGGGAATCTATGACCTTGATACTGGCTCTGCTGAAGTAGGCGTATAGGAGAATAGCGGGAATCAACAAAATGAGAATTACCCCGTTAATCTGCAGAAATATCGCCCTGTGCCGCTTCATTGCACAACCCCCTTAATATTTTGACAGCTACCTTAAATATGTATTCTATGCAATAAAACGCTTACAGAATAGAATGTGTTTATTCAATAAACACCCTAGGAGGAGGAGTTCGATTGGAGAGTACCGCTATTATATCATCGCCTAAGGCTTCGCCAAAGTTAAAAAATAAACGGCGTCCGTTCCGCAGGACCTGGAGACTGCACCTCATGCTGCTGCCCGCAGTGCTGGTCGCTCTTATCTTCAAATATGCCCCGATGCCCGGAATCATTATGGCGTTCCAAGACTTTAAACCATGGCTCGGCATTACCGGGTCTTCCTGGGTTGGTTGGGACAATTTCAATCTCATGTTTGACATGCATGATTCCGTTCAGGTCATTTGGAACACTCTTACCATTTCCATTCTGAAAATTATTTTCGGCCTGATCGTACCGGTCACCTTTGCATTGCTGCTGAATGAAGTCCGCAATATCGCCTTGAAACGTTCGGTTCAAACTTTGGTATACCTGCCTCACTTTATGTCCTGGGTTATCCTGGGGGGGATCCTGCTGGATTTGCTTTCGTTGGAAGGCATCGCCAACCGTTTGCTTACCTCCCTTCATCTGGAGCCGGTCATGTTTCTGGGTGACGGGAACTGGTTCCGGGCAACCGTCATTGTCAGCGATTTGTGGAAAGAGTTCGGTTTCTCGGCCATCGTTTTCCTGGCCGCATTGTCCGGCATCAATCCCGCTCTGTATGAAGCCGCTGAAATCGACGGCGCCGGCAGATTTCAGCAGACCATTTATATTACTTTGCCTTCTTTGCTGCCGATCATCATCGTCGTATTCACCTTGTCCTTGGGGAATGTGCTGAACGCCAACTTCGATCAGATCTTCAATTTGATCAATCCGCTGGTTCTGGAGAAAGGGGATATTATCGATACGTATGTGTACCGCACCTTCCAGGGGGGCCAATACAGCCTGGCGACCGCAGTGGGCATCTTTAAATCCGTGATCGGTTTCGTTCTGATCAGCGGTGGCTATTACTTTGCGTACAAGGTAGCGAATTACCGTATTTTTTAACGTTTAAGAAACAACAACGGAGGGCAAATCCATGTATTATAAAAGTCCGTCATATCGAATATTTTATTATTCCAATCTGGTGCTACTGATATTTGTTTCCATTCTTTGCATTTTGCCGATGATTCATATTTTTGCCGTTTCCCTGAGCGGAAAATCCGCCGCGGATTCCAACCTGGTCTCATTCCTTCCTATCGACTTTACTCTGGAGAGCTATGCAAAAACCTTTGAAAACGGTAATTTTTTGTCGGCAATCGGGGTTTCGGTTATGCGAAGCGCGATCGGTACGGTCATGGGCATGGCGGTAACGATGCTGGCGGCCTTCTCCCTGTCCAGAAACAATATCGAATTCAGAGCCCGCAGCTTTTATGTTTGGTTTTTTCTGATCATCATGATCTTTGACGCGGGACTTGTGCCGCACTACATGCTGAATCAAAAGCTCGGTCTGGTGAACTCCTTCTGGGTGCTCATCCTGCCGCACCTGATCAATGTATGGAATATGATTCTTATGATGAATTTTTTCCGGGCGATTCCCAAAGATTTGGATGAGGCGGCCATTGTGGACGGAGCATCGCATTTCAAAATTTTTGCTTCGATTTATTTGCCCATATCCTTGCCGGCTATCGCGACCCTATCCTTATTTACCCTGGTCGGCCATTGGAATAGCTGGTTTGATGGAATGCTGTATTTGAGATCCGCGGAACAGTGGCCTCTCGCTACGCTGCTGCAAACCATTGTCGTGGTCCAGGACTTCAGCAAAACCGGCATTAATCCGGAAAATTTGGAAATGCTTTCAAACCGGAGCGTAAAATCGGCGCAAATTTTTATCGCCATGCTTCCGATCCTGGCGGTCTATCCTTTTCTGCAGCGATATTTCGTGAAAGGGATTGTATTAGGCGCTGTTAAGGAGTAGTTAATAATGAACGCCATAGAGAAAAGATTTGAGGAGTTATACCGCTATAACCCGGATTTGCAGCCGCCGGATGATTTGGAGGCGTCAGGGCCGCAACGCTGAGCGGACGCTGGACCGTCAAGGATACGGAGCGGCTGTTATCGACGTACCGCTATATGCGGGAGATTGGAAACAACATACGCGAAGAGCCCGCTTCTGGCCGAATGAAACATATGATAGAGGATTTGTGGCGGCTCTTCGAATTCGAACGCAGCATCGCCGAGGAAGAAGCGCAACTTGAAGGCGGCAGTCCCGATCCGAACATGCAAACGGCGCGCCAGTGGTTGCTAGAGCACGCCTATGCGCCGATGGCGATGCGTGAGCTGGCGGACGCGCTTGACATCACTCCAGTGCAATTGACTCGGCGATTCCGGGCAGCCTACCGGATCACGCCTTCGGAGTTCGTGACGCGTCTCCGGCTTGAGCGCGCATGCCGGCTGCTGGAAGAGACGACGCATCCGCTCGAATATATAGCGCAACAATGCGGATACGAGAACGGCTTCTACCTGAGCCGCGTGTTCACCGCCAAGCTGGGTTTGCCGCCTTCCGAGCATCGCAAGCTGCATCGCGTTTAACCTCCTAGCCATGCATCCAGACTTCAAGGAAAATCCCCGCTCCGGCACGAAAACGTAGTAAAGCATGAACGTAAACATAAAACAGGGCTCTCATTTGCCTCCTACAGAATTACGACATTCGACTCCAGCCCGAAACCGTATACGGCATCTTCGCTCCGGTGATAAGCCTTGACTAAAAATTCCGTGCCGGCGGGCTCGATTTCCGGATAATCGTAAGTGACGGCGTCAGCATCCGTATGCCCGATCCGTTCGAAAATGGTGCCGGCCTCGGACGCAGTAACAGGCTGACGGCGCCAGACGGTATAGCCGCTTATATTCACTCGGGGCTCCGGCGGATTCCAGCTCAAACGAACGCCCTTCTCCAGCGGCTCGGCCCGCAGACCGGTTACCTGGCCAGGCACCGGCATGACCGTTATGCCCGTTTCTTCGTACAGCTCAAGATTCGCCGCGCTTTCCGCCCGGATGACGAACGGCGTTGCACACGTGACGAACGGAGCCGTGTACGCTCCCTGCTCATCCACGTATCCGCTTGCTTCGTTCCCGCCCGGAACGCCATTCACGTACCAGCGTATAACGCCATCCGGTTCATCTCGCAGCAGAGCCGCAAAGCGGTACGTAAACCCGCCTTTCATCCGGAGCGGAAACCGAATCAAGGCATGGCCGGAATCGGTGCTTGCGTGCGGCGCTTCCTCCAGCTCCTTCGGCCACAACTCCAGCGGCCCCGTGAAGCGGTCCGCCGGAATTTCCGACGCAAACCACAACGCCGCCAAATTCGCATATCCGTAGTACTCAAAATATAGGAAGTTCGGATAATCATTGACGGAGGACAGGCACATGAACCCGTTGTTGGCCCCTCCCGGAAACGCCCTTCCGTAAGTTTCGCTCGAATATTGCTGCGACGGAATATTGGTCGATACCCCGTACATGAGCCCGATTCCAACAGGATTCGCCCCGGTGAAATAAAACATCTGCTCCCAAGCGGTATCGATCATCTCTTGGTCATCCAGCAGTTTCCCCGTCTTCAGCAGCAGCGCTCCGTTGGCCAAATGGTGGAACGATCGTCCGATTTCACCGAAGTACTGATAGCTCAGTGTTCCTTTTTGACGGATCAGTCCTTTGCTTCCCGCCTTCATGGGGGTCAATCCATAAACGTTTTGCTTGGAAACGGCCAGCAAATAATCCCTGCAGTAGCTTTCGACCGATTGAATCCAGCGCGGTTTCCCGGGCTCATCCGGGAAGCGTTCGATCAGGCGGAACATGCCCTGGTAAATCCATGGCACAAGGAGAATTTCCTGTTCGGGCTTTTCCCCCCAGGGACTGCGGTACGCGCTGTCCAAATCCGTGAATTTGGCGTAGCGCCCCCTGTACCCGATCCATGGGTCTTTGTCCGGCTCTCCGGTGTAGCGGTACCAGCCCTTGGCCGAAACCGTCCCATCCCCTAACGCTTCCGTCACCTGCAGCTCCATAAACCGGTCCGCTTCCCGGATCGCCCGCCGCTTGTAACGTTCATCTTTCGTAAGCTCGAATACAAGAACGTTCAGCCAAATCCAGGCGCTGAGCGAATATTTTTGCGGGAACGGCCGGAACAGGCCGTCGATTCGTTCATAGCCCCGCAGCACCAACTGCTTGACTCTTTCGAAAAAGGCGGGATCCTTGTCATAGAAGGTCAGGCAGGCTTCGGCAGGGCCGAGCAAGAGAGACGTATAGATCGCTTCCTTGTTCAAAACACTATATTCGTTGCTGCCGCCGATTAAATCAAAGGGATCTGCCAGCAGCACTTCGTCCCCGCTTCCGAAAATACCGTCCGTATGTTGGAAGCCGTCGGCATGGGCTTGAAGCGTAACCTCCAGCAGCCCGTCCTTTCCGAGGAAGGTCAGCACGCCGTCCAGTCCCCAGCGAACCTGATCGTAAATCCAGTCGGCTTTGTCCCAGAACGGATCCATCTGCTTTAGCAGGCAGTATTGCGCCACGATCAGCGAGGTGTTCGGATACCGCCGCAGATCATCCCCGTCTCCGAAGCTTTTCCCGATATACCGGTAGGTTCCGTCCGGGAACCGTCCATCGTCCCAGCGTACCGCGAGCAGATCTCCGAAATTTCCGACTATACTGTCTTCCCCAATTCTCCGCAAACCAAAATAATGCATGGCCGATAGCATTTGCAAATCGTTCCACAAGCGCTCCCGGACCCGGAAAGTACCGAAGGACCGATAGCGCCCAATTTCAACGTAGTACTCGCCTTCTTCCGCGAACACGGAGAAATCCCCAACCTGAACGGTGCCGAAGTCATCGGTTACCGTCGCAAGTGGCCCCTCGAAAACGATGCGATGATCATCGGCCCGCCTAACGGCGAAGGCCTCGCCGGGGTCGATGCCCGAGAATTGGTAGAATACCTTTTTCCGCTGCTCCGGCTGAAACCCGTACTGGGTCAAAACGACCCGCCCGCCGCGCACATAATCATCAACCTTCGATACGCGATTCAGTTCGGCGCCGTGGATAAAGCCGGGCGCAACGGCAGCTTTGCCGGGGGCGTATAATTGAAACTCCGCCAGGCACGCGGCCTCGTTATAGCAGTAAAATCTGATCTTGGACGCCGTAACCGGTTCAAACCTGAGCCAGCAAGAATCCACTCTATAATTCGTCATCCGGGTTCCGGGAATGGCCAGCCACTCGCCGGCGCCGTTCTGAACCTGCAGCTCGTAATTCCAATTATTCGTATAACAGTACCCGGCGCTGGTATAGACATAAGCGCTGCCAACCGGGAGCGGTTCCCCCAAATCCACTTCCAGCCAATGGGGCCCTTCGCTTAGCTCGCTGCTCAGCCATCGGGACGCTTCGGATATGGCGCCGTCAACCGCTTTTTCAGGAATGTACGGATTTTGGAATGAGCTTGCCCGCACCGGCTTTCCGCATGCCAGATTATCCAAGTATGGTTGAGATTCCATGTTTCGCTCCTCCGTATTCTTATTGATCCGCCCATTAGCGGTTTTCGCAATACGCTCTGACCTCATACACGGCGGCGTACGGCGTTCCCCAGGTGGAGCGGATGGACAAACGGACTTCATCCGTCAGGACCGTGCCGAACTTGTGGATCCGAAAACGTTGATAGTTGCCGCTGACCTCTTCCACCTTCTTCCACACCCCGTCTACCTTGGCTTCAATCGTGTAATCCTTCACGCAATTGGCAATGACGCGGAACGGATAAGGCACCCACATATTTCGCAGGTCTTTGTCCAGGTCCGTATCGAAAGCGATCTGGATCCGGTTCAGTTGTACCGGTTCGCGCCACTTCAGGGTCAAGACTTCCGGCTCCGCAAAATCCGTCTTGCCGGACACCCACAGATTCGGCTCATGGTAAGGCCGCGCGAAGCCGTTGACGGCTTTGTCCGGCGTGTAAAGCTCCGGCTCCGGCTTCAGCCGCATGAAGGGAGCCCCCGCATGGTCGAGCCGCGGCCACTTGGCATACACCTTCCGCCCCCTGGGATAATATTGCATCAGCCGGAAGCCCGGCAGCCGGTCCACGGAAGCCAGAAGCATCAGGCCTGCGCCCTTCACGTGCAAGAAATACCAACCGTTCATCAGATTCGCCATCCGCAGGGGCAAGGTCACCCACTCGCAGCCGCCATCTGCCGAAACGTCGCAGGTGAAGGTTCCGATACTCGAGGCCGGGTAGAAATTGTTCTTCTCGTCGCACTGCCACAGCTCGGCCTCGAGGATACCCTGACCCTCCAGCATCAGGCTCACTTCTTCCAAGCGGCCGTCCATCACCGGGAACATGATATCGTTGCCCTCTCCGCTCAAATCCAGGCGGATGGCGCGCTTCGGCTCAAACTCCTCGGCTCCGCAGCCGGCATGCACGGAGGATGCGCTCAACCGGGCTTTGGGGGCCAGATCCGCCGGATCGTTGCCAGGTACGCCAACAATGTAATGGTCGTCCTTCAGCAAGCTTTGCTGGATTCGCTTGATGGAATCCGCCGTCAAATCGGCCGGGAATACTCCCTTTGCCAAGCATTCATGGGCGGCTTCGGCGACGGCTTCCCCCATCTGGGCGCCCGTCAGCATGACGCGGGTGGAACACATGGCCACATGCGTAGCGCTGATGTCCCGGCCCGCAAAGAACAAATTGTCCACGTTCACGGCATACAGACACCGGAGCGGAATGTTGTACAGCCCTTTGTGATGGACGTGGTGGGAGGGCTCATTTTCCTTGTCCCAGAAGCCGCCGGAGGGATGATGGTCCAGGCTCCAGCCCCCATAGGCAACCGCGTCGGGGAACTCCGTTTGGTTCACGATGTCCTGCTCCGTCAGCTTATACGGTCCAGCCAGCCTGCGGGATTCCCGTTTACCGGGGATGGTGCCCACCCATTCCAGCTCCAGGTTGCGGGTTTCCGGCCGGTGCTCCGGATCATTCTTCAGATGGTCCCATATCCCGTAAACGATGCGCCACAGCTCATGCTTAACGTCCTCGTTGTCGCGGATCGTATCCCGTTCGCCGCCGTATTCAATCCACCAGAAGTAGATGCCCGTTTGTTTACGGGAATGCTCCCGGTGCTCCAAATCCTTCTCATCAAACCGGTGGGCCCAGGACGGACGCTCAAACTCCACCGGATGCCCCGCATCCTTGGCCAAAAATAGGATCGTTCCGCCCAAGGTAGCCGGTTCATACGAGTCGGGTGCAAGGCTCTCGCCGTACTCGTCCTTGCCCTCTTGGCCTAAGGAATAAGGCACACCCGCAAGATAGCCGATGGATCCGTCCCCTGTGGAATCCAGGAAATAAGAAGCGGTGAAGGTGGTCCAAATCTCAGAAGCCAACGTGAAACCTTTGACGCTTCGGACCCGGCTGCCGTCCATATGGACTTCCGTCACCACCGTGTTCAGGAACAAATCCAGGTTCGGTTCTTCCATCACCATGGTATGAAGAATGATATGCCATCTCTCCGCCGTACCGTCGGGGTTCCAGTACAGGTTTTCCAGCTTAAGCTCTTCCATCAGCCCGGTTTCCCGGAAATAGGCGTTGTTGCCTCCGCCGTCGCCGCCGTGCAGCCAGACGCGCACCTCTTTGCTGGCGTTCCCCCCCAAGACGGAACAGTCTTGGATCAGCGCGGTGTTAAGCCCTCTCCGGGATGCGGAAACGGCTGCCGCAACGCCCGCCATACCGCCCCCGATTACAACAAAATCATACGACAAGGTTCTCTCTTGAAATGTAGCGGTCATATTACGTTTCTCCTCCTGCCAGTAGTGCTTCCTGCTAGAGGTTGTTCAAAAAGTCGTCTTGTGAAGATTTAAGAATGGACAGACATCGGAGCGTTCCTTCCTTAAATCGCAAGAAAAGCTTCATCTTAGGGCGGTCTGTCCTCTTTGATTGTTCATCGGTAGAGTTTTTCTTATCACGAAGCCGGTCAAGAAGCTTATTCGACGTCGAATCTTGAATACAGCCTGGCCAAGCGGATGCTTCCGTAGTTCCTGCGTAGCTTCCGGCAAGCTAACGGACACCAGAAACGCTATTGGCCCGCTTTGGGGCAGTTCCCGATTCTAACGGACCGAGGAAACCTTATTTCGGACAAAAGCAGCTAAATGGCCGCCATGAGAGCCTAATAAGGTCTCTGGAGTCCGTTACAGCGGGAAATAGCCGGGAAATGGGCAAATAAGGTTATTACGGTCCGTTACGCAGCCCGCTACAGATGTCCCTAGCTTTATACGACCTAAAGCGTTTTGAAAAAACGCACTTCGGAAGCATACGCTTAGCGTTGTGAAAAAACGCACACCGAAAGCCTATGCTTCGGTGCTGAAAACCCGACTTTTTGAATATGCACTTTTATAAAACTATCCTAACAAAAAGAAGCGCCTCCTCGACAGAAGGCGCAGCGATTATTACTAGCACAAAACGCTTATCGGACCGCTTAACGCTCCTCCCCCCAGATCCGGAATTGGCGCCTGTACTCCGTAGGCGTATACCCGGTTTTGGATTTAAACA
Source organism: Paenibacillus macerans (assembly GCF_050565405.1). GTDB lineage: Bacteria > Bacillota > Bacilli > Paenibacillales > Paenibacillaceae > Fontibacillus > Fontibacillus macerans_B. The sequence goes on along the minus strand of NZ_JBNYYG010000015.1, from coordinate 30,338 downwards.
GCCGGGCGAAATAATTGGGCTCCGAGAAGCCGAGCCCCGCCCCGATCTCGGATATGCGGCGGTCGGTTTCCGCCAGAACCCGTTTGGCTTGTTCGATCTTCACGTAATGGATATAATGGGCCGGCGGCAGTCCGGTGTACTGCTGGAAAAGCTTGCGAAGATGAGAATCGCTCACATCCGCAATTTCCGCCAGTTCCCGCACCTCCGGCAACCGTTCGGGCCGGGCAAGAATATAATCGACGGCCCGTTTGACCCTGATATCGCCGCAGGCGCTGACGGGGTCGTTCCGGCTGCCGACGCCATCCTTGATCAGAACCGCCATCAAGTGCAGCAGGTCCGACTGGAGCATCAATTTCCGGCCCACCCCCTCCTCCTCCCGATGCCCCAGCATCCGGCCCACCGATCCCCGAACCTCGGCGGACGCTTGCGATTGGGACCGGATTCCGAACAGCTCGAACCAGTCTCCTGTGCCGTACAGCGGGACATTCCCTTCAAAATTGATGCTAACCACCTGGGCCGCCATACCGGTACGATTGAATAATTCCGTTCCCGCAGGAATCACGAACAGATCGCCGCACTGCCCCTGGTATGTCCGCCCATCCGCCCGGACAAACAGCACCCCGTCCTCCACCAGCCAGATGACGCTGTGCTCCAGTTGCCTCGGTTGCATACGGTGGCGTTCGGTCAAGTGGTAGCGTGTGATATGCAGGAAACGAAGCTGTAAAGAATCGATGTAGGGCTCGAGCATATGCAACTGTCATCACTCCCATTCTGCACAAAATTACCCTATTGAAGTTTGTTCCATTTTAGCGACACGTCATCTTCCGCCGCGATCTTGATACTCATGATCCATTTTACCCGTTTCATTCAGTTCATGGGATTGGTCGATTTCAAACCCTGGATGTTTTACAACAAGATACGGTTGGAGGATGGTTGTGAGTAAATTAGCCGCTTTCTGATGACCCCTATCTGTCGGATGCCGGCCATCAATGTAGTCGGCAGAGCCTAACCACCCCGTAGTATCGATATAATGTAAGTTCACATCCCCTGCCGAGATACGCGTGTTGACCGCAGCTAGTGTCGGTACACTCTTGAAACCACGAAATGTCCGAAGGACAAAGATTTTTGCTGAAGGATATTTAGCGCGAATATTTTGCAAAAATGTCGTATACGTATCTTGGAAGGTAAAGTCAGGAACGTTGAACGTGTCGTCATTCGAACCAAGGTTAATCACGACCGCCGTCGGTTGCTTGAGTGTGAAATCCCAATCCGGCGAACTCGGGAAAGCTACCGTCTGCAGTTTGAAATATTGTCTACTCATTCCTATGGAATTGGGAGAATAACAGGCAACGTTGTCTGTTAAACAAATTCCCGGATAAGCGATTTGCGAATGCTCCGCATTCAATTGTTCAGCTGTTATCCAAGCATAAGCGGATAAAGCGGCATTTGTGCTCAAGTACCCGGTCGTAACCGAATCGCCGATAAATTCGATGAAATTCCCCTGAAGAGAAGGAGGTTGTGTCGTAGCCCCGCCGTCCAGCAGAAGGCCGTTGAATATGATAAAATCGGATCTATCCTTTGCTGCTATGACAAGGGAATGCGTTCCGGCTGATAAGGGGACCGGCGTCAAATTGACGATTCCACTCACATTGGTATGGGCAATGTAACTGCCGCCATCAATTGAAGCGTACATATTAACCGACCCACCTAAATTAATCTTGACTGATGTGCCGGTGAATTTGACTTTAAAATAGGCACCTGGCCAGTAGCTCGTGTATTGGGTGGAAACGCTTTTATCCCAACGACCAAAATAATGGATATTGCTGTCTCCGGGACTTCCATCGCCTGTTGCAGAATAGGTTCGTGCCGGTAAAATCCCCAGTATTGCAAATAATAAGAATCCTACTAAGATCAACTTAAAGCCTTTAGGCAATACATGTTTAGACTCCATTACGCAACCCTCCTTTGTGTCATATCCCTGCAGCAAACAGGCCCCGCCCCCCAATCGATGGGCGGAATCGGCTCAAACCGCATCTCACAGCGTTATTCCCTCATAAACCTGCCGATTCACCTTTACCTCAGCCTGCTCCAGCTGCGCCTTGAACCAGTTCTCGTAACGCTTCTCGCCCCACTGCTGAACCAAGGCGTCCCGTACCGTCCCATAGGCTGGCGGACTAGGCTCACCGGCTAGGCTGCCGGCATATTCTTGCCTAAGCTGCTCCTCCGTTGGCGGGCCGTCATGCTCCGCCAGCCACTGCTTCAGGCCGAGAACGGTGCTGGAAACGACATACCGGTAATAGGCCGATTCGCTGTATTCGCGGGGACCGTAGATCACTTGACCGGCGGCTAGCCGCTCGGCGCGGTCCCGGTTCTCCGCTTCCCACTCCCTGAGAAAAGCGTCATAACCAACCGCTGCATGCAGCCCTGCCTTGCCCGCCGCCAGCTCACGAACCCGATCCTCTACCAGAAAGCGAAGCGTCGCTTCCTTCAGCCGCTCAAGCGGCGCTTCACCTCCGCAGGGTACGCTCCAGAAACGCGCATCGCCCGGATCGCAGCCGTATGTCTGCTGGCAGTACGTTATGGTATCGGTGCGAAGCTCCGGCATGCGGGCTTTGAACTCCTTCAGCGTCACAGGCGCGCCGTCCACCGTCGCCACCACCGTACTTTCATCCTGAGTTTGCGGCTGTGCCGCAACCCCAACCGAAGCTGAAGCGGGCGGCTGTCCGAACCATCGCGAACCAAGCAGCGCGAAAACAAGCAGAACGATTAAACCGCCTGCCAGATACAGATAGGTCTTTCCGCGATCGGTCCGAATCATCGCCCCTCCCCCTCCTTGTGTATGAAAATTCTAACGATTACTGATCAACCTTCACATCGTCAATCCGGGCCGTGCTGGTATGCATGCGGATTCCGATTTTGCCGGCAGGCAAAGCCGACGGATCGGTCCACTGGAGAAGCTGAACGCCATCGACGAAGCCGGTAATCGCATTGCCGCTGACCGTCGCCTTCATCGTCGCCCATTGGCCCGGGGTGACGGCGTAGCTTGCGCTGCTGACCAGCTTCATGGTGCCGCCGCTTTTCTTGTATAACTCAACCTTGTCCCCGCCGTCGTTCAAGCGGAGCGTATAATAATTGGAGTTATCCGCGTAACGGAACACCAGCCCCGCGTTGCCGGTAGCGGTGAGCAGCTTGACGCGTGCGGAATACGTATAGTCGCTCCAGGACGCATCCCCGGTATAAGCCAGCGCTTCGCCGGAGGCCGTATTTTGCGACAACGCCTGGCTGCCGTCCGTTGCCAAACCCCATGAACCGCCGGAGACCGTCCAGTTGCCGAAATCATTGTCCTCAAAGTCATCGGAGAAGATCGTAACCGGCTGCGGAACCGTGCCTTGATACTCGAATGCCCCGATATCCGGCGCACCGTTGTACAGCAGGTTGCCGAAGAAGTCCTTGCCGCCGTTTACGGCAACCGCAGTACCTGCATTAATCAGCGGAGACGTTGCCATCAGCTTATAGCCGTCCGCCGCGGCACGGCCCGTTGCGGTATTCGGACTGACGAATTTCGGATCGCCGACGATTTTGTTAGGATCGTTTGGAACGCTGGAGTTCAGTCCGTAGAAGCTGTTATGATCGTAGGCCATTCTCGGGCTGTTGGTATATTGTCCGCTTGCCCCATTGTAGAAAATATTATTTTTGTAGTAAGCCATTCCGGTATTGCTGGCATGGGTCAGCGCCCGGTTCTGCGTGCCGGAGCGGTAAATGACATTGTTGTAGACGTACAGATTGCCCCCGCCGCTAATCAGGTTAAACGCGCCGTTTCCGTCGAGGTCATTCTGGCTGATGTTGTAGCGGAAGGTGTTCTCGTCCGTCTCGTTCATAACGAGCAGCGTACCGCCCTGATTGTTGTGGCTGTAGTTGTATTGGTAAACGCTTTCTTTGACCTGAACGTCAAAATCCCAAGGTTGACCGTCGCCTTCCAGCTTGCGGGTATCGAAAGCTTCATTGTACTGGAACACCGCTCCCGTCGTATAGTAGGCCCACTGCGCCGCAACCACGGCGATATGGTCGAGATAGCTCACGATGCCGGTGTTCACGTCGCACGCGTTGCCGATGGCACTGGTCGTATTGTACTCAATGAGCGGGGATACGCCCGCCCGGACCAGGATGCCGTCCCGGTGGATCTTCTCCACATAGTTGCCGCGGATCACGACGTTCTTGAAGGCGTCGAACTTATGCGTCCAGGCGCTGTTCGAGAACGCGTCCGTCATCGTCTGGATGCCCGTGTCCGCTACGTTGACGATCGTGTTGTTCTCGATCAAAATGCCGTCCCACGTGCTCTCGATAGCCGTATTTGTGCCTCTGGCATGGAAATTGATGCCACCCGTACGGCGGTCCGTGCCAAAAATATCATGGATGTCGAGGTTCTTGATGTAGATATGCTTGAAGTTTCCGGCGCCGGTACCTTCACCCGCCACAAGGACGCCGTGGCGTCTCATGTCTGTCGGCTGCTGGCCGCTCGTAATCTCCAGGTTGTTGATTTCCCAGTAAGACACATTGCGCAGCCGGACGCCAACCCCTTCCCCGCCCACACTCGTATTTCCGAAATGGATTAACGGTTTGGAACCGCTTCCATAACGATCTAAAACAATCGGACTCCCTTCGGTCCCAGACCCCTTCAGGTCTAAATACTGATTGCTCCACACGCCTCCGGCCTTAAGCAAAATGCGGTCGCCGGGGTTAAAGGTCACCGTGTTCACCTTGGTCAGCGTCTTCCATGCCGACGCTTCGCTTGTTCCCGCCGCACCGTCGTTGCCCAGCGCGGAATCCACGTAATACGTGGTGCCCGCCGCCTCAGCAACCGGGCTTGCCGCGCCTGACACCAGACTCGTCAGCAGAAGGCTGACGAGAATGAGCAGGGGCATCATCGCTTTGCTTTTTCCCTTCACTTGTATCACTCCTCGTAGTCTGATTGCCTGTTTGCATGCACAGTTTTCGGCTTTAATCCTCCGTTTCGCTGCAGGCGAAAATCTGATTTTTGCATTCGCTGGGGTTCTTGCCGCTGTATTTCTTGAATACTTTGGAAAAATACGCCCGGTCGGAGAAGCCGAGGGTATACGCCACATTCTCCACCGTTTCGTTCTGCCGGCCCAGCATCGTAATCGCCATATTAATTTTGTACTGGTTGACGTAATCGGTGAAATTAACGCCCGCCAGCTTCTTGAAGTATCTGGAGAAATAGCTGGCATTTAAATGCAGATGCTCCGCCATATCCACGGAGGTAATCATCCGGTCGACATGCTCGTCGAGAAACCGGTCGATCGCCTGCAGGCGGATATCCTTCCCCTGGGCGGGGGACGGCGCCAGCGTGTTCTGTCTCCACAGATTCCGCAGCTCCCGCTTGGTCAAGCGAGCGGTTTCATCGATGTGCACGGCCTGCTTGAGACAGGCGAAAAAGCCGCTCTCGGTAACACCGCTCGATTCAAACACCATCTGACGGACGAAGTTGCCGCAGATTTCCTTCACCATCCGGGGCAGCAGCCGCTCGGAGGCGACATGCTGGGTCCACGAATTGACCGCCAAATCGATCCACGTGGCATTGCCCTCCTCGAGCGCCATCGACAACATGGCCCGTTCCTTATCCCATCTCCGTTCCGTCGTTTGCCGGAAAGCGGCCCGGGGCTCCACAGCGGTAACTGCTTTAGCCTCCGGGTACACATCGTAGAAGCTGTCGTCCCGGTATTCGCTCAGCGTTTTATACACGGCATCGAACTGCTGCAGCAACACGGTCTGCGCCGAATAGAACCCCCGTACCTTAATCTTCAAATATTGCTCCGCCTTTTCCCGGACCGATTCCATGAAATCAATCAAGGGCTGATACGAAGCATCCGGTTCGGACACGTTCCAAATGAGATAGATCCCCATATCCTCGGTCAGGATCGGCGTTATCGCCGCAGTCCCCGCGGATAATTCCATGGCAATATTATTGGCGGCAAAATGAATCAGCGGCACATCCCCATAGCTGTAGCGCTCCGTCAAGGAAGCGGTGTCGATATGGAAGAAGCCTTGGCGGAAATAGGGCAGCTTCCAGAAGATGCCCAGACGTTCGCCCAATAAGAGCGTCTGGGCTGCATCGCTGCCCGGAGACAGCAATTGTTTCAGGAAGCTCTGCCGCAGCACCTCTTTATTGCGTTCGATCGCCTGCCGGAACGAATAACGCTCCAGCAGTTCCTCCCGAGTGCGGTAGCGGCTTATCGCCTTGCCCAAACTAAGCCTAAGCTGCTCGGGCGATAGTTCATCCTTGATCAGATAATCGTCGGCTTCGAGTTGGAACGCCCGCTTGGAATATTGGAAATCCTCATAACAGGTCAGGAAGATGAGCCGGACCTCCGGTTTGGTGATCCGAAACGCCTCGGCCAATTCGAGTCCATCCATTCCCGGCAGTCCGATATCGATGACCACGAGATCCGGCAGCGTCGCATGAAAGTCCTCCAGCGCCTGACCGCTGCTGGAAGCCGAAGCGACAAGCTGCAGCTCCAAATCAAGCGCACCCAGCAAATGCGCCACATACTCCAGCATCGGAACATCGTCATCGATCAGCATTATCGTCATCATGAATAACCGCCTCCTTGCCGCTTGCTATCGGAATAAATAAGGTGAAACTCATGCCGCCACCCTCGCGGGCCGCCGCTGTCAGACGGGCCTGGTACCCGAACAGCACCTGCAGCCGACGCGCCGTGTTAATCAGGCCGACGCCTTTATCCTGCTGCCGGGGAGTTTCGTCCTCCATTCCGAGCAGCCGCCGGTTCAGCCGCACAATCGCGTCTTCCGTCATGCCCCTGCCATTGTCGCTGATGGCAATCTCAAGCTTCTGGCGATGCAGCGACGCGCGCAGCTCGATAGCCGGGTCCGCCGGACGCGAGGAAAAACCGTGATAGATCGCATTCTCCACGATCGGCTGCAGCAGCAGCCTCGGCAGCTCGATCGACTCCGTTCCCTCGCCCAGCTCATAGTTGAACTCAATGTTCAACCGGTTGCGGATTTGCATGACTTGAACATAGCTTCCCAGCACCTTGCATTCCTCGGCCAGCTTCAGCGGCTCGTCGACATGGACATACGCGCGAAGCAGCTTCATCAGCGCATCGATCATGGCGCCATGCGGTTCATCTCCGGCCAGCAGCAAGCTGACCTTGATCGAATTCAGCGTATTGAGCAGAAAATGCGGCCGGATCTGCGCGGCCAACGCCTGCAGCTCCAGCAGCCGCTTCTCCTCCTGTTCGCCTTCCACCTGATGCAAGAGCCCGTTGATATCGTCCAGCATCTGGTTGAATGCAGCGGAGAGAACGGCGACCTCGTCTTTGCCCTTCACCGGAATTCGGACATCCCGCTTCCCGCCGACATACTGCTTGACGCTGGAACGGAGCAGGCCGATCGGCCTGTTGATATGCCCCGCCCAGAGCATGGACAGGATCAAAAACGCCAGAAAAAACAAGCCAACGACTGAAAGCGTTACCAAAAATTCCCGGTTGATTTGGCTGTCGATGAATCCCCGGGGCATCTCGCCGGAAAGCACCCAGCCGGTCTTCGGAATCGAGACTCTGCTTGCCAGCATGTCGCCGGAAGCCGCAGCTTCGCTCTTGCCCTTAACGGCAATGATCTCGCCCGACCGGTCGCCCAGCAAGAAGAAGATGTCGGGGTTGCCGGTTTCCAGCAGGCTGTGAAAATACGCTTTCGGAATCCCGATGAACAGCGTAGCCAGCTTCTCATGGTTGCGCGGGTCGATGATGATGCGTGCGGCATAATAGTATTCGGGGTCGGAGTGGGCCTCACCGGAGGGAAACCACTGCAGCGTTGTCGTTTCGTTCTCGTCGAGCCTGCCGCTTTCCCGCAAAAACTGCTCCGTAAGCTCCGAGAACACCGGGGCGGAGCCGTCTCCCATAATAATTCGGTTCTGCTTGTTGACGATCATCATTTTCAGGTTGGCATCCGCCGACTGCACCAACAAAATATCGGCCATTGACTTCAGCCTGGAGTAATAATCGTACAGCTCAAAATTGGTAAAGCTTTCAGCATCCTTCAGATGCCGAAAGCTTTCCAGAATATCCGGATTGTGAGTCTGAGAGAAATAGACCGAAGCAAAGGAGATGCTATCGATCGTCTTCCCGATCTGATTCGCAATGACCGTGAGCGTTTCCTTATTGGAACGCGCCAGTTTATCGCTTACGTTTTGCTTCACGGAGGAGTACGACCAGAAGGTTACGGCGATAAAGGGAAACAGAATCAGGATCAGGAACGAAATTTGCAGTTTGCGATGGAAAGAAAATCTTCTTAGCCATTCCATGATGTAATCATCCTTGTCCTGAAATATCCGTAGTTATACTTTCATTATAATCCCTTACCGCCGCGATTACCTGACATTATCTTTTACTGGTTTGCCTCGACGACTTTTTTTACTTCATCGGTCATCTCTGTCTTGACCTCATCGAAGCTGCGGTTATCCAGCATATAGCTTGACATGCCGTTCTCCACAATGGTCTTCAGCTCGGAGCCGTAAGGCACGCTGAAGGCATCCGGCATTTTGTTGCGCGGGTCAAAGAGCGTATTTGCCAAGGATTCGGTGTCGATCAGATCCTCGTTTTCCTTGAAAAACTCATTGATCAGCGCAGCGCCGTCGGCACCTTTGTAGGCAGGGATTTCTCTCGTATATTTGGAAGCCTCTTTCGTCATCCATCTTACGAAGTCGTACGCCGCTTGCTTGTGCTCCGATTTTGCGCCGATCGCCATGCCGCCGCCGGCAATATTGGTCATGCCGATTTCACTCGAATCTACAGAACGCGGTACCGGCGCATAGACCATTTGGAAATCATGCGGGAATTTCTCCAGATTCAGACCGGCTCTTACCGCATAGCTTGGCACAACCAGCATACTTGCGTTTTCGGCAAAGAACTGCTGCAGCACATGGTAGTTGGAAGCCAACACGTCCGCATACGGTTCCGCGCTTTTGTCTTCCTGTTCCATCGCCCGGCGGAGCTCGAAGAAATACTTGAAGGACGGATCATCGAAGATCGGATTCAGATCGGCATCAAGTTGCGGATGCGGACGTTCGGTATAAGCGATGATGTTGGCGTATTCGCCCCAAGTATGGAAGTAGGTTCCGTAATGTCCGTCCATCGTCAGCTTCTTGGCATATTCGCGGAAGTCATCCCATGTCCACCCCATCTCAGGGAGCTGCAGGCCCGCCTTCTCCAGATGCTCGCGGTTAAATACGGTGAACCATTGGGTCGAGCTGGTCAGGAGGCCGTAGATATTGCCGTCCAGCTTGATCACCTTATTGTATTCATCTTCGGGCTTCACACTTTCCTGCTCAAAAAACGAGTTAAGCGGTTCCACAACTCCGCGCGAAGCGCGTTCGAGCAATTCTTCTTCGTTGCCGGTCATGAACACGTCAACCACTTCGCCGCTCCCGATCAGAATGTCCAGCTTCTTCATGAAGTCCGTGCTGTCGCTGTTCTGCACCAGGGAGACATATTCCACTTCCACCTTGTCCTGCGACTCATTGTACGCTTGAACGGCCTTGTAGATCGGCTCATCCGGCTTGCTCGATTTGAAGGTATAGAATTTGATCTTCTCCTTGCCCGCCGGCTGTCCGGTCTGCTCAGCGGCTCCCGGCGCGTTCGTCGCCGATGAATTGTTGTTGCCGCCGCTATTGCTTCCGCATGCGGTAACGGAGAGGAGCATGAACAGACAGACCAGCAATATTGATGTTTTCTTCAAAATCAATTCCCCCTTGTAAGTGCGTGTTCAAAAAGTCAGGTTTTCGGCACCGAGGCGTATGCTTCCGATGTGCGTTTTTCAAAACGCTTGAGGTCGGATGAAGCAAGGGCATGAGTAGCTAGCGTAGGCGGACCTACGTGAGCAACGGAAATGTTTCCGCAGGAAACATACTTCGGAAGCATAGGCTTGGCCCGGCTGAATTCAAGATTCGATGTCGAATCAGCTTCTCGAGTTACCTCGTCATCAAAAGTTGACCTTTTGAACAACCTCTTGTAATGGTTGCTGCAGGCTCATTATACTATCTCATCTTCGCCCGTACCGTGTACAGATTTGCGGTATGCGCGTAGACATTTTTGACCTTGGCCGGTACTCTGCTATATTAGTTGAACAATTAAATGTACGGATTAGGGCAACCGTGTGAAATGTTCTTACGATCGCTGTTGTCCCCGGATTCCTTCGATTTTGCGAATCAAGCGTGTTATCCCTTGACTCCGCCGATGGCAATCCCTTCTATGACCTGCTTCTGCAACGCCAGGAACAGCGCCAGCAGCGGAATAATTGCTGCAACAGCGGCCATCATCATGACCGAAATGCGGGTACCGAACTCCTCCTGGAAGAACTGCATGCCAAGCGGAATCGTATACAGCTTCGTCGAGTTCAGCATGATCAGCGGCCCCTGGTAATCGTTCCAGGTCCAGATGAACTTGATAATCCCCACTGTCGCCAGAATCGGCTGGCTCAGCGGAAGCATCACGCTCCAGAAGATGCGGAAGAATCCGGCGCCGTCGAGCTCGGCCGCTTCCAGCAGATCATTATGGATGCCTGCCATGAACTGCCGCAGCAGGAAGGCGAAATAACTCGAGAACATGCCCATCAGAATCAGGGCGGCGTGCGAGTCGTACAGCCCGAGTTCTTTGATCATGATATAACGCGGGACGAGCGTGGCCTGCTCCGGGATCATCATGAACGCCAACATCATGCTGAACACGATGGCCCGGCCCTTGAACTCCAGCTTGGATAGGGCATAACCAGCCATCGATGAGATAATCACCGTGGCCAGAGTCGAGATCACCGCAATCTTGATCGAGTTCATATAGAACAGGTCGAAAGAAACGTCGCCCAGCCATACCTCTTTAAAATTGCCCACCAGATTCCATTCCTTCGGAATCCATTGAATCGGAAACGTCCAGACATCCCGTTCCGTTTTTGCGGCGGCGGACAGCATCCAGATCAGCGGCAGCAGGAAAAAGACGGACAGAACGGCGAAGAGAACGGTCAGAATCAGGTTGCTTGTCTTTATTTTTTTGAGTGACATCGCATGGGTTCCTTTCACTTAGGACTAATTGTGCGTGTAATACGTGTTTAAAAAGCCGGCTTTTCAGCACCGAAGCTTAGGCTTTCGGTGTGCATTTTTTCAAAGCGCTAAGCGTATGCTTCCGAAGTGCGTTTTTTCAAAACGCTTTAGGTCGTATAAAGCAAGAGACGTCTGTAGCGGGCTGCGTAACGGACCGTAATAACCTTATTTGCCCATTTCCCGGCTATTTCCCGCTGTAACGGACTCCAGAGGCCTTATTAGGCTCTCATGGCGGCCATTTAGCTGCTTTTGTCCGAAATAAGGTCTCCTCGGTCCGTTAGAATCGGGAACTGCCCCAAAGCGGGCCAATAGCGTTTCTGGTGTCCGTTAGCTTGCCGGAGGCTGTGTAGGAAACCTGCTTCGGAAGCATCCGCTTGGCCCGGCTGAATTCAAGATTCGATGTCGATTAAACTTCTTGAACCTGCATCGTGATCGAAAGATGACTTTTTGAACTACCGTTTCAATGAGGGTTCAAAAAGTCAGGTTTGGAGCGCCAAGAAGGTTGGATGAAGCTAGGGACGGAGTAGCGGAGCGTAGACAGATCTACGTGAGCAACGGAAGTCCCGGCTGAATTCAAGATTCGATGTCGATTAAACTTCTTGAACCTGCATCGTGATCGAAAGTTGACTTTTTGAACTACCGTTTCAATGAGGGTTCAAAAAGTCAGGTTTGGAGCGCCAAGAAGGTTGGATGAAACTAGGGACGGAGTAGCGGAGCGTAGACAGATCTACGTGAGCAACGGAAGTCCCGGCTGAATTCAAGATTCGATGTCGATTAAACTTCTTGAACCTGCATCGCGATCGAAAGATGACTTTTTGAACTACCTTTAATAGTGGACTTTCCGGCTTTGCGTAATCCAGGTAATCGACGTTACAAGCATAATAATCAGGAACAGCACCCACGACATGGCCGAGGCGTACCCCATTTTAAAGCGCTCGAACCCTGCCTCATAAATCTGATACACAATAACCGTGCTGGAGTAGTTCGGGCCTCCGTTCGTCAGGAACTTGATCATGTCAAACACTTTGAAGGACGAAATCGTGCTCGTAATCGCCAGGAAAAAGGTCGTCGGCCCGAGCAGCGGCACGGTAATGCGCCGGAACTGCTGGATCCCCGTAGCCCCGTCGATCGTCGCCGCTTCGTACAGCTCTTCCGGGATATTCGTCATTCCCGCCAGGAAAATAATTATCTGGTATCCCAAAATCTGCCAGATATAAATAATCATAATCGCAATCAGCGAGTAGCTTGTATCGACCAGCCAATGCGGCGGGCTGGAAATCCCCAGCTGCATCAGCATCTGGTTCAGCGGGCCTTTGGACGGATGGTACAGCGCCTGCCACACGGCCGCAATCGCTACCGTCGAACAAATATAAGGGATGAAGAACGCCACTTTAAAATACGCCTTGCCATACAGCTTCTTATGGATCAGCGCCGACAGGATGATGCCGAGCAGCATGGTCAGCGGCACCGTACCGGCCGTAAACAGTACATTGTTCTTCAGCGCCAGAATAAAGTGATTATCCTTAAACAGATTGACGAAGTTGTCCAGCCCGATAAAATGGATCGCCGACAGCCCGCCGACCAGATTCCATTCGGTGAGGCTCAGGAAAAGACTGGCCGCCAGCGGGAATACGGAGAGGATAATCATGCCGATGACCTCGGGCGCGATAAAAAACCACCCGGCCCACTGTTCCCGTCTTTTACGCGTCCAGTACGTTCTCTTCGGTGCCGCGACCCTCTTCTGCACAATGACTTGTTCACTGCTCACTCGCGTTCACCTCCGCGGCTTTTCGCTTCGATATCCGGCAAGTAGGCGCCTTCTTCCTTCAGCCGTTTGCGCAATAAGGCAACGTCCACGGCGTGAACGTCGTTCTCCGCCTGACCTGCGGCCAGCGCCGCCGCCAGTCCGGCCGCTTCCCCCATCGCCAGACATACCGGCATGACCCGGACGCTTCCCAGCACCCGGCGGTCGCACGAAATGCTGCGTCCGGCCACCAAAACATTGCGCAAGCCCCGCGGCGTAAGGCAGCGGTACGGAATGCCGTGCGATTCGCCCGGGCCATACAGCGTGATCGTGAGGCTGGAGCCTGTACCGCTTTGCTGCTCCTCCTTCGTACCGTGGATGTCCAGGAAATAGCTGTTGCGGCAAATCTCGTCCTCGAAGCTTTTGCGTTCGATATAATCCTCCGCCGTCAATACATAGTCGCCGAGGATCCGCCGCGATTCGCGGGTGCCGATCAATGTGCCCGTGCTCATCACGAAGGCGTTTCCGAATGTAGCGGGCTGAACGTCCGCCAGCATGTCCCGGTACGCTGCAGCCATCTTGCGCCCCTCGATCATCGCATTCGAAACGGTGAACGTATCCGTGTTGTCGACGCCCCACAGATGGCCGGCATTGAAGCCTACGGCTCGCGGAGCGACCAAGTTGTTGCACAGGTGCGTATCCGGAATGCCCGGATAATTTCCCGACTGGAAGACCTCGTGAATCGGACTTTGGGGATTATCGGCGTGAAGATTCGGCCCGGTCAGATACGCATATTCATCGACATTGCCAAGGATGAAGCAATGCGTAGCTGGCTGCAGCTCGCCGGTTACGGCGTCCCCTTTCCGGTACTCCGCCCCGGCCCATGCGGCAACATCGCCGTCCCCGGTGCAGTCCACATAGACCTTGGCCCGAAACGCCTGAAGCCCGCCCTTGTTCAGCACCACAATCGCCGTCACGTTGCCGTCCTCGCCACGCTCCACATCGGCAAGCGCCGTCATAAACAGCACGCTGGCGCCAGACTCCGTCACCAGATCATCGTATACCCGCTTCAGCTTCTCCGGTTCAATCGGAACCCAGTCCAGCGCATCTGCTTGTACATGCGGCATTTGCGCTTTCAGTGTATCGAATACCTTGGCGGCAAGGCCGCGGTAGATCATTTTCTGCTTATCGGAGAACGGGCACCAGGCCGGAACCAGCCCCGAGGTTCCCATTCCGCCGAGACTTCCGGTCGCTTCGATCAATAGCGTGCGCGCTCCTTCCCGGGCTGCCGCAGCCGCCGCGGTGCAGCCCGCCGGGCCGCCTCCGACAACGATGACATCAAAAGAAGAATGGAGCGGGATTTCCTTGCTTTTCAACGTATAACTATCCATGTGAGCCTCTCTTTCCCGGCAGCCGTACCTTGCCTGGCTTCGCCTGCCGTTCTTCTATGGATTTATTGTAGCAAGAGGCTTTGGGGATTACGGTATAGCCTTCCGACTCCTTGATGTGCAATATTTTGACCTGCTCGGTTGCCGATGCGGCAAGAAGCTGTTTCACCGCCTCCGGCAGGCCAAATAGGCCAACCGATTTCGGTTGGCCTATTTAGAGGGATCGATTATTCGTAGCAGCGAATCTCGAATATGCGGGCATGGTCCAGGCCGTTGGTGCCGGCGATGTCCACGCGCAGCTTCACGACTTGTTCCAAGTTTATCCGGCGGGCGATTTGCCGCTGGTAGTTATCCTGAACGGACAGCACCTGGCGGGCTGGAGTCCCGGGATTGGCGAAAAACGCCGTCACCCGGAAGTCCTTAACCGTCTCCGGCTGGGGTCCCCATTCCATCATGCTCAATACTTCGTCCGAATGAGTCAGGGTCAGTCTGCGGTGCATGCCCGTGTCAAACACGAGCACAATTTCGCTGATCGACACCGGCGCCTGCCACTCCAGCTCGATCCACGGGGCAGGATCGCCCGGCTGCGACATCCAGCGGTGCGTCCCGGGGACGGCCAGCTCCGGTCTGGCGCCGCCCGCTCCATGCATCGCCCGGGTATAGCCGTCGGTGACGTGGGCGGCTTGGCCTTCCGGCTGTTCCGAAGAAGCGCGGAGGGTCGCGCTTAACGCCAAGTTGTCCTTAACCGGCGCGATGCCCGGCAAATAGGCGTCCTGTTTCAATAGCTGCTGCTGAACCCGCTGGATGAACTCCTTATCGCGGAGGGCGTCATCCAGCGTCAAGCCGGCTTGAACGGCGAATGCGGCAGCCGTGCCTGCGCCTTGTCCCATGGCGGCGCAGGTTCCCATCACCCGCGTACTGGAGAAGGCGATATGCGTTGCCGATATGTTGCGTCCGGCGAACATTAAGTTTTCCACATTGGCGCTGATCAGCGCGCTGAGCGGAATACCGTATACATACCGGCTAAACGGCTGACGGGCCGGGTTCTGCTCGGTGGCATCAATGCCCTGAGGCGGATGCGTATCCATCGGCCACCCTCCGTACGCGATCACGTCCTCGAAGTGTACCGCTTGCTCCAGATCCGCCTGGGTCAGCAGGTATTTTCCGATAAAGCGGCGCGACTCTCTTTTCCCAGGAACAAACCCGAACCAGTCCAGCGCCCAATTCTCCGAATCGGGATGATTGCCGCTATTCTTGATATGATCCCAAACGCCCAGCATAATCGCCAGCAGTTCATCGCGGATGGCCTCATTATCGGCGATCGTGTCCAGCATCCCGCCGAACTCGACCCACCAATAGCCGTATTCCCAGGTGGAGTGGCCGCGGAATTTCAGATCCTCCTCCGTGAATTTGCGCGCCCAGGAAGGCGGCGTAAAGCTCATGGGCCAGCCCATATCCCGGGTAGTGAACAAAAGCGACGATCCTTGCCGATACGAATCCGCGTGCTCATTCGCGAGCGTCTCTCCATACTCACTTGCCGCTTCGCGCCCGGTTTTATATAACGCGCCTGCTTCCTTGCCAAGCCGCCCGTCCCCGGTGCAATCCATGTACACTTTGGCTAATATTCGAAACCGATGCTCCGTGCTCTCCCGAATCGCCAGAGCGGAAACGATTCGTCCCCCCTCCACTTCCGCGTCAATGACCGTAGTATTCAGCAGCAGCGTCAGATTCTGCTCGGCTCGGCATTTCTCGTATAGGATCAAGTCGAACATCGAGGCGCTCCGCTGGGGATTGCGAACGGCATTTTCCAGCAGGATCTCTTCCAGAATGCCGCCTTCCCGCGCCTCCGTTTCAAGCGCCTTTCCTCGTTTGGAGTTGGCCGCTCCGACAATATGCATCCGTATTTCCGAAGAAGCGTTGCCCCCAAGCACAGGCCGATCCTGGCATAGAACAACCTTCACTCCGTTTCGGGCCGCCGCAAGCGCCGCCGACACCCCCGACACGCCTCCCCCGGCCACCAAAATATCCGTTTCCAGTGTTGCCAAGCACTGCTCATCCTTCTTCAAAAGAAAATCCCCCTGTCTACAATCGGAGCTCAGCACAGAATTCTTCTAGGAGTGCGTGTTCAAAAAGTCAGGTTCGGAGCACCCAAGCGTATGCTTCCGATTGCGTTTTTTCAAAACGCTAAGCGTATACTTTCGAAGCGCGTTTTTTCGAAACGCTTTAGGTCGTAGCGGAGCTGCGTAACGGACCGTAAAGACCTTATTTGCCCATTTCCCGGCTATTTCCCGCTGTAACGGACTCCAGAGACCCTATTGGGCTCTCATGGCGGCCATTTAACCGCCTTTGTCCGAAATAAGGCCTCCTCGGTCCGTTAGAATCGGAAACTGCCCTAAAGCGGGCCAATAGCGTTTCTGGTGTCCGTTAGCTTGTAGGAGGCTACTCCAGCAAACCTGCTTCGGGATAAGAAAAACACCTATCGAGGCAGCTTCTAGGAAGCCAGACCGCGTTTAGCAGTAGTTTTTCTTGCGATATATGGAAACTGGTGCTGAAGAGGCCAAATCTTTCTTATAACTTCGAAAGACGACTTTTTGAACTACCTCTATGAGTTTTATTGTAGCAAGGGGGATAGTGAAGCACGGTATAGTTTGGCGACCCGCTGGCGTGCATTATTTTGACTCTTCGCCTAAGACGGCTTTAAGTGATGAGGAGTACCTTGCATATCCCGAAAATGCAAAAAGCTCCCGAATCTCCACAGAAGGAAATTCAAGAGCTCGTTCATTGTTAAGGTAATGCGGTCGAGAGGACTCGAACCTCCACGGGGGGTTAGCCCACACGGACCTGAACCGTGCGCGTCTGCCAATTCCGCCACGACCGCTCATTACGTTATCGCCTTTTTTTGCGGCAACGAGATTTATATTATCATGCAATCAAAAAGGTGTCAAGCCTTAGTTTCGTGACGTCCCCCCGTCGAAATGCGTCTGCCCGCTAAATGCGGAATTCATCGCCGAATCTACGAATGCGTCCATGCCAAGATAGCATGCTAGCATAAGATGCTAGAGAGCTTGGTTTTGCAACACCGCATGAATTGGAGGAGGCCGATACTTTATGCAGGAAAACCTACGGAAACCCAAGAAAATGATTATCGAAATTCACTTTAACAATTGGGGCGGAACGCCGGACCGGCTCACCCGGAAGTGGATCGAAAACAGGCTGGGTCTATTCATGACCTATACGCTAAAAAGCTTGCGGCTCCAAACCTCCCAGGATTTCTCCTGTTATGTTCTGTACGATCCGGCATCCGAACGAACGGTTCATGAAGTTCTGAGCCGTTACGGGCCGCTGCCGAAAAACGTTCGCTTTGTGACGCCCAGAGCGTATCATGCCCATGTCGCGGAGGACATTGCAGGCTATCCCAGCTTCTATCGCGTCTATTTGTCCAGCGACGATATGTACCACAAGGAGTTCATCCAAAAACTGCACGCTTTTACGCCGAAAAAAGATACGCTAGCCCTCGTGCCCCAATATGGGTACGTTTACGACTCCGTGCAAAACCGGCTTGGCAAATTCTTTTTTTGGCTGCCGAGCTACGGCGCAACGATCCATCATGTCGGAAAGTATCTGCAGGGCCAATCGCCGAAAATCACTTGGCGCGACGCCTTAAAGGTTCCTCACGAATTTATCAATCTCAAGGAACCGGTCTGGATCAATCATATCCATGCCTACAATACCGGAATCTCCTTCGAGAAGGTTCGCTCATGGATGATCCGGGGCGTGAAAGACGCATGCAGTCTGGAGCCCTGGACGAACGACCGGCAACCCAAGGCCTGCTTCGGCCCGGAAATGGCCGGACCAAGCGAAATCAAGCCAATCTTGTCCGAATTTTACTAACGCCCAAAAAAGAACAAGCTCTTAAATCGCCATCCGGCCATTTAAGAGCTTGTTCATCGTGAAACCGATGCGGTCGAGAGGACTCGAACCTCCACGGGGGGTTAGCCCACACGGACCTGAACCGTGCGCGTCTGCCAATTCCGCCACGACCGCATAACATCCGCTTTATCGAAAATAATTTTCACAGCGGCAAAAAATATCTTAACATGGGGCAAGGACGAAAGTCAATCCTAAATCATCCTAGGGGGACTCTTGATTAAAACCGCCAGATTGGAGTATGATAAGAACATAAGTTCGTATAAAGGCGGTGTTTTCATATGGCGGTTCCCGGCCTTAAAGAGGATGAGCTCGCGCTGATCAAGAGCGCGCTGCTGCTTGGATTTTTACAAAAGGTGTTTCAGCGGGACGCCCGCATTCTCGAGCAAAGCGGGCTGCTGAAGAGTCCGGAGGCGTACGTCGATTTCATCCGCGGCGGCGAACGCCGGGTGACGCTCGTACTCGCGGAGATTCACGGCAAATTCCGCGAACGGGACATTGAAATTTACCGCATCAGCCAGGATGAGAACGGCATCCAGGCCGAATACCGGTGCCGCGGTTTCCACGGCAAAATGCGAATTCTCTGGGCCGGATTGCAGCGGGAAGTGTCTTCTCGAATGCGCGCCTATTTGGGCGGCAGCGGCGATAGCAACGGGAGCCGCACGGGTAAGGCGCATATTCCACCGGCCCCGACGGCTGCGCGGGACGGAGCGCCGAACGTTTCATCCCCCACCTGAGCAAACGGAAAAAGGGAACCCTCAGCGAGACAACTCCCTTAAAGATTCCCTTCTTTGACTTAGCCGCGTTATTGGATAGGCGGTACGCTCAAAGCTTCCTGTACCCGGGTAACGCCTTGCGACAAGGCGTTGCCCGCCAACGCGGCCGATGCGACGGCAACCGTCTCGAGAATTTCCGCGTCCGTGGCCCCTTTGGACTTCGCTTCCTCCGCATGATAAAACGTACAAATTTCGTTGTTCGTCGATAATGCGACGCCGAGGGCGATCAGTTGCTTGGTTTTGGCGTCCAGGGATCCTTCCGACAGGCTTTCTCCGGTAAACGTATGGTACGCCTCCGTCACCTTCGGCATGGCTTCCCCGAAACGGTTGATCTCGTCTTTGTAGGCTTTTATTTTATCGCTGACCAGCGACATGAGCGGAACATCCTTTCCTGTTGGGATCACTTATACGATGTCCCGCCCGGCCAAAAATATGCTTAATCCCCCGGCGAAACCCGCGGCTCCCGCGAGGGTTGATAAATGTAGTTCCGGTTCAGCTTCACCACGTTGCGGGACGGTTTGCGAATCAGCACATGCGTGTCGTCCCAAGCTACGACGATGCCCCGGACATCGTTGGCTTCGATCCCGTCGCGCACCACCCGCACCTTTTCGCCGGTCAATCGGAATTCGTTTAATTCCTCATCCGAGATCATCGAAACACCCACCTCCTGTGACTTATTATATAATAAAGCGCACGCCGAACAAACGGAAGTTACGAAGCGGAACGCCTTATTTAGCTTTTTAGCACGTCTCCCTGGCCTTTTTCGGGCAAATAAGGGCGTTTAGGTCCGTTAGCCGTCCTGCACTTTGACCAGCGTCGCTCCCCCAGCTGTCATGCAACATGCCATACGCGTCGGGTGAAGTTCACCGTCCGTCCCATGCTTTATGATTCCCTAGCAATGCTCCACCAAAAAAAGGCCCCGCCGGTCAAAACCTGACGGGGCCTGCATTATACTTGAAGCTATTGCATGCCGGTTGGCAATATTTCCGAACCGCCGCTTAACGCGAGGCATGCTCCTTGCTGTCGTTCTTCTCAAACCAGAAATCAAGCACCTTGGCCGACATAACCCTTTGTTCCAAATACCCTACCTGCTGCGGACTGAACTGATCCTTCCAGGGCACATCGAGCTCTTGGCACAGCCCGGTTATCGTCAACAATTGCGACCATGCTACATAGCGTTTGTACCAAAAAAACTGGGGATGTTCAAGCATATAGGGATAAAGGTCATCAAACTCCGTATGTTTGCAATCCAGGGCACGTTCAAAGGTAACCTTCGCTTCGGACAATTTCGAAATAAAGAACTCCGCGTCTACTGCCAATTCTTTCCCCATTCTTTAAGCCTCCTCTCCCTAGTAATCCTCATTATAGCGAAAAAAAGGGGGCCTGCAAAGGATTAACCGTAAATTGGCGATTTTTTCTTTGCCCGTTTGTCCGGCTAGTCGGCAAACGTAATTCGTCCGCCTTCCAGGGACGCGATGCGCACCAGCGTCTCCAGCCGGATGCCTTGCCCACGGATAGCCTGGGCTCCGGGCTGGAAGCATTTTTCAATGATAATGCCCGCTCCGACCAGCTCGGCTCCGGCGCGGCCAATGATTCGGATCAGCCCGCGAGCGGCATCCCCATTGGCAATAATGTCATCGATGAACAAAACCCGGTCCTGTTCCCCGATGAACTCGCGCGACACCAGAATGTCCGTGACGATCCCTTTCGTAAACGACGGAACCCGCTCGCAGAGCATATCCGGCTCGGCCAGCAGCGTTTTTTTCCGCCGCGCAAACAGCAGCGGGACGCCCAGCTCGTAAGCGGTAGCAAACGCCACGGCGATGCCCGACGATTCCACGGTTACGACCCGCGTGACGCCGGCATCGGCAAACCGCTTGGCAAACTCCTTGCCCATCTGCATCGTGAGTTGCGGATCTACCTGATGGTTGATCAGCCCATCCAGCTTCAGCACCTGGTCCGAGACGATGACGCCTTGCTCTACGATCTTTTGTTTTAACAGCTCCATATTTTTTCCTCCACAGATCAATCTCTATAGTGCGTGTTTCAAAAAGGCGGGTTTTGACAACCGTTTCGATGAAAGTTCAAAAAGTCAGGTTTGGAGCACCGAAAGCGTATGCTTCCGAAGTGCGTTTTTTCAAAACGCTTCAGGTCGGATGAAGCTAGAGACGAAAGTAGCGCGACAGAACGTAACGGACCGTAATGACCTTATTTGCCCATTTCCCGGCTATTTCCCGCTGTAACGGACTCCAGCGACCTTATTTGGCTCTCATGGCAGCCATTTAGCCGCTTCTAACCGAAATAAGGTCTCCTCGGTCCGTTAGAAACGGAAACTGCCCCAAAGCGGGCCAATAGCGTTTCTGGTGTCCGTTAGCTTTCCGGAAGCTACGTGAGCAACGGCAGGCCCGGCTGAATTCAAGATTCGACGTCGATTAAGCCTCTGGACTAGCTTCGTGATCGAAAGATGACTTTTTGAACTACAGCTTTCGATGAAGGTTCAAAAAGTCAGGTTTAGAGCACCGAGAAGGTTGGATGAAGCTAGGGACTGAGTAGCGCAGCGTAGGCAGACCTACGTGAGCAACGCAAGGCCCGGCTGAATTCAAGATTCGACGTCGATTAAGCCTCTGGACTAGCTTCGTGATCGAAAGATGACTTTTTGAACTACAGCTTTCGATGAAGGTTAAAAAAGTCAGGTTTAGAGCACCGAGAAGGTTGGATGAAGCTAGGGACTGAGTAGCGCAGCGTAGGCAGACCTACGTGAGCAACGGCAGGCCCGGCTGAATTCAAGATTCGACGTCGATTAAGCCTCTGGACTAGCTTCGTGATCGAAAGATGACTTTTTGAACTACCTCTCTATAGGTTTAAGTCATGTCCCGTTGGTGGACAACATACCTTGTACTATATATAGCACAAGAACCGGGGGGAAAACCATGAAAAACGCCGTAAAAGTTCTGCAGATCGCTTTCACCTATATCGGCACCGTCGTTGGAGCCGGCTTCGCGACGGGACAGGAAATTCTCACGTTTTTCACCCGGTACGGCAAATGGGGAATATTGACGATATTGTTATCGACGATGCTGTTCATTTGGTTGGGCACGAAAATGATGCTGCTCGCCCGCGACATCAAAGCAAGCTCCTACGAGGACCTGAACCGTCGGCTGTTTGGCGAACGCATCGGCCAAGCCCTCAGCTTGTTTACCCTGGTCGTGCTGATCGGCGTCAACAGCGTCATGCTCGCGGGAGCCGGCTCTGTCTTCATGGAGCATTTGGGCTTTCATTATCAGACAGGCCTATGGATCACCTTGATTTTTACCTACCTGCTGCTCGGCAGGGGGATCAACGGGGTGCTGCAGCTGAATTCGATCGTCGTGCCGCTGATGCTGATCCTCTCGCTTACAATCATCTTCAATACCGCCGGCTCGCCGGGGGCAACGCGTTTCCTGACCTTGGAAACGGATTTCCCCCTGTTGGCCGCCTGGGCGTCGCCGCTGATGTATTCCGCTTTTAACCTTTCGATGGCCCAGGCGGTCCTCGTCCCGATCGGCAGCCACACCGAAAGCCGCAAAGTCATCATCACGGGCGGAATCCTTGGCGGCGCAGGGGTAGGTTTTATGCTGATGGCCGGTCACTTTGCTTTGTCCGCCTACATGCCGGGCATCGGGCAGTACGAAATCCCGATGGGCAGCATTGCGCAGCAGCTCGGGACAACCATCCAGTTGATCTACGTCCTGCTCATTTTCATGGAAATCTTCAGCACCTTCGTCGCCGACGTGTACGGCGTAACCCTGCAATTGCAGCAGCGGATCAAGGTGCCGCCGATGCTGATCTCCATCACGATCCTGTTTATTTGCTACATCACCAGCCAATTCGGCTTCAGCTCGCTGCTGTCCGTGCTGTATCCGGTATTTGGCCTGTTCAGCCTGCTGTGGGCGCTGATGTTGGCCCTGTACCGGCGCAAAGAAAACCCCGGGCCGTAACAACCCGAGGTCCCCGAGCAAACCGTCCCCTTACATCTGAACGATATGCGCGGTCGGCAGAGCCGCCTTAATCCGATCAACGACATGCTCGTGGCAAGTCATCATAATGATTTGCTGGCGGTCGGACACCGATCGCAGCACCGCTAGCGCCCCTTCGAGCCGGGCGGCGTCGAAATTGACGAACAGGTCGTCCAGCAACAACGGCAACCGGCTTTGTCCCATCACCGCTTCGGATATCGCCAGCCGCATCGACAGGTACAGTTGTTCGGCGGTACCCCGGCTCAAAAAGGCGCTTTCGACCGGGCCGTGCACCGCATGCTCCGCCATCAGTTCTTGACTGCCCATCTTCATCACGACTCTCCGGTACGCTCCGCCCGTCATCCGGGCGAAATACCCCGACGCCGCCTGCAGTACCGCCGGCTGGCGCTCCTCCTCATAAATCCGCCGAACCCGTCCGATCAACTCGTGGCATACGGCCATCACCGTATATTGATCGAGGGTTTCCGCCAGCGCAGCCTGCTGCTCCGCAAGCTGCTGCTTCAGATCCTCCCGCTGGCCCCGCGCCGCCAAATCCTCCTGCTCCTGCAGCAGTCTCCCGCGCTTCTCCTGCAGTTCCTTCCAACGGGCTTCCGCTTTCTGCAAGGCTAAACGGGAGCTTTCCAAACGTTGCTCCAGCTCCGCTTCATCCGCCGTTTCCAGCAGCCGTTCGAGTTCGCCGCGTTTCGCCGCGTCCAGGCCGGCATACAACAGCAGTTCGGTTTGCCGCAGCTCGCGTTGCAGCGCCTCACGGCGTTCCTCCGCCGCCCCGAGGCGAAGCAAATTCTCTCCGCTTGACGCACCCGCTTCGGCAAGCAAGTCTTGCTCCGACACCGCTACCTGCCGCAGGCGATCCTCCAGGCGCTGCCCTTCCTCCTCCAACGGCAGAAGCTGGGCGGATAGCTGATCGTACGCGCTCTTTCGCTCAAGCTCGCGATCCAGCCATGCCAAAGCGGTTTGCAGCGCGCTAACCGCATCCGTTCGCCGGCCGGCGCCTTCGCCATCACCAGCTCCAATGCCGTTGTCGGCGGCGAGGTCAACGTCAGGGCCAAATCCTTGGCCGGCTAACATGCGGCCAACCTCCAAGCTCTCCTGCTCGAAATGCTCGTTTTCCTTCCGCAGCTCGGCGGTTTTTGCCGTCAGGACGTCGATCCGGCCAAGCCATTCCCGGCCCTGCTCGGCCAGGCGGAACACGTCCGTCGCTGCTTCCGGCGACAGGTCGGGGGAAAGGCGGCGCTCTTCGAGCCACTGTTCCCATTCCGCGGCCAGGCCGGCAAAGGCCGTCTCCCGCCGGCTCAGCTCCCGCTCGAGGCCCTGCAGTTCTGCTTTGGCTGCAGCCGCTTGGCTGCGGGCCGTTTCTTCGTCCGCTTCAAACGCGGCATGGCGCTGATCCCACAGCAGCCATTCCTCCATCAGCCTGCGCAGCTGCCGCTCCTCTTCGTCCCACCGGTCCGCCCCCGGGAGAGCGGAGGAGCCGCCCCGGGAAACGGCGGCGGCGCTTTGCGGATGGCGGACCAAACGGGACAGCAGCTCCGCAAGGCGCGCCTCCGTGCCGGCGTTCTCCCCGGCGAAGCCGAGGTCGCGGCCGGGCGCGGTGGAGGAGCGGCGGCGACGCGGCCGCCCCGCCGGCTCGCCGCGGAACGCGCCTGCGGCAAGGTACGCGTCCAGGCTCAGCAGGAGCGCGCCCGTAGCCGCGGCGCTCCACGGCGAATCCGCCGCCAGCCACAGGACGGCGGGCAGGGCCAGGGTGAGCAGGCCGCAGGCGGCGAACAGCCTTTGGTACAGCGCGCGCAGGCGCGTCCGGGCGAGCGCCTCGACGCTTTCTTCGCGCAGCTCGGCCATCCGCGACGCGGAGCGCTCGCGCCAGCGATCCAATTCGCTGCGCAGCTCGCTCCACAAGGCGCGGATTTCGCCCCGCTGCTGCGGGACGAGCATCGCGAACTGCCGGCGCGCCGCAGCCGCGCTGTCCTCCGCCCGCGCGGCCGCCGCGGCGCGGGCCGTTTCCGCGTTCGCCGCGGCCCGCTCCAGCTTGTAGCGCTCGCTCCGCAGCAGCTCCATCTCCTTGTCGTACGCGGCGAACCGCGCCCCAAACCGGCGAACGTTCTCCCGTTCGCCGACCGTCCCGGCGAAGGCGCGCAGGTCCGCCGCGCGCCAGGCCGGGTTGATGCTGCGCAGGCACTCGGCCAGCCGCCCCTCCAGCTGGAGGGCCTCCGCCGCAAGCTCCGCGAGCTCGCGCCGCCGGGCCTCGTAGCCCGGCAGGCGGCCGGCCAGCTGCCGCAGCGCAGCCTCCCGCGCCAGCACCGCCGCATCCGGGCGGTGCCGCGCGAGCTCCGCCGCGAGCGCCTCCCGCCGCCGGGTCCATTCGCTGCGCTCCAGCAGCAGGCGTTCCTTCTCCGCCTGCAGTCCCTGCCAGCGCGCCGCGCCCTGCTCGGGGAAGCGCGCGGCCGGCGGCAAGGCCGCCAGCTCCGCGCGGATCGCTTCGCGCTGTAGCCAGTCGGCCCGGCTTGCCGCCGCTTTGTGCAGCCGGCCCGCCTCCAGGCCCAGCGCCGCACGCTCGGCTTCGCAGGCTGTCAGCTCCGCCGCGAGCGCCTCCAGCTCCTCCAGCACGCCGTTGTAGCGGGGCAGCAGCGCCCTGGCCGCTTCGGCCTCGCGCTCCAGCCGCTCCACCGTCTGGAGGATCCGGGCGATCTCCTGCGTCCGCCCGCGCGGCCGGTACAGCTTGTCCATTTCCTGGACCAATCTTTTCTCGCCGCGCAGCACGGCCGCCCCGCCGCCGATCCCGGCGTGGAACAGGAATCGGCTTAGCTCCTCGGACTGCAAGGCGCCCACCTCCTGCAGTTCCGTGAGCGAGACGGCAAACAACTGCTTGAACATCGCTTTGGACAAGCTCCCTAGCAGCTCGCGCCGCATCTCCTCCTGCGAGACCTCCAGCAGCCGTCCGCTGTCGTCGCTGCGCGTGATCCGCAGCCGGTCGCCGCGCGTGCCCGGCAAATTCCGCCCCTCCGGCGGCTGCGCATAGCGCTCGATCAACCACCGGGCTCCATCGTCGCCCAGAAGGGTCAACGCGCCGCCGTGGGTGCCGCCGCGCACCGGCTCGAACCGCTCCGCGGCCAGCGCCCGGGACGGGATGCCGAACAGCATCGCCCGAACGAAGCCGAGCAGCGTGCTTTTCCCGGCCTCATTCGGGCCGTACAGCACGGTCACCTGGCCCGGCAACTCCACGTCCAGGCCATTCAAATGACCAAACCCGCTCACCTGCAGTCTTTCGATCTTCATGAGGATGTCCTCCCGTCGCGCGGCCCATCGTCGTCCAGCAAAGTCGCGGCCAGCTCTTCGGCGCGGCGCAGCAAATCGAGCCGCTCCTCCGGGCCGAGTTCTTGAAGCAGCCGCCGCAGCTGGCGGTTGTCAGCCAGCGAGGCCAGCGCTTGTTCGGCGATATCCCCGAGCAGCTCCGGCTCCCGAGCCGCTTTCCCGCCAAGCCGGAACAGCTCGCCCAGAAAGCTGTCCTCTTCCAGCAGCAAATCGCGATCCATCTCCAGCGCCGTGTCCAGCTTAAAACCCGACGGCCACACGATGCCTGCCGGCGGTACCTCCGTTCCCGCGCCCTGGAACACTTCCTCCAGCCGCAGGCTTTCCCGCCGCCGCAGCTCCTGCAGCAGCTCCGCCGCCTCTTGGCCGGACTGCAGCAGCGCATGCAGCGGCCCGCGTCCGGTAAACGTCAGCCGGACGACGGTGATTTTACCGGGTTCAGCCTCCCGCAGCTCGTCCATCCGCTCATCGACGCGGGCCTTCCAGGCTTCTTCGGAGGCGAGTCCGTCGATCGGCAGGCCGCTTTCCAGCCACAATACCTCATCGAGCCGCCGGAACGAGAGCTCCGCTTCGCCGTTCTCCCTGACATCGACGAGGTAGCATCCCTTCGGCCCCGTTTCCTTCAAGCTCCGGCCCTGAATATTGCCGGGATAGACGACCCATGGGGCCTCGCTCAGAATTTGCCGCTTGTGGATATGGCCCAGCGCCCAATAGTCGTAGCCCGACGCCTGCAAATCGCGGAGCGAGCACGGCGCGTAGGCGTCATGCCCCTCCTGGCCGTCGACGTTCCCGTGCAAGAGGGCGATATGATACAGCGGTGAGCCAGGCTCGCGGCGATACTTCAGCGACAGGTTTTCCGTGACCGCCGGGGTCGGGTAGGAAGTTCCCGTCACCACCGCCACCGGCTGACCGTCGCTGCGCCGCACCGCGGTCACGCTTTCCGCTTGCGGACCGAACTCCGTCACGTGCCCGGGCAGCGCCAAACGCAGCCGCCGGCTGGACAGCGGATCATGGTTCCCGCGGATCAGATAGACCGGAATTCCGTGCTTGCCCAGCTTGTCCCAGCCTTCCCGGAGCCGAAGCTGCGCGCGCAGCGACGAGTCGGAGGCATCGTAAATGTCCCCGCTGATCACGACGAAATCGACCGATTCCGCGATGGCGAGCCGGATCAAGCGGTCAAAGGCGGCAAACGTCGATTCCCGCAAAAAACGGCGCAGCCGATCCGGCACGCCGGACATCCCGGAGAACGGGGTGTCCAGATGCAAATCGGCCGCGTGAAGAAAACGAAATGAATTCACTTTTATCCAACTCTTTCTCATTTGAATTGCAGGTACAGTTTTTTCAGCTCATGCACGACGCGGTTGAGCGAATAATGGTTTTTGGCTTTCTCCGAGCCGCTGCGCGCGAGCTGGTAACGATAGTCCGGATCGACGATGACCTTCTCCAGGGCGACGGCCAGCGCCTTCGCGTCCTCCGGAGGCACCAGGAGTCCGTTCGCGCCGTCTTCGATCTGCTCGGCGATCCCGCCGACGGCCGTCCCGACCAGCGCCAGGCTGCAAAGCGCCGCTTCGGCAAACACCGAGCCGAACGCTTCCGCGCGCGACGGCAGCACGAAGATATCGAAGAAAGGCATGAATTCCTCAGGATGCAGCGTATACCCGTAAAAAATCGTCTCGTCGTAGATGCCCAGCTCCTGCGCCAGCTGCTCCAGCTCCTGGCGGATCGGACCGTCTCCGATAATGTGCAGCACGTAATTGTGGCCGCGTCGCTTCAGCTCGGCGCAGGCATGCAGCAGGGTATCCAGCCCTTTTGCCGGCACGAGGCGGCAGACGGTCACCAGTTGGGCGACCTCGTTTTCATGCGGGATCGGTTTAAACCGCTTTTCGTCGAACCCGTTCGGGATCACCCCGATGGCCCCGGGATCGTCCACGTAGGGAGCCAAATATTCGGTAAAGGACTGCGACACGGTAAACAGCCGGTCGGTGCGATGCTCCAGCTCCCGGTACAGCGAGGTGAGGAACCGGTGCTCCGGCCCGTTTTTCCGGATCCGGCCGTTCAGGATCAATTCTTTTTCATAACTGGAGTGAATGCTTTGAACCAAAGGGGTCTGCGGAAAAACCTCCTTCATCGCCAGCCCGGCGATCGGATGATGGGCGTGGATCAGGTCGTAAGGCTGCTTGATGCGCAACTTCGTCCACCATAAGTAGTCGCGGTACGTTTGGACGTATTTTTGCACGATCGGGCTGTCCGCGAATTCCTGCCAATCGAAGGTATGAAAAATGACGGGGTCGCTCCCTTTGGAGCGGATGCGTTTCGGCAAAGAAAATAATTCCATCTCCCAATGGGGAGGATTAAACCGTTCTTGCAGGTACGGAATCATCGAAGATACCCCCCCGGGCTGTTCCGGCGGGAAGAATAAAGCCTGCAGCAGTTTCATAGAGGTTCTCCTTTGCATGTCGTTCTGGTTTTGCGAAAAAGACCGCTTCTTTTTCCATTATGCCATAGGCAGGAAGGAACATCCATTCCCCTTTTTAGTGAGTGTTCAAAAAGTAAGGTTTTGAGCACCGAGAAGGTTGGATACGAAAGTAGCGGAGCGTAGCTGGAAGCTACGTGAGCAACGCAGGGCCCGGCTGAATTCAAGATTCGACGCCGAATCTGCTTCCTTGCATGAGCTTCGTGATAAGAAAAACTTGATCGATGAAAATGCTCAGAAGCCAGACCGCCTTTAGCGGTGGTTTTTCTTGCGATATAAGGAAGCTGGTGCCGAGATGCTATGCATTCTTATATCTTCAAAAGATGACTTTTTGAACTACCCCTTTTGAGAATAAAAAGCAATATGGTACACTGCTGTAGTAAAAGTGAACCGGAATTTTGAAAGATCAAGGAAGGCTTAATTTAAAAATCGGCGCTTGATGACCGGCTGTTGGAACGAGTAACCGCCCTGCTTTGTTCGCTAACGGACCGGGAAGACCTTATTTGCCCGAAAATAGCTAAAAACATGCTTTGATTTGCCGAATAAGGGCGCTGGGGTCCGTTACATTCTACAACCGCTCGATTTCGCCGTAATAACGGCCCACAGGTCCATTAGGAGGATTTCGGTTTGGCTTTTCTTATCAGGAAGGAGCAGCATACCCTCATGACCATCCCATCCCTGCCAGCCGCTTACAAGGAGGCGGTACTGGCCATGCTCGGCCCGGCCGAAGCGGAGGCGGTACTGGACAGCTATGCCATGCCCCGCACCTATGGACTGAGGCTGAATACGCTGAAGATACGGCCGGGTTCGCCGGCGGCCGCCAAACTGGCGGAACGGTTCGGCATGCGGCCGGTGCCGTGGTGCGAGACGGGCTTTTATTATGAAGAGCCGACCCGTCCGGGGAAGCATCCGTATCATACCGCCGGAATCTATTATATTCAGGAACCCTCGGCGATGTCTGCCGTCGAGCTGCTGGACCCGCAGCCGGGCGAAGCGGTGCTCGACCTGGCCGCGGCCCCCGGCGGCAAAACGACGCAAATCGCCGCCAAGCTGGCCGGACAAGGCCTGCTCGTCAGCAACGAGATCCATCCGCAGCGCGCGCGGATTCTGGCGGAGAACGTGGAGCGCCTCGGCATCCGCAACGCCGTCGTGACGCAAGCGGCCCCGCCGGAGCTGTCCGTCCGCTTCCCGCTCGCCTTCGACCGGATCATGCTGGATGCCCCCTGCTCGGGCGAAGGCATGTTTCGCAAGGATCCCGAGGCGATGCTTGAGTGGTCGCCGGCGGCGGTCGAACTGTGCGCGGCGCGGCAATGGGACATTTTGCGGGATGCGGTGGCGATGCTGAAGCCGGGCGGCCAGCTGGCCTATTCCACCTGCACGTTTAACCGCCGCGAAAACGAAGATACGATCGCCCGGCTGCTCGAGGCGTATCCGTTCATGCGGCTGATCGCCGAGAAGCGGATCTGGCCGCACCTCCAGGAGGGCGAGGGCCACTATGCGTAGTACTCTTTAGCTACATCCTCGTACTCTTCTTTATCGACATCCACCTTAGCGTTTAATTCCGTAATGGTTTTGGTATCCAA